>CAQGLR010000012.1 GCA_948794795.1 uncultured Lachnospiraceae bacterium | reverse complement strand
TTTTTCTTCTCTTGATGACGCTATTTATTCCTTTTTTCAAATTGAATGACTATAGTGGTACAATTCCAGACATGTTTCTTTCTGCAATCCTGGTGAAATCTTTATCAGCAACTACAAGTGCTTTGTCACCATCAACATCATACATAAGGATTTTACTAATTAAATCATGTGTGCTTGCATATATTCCATTAGTAGTAAACCATTTCCTTATATTGCATGTACGGCTTCCATATATGTTATTGGCTGTATTAGCCCTTACTGCATGTTCCTTATAAAGATGCGGGCTTCTAAGGCAGTCCAGTTTATCATATTGCCTGAATAACCAGCAGAAGACTTCTCCGTCTGCAAGGAGCCCGTCTGGATTTTTAATATGTCCGAACCAGTATTCACAGGCAGCGTAGTAATCAGGCAGGATAAATGTATATTTGCCAGTTATTTCAAGTTTTCCGCTGCGGTATTTCTTTAAAAGGCTGTTTTTTATTTCACGTATAATATCTTTGGTATATGTATCATTTATTAGTGCAGGATATATTTTTACTGCTTTTTGGAATGGTGTCATATTGGTGTTGTATGGTGTAATGCCAAGAATATCCATTATTGTTTCTTTTGAAGTGCAGATATTATTAATACGTTCCAGTGATTTATGTACAAGTATATCCGTTTCTTCATCTGTAATATCAGTCAGGGTCTGGAGCATCTGGTAATTTATTTTTGCATTTTTAATCCTGTCTTCTTCAATATTGCAAATTCCAGCACTACAGTTATACTTTTTAAAATAATTTTTATATTCTTCCCATGAATCATAATATTTCCTTTATACCCCTGGTTTCCCAGTATTTATAAGGAGGCTGTATAAATTACAGCCTGTCCCCGGGAGTAGGCTATATCACCACCCTTTTGTATAAATATATAAAAGGGTGCGTGGCGCTTCCATAGAGGAGTTGCACCTGCTATGTACTCTTTTAAAAGATAGCCGTTACACCTTCCTTATATAAAGGCTTGGCACGGGGTTGGCATATGGTATGCTTTTTTAATACCACTTAGCTTTTCCCTGTTAGCACATTACTTAGCCGTTATTTCCTACGGTTACTAGACGTGTAATGCACACCCTGGATTTCCAGGTTCACCACGTTTGCTATATGCATTACTGCATAAAGGCACTAATATTTAATGCATTTTAAACTGGCTTCTGGTAAATATAATCTGTATATCTTCATTAATTATATTATGTTCTTTGCCATATATATCAGTAATAACAGGAGAAAATCCCTTTTCTTTTATAAATTCCCTGAAATCAAATACACCTAGCAGTCCTTTAATCCATGGTGCACGGAACATAAAATTTTTGGAAGAAACTGAGGGAAGTATCATTCCAGCGCCATCAGTATGTGGGACTGGCACATAATCTGTCCTGCGTGTAACTGAATAATCTGTTTCATCTACAAAGTCAAATGTACCATATACCTGTGTTTCAAAATCTTCAATTACAATAGATTTATCAATATTAAATTCTTTCCATTCATCCGTTGCTGAACTGGTTAATGCCATATAAGCAAGATGTTTATTAGCGTTATTTCCACCTTTTGAATTAATTTTATCTATTGTAAGCCCGCACATAATGGTTTTTTCAATATGGTTCCATATATCTTCTTTAATAAAAACGGCTTTTTTATTACGTATTTGCCCAGCGGACGAGGTAAAATATCTGTATTTTGCCCCATTATAAATAAATCCATAGAAGGCAATATCTTTAAATATATCAAAATAATATACTTGTACAACTATAAGGGAATTTGTTAATTCATCTTGTTTTATGCCAATAATCCTGCTAAGAGAAGAATCAAAAGCGGAGATTACATTATTATCTTTAAGTCTTTCTTTTTTGATAACCCGTATATGGTCTTTGCCATTTGAAAGTTTATTCTGTGCCACTTTGTTTGATAAAAGTGAAATTAACTTTTCTTTTGACTCTTTTATTTTTTCTTGTTTATGTTTATATAAGCCTGTCCAGTGTATATATTCTAAAATATTTTTATCAGAAATATTATCTGGATTAGTTATATTTTTTAACTCTTTAATATAACTGTCTGTATATCCAAGTTTTTTTAATTTATGGCTGGTTTCTGTAAGTTGTTTTTTAACATAAACCTGTTCCATGCGGTATCTGTAGTTGGTATTATGCCAGTATCTTTCATGGTTACTGTAGAAGTCTGATGTATCTGCAGAGTATAAATTATATTGTTTATCTAACATTTTGTACCTCCGTTAAACATTATTGTACCAGGTCTGGCTGGTGTTGGCTGGCTTGGGCTTTCCAGCCAGACTTCCCAGTATCCATCACAATATCTTGTTTTTAATGTTTCTTTATGGAATTTTGCTAGGTGCATAATCTGGTAAATATAATAACAATAATCAATTTGCCCATTTCTGATATTTTTTAAAATATCATTTATAAAAGAACAATATGACTGCCAGTTGGTACATCCAACATATGGTTTGCCTGGCCCGGTGTTCCATGTACCTGCTTCCCTGGAGTATTTTCCACCAAGTTTTGTGGTTTCACTGCCATAAGGATGTATAAATAATTTTCTTATATTAAATTCTGCCTGCCATTTATCATTAGTAAGACCTTTTGGCGGCCTGCCATCTGTATTAGAAATTACTTTTATCTGCCTTAATTCTTCTATAGACATATTCTTGTATTTAGTTTCACTTCCAAAACCTGGATAATTTGTATTGTAATATTTTTGGTTGTACAAATTTTGTTCCATATGTAATAATCCTCCTTTTTCTGGGTCATGCCATATTTTTGTAATACAATATATATTTCTAGTTTTAATTTCTTTATTTCTGGTTTTGGATATATTTTTAACAATAAAAATTTTGTCCTGAAAATCTGCGAACATTAGTTTGCAAAAAGCTTGACACAAACTAATGTTCGTGATAATATAATATAAACAAATGGAGGGAGATTTGTTAAAGTATGGAACAGATAATTAATATTTATTATGCAGATAATGCAAAAAAACTTCGTAAAATAGTAGACAAGATATTATTAAATTATGGCGGCTTGTATGATATGGACAAGGATGATTTTTATTCACTTGCCAATGAAGTGTTTACAAATGTTATTAGAAGTTATGATAACACAAGGCCATTTGAAGTATTTCTTTACACCTGTTTATGTAATAAGATAAAGTCAGAAATATCTAAAAGGAATTCTTATAAACGCGTGGCGGACAGGTTGTCTGTTTCTATTGATGCACTTACTGGCATTAATGGAAATATTGGAATTGGTGATATTATTGCAGATAACTATAATATTGAAGATATAGTTATTGGGCTTTCAGAGGGAGAATATGGCAATAAAATTTTATTATATTTAAACAGGCTTTCAGAAACACAGAGAAGTATACTGGAACTGTCAGCAGAAGGGTATAAACCACATGAAATCCAGGAGAAACTGCATATTTCTGGAAAAGAGTATTCTGATGGAAAACTGGCATTACATTCATACAGGAATATTTCTATATTATTTTAAGACCAGAGGAGGATAGTTATGGCAAAACCAAGAAAACAGACATATACAATGGATATGTATTTAAATAAAATAAAAGACTGTGATATCCGCTCAGACCAGGATGTACAACGTCTGCCTGGTGCATGGGACAATAGTATGGTAAATGAACTTATAGTAACCGTTTTAACGGATGATTATATTCCTCCTATTATACTGGGAGAGGAATTAAATTCACAGATATGGGTAATTGACGGGCTGCAGAGAAGTGTATCTTTACAAATGTACAGGTATGGGAATTATAAAATTACTTCTTCTATTGAGGATTCTGTTATTGTTTACCATACAAAAGCCAGGGATAGTAATGGTAATATAAAAACAGATAATAATGGCAATATTATATGGGATAATGCAATATTTGATATTAAGAATAAAACATATAGTGACCTGCCAGAAGAGTTAAAAAAGAAATTTAATGAATACCAGGTTGAAACGGTAATACATGAAGAATGTAATATTAAGCAGATTTCTAAGCTTGTCAGAAGATATAATAACCATGCTTCAATGAAACCCGCCCAGAAAGCATTTACATATTTAGATAATTTTGCAAGAGATGTAAGAAGTATTATGGACTGCCGTTTTTTTAGGGACTGTGGGGTTTATACGGAAAAAGAGAAGAGTAATGGTACACTAGAAAGAGTAATTATGGAATCTGTTATGTGCATGTTCCATTTTGATAAATGGAAGAGCCAGCCTAAACAGCTTGGGAGATACCTTAATAAACAAGGTTCTGTAAAGGAATTCCAAATACTTGGGAATAACCTGCACCGTCTGGAAAATATTATTACTGGAAGTTTGAAAAATATTTTTACAGCTAAGGATTCTTTTATCTGGTTTACGTTATTTAATAAATTTACTTATCTGGAACTGGATGATAGGAAATTTGCAGATTTTTTAACCGCTTTTAAAAATGGGCTGGACAATAAGGAAGTAAATGGAAAGGTGTTTAAGGAAACAGATAAAGACCGTTCTACAAAGTGCAAATCTGTAATTAGTGATAAACTGGATATTTTAGAAAAGCTTATGCGTGAATATCTGGATGTTTGAAAATTAAATACTTTATAAATTATATATGATGTATAAGTGGCAATGGTTTTTTGGACAGCAAGGGGGAGAAAGATTTTATGCATAATGAAAGAATTTTTATAGAAACGGAGAGGCTTGTATTAAGGGAAATGGGACAACAGGATTTTGATAGTTTATGCAAAATATTACAAGATAAGGATGTTATGTATGCTTATGAGGGTGCATTTACTAATAAGGAAACGCAGGACTGGCTTGACAAGCAAATAATGCGTTATAAAGAGGATGGCTTTGGGCTTAATGCTGTTATTTTAAAAGAGAATGGCAATATGATTGGACAGTGCGGGCTTACAATGCAGGACATTCCAGGAAAGAGAGTTGTTGAAACTGGATATTTGTTCCAGAAAAAGTATTGGCATAAAGGTTATGCTACAGAAGCAGCAAAAGCATGTAATAAATATGCTTTTAATGTTCTTGGGGTGGATGAGGTTTATTCAATTATAAGAGATAATAATATTGCTTCACAGAATGTTGCAAAACGTAACGGAATGGTTAAATGTGGTACATTTATAAAATATTACAAGGAAATTGATATGCCGCATTATATTTTTGTTGCAAGGAAAGAGTAATTATAGTTTGTAGCAATTATAACTGAAAAAATAATTGACAAATATGGTCTGTTGTTATAGACTTAATTTAAATTATGGTCTATAACAACAGACTTTTTATTCTGGAAGGGGGATTTTTATGGAATATTTAAAATTATGTGATAGTGATTACCGTTTTATGATGGTTGTATGGGAACATGCACCAGTTAATTCTGGTACACTGGTGAAATTATGTAACGAAGTTCTGGGATGGAAGAAATCTACTACATATACTACTATTAAAAAATTGTCTGAAAAGGGATATATTAAAAATGAAAATGCTATAGTTTCTGTTTTAATTGAAAAAGAATGTGTACAAAGAGATGAGTCGGCTTATTTTGTTGAAAGGACATTTGGCGGGTCTCTTCCACAGTTTCTTGCGGCTTTTCTTGGTGGAAAGAAAATTCCAGCAAAGGAAGCAGAGAAGATTAAGAAACTTATTGACAATCATATTGGGGAATAGTGCAGAAGGACAATGCCATTTAGTTAAGCAGCCATCCTATAAATGGCAAAGTTCTGGATGTTTGAAAATTAAATATTCATAAGTTGTGTATCTCTGGCAGTTCCAAATGTTTACCAACAGCAGCCGCTTTCGCTTGGATGGGATGCGCAGTGGTGCATAAAGCCTTAAAAAACAAGGCTTAAGCACCAGCGCCCCCAAACAGCTGCTTTATGGTAAAACATTTGGAACTTGCCAGAGTAATATAATCTTTGTGTAATTTTAATTTTCAAACATCAATAAGTCCTTTATTTATTAGACTTTATTTAACTAAATGATATTGTGCAGAAGGAAGGAGATGTGGAAGATGTTGTATAATTTATTTATATTAGTTTTAAATATGGCAGTTACAGCATGTCCAGTTATTATTATTGTTTTATTTGTACGTGGTATTATGTGCAGGCTGCCTAAAAAATACAGGTATATTATATGGCTTGTTGTTGGAATACGTTTAATCTGTCCAGTTGCTGTTTCTTCCCGGATTAGTTTATTTAATATAATAGATACAGATTTTATTGGAAGAGGAATTAATAAAACAAATGTAATATCTTATTATGGACAGCCTGGCAGGCAGTTTTCTGGTAATAATAAAGATAGTAAAGTGCCAGAAGATAATACTGGCATTCCAGTAAAACAAGCTGGAAAAGAGAATACAAATATACAGCCAGGCAAGGAGATTGCTGGAAATATATCTGTACCAGAAAATAATATACAGGCAGCAGAAAGCAAAAAACAGATAAATCCTGTTATTAAATATAGTACATTTATATGGCTTGCAGGTATTGTGTTTATTGTATTAAAGAACTTTTATATGCTGTTTGTTATGAAAAGGCATCTTGAAAAGGCAGTACGGCTTAAAGATAATATTTACGAATGTGAAAATATTCCTTCACCATTTGTTATTGGGATTTGGCATCCAAGAATATATATTCCTTTCCAGTTAAGGAAAGAGGAGCAGGAGTATATATTAAAACATGAGAAATATCATATAAAACGCAAGGATTATATTATTAAACCTGCTGCATTTTTACTTGTTTGTATTTACTGGTTCAATCCTTTGGTGTGGGTATCTTATTTTTTAATGGTGAGAGATATGGAAATGAGTTGTGATGAGTATGTATTACAGGATATGGGTGCAGGCATATGTAAAGATTACAGCATGTCGTTATTAGGATTTGCCACAAATAAAAGAGGAAAGACAGCAGGGCTTTTATCTTTTGGTGAAACAGATACAAAAAAGAGGGTGGTAAACGTGTTAAATTTTAAAAAACATGGGAAATGGATTGGTATATTTGCGGTAATATTGATTATGGCATCAGGGGCAGTATGCCTGACAAATGCTTATGATAAAGAAGATATAAAAAATAATGTAAAAAAAACAGAAGAAAATAAAGATAGTGGAAAATTGGAAAGAGAGGATAACAAGGAATATGGGAATATAGTTGCAAATAAAACTATTAATGGATATAATGTACAGATTGTACATACATCAGATAGTAACACCTCTGCAGTTGATGGGTATTATAGTGGGGAATTTGTAATAAGGACTTATAAAGAAAATGTAAAATATGCAGAGTATATGCTGGAATTTGGAAACCAGGATATTTATTATCCAAAAGAAGGATTCAGCCTGTCTGTTAAGGATTATGACGGGGATGGCAATAAAGATGACTTTGTACTAGGACAGGGACAGACAGCAATGCCAATGCTTGGAAATTTTATGAATTACCAGGTTTTTACAGTAGATGATGATGGAAGTATTATAAGATATGCTCTTTCTACAGAAGATGGAAAAAATATTTATACACTTCCAGGTGAATATTCTCCTGCTTTTAAATGTAAAAATGGGGAGATAATATACCAAGGTTTAACAGAGGAAGGTGTAAAAAAGCAGTATGCCAATATTGTACGTATAATACCAGTTAATGATACAAGAGCAGATGTACAGCCTATGTGTGGTTTGATGGAAGCTATGGAAGATACTATGCCAGATTATGTTGTAAATGAATTGCATAAAAAAGGCTTCTGGAGACTGATGGATAATACTTATTTATTGGGAAACGGAGAAAGTTATAATGATATTACCTTGCGTTTTGATTTTTATTTTTCAGGAGATAAATTAATACAATATGTAAGCAAAGATTATGGTTTTACATATGACATACCAGATGAGAGGATAAATAAAAACCAGGCAAAAGAGCTAGTGGCAGAATTTGAACAGGCATTTCTTGGCAGAGAAGTTAATAAAAGCAATATTAAAATATATAATGGATATGCTAAATATGAGGGAACAGATTATGTTACATTTATTGATGAATACGATAATACTTTCCTGGTGCATCTTTCAAAAAATATGGTTATACAATATAATGTTGGGGAAAAATGGCTAAAACATGCAAATAAACAAAATAGAGAATTTTATTTTGAGGATATGGATGTTACAATAAAACTTCCAGAAAATGAAAACTGGATACAAAATCCTGTGGCTTCCGCTGGTAAAAACAGTGGAATTGTAACATATTATGATTGTATTACAACAACGGAAGTTAAACTGGAGTTTGGGAAAAAGCCAAATAAGGATATTGAAAAGTGGTCTGGTTCTGTTCCCTATGAAAATGAATATTGGTCTTTCTTCACAGAAAGTAAAGAAAAACTTATCAAAGTACAGTTTTATAAGCTTTATAAAAGAAAACATATAACAACAACTTTACTTTCCTGGAAATGTAATAAAATATATTTTTATATGTATACAGATTTTATAGATATGGCTAATGGAGGAATCAATAATCTTGAATGGCAGGTATTAACAAAGACGGCAGCTTATATTGCAGAAAGCTGGTGTACTGGAAAACAGAAAAATTAAATTTTATAAAACAGATGTGAGCTTAAAGAAACACAACTTTAATTTTATGTTTTAATGTAGTATAATAATAAAAGCTCCCAAGGGGATTTGAACCCCTGACCTACGTATTACGAATACGCCGCTCTACCAGCTGAGCCATGGAAGCAGAAATATAACTAACATATCATAGTTTATATTGTATGAATTAATTTGTCAAGAACGAAATTATTTTAAGCAGGATAACCACATGAATGAATAATTTGTAAACAAATCGCTTCTATGAGCATTTTTTAGCAATAAAAAATTGAAAATTTAAAAATTTTAGTCTAAAAATTGCTCACAGAAGCAGTATTTAATACTTTTTTAATTTTATGTGGTTGTCTTGTATTTTAAGTTTCCATATTTTTTAAACTACACAAAGAGTATATTACTCTGGCGGATTCCAAATGTTTTACCAAAAGGCAGCTGTTTGGGGGCGCTGGTGCTTAAATCTGGTTTTCAATGCTTAATAGAAACTTTTGTTTCTATTAAGCATTTGCGATTTTATGCACCACTGCGCATCCCATCCAAGCGAGAGCGGCTGCCGGTGGTAAAACTTTGGAATTGCCAGAGCCAGGATACTTATGTATTAAAAAAATGTGGAAACTCAAACGAAATCATTTTTTTAAATGCGGGATTTGCAGTCCTGGAATGGAGGTTTATTATGGCTGGAACAGTTGTACACCTTGTTATAGCAGATATGTTGTCACAGAAATGGCATAATACTAAAGTGGTTACACCATATGGAAGTATAAAATTAATTAGCAACTATTTTATTGCAGGCAATATATGTCCAGATGGAATAATGGCACGTGATAATTATGTAAGGGATATGAAGAAACATACACATTTCCGGGATGGAATAATGGACTGTGACTTCCATATACAGGAAAACCTCCAGCTTTTCAGGCACAGGCTGGATTCTTTTATAAAAGAGAACCTGGAAACTATTAAAGAGGATAATGAGAGAAGCCTGTATCTGGGTTACTGGGTACATATGCTTACAGATGAGATGTTTATGTTGCAGATACGTCCAGAATTTCTAAAAAACATATCTGTAACAGGACTTACAGAGAAAAATATGGAAACTTTTAAATATTTCAGTAAAGATGTAGATGCGGTTGATTTCAGGCTGGTGAATGAGTATGAGGGTGTAAGGCGTATATATAATGCACTTGCCAGCATAAATCCATATGAAATATATGGAATGGTTACAGAAGATGAACTTACAAGAAGCCGCAGGTGGATTATTGATTATTTTTTTGAAACCAGACATGTTGGCGTAAAAGACCCTGTATATATTTCTTATAAAAGGATGCAGGAATTTATCAGAAAAGTAGTGGAAGAGATGAATAAGATATTTTATACAGAAATATAAAGGACAAGTCCCTTATATTTAGAAACTTGCCCTTTATATTATTATTAAAGAAGAACAACAAGAAGTAAATCCTGATGTATCTGTTTTTATACACAGCCCTGTGCTTTCATTGCTTCTGCTACTTTTAAGAAGCCAGCAATATTTGCACCTGCCATATAGTTTCCAGGCATGCCAAATTCTTTTGAAGCATCATCACATGATTTGAAAATCTGTATCATAATGCCATGGAGCTTAGAATCAACTTCTTCAAATGACCATGAAAGCCTTTCAGAGTTCTGGCTCATTTCAAGTGCTGATGTAGCAACGCCGCCAGCGTTAGCTGCTTTGGCAGGACCATAAAGCATATTGTTCTCAAAGTATACATCAATAGCTTCAGGAGTTGAAGGCATGTTAGCACCTTCTGCTACAGCATAACATCCATTGGCTGCAAGTTTCTTTGCACTATCACCATCAATTTCATTCTGTGTAGCACAAGGGAGTGCAATATCACATTTAATTGTCCATATACCGCTGCATCCTTCTGTGTATGTGGCATTGCTATGTGAAGTCCTGTCCACATATTCTTTGATACGTCCTCTTTCAACTTCTTTAATCTGCTGTACAACAGGAAGGTCAATTCCATCTGGGTCATATATATATCCATTTGAGTCTGAAAGTGCAACTACCTTTGCACCAAGTTCAGTTGCTTTCTTTGTAGCATATATAGCAACATTTCCAGAACCAGATATAACAACAGTCTGGTCTTTAAAGCTCTTTCCATTGGCTTTAAGCATTTCATCTGTGAAATAGCAGAGACCAAAGCCTGTAGCTTCAGTACGTGCAAGGGAACCACCATAAGACAGGCCTTTTCCTGTAAGTACGCCAGTCCATTCATTGCGGAGCCTCTTATACTGTCCAAACATAAAACCAATTTCACGTGCACCTGTTCCTATATCTCCTGCTGGAACATCACAGTCAGGGCCGATATGCCTGTAAAGTTCTGTCATAAAGCTCTGGCAGAAACGCATAACTTCACCATCACTTTTTCCTTTAGGGTCAAAATCAGAACCACCTTTGCCGCCACCAATAGGAAGTGTTGTAAGGCTGTTTTTGAAAATCTGCTCAAAACCAAGGAATTTAATAATACCACTATATACTGAAGGATGAAGCCTTAAACCTCCCTTATATGGTCCTATAGCAGAATTAAACTGTATACGGAATCCTCTGTTTACCTGTGTCTTGCCATTGTCATCAACCCAAGGTACACGGAAGATAATCTGTCTCTCTGGTTCTACGATACGCTCAAAAACACCTGCTTCTACAAGGTCAGGTCTTTTTTCAACAACTGGTTCAAGAGATACAAAAACTTCTGTTACAGCCTGGATGAACTCAGGTTCACCAGCATTTCTCTTCTTTACTGTTTCAAGTAAATCAGCTAAGTATTGATTTTTTAACGCCATTGCTAAAAAACCTCCTTCTATATAATAATTTTAGGACACATTATGGTGTCATTGTATGGAATTGTATAAATGTATTCCACTCATACTAGTATTACATAAAACAAATAATAATTCAATTGTTTTGTGTAATATATTTCCATGTATTTTTAATACAATGTAGATATAATGCTTTATAATAGATGCTGATAGTATATATTTTATAAAAAAGATGAAAAAAATTAAAATATGAACACATTATTAACAATTTGGACATAATTTAGACATAATTAACCTTTAGTATAGTCAATAGAAAGTGAAAACTTTCTACTCCCACCCTATTATACGCTGGGTAACGCAAGTTATCCGACAAAAAGAGCCTTCCCGGGCTCTTTTTGTTTTTTATAAATGTCTGCATTTTATAGAAAAGATAGTATGGAGGATTATTATGTCATGGAAATATATATTTTTTGATTTAGATGGTACCATTACAGATTCAAGTGAAGGAATTTTAAATTGTATAGAGTATGCACTTGCTTCTATGGGACATGTTGTACCTGGAAGGAAAGAACTTTTTAAATTTATAGGTCCGCCTCTTATTAACGGGTTCCAGGAGATTACAGGTCTTTCATATGAAGAAGCTATGGAAGCAACGGCCATATACCGTGAAAAATACAGTGTAACAGGGCTTTTTGAGAATATTCCATATAATGGTATTGAAGATATGTTAAAAAAATTAAAAGAAAATGGAAAAATTATTGCTATTGCCACATCTAAGCCAGAAGAGTATGCTATAAGAATATTGGAACATTTTAAACTGGCAGGGTATTTTAATGAAATTACAGGCAGTACACTTGATGGCGGCAGAAATAGCAAACATGCGGTTATTGAGGAATGTTTTTTAAGATTAGGTTTGTCTTCCTCTGATAAATCTAATATAATAATGATAGGAGACAGGGAACATGATATAATTGCTGCCAGGCAGTGTGGAATAGCATCAGCAGGGGTTTATTATGGGTTTGCAGATAAAGGTGAGCTTGAGGATGCTGGTGCGGATTATATAGTAAACACTGTCCAGGAAGTTACTGCACTGCTGCTTTCCTGATATGGGATAAGTGGGGATTATGTACCAGCTTTTAACTATTTTATAATTATTTAAGCCGGGAATGCGGCATGGAGGACATTATGAAGAATAAGAAAAATATTATTTTAGCTGTTGTTGTATGTGTTGTTTTATTTGCAGCTGGTATAGGCATAGGTCTTGGCATACCATCAATTAAAAAGGGTATTGACAAAAAGGAAGTTACTGAAGAAAATGTACTTAACTATATAGATATAGGTGATTATAAGTCACTGGATGTTTCTATTGGTGTTACAAAAGAAGATATAGAAATGGAAATTGATGATTTAAGGGAACAGAATACCATTTATGAACAGCTTGACGGGACAGTTGAGGATGGTGATATGGTTTATGCAGATATAACTGGTTATGTAGATGGTAAAAGAGCAGATGATGCATGTACAATGGATTATGTAACTGTTGGCTCAGGTGATTGGCTTGATGGTTTTGAAGAAGCATTAATTGGTACTAAAACAGGCAGTACAGCAGAATTTACATTGTCAATACCAAAAGGTACATTTGGTGATAAACTAATAGATGGCAATGATTTGTTGTATAAGGTAAGGATTGAATACATATGTGGTGATCCTATTGTGCCAGAATATAATAATGATTTTGTACAGTCAATATCAGATTATAATACTGTGGATGAATATAATAATTATTTAAAAAACAAGCTTTTAAAGGAAAATGAAGCTGATAAGGCAGAGTTTGCCTGGACGGAACTGCTTAGTGTATGCAAGGTAAAGGAATATCCTGAAAGTATGATGGAATCCGCAAGGGATGAAGTATTACAAGGATATTATGATATGGCAGAACTGTATGGATGCTCAAAAGATGAGGTGTTCCAGTCATTTGGATATGGCTCAGAAGATGAATTCAGGGAAAGTGACCTTGAAGAACTTGCAAAGGATACTGTAAAGGAAAGACTGGCAGCACAGGGTATGGCAAAGCTTGAAAATATAACTTATGCACAAGAAGAATATGAGGCAGTTGTGGCTGATGAATATTCTTATAATAAGGATAATTATAATTCAAAAGAAGAGTATGAGGATAAAAATAAAGAAACTTTAGAGAATATAGCTCTTATGAATTCAGTTAAAACCTGGCTTGCACAGAATATTAAGTTTTCTGAATAGTATATGGGACAGGGTTTATATTATAGAAAGGTTTCCTTTTCTGTAAATTGGACTGGAAACCGTGGAAGGGAGGGGTTTATATGGGAAAAAATAGTAAGTATGATGTAGGTGAATATTCTTTTTCAACTAATAGTGATTACAACAGGGCATTAAAAGAAAAGGAAGCTATTTCATATATTATGGCAAATACTGATATGACAGATATGAAAGAGGTGCTTAAGGTATATAATATGTCAGTTGAAAAGAAATCATTCCAGACAGTTATAGGTATTGAGTTTGTTAAAAATATGAGAAGGCAGCTTATAGCTTCAGGTATTGTTTCTGGAGATACAATAGCTAATATCCCTGTTCCTAAACCTGCAGATAACAAGCAGAAAGCACCTGCTACAGATACTAACCTGGCAGCAGAAAAAATAGAGAAATATAAGCTTGCATATGAAAATGCACGTTCAGGAAGGACTATAAGAAATATGGTTATATGCTTCCTGCTGGTTATTATAATTGTTATGCTTGTAATAACATATAACAGCCAGTATTCGGTTTTTACATATTTTACTAATTATAAGTCTGATATGGAAAATGAACTTATAGATAAATATGAGAGCTGGGAGGATGAACTTGAAGAAAGAGAAAAACAGCTTGAAGAAAGAGAGAAAGCACTTTCTGGGGGAAATAACATATCTGGCAATGGTTATTAAATAACTGGAGATAAAAGGCAGGGATTATTTAATATTGTATAATCCCTGTTTTTGTATATATTTTTATAATGCAGATATAATTTTATATAATGTAAACACAATTTTTACATATTTTTTTGTTATAATATAGTTATTATTCAAAAGGCTGGAATATATAATCTGGGATAAGGGGATGGCTGTGCCAATATGGAAAAGTTAAAGATTTTAGTAGTTGATGATGAGTCCAGGATGAGGAAACTTGTAAAAGATTTCCTGGTAAAAAAGGATTTTAATGTTATAGAAGCTGAAAATGGTGAGCAGGCGGTTGATATATTTTATGATAATAAGGATATTGCGCTTATTATTCTTGATGTTATGATGCCTAAGATGGACGGATGGGCTGTATGCAGGGAGATAAGGAAATATTCACAGGTGCCTATTATTATGCTTACTGCAAAAGGTGATGAAAAGGATGAACTTTTAGGGTTTGAACTTGGTGTTGATGAGTATATTTCTAAGCCATTCAGCCCTAAAATACTTGTTGCAAGAGCTGAAGCAATACTGCGCAGGACTAATGCACTTGAAGAGAATGGAATTGAAGCAGGCGGGATTGTGCTGGACCAGTCCGCACATGAAGTCAGTATTGATGGTGAGGTTATAGAACTGAGTTATAAAGAGTTTGAACTTCTGGCATATTTTATTACTAACCAGGGAGTTGCGCTGTCCAGGGAGCGTATTTTAAATAATGTGTGGAATTATGATTATTTTGGAGATGCAAGGACTATAGATACACATGTAAAGAAGCTTAGGAGCAAACTTGGCAGTAAAGGAGGATATATTAAGACAATCTGGGGCATGGGATATAAATTTGAGGTGTAATGCCATAGCCAGCAGATTTATATATTTTTATATTTAAAAGACCCGCATGGCAGTATATAAACTGTATGCGGGCTTTTATCTGCCGGATGCAATATGGGTATGCAAAATTATTTATATTATCAAGGCATACTGCCAGATAGCTGCTTTTTATTAATAATCAGCAGGTTATAACAGTTCCTGTTTTACCCATTATTCCATCAAGTGCAGTATCAATGCTTGTAATAATTGATTTACGTGCAGGTGATGAAGATGCAAAAGAAACAGCAGCTTCAACTTTTGGAAGCATAGCGCCAGATGAGAACTGTTTTTCTTCAATATATCTTGTAGCCTCTTCAACAGTCATGCTGTCAAGCTGTTTTTCACCAGATGTTCCAAAGTCCAGGCATACTTTCTCAACTCCTGTAAGAAGAAGAAGTATATCTGCATCCAGTTCTTCAGCAAGGCAGGCACTTGTAACATCCTTTTCAATAACTGCACTTGCACCTTTAAGGCGTGTCCCCTGTTGCAATACAGGTATCCCGCCGCCGCCAGCAGCAATAACTATCTGGCCTGCTTCCATAAGGGTTTTTATAGAATCAAGTTCATATATTTCCATAGGACGTGGCGCAGCAATAATACGCCTGTATCCTTTGCCTTCTTCAAATGCAACATGGTTTCCTTTCTTTTCTTCTGCCTTTGCTTCTTCTTCTGTCATATACCTTCCAATTAGCTTTTCAGGATATGAAAATGCTGTATCAAACGGGTCAACACGTACCTGTGTTATAATAGTTGCAACAGGCTTGTATATTCCCCTGTTTAAAAGCTCTGTCCTGATTTCATTCTGTAAATCATAGCCTATGTAGCCCTGGCTCATAGCACTGCAGATTGACATAGGTGCAACTGTATTAGATGGTTCAAGGCGGCTGAATTCAGCCATTGCAGAATGTATCATGCCAACCTGGGGGCCATTGCTGTGTGTAATTACAATGTTAAATTTAGCTGACGCAAGGTCTGCTATAGCAGAAGCAGCATTTTTAGCAGCCTCTTTCTGTTCTGGGAAAGTTCTTCCAAGTGCACTATGGCCAAGTGCAACAACAATATTTTTATTCATAGTATAAGCCTCCGTTTTTATTATAAAGTTTATATATTTCTGTTTTATATACTGCTTATCCATTAGTATATGCTAAAACTGGCAATTTTTCAATCTGAATTATTGGCATTATCCGATGACGCCAAATCTCTTTTTCTATTTGTTGCGTTATTGATGTATATATTAGTATAATAAATTTAACAGAAAGGAACTGGCTGGCCAGCCATACCTGCGGATATTCTGCTGGGAGTTTAGAATTTTAAAATAAGTGAGGTATGTGTATGAAAGAAAAAGTACAATTATTTGGAAGATTTCTTAGTGGAATGGTAATGCCGAATATTGGCGCATTTATTGCATGGGGACTGATAGCAGCATTATTTATTTCAACAGGATGGATACCAAATGAAAAGTTTGCCGCAATGGTAGACCCAATGTCACATATGCTTTTGCCGCTGCTTATTGCATATACTGGTGGTGAAGTAGTTGCAGGCAAACGTGGAGGTATAATTGGTGCTATTGCTGCCATGGGTACTATTGTTGGTTCGCCGGATACGCCAATGTTTATAGGTGCTATGATAACTGGCCCACTTGCAGGCTGGGTTATTAAGCAGTTTGATAAAAAGATAGAAGGCCATGTAAAAGCAGGCTTTGAAATGCTTGTAAATAACTTTTCATTAGGTATTATCGGAGGTATACTTGCATTAATAGCAATGGTGGGGGTTACACCACTTGTAAATGTGTTAAGCAATGGTATGAGTGCGGGTGTTAATTTCTTTGTAGAGCATGGGCTGCTGCCGCTTGTAAGCTTGTTTATTGAGCCGGCAAAGGTGTTGTTCTTAAACAATGCAATTAACCAAGGGATATTGTCACCAATGGGTATACAGCAGGTTACAGAAGCTGGTAAATCAGTATTTTTCCTGTTGGAAGCAAACCCAGGCCCAGGACTTGGAATACTGCTTGCATACTGTATAGCTGGAAAGGGAAGTGCAAAAAGTTCTGCACCAGGTGCAGTTATAATACATTTCTTTGGCGGTATACATGAAATATACTTCCCTTACATATTAATGAACCCGTTATTGCTTATAGCAGCAATAGCAGGCGGGGCTTGTGGTGTGTTTATATTTACAATGTTTGATGTGGGTCTTGTTTCTGCGGCTTCACCTGGAAGTATACTTGCAATTCTTGCAATGGCAGAAAGGCACAGTTACATAGGTCTTATTATAGGGGTACTGCTTGCTGCTGTTGTTTCATTTGTTATATCACTTCCTATACTGAAATTTATGGGTAAGGATGCTTCTTTAGAAGAAGCACAGGCAAAGAAGGATGCAATGAAGAGCCAGGCAAAAGGTACAGTTCTTAAGGACAGCAATAAAGCAGCATCTGGCAGGATAAATAAAATTGCATTTGCATGTGATGCAGGAATGGGTTCTAGTGCAATGGGTGCAACAGTCCTTAAAAAGAAAATAGCAGAAGCAGGGATGTCAGGAATTGAAGTAATACACACACCTGTATCTTCAATTCCAGCAGATGTGCAGATTGTTGTAACACACAGGGATTTAGGTGAGCGTGCTGCACATAGTAACCCAGATGCAAGGCTGGTTCTTATTACAAATTTCCTTGCAGCACCAGAGTATGGACAGCTTATTGAAGATTTAAAAGAAACAAATCTATAAATATGTAAAATTATGAAGCTTGGAACTGTCAATGTGTAACCATTGACGGTTTCTTTGCATAATGTTAGAATCAATAAAAATATGGAGGAATGTATATTGCCAAAGAAAGGAAAGGGAAAACTGCTGCCATGAAGATTTTATCAAGAGCAAAACAGATATTAAAAATATTGCTTACTGAAGAAGAGGCAATACCTGTAAAATCCCTGGCAGAAAAGATTGGTGTAAGCAAGCGTACAACACAAAGGGAACTGGAATATATAAGTTCTTATCTTAAGGGATATGAAATAAAGTATTTTTCAAAAACTGGTGTAGGTATATGGCTTGAGGGTACACAGGAAGAGAAAAAACGCTTTCTTTCATTTCTTTGCCAGGATGAAAGCCTTGATGTTCCTGGAAAAGAGGAACGCCGGAAACGCCTGATACTAGAAATACTTAAAGAAAAGGGGCTTAAAAAGCTTTTTTATTACAGCAGCCAGTTTGGTGTAAGTGAAGCAACAGCTAGTACAGATTTAGAGGCAATAGGTGAGTGGCTCTCTGGATTTGGCCTGGATATAAAGAGAAAGCCTGGCAGTGGTGTATATGTAGAAGGCACAGAAGAAAATTACCGCAGGGCAATACGTGAATTTATTTATTCTAATTTAGATACAAGGCTTTTGCGTGAGTCATATGAAAGTATAGATGAAATTCCTGGGGAATATGGTTATGCCAGAAAAAGTGGTATGGATGGAATCCTTGATGAAAATATTATAAAAAAAGTTATGGAATGTATTAATAATATTGATGACGGGAGGATTGTATCACTTACTGAAAATTCTTATATGGGACTTGTAATACATATTTCTATTGCAATAAACCGCATTATGAAAAATGAGGTAATAGAAGAAAGTTCCAAGATAGAAAATGATATTGTAAAAGACCTGGATTATTCACTTGCACAGAAAATTGCAGGCAGTCTTGAAGAATACTTTGCAATAACAATTCCAGAAATTGAAATTACTTATATATGGCTTCATATTAAAGGCTCTAAACATGAGAAAGTACAATATGGCACAACACAGCTGGCAGCTGGAGGGCAGATACGCCAGCTGGTTAATGAAATGATAGATGCATTTGATAAAGAAAACGCTTATCTTATTAAACAGGATGATGAATTCCTGCAGGGGCTTCTGGCACATTTACAGCCTACAATTATACGTCTGGTACATGGTATGCAGATACATAACCCTATGCTGGAAGATATAAAGAAAAGTTATGCAGAGCTGTACCAGAAATGTGAAAATGTAGCAATGGTACTTGGAAAAAGCCTTGGCAAAGAAGTCCCGCCAGAAGAAACCGGATTTCTGACAGTACACTTCGGGGCTGCTATGGTAAGGCTTGAGGGCAGGAAAGAAAAGCTGCGCAAAGTCCATACTGGTGTAGTGTGTTCAAGTGGAATTGGTATTTCAAGGCTGATGTCATCAAAGCTTAAAAAGGTATTCCAGAATAAAATGGTAGTTTCTACCTATGGTAAAAATGATGTAACTCCTTATATTATAGGAAAAACAGATTTTTTTATTTCAAGCATACCATTAGAAATAGATGATGTTCCTGTGTTATATGTAAATCCTCTTTTAAATGAAAAGGATATGGATGAAATAAGGCATTTATTTTATAAATATGAAAGACTTCCACAGAAACATGAGGAAATGGGCTCTTTCCAGGAACAGCTTGACCAGATTAACAAGATGGCAGCACAGATTAAAATGCTGTTAAAATATATGGGTTTTTTTAAGGTAAATGGGAATATTACTTTTGATGAACTGCTTGTAATGGCTGGTGAAGAGATATCACCTTATTCTGACAGAAGAGAAATGATAAGGGAAGCCTTGCAGAGAAGAGAAGAAATATCAAGCCAGGTATTTGCAGAACTGGGTTTTGCACTTCTGCATGCAAGGACAAAAGGTGTTATAAGACCAGAATTTACTATATGTGCCACACATGACAGGAAACCATTTAAAGACCCTTATTTTAAGGGGATACAAGTTGTAATTATAATGCTTGTGCCAGAGGATGAAAATGTTTCTATAAATAATGAAATAATGGGATATATAAGCAGCCTGCTTGTGGAGGAGGCAGATTTTGTAAATATGCTTTATTCAGGTGAAAAAGAAGAAATAAGAAGCCTGCTTTCTTCATATTTGAAAAAGTTTTTTAACCAGTATATTTCTAAAATATAAGGAGCTGCCGCAATAAGAATAAAAAATACAAGATATAGTATTTGGATAAAATAGATTTTCTATATTTTGTTTGGAATTTTCTTAATGCGGCAGCTTTTTTGTGATATTTTGAAACTTTTTATTTTTAAATAATGGCATTATCTGATGATGCCAAATCAAAAGGTCTTTTAATTGAAAATCCTTGTTTTATGGGGTTATAATGTATTTACAAAAAGAAAACACAAAGCCTTGGAACGGCAGAGGAGGGGTATTATGTTATTTAAAACAAAAAAGAAAACAGAGAAAAAAGAACTTTTGTACCGTGAAAATATCCGTGTAAACTGCAAAGCTAAAACACAGGAAGAAGTTATAAAAGAAGTTGGGCAGATGCTTGTAGATGCGGGATATGTAGACCAGCCATATGTTGGAGCAATGTTAAAAAGAGAGGAGAGCTGTTCAACATTTATGGGAAACGGGCTTGCACTGCCACATGGTGTTGAGGAAGCTAAAAAGGATATTAAGGAGTCTGGAATTGCAGTAATGACATTTCCAGAAGGGACCCCATGGGGAGATAATACAGCAAACGTTGTAGTAGGTATTGCAGGGGTTGGAGAAGAGCATCTGCAGATTCTTTCTGTAATAGCAGAGAAAATGCTTGATGAATCTGCAGCAGAAAAGCTGGCTAATGGTGATATTGATACTGTATATAATATTCTGGGAAACCAATAAAATGTGGCATGTGGGTTAGTATGGAAGGAGAGTGGCAACGTGATAATAACAGTGACAATGAATCCTGCTATTGATAAGACAGTGGAGATTGACTGTCTGCAGCAGGGAGGGTTAAACCGTATAAGCAAAGTAGAATATGATGCCGGCGGGAAAGGCATTAATGTTTCAAAGACTATATTTGAACTTGGCGGCAAAAGCATTGCAACAGGATTCCTGGCGGGAAATGCAGGACGTACTATTAAAAATGTACTTGATGAAAAAGGTATACAGAATGATTTTGTATGGTTAGATGGTGAAACAAGGACTAATACAAAAGTATTTGAAGAAAATGGCATGGTTACAGAACTTAATGAGCCAGGACCAGTGCCATCAGAAAAAGAGCTTGAAGCACTTATGGGCAAACTTAGTGGATATGCATCAAAAGATACTTTATTTGTACTGGCAGGAAGTGTGCCAAATGGAATGGATAAAAAGATTTATGCAGATATTATTAACCTGGTGCATAAAAAGGGTGCAAAAGTATTACTTGATGCAGATGGTGGATTGTTCAGGAATGGCCTTGAGGCAATGCCTGATATTATTAAGCCAAACAGGCTTGAGCTTGAGGAATATGCAAAATTTGACTATAAGGCATCCGAACAGGAGATAGCACAAATTGCAAGAAAACTTATTAAAGAGGGTATTAGCACAGTTGCAGTATCTATGGGAAAGTGTGGTGCAATGCTTTTAAAAGAAGGATATGAAGCAAAAGCACCTGCATTATCTGTAAAAGCACATTCTACTGTAGGTGCAGGGGATGCGATGGTTGCTGCACTGTCATACGCATATGAAAGTGGCATGGATAATGATGAAACTTTAAAACTTGGAATTGCAACATCAGCAGGTGCGGTAACTACAATAGGCACAAAGCCGCCAGCTAAAGAACTGGTTATGAAGTTAAAAGAAGATGTAGTTCTTGAAGAAATATAATTAAAACAGGGGGAAAAGATATGAGGACAAAGGCAGTCAGGATGTATGGCGCTATGGATGTAAGGCTTGAGGAGTTTGAACTTCCAGAAATTAAGGATGATGAGATTTTAGTAAAGGTAATTAGTGACAGTATCTGTATGTCAACTTATAAATTACTGCAGCAGGGAAAGAAACATAAAAGGGCACCACAAAATATAGATACGAACCCAATTATTATTGGGCATGAATTTGCTGGTGTAATTATAGAAGTTGGTGAGAAATGGAAAGACCAGTTTAAGCCTGGTATGCGTTTTACACAGCAGCCAGCACTTAATTATAAGGGCAGTCTTGCGTCACCAGGCTATTCATATGAATATTTCGGGGGTGCATGTACATACTGCATTATCCCACATGAAGTAGTGGAGCTTGGATGTCTTATGCCATATGAAGGTGAAAGTTTCTTTGAAGCATCACTTGGCGAACCTATGAGCTGTATTATTGGAGGATACCACGGTAATTACCATACCAATAAAATAAACCATGACCTGGCAGGAGGCACAAAAGAAGGCGGGGATATTATTATCCTTGGCGGATGCGGGCCTATGGGGCTTGGTGCTGTAAGTTATGGGATACAGTTTGAAAATAAACCAAAGAGAATTGTAGTAACAGATATTGATGATGCAAAACTTAAAAGAGCCAGGGAAGTTATCCCAGAGGAGAAAGCAAAAGAAAACGGGGTTGAACTTATATATATAAATACAGCTGCTATGTCTGACCCTGTAAAAGAACTGCGTGATATTACAGGTGGCAAAGGTTATGATGATGTATTTGTATATATTCCAAACCGTAAAGTTGCAGAGATGGGTGATAAACTTCTTGCGTTTGACGGATGCATGAATTTCTTTGCGGGTCCTTCAGACAGCCAGTTTATGGGAGAAGTAAATCTTTATAATGTTCACTACATCAGTACACATATTGTTGGTACTACAGGCGGTAATAATGATGATTTAATTGAAGCTAATACACTTGCTGCCAAAGGAAAAATTGAGCCAGCTGTTATGGTTACACATGTAGGGGGTATTGACAGTATTGCAGAAACAACAAAGAACCTCCCAGGTATACCTGGAGGAAAGAAACTGACATATACACAGTTTGACATGCCACTTACAGCAATAGAAGATTTTGAAGAGTTAGGAAAGACAGACCCATTATTTAAAAAGCTTGATGAAGCTTGTAAGAGAAACAGGGGTCTTTGGAACCTGGAAGCAGAAAAAATCCTGTTTGAACATTTTGGGGTAGAAGAATAATTTAAGGAGGAGCAGGTTATGGTATCAAAAAAAGTTACAATTATAAACCCATCAGGTGTACATGCAAGACCAGCATCAATTTTATCTAAAGCAGCAACTGAGTGTTCTTCAAATATATTTTTAATCCATAATGGCAAGAAAATCCAGCCAAAAAGTATATTAAACTTAATGGCTGCTGCATTAAAAAAAGGTACTGAAATCGAAGTACAGTGTGAAGGTGAGAATGAAGAAGCAGATTTAAAGAAAATAACAGAACTTATTGAAAGCGGGCTGGGTGAATAAAAAAATATTTGAACCAGGGAAGGTGGTAATGGGGATTTTATGGAAAAAATAAAAGTTGAAAAAACAGCATCCAGAGGAATTGCAGTAGCAAAAATTTATAAATATGGGGAACTGGATTTAAAACCTGTACAATATAAGGTGCCAGAAGATAAAAAGAAAGAACAGCTTGATAAATTCCTTGATGCCAGGGAATGTGTGCGTGAAGAACTGGAAGAACTTGCAGCATCCAATGAAATATTTTCTGCACATATGGAAATGGTTATGGATTTTACATTAGAAGACAGTGTCACAAGCAAGATTAATAATGATTCAGAAAATGCAGAAGCCGCAGTAAGTGAAGCAATTTCAGAAGTGGCAGCAGTTTTTGGAATGATGGATGATGAGTACATGAGAGAAAGGGCTGCTGATATACAGGATGTTGGGAAACGCCTTATGGCACAGTTAAAGGGTGTAAAACTTCCTGATATAGGAAGCCTGGATGAAGAGGCTATAATTCTTGCAAGGGATTTATTTCCTTCTGATACAGTGAAAATTAACACAGATTATGTAAAAGGCATTATTACAGAAGAAGGCGGGGTAACAAGCCATGTTTCTATAATTGCCAAAAACCTTGGTATTCCAACACTTGTAGGTGTAAAAGGGATATTTAATAAGTTAAATACTGGGGATATGGTCTGTATGGATGCATCAGAAGGTGTTATAGTTCTTTTTCCAGAAGATAATATAACAAGGGAATACGAAAAAAAGAAACAAGAATTTGAAAATGAGAAGCTGCGTCTTGAAAAGTTAAGGGATATTCCTGTAATTACTAAAGATGGAAAGAAAATTAATATTTGTATTAATGCTGGCAATGCAGATGATATTGAAAGGGCACTTCCAGTAAAAATGGATGGAACAGGTTTGTTCAGAAGTGAACTTTTATATATGGAAAATACACATTTTCCAACAGAAGAAGAACAGTTTGAGGTATATAAAAGGGCAGCAATGCTTTGCCCGCAGGAACTTACTATACGTACCCTGGATATTGGAGGGGATAAGGAACTGCCTTATTTTGATTTTGAAAAAGAGGATAACCCGTTTCTTGGATGGAGGGCTATACGTATTTCACTTGATATGAAAGATATGTTTAAAGAGCAGTTACGGGCAATATTGCGTGCAAGTGCTTTTGGAAATGTACGTATTATGTTTCCTATGATTATATCACTTGAAGAATTAAGAGAAGCAAAGGCAGTTGTAGAAGAGTGTAAAAATGAACTACGTGAAGAGGGTAAGGAATTCTGTGAGGATATTGAAACAGGAATTATGATGGAAACGCCAGCAAGTGTACTGCTTGCAGAACAACTTGCAAAAGAAAGCAGTTTCTTTAGTATAGGGACTAACGACCTTACACAATATTTACTTGCTGTAGACAGGGGAAATAAAAAAATTGCAGATAAGTATTCTTATTTCCATCCAGCAGTGCTTAGTGCCATAAAACATATTATTAATGCTGGACATAAAGAAAACATAAAAGTTGGCATGTGTGGTGAGATGGCAGGGGATATAAAAGCAACAGAAATTTTATTAGACTATGGATTAGATGAATTTAGTATGTCAGCAGGCAGTGTGGATTATATACGTGAAAATATTCTTAAACTTCAAGGTATTATTTAAAAAAGGCGGGCACATTTGTGCCTGCTTTTTTTAAATACAAGTAATATTTAAAAAACAGGAAAACTTAAAAAATGGCTGTATTGCAAAATTATAGTATAACTGATATAGTTTAAATATAAATTATCTGTAAATATACTATATGAAATGGAGCCCGTTTATGAAAAGAGACAAACGTATACTTGTCTGGACAATTATACTAATAGCAGCTAGTTTTATTTTAACCACATATATATCAGTAAGTTCCCTTAATACAGTTATTGAGGGGCATGATGAAGAAATGTCAAAGGTTCTTGCATCACATATATATGATTCAATTAATAATGTCTTGTCAGAACCAATTATTGTTGCACAGACAATGTCTAATGATTATTACTTAATTGGGCCATTAAAGGAAAAAGAGTTTCCCAAAAACAAGGAACAAGATATTCTGGTTTCTTATCTAAATACAATAAAGACAAATATGGAATACAGTTCAGTTTTTATTGTTTCAGATAAAAGTAAAAAATATTATACACAAAATGGGTTTAACAAAGTTGTATCACCAGAAACAGACCAGCATGATATATGGTATTCACGTTTTGTGGAAAGCGGGGCAGAATATAGCTTTGATGTAGATATAGATGAAGCACATAATAATGTATGGACAATTTTTGTAAATGCCAGGATTGAAGATGAGAATAATAATTTTCTGGGAGTTTGTGGTGTAAGTGTAAGAATGGCTGAACTACAGGATATTTTAGGAGGGTATGAAAAAAAATATAATATTAAAGTAAATCTTGTTAATAATGAAGGACTTGTGCAAGTAGATACAGATATGATAAATCTGGAAAAGGCAGTAGTAAATATTGATATCTTAGAAGATGAAGACAAAATAGAGTATATTTACCATGAAGAAGAAAATGGGGGATATACTGTAAGCAGATATGTAGAAAGCCTTGGATGGCATCTGGTTGTACAACATAATGGAGAAAATAACGGGCATATTTATTCAAACCTGGTTTATAAAAATGTGCTTATATTTTCTGCAATACTGGCAGTATGTATTATAATGGTAAGTTCAAGCCTGGTTTTTGAAAAGAAAAAAATAGAAGAACAGTCACGTGAAAAGGAAAGATATGCTAAAGAACAAGAAGCATTAAAAGTACAAGCAGAAGCAGCAAGCAGGGCAAAGGATGGTTTTCTGGCAAGCATGAGCCATGAAATCCGTACACCAATTAATGCTGTGCTTGGCATGGATGAAATGATTCTTAGGGAAAGCAGTGATGATAAAATATCAGGTTATGCTTATGATATTAAAAGGGCTGGCAATACATTATTAAACCTGGTAAACGATATACTTGATTTTTCTAAAATTGAAAGTGGAAAGATGGATATTATTCCAGCAAGTTATAATTTTGGGGATTTGCTGGATGACATTATTGATATTATACGTCCAAGGACAGAGGAGAAAAATTTAAAGCTTAAGATACATGTAGAACCTGGAATACCAGTAAATTTATATGGTGATGAGATACGTATAAGGCAGGTTATTACAAATCTGCTGGTCAATGCTGTTAAGTATACAGAAAAAGGATGTGTCTGTCTTGATGTTTCTGGAAAAAGGCTGCCAGATAGTATTGTACTATTACATATTTCAGTAAAAGATACTGGAACAGGCATTAAAGAGGAAGATAAAGAGAAACTTTTTGAAACTTTCAGAAGGCTTGATGAAAGCAGGAACAGGAATATAGAAGGAACAGGGCTTGGGCTTCCTATTACCATGCGCCTCCTGGAACTGATGGGAAGCAGGTTAGAGGTAGAAAGTACATATTCAAAAGGTTCGGATTTTTACTTTTATCTTGAACAGAAGGCAGAGGATGAAGAAGTTATTGGTGATTTCCATAAAAACTATGAACAGAAGAAAAAAGAAATAAATATATATAAAGAACCATTTATTGCACCAGATGCCAGGCTGCTTGTAGTAGATGATAATGAAGTAAACCTGAAAGTATTCCTTGGGCTTCTTAAAAATTTACGGATGCAGATTGATACTGCAATATGTGGGAAAGACTGTCTTGCCCTTATGCAGCAGAATAAATACCATATTATATTTATGGACCACCGTATGCCAGGGATGGATGGAATTGAAACACTAAAGTTTTCAAAAGTAATGGAAAATAATTTGTGTAAAGATTCTGTTATAATTGCACTTACTGCTAATGCAATTTCAGGGGTAAGGGAAATGTTTATTGAACAAGGTTTTGACGATTATCTTTCAAAACCCGTAATTGCTGCCAGGCTGGAAGAAATAATACAGAAATACCTTCCAGAAGAAATAGTAATAAAGAATAATCCAGTATCTGCTGGTAAGGAAATAAGTGGTACAGAAGGAAATAACATTCTGGACTGGGAAGCAGGAAGAAATTTCTGCAATGGTGATGAAGAATTTTACAAGGAAATGCTCCAGGCATTTTTAGATTCACATTATGATATAGAATTGCAGGATTTTTATAAAGTTTCAGATTTTGAAAATTACTGTATAAAAATCCATTCTATAAAGACAAATCTTAAAAATATTGGTGCTATTAAAGCTTCATGCCTTGCTTCGGAGCTGGAGCTTGCATTTAATGAAAGTGATGGCATACAATCTGCAAATCAGAAGCATAATGAATTTATTATGGTTTATAAAGAAGTAGAAAAGGCAGCAGGCAGATATCTGGACCTGCATTAAAATCTAAGGGGTATCATATTATTTCCTGTATTTCTGAGGTGATACCCCTTTTATTTTTTTAAACTGCCTTGAGAAATGTTCAAGGTTTTCATAACCACACTGCTCTGCTATTTCAGAAACAGAGGCATCCGTCCCATGCAGCAGACGGGCGGCATTTTCTATCCTGCCTTTAATTATATCCTGGTTTACGGGTACGCCAAAAAGTTTTTTATAAATATGCTGGAAGTAAGATGTACTTATATTTAATTTTCCGGCAATTTCTTCTGCGCCTGATGGCACATATTGGTAGTTATGTATGTTCTGGCGTATTTTTGAAAGCTCATCAAAATATTTTCCATAAGAAGTACCTCCAATTAGCAGTGATTTATACATATCACTGAATTTGTGGAAGAGCACACGCATTTTACTGTCCATAATATAATCATGCTGTGTGCCTTCATTAAAAAATTCAATATATAAACTAGCTATCATATCAGTTATTATTTTATTATTAATAAATGACACTGGGGTGCTAAATGGTATTTCGAGGTTCTCAAAGAAATTGCCATATGGTTCAATTTCAAAATGTATCCAGTCATTTATAAAGCTCCCGTCTGTTTTCCTGTAAATCTGGGGGCTGCCTTTTTTATATAATATAAAAGTACCAGCAGGTATATCTTTAAACTGGTTGTCAAGCATTACTTCTGTAGGTGTCCTTAAGTATAATAACAGAAAATCTCCAGAGCCGCTTGTACGGTTAATATCTATTCCAAAATAATTATGGAACTGGTATCCTATTCCTCTCACTGTAATCATATTTATATACACTTATCCTTTCACCAGGTATTAATATTAGCGGAAAAAATCAAATAATTAGCGGCTAAAATCATAGACCTTAGTATGTAGTCCTGCTAAAATAATTAATATAATGTACGCAACGTTGTGTAAATGCTAACAGACATTATAATATTATTATAGCAGAATAAGTCAAAAAATCAAATAAGGAGAAAGGATTGTTTTTATGAAGAAATATATTAATAAGTTTCTGGCTTGTAGTATTATTTTTGCGCTTGTTGTCTCTTCATATGGAATAAATACATCTGGGCTGTATATTTATGCAGATGCGGCGTCAAAGCCAAAAGTTGTCCTAAAACTGGATAAGGCATCTGTTTCCATAGAAATGGGAAATACTGTAACTTTAAAGCTTTCTAAGAAAAATGTTGCAAGTGTAAAGAAAATTGCCTGGGTATCTAAAGATAAAAAAATTGCAACAGTTAATTCCAAAGGTATTGTTAAAGGGATTAAAAAGGGAAGCACTGTTGTAAACGCAACTGTGAAATATAAAGCTAAAGGTGCTTCTAATCTTAAATCAAAGAA
This sequence comes from uncultured Lachnospiraceae bacterium, assembly GCA_948794795.1. Classification (GTDB taxonomy): domain Bacteria; phylum Bacillota; class Clostridia; order Lachnospirales; family Lachnospiraceae; genus Butyribacter. The sequence goes on along the minus strand of CAQGLR010000012.1, from coordinate 64,925 downwards.
ACTTTCATGCAAAATAACTGTAAAAGGCAAGCCATATGTGGAAACAGAAACTCCTGCACCTACAGCAGAGCCTGTAGTTTATGGTACAAGTGGTGAGGTTTCTGTTTATAACAGTGAAAAGAGCAACTATACATTGGATATTAATGCAGCTAATAATGTACATAGTATAAGCAGCCTGCTGTATGGTATTTTTATTGAAGATATTAATTTTGCAGCAGATGGCGGACTATATGCGGAAATGGTTCAGAACCGTTCATTTGAATTTACAAAGCTTGCTGCTGGCAATGAAAGGCATGCATGGAATAATGTTGGTGATGTGGCAGCAGAGGTTGTAACAGATGACAAGACAGGATGCCTTAATGCAAATAATCCAAATTATATGGTAGTTGAAAATAAGTCTTCTGCATATGCTGGTATTGCTAATATAGGTTTCCTTGACGGTATGTCTGTTAAAGAGGGAGCTGCATATAAGTTTTCAGTTTATGCAAAAGGGCTTGATGGATATACAGGCAGTATAAATGTAAATATTATGGATGGTAATAAATCTGTTGCAAGCGGAAAGATAGATGCTGTAACTCCAGAATGGAATAAATATAACCTTACATTGTTATCTTCTGTTACAAAGTATACAGATATAACTTTACAGCTGGTAATTCCAAAAGGGAAAGTTGCATTAGATATGGTGTCACTTTTTCCAGAAGATACTTTTAAAGGACGTGAAAATGGTACAAGAAAAGACCTTGCAGAGAAACTTGAGGCATTAAAACCTTCATTTTTACGTTTTCCAGGAGGATGTGTTGTTGAAGGTGACACACTGGAGTTTGCTTATAGCTGGAAAGATTCTATTGGTACAGGTCCAGATGGTGAGCCTTTAATGTTTAATAATACATATGGCGATGTTGCAGCAAGAAAACAGGGACAGAATATCTGGACAGATGAGCGTGAAACTAATGACAAATATCCATCATATATGTCATATGGACTTGGTTTTTATGAATATTTCCAGCTTGCAGAGGATATTGGGGCTACCGGCATACCTGTTGTAAATTGTGGAATACGCTGTATGATAGGGCATCCAGGTGACCCAGGTCCTGCTGTTAATTCGGCAGAATTTAAACAGTATATACAGGATGCACTTGACCTTGTGGAGTTCTGCCGTGGGGATGTTTCTACAAAGTGGGGTGCTGTAAGGGTTGCAATGGGACATGAAAAGCCATTTGAATTAAAATATATAGGAATAGGCAACGAACAGTGGGGTAATAATTTCTATAAAAAATATGAAGCTTTTGTAGATGCTTTTGACCAGGCTAAAAAAGATAACCCTGTAATGTATGGTGGTATTGAGCTTATTTTTTCTGCAGGTGTTGATGACGGGGACAGTGGTATTGATTATATGCCATCATATGAAGAAGCAGCAAAGTGGTTAAAGGAACATCCAGGCAAGACTATTAATGACTTTGCAGGAGCCATTGACCACCACTATTATAATGACCCTGGCTGGTTCTTAGAACATGCGGATTATTATGATGAGAAAAATTACAGCAGGGATACTTCCAGCATGACAGATACAAAATTTGGCGGAGGCATAGATGTATTTCTAGGCGAGTATGCAGCAAGGTCTAACAGGCTTGAAGCAGCACTTGCAGAGGCAGCATATATGACAGGGCTTGAAAGAAATGGTGATATTGTAAGGATGGCTGCTTATGCGCCACTTTTTGGAAATCTTACAGCACTTCATTGGGCGCCAGATTTAATATGGTTTAACAACCATACTTCAACATGCTCAACCAATTATTATATGCAGAAATTATTTGCAAACAATGCAGGTACCAGTTTGCTGGAATCAGATTTTAAAGGTGCTGTTATACCAGAAAGACCATTTACTGGCAAGATTGGAGTTGGTACATGGAGTACATCTGCCAGGTTTGATAATATTAAAGTAGTAAATAATGAAACTGGTGAAGTTATGGCGGAAGATGATTTTTCTAAAGATGAATTTGACGAAAACTGGGATAAGGTTTCAGATGGAAACTGGAAAGTAAAGAATGGTGAACTTATACAGTCCAGCACATCTACCAATACTAATTTGTATGCGTCAACAGGCACAGCAGCATATTTTGGCAGCAGGAACTGGAAGAATTATACTTATACAGTTGATGCAGTAAAAACAGGCGGTTCGGAAGGATTTATAATTCCATTTGCAGCAGACAGCAAGGAAGATAATTATTTTTGGAATATTGGCGGATGGAATAATTCTGTATCATGCCTGCAGAAAGTAAGTGGGGGCAATAAGTCAGACCAGATTGCAGGAACAGTTAAAAATATAAACATTAAAAATGGAACAAAATATTCTTTAAAGATAGTAGTGACAGATAATAATGTAAAGTGTTATATAAATAATGAACTTTATATTGATTATGACCTGCCAGTTACAGCTAATGCAGAAAGTTACCAGGTTACAAGTACTGATAATACAGGGGATATTATTATTAAAATGGTAAATGTAACAGGATACCCTAAAACATTTGCAGTAGATATTGCTGGTGCAGAAAATATTGCAGATACTGCCCAGGTTTCTGTGGCAGCAGGAAACAGCCTTAACGATGATAATATTCTTGGAAAAGAAGAAGTAGTAACAATAAAAGAATCAGAAGTACAGGGGATTGGCAGTAAGTTTAATTATACTGTGCCAAAATACTCTGCAACTGTATTAAGAATAAAGACAACAGTAAAGTAATTAAAAGTTAAAATGTTGTGTATAAACCAGATAAAAAACCAGTCCTGTAAGAATATGGGTCTGGTTTTTGCTTTAAAAAACTATAAAATACATATATATTTTTATGGATTACAGATATAAGCATGGTTTATATAGTGAAATAGCAATATACAGTTAGTTTATTTTTTGTATATATGAATATGTAAGGCTTATATTATCCAGATGACATAAAATAATGTTTGTGGTAAAATATACAATGTATAAAAAATGTATTTGGCAAGGAGCTTGGAGATGGCTTTAAAAAAAGAATTTGATTTACATAGTAATAATTATTATAGAAAAAGTTTACTGGATATAAAAGGGCTGGAATGTAGTAAAGAATTTTGGAATGTTGATGAAACTATTGCGGAACTATCGTATCTGACACATGATTATTTCAGATATTATGGAAAGTTTCCTTCTAAAGTTGGTAAGCTTATAATAGAAGATTTGTTGAGAAATAATTGGATTGATAAAACGGAAGACTTTTTAGTTGATAATTATGCAGGCTCAGGGACATCATTAGTTGAGGCTAAATTGGCTGGGATAGATTCTGTTGGAATAGATATTAATCCATTTGCAGTATTGGCATGCAGAGTTAAAACATATAATTATAATGTAGAAAACTTGCATTCTATATGGGGAGATTTAAGGGAAAAAATATATAAATATATGTATTTATATGAGGATAATTTACTTAGCAGAATTGTAACACAATATGATAAGGGAAAGAAAGAAGAAATAGACAGGGAAATAAAACATTTGCTTTCATTAGATGATTTTACTAAATGGTTTTCTGACAGGGCAGTCCGTGAGCTGGTAATTATTAAAAAAATGTTGTTGGAATATAATTATAACAGGGAAAGAGAATTTTTTGACCTTGGTTTTTTTGCAGTAATAAGAAGGGTTTCCCATGCATATGATGCAGAAGTCAGACCTCATGTTAATAAGAAAAAAAAGGAACGGAGTGCTATTGAAGCATTTACAAAGAAAATAGATGAAATGCTTAATACTATGTCTGAATGGAACAAAACAACTGGAAATGGTTGTTATTCTAATGCATATTTAGTAAATAATGTTGATTTTGATGGTGTTAACCAAGTTATTAGTAATATGAAAAAAAGGACTGGCAAGAAACTGGGTGCAATAATATCGCATCCACCATATTTAAATTGTTTTGATTATATACCAGTTTATAAACTGAAATTTATGTGGGCAGAAGGATTTAATGAAATATTTGGCAAAATGTCATATGAGCAAATAAAGGCATCCGAAATAAAATCATATCCTGTTAATAATGATTGCCAGATTGACAGATACTTTGAACATAATTATAAGGTATATAAAAATACATATGAAAATTTACGTAAAGATGGTTTTTGTTGTGTTATTATTGGAGATTGTACAGTAAAAAAAGAGTTGTTTAGTGTACATAAGGCATTTATAAAAATGTTGGAAGAAACAGGATTTAAGTTAATAAAGATTGCTTACCGTTCAACTAATTATGGCATGGGAAAGTATGCATATAATTTTAGGGCTAGTTATTCTGAAGACCAGAATAGTAAACAGGATGCAATTTTATTTTTCAAAAAGTAAAGTATCCCCATCAAATAAAATTGGTGGGGATACTAATTAAATTAGTTTTATCCCAAGCATATGCCCATCACTTATAAATGATACATAAGAGTTCTGTTCAATATCATAAAAAATATGGTTTTCATATTTATCTAGAATTGTGTAGATAGCATTACGCACTTGTAAATTGTTTTCAAACATTTTTTTACTAATAAAATTAAGCATGTTTCCAGTTCCAAATGTATTTTCAAATTTTTTAAAAGCATCAATTAATACTTGGTCTGGAACAATAAGATTATGGTCTATACATGTTTTAATTACATTTATTGACTTGTTTTCCCAATGTGAAAATTCGCATATTATATGGATAAAAGTCATTTTTTTGTTTGCATTGTCTATATCTTCTTTTCCCCATTGGCCATCAATTTTTTTTCTTAAATCCATTGCGACAAGTGAAGCTTGTTTTGCTTTTTCAATTGTTTGAGGTCCAGTAAGACAATTAAATAAAGCAACTGTACAACTGCCGGATTCAATTTTTTGTATTTTAATTGTTTTGCATATCCTTATAATACCTGGTATTTCAGTTAGCATGTCCCCGTGTGGTGTCGTGTTTAAAAAGTTACCATCTTCATCCACAATTAATTTAATATTATCATTAGAAGAAAGTGTAAGTAATTGTGTATTGTTATTAAAGGTGTTTTTAATTTCAAAACTTGCTGTATTAGCAGAAATAGATTTTAATGTACAAGTTATGGAAATAACCATATTCATCCACTGGCCCCAGAGAGGTAAACTAAATGATTCATCAATTTTTAATTTTATAGTATTTTTCTTTCCAAGTTTTGTTTCTTCAACACCAACACATTTACATTCAATAGCTCCAAATAACTTATCTTTTGTTTCTATATTTTCAAAAAATCCAAATCCAACTTTATGTTTGGCAGATGTATAACCTTCTAATTTTCCTTCAGTATCAAGATGGTTTTTCAGGTCTGGTATTTTATATATAGCACCCATTGTTAATATTTCTAACATATCACCAATTTTCCGGCCAATTTGATGTCCCATTAAATTATAATTTGCGATACATTTGTATAAATTAGTAATATATGTAAAATTCCTTAATTCTGTTTGTATATCAATAATCATAAAATCCTCATTTCTGTGAAGCTTTTGTGTATAACAAGCCCGTGGGTCTACACAGATACAATACTTGTTATATGAATATTTTATATATATTAAAAGATTTTTTGGTATTATTCTTTTTTATATTGTCTTTTATATAATTTTATTGTATACTTATAAACAGATATAAAAAACCGTATATATACGGTTTTTGGAAAGGTAGATTATGAATATAGGTATAGCATTAAGGTATTATAGAAAGATTAGTGGTTTAACACAAATGCAGCTAGCAGAAAAAGCTGATATAAATGAAAAATATTATGGTGAATTAGAAAGAGACCAGTCAAGTCCTACAATTAATAGATTAGAGAAAATATGTATGGCTTTGGGTATACAGATACAACAGATAGTTTCATACAAAAAGTTAAGTGTAGTTAATGTTGAAAATAAACAAATAAAAATAGAAGCAAGTGTAACAGAGTTTTATTGTAATTGTTGTGGTACAAGTTTCTATACACAGGATTGGGAAGTCATATGTCCTGTTTGTGGATGCGAATATTCCGAAGAAAATAATTATATAGAAAAATATGGTTAAAATAATTTTATGCTTGTAATTTGTTTAAGAATATGGTTATATATGATATAATCTTTAACAAAATCTGTTATATAAGGGAGTATCTGGAAATTATGGCTAGAGCATGTTTGAAAATTGCTTTTAAACACGCCCTAGGGAGTGTTAATTTTTAAATGTGCTCCAGAAAGAAAGGGGATGTTAAAATTTATGCCTTATTATTTTGACCGTACGTATATTCTTATTATTATTGGTGCAGTTTTGTGTATGATTGCATCAGCCAATGTAAATGGTACTTATAAACGTTATATGGGGCTTTATAATTCAAGAGGACTAAGGGCAGAAGATGTTGCACAGATGATATTAAGTAATGCAGGTATTTTTGATGTAAGGATTGAACGTATAGCTGGGAACCTTACAGACCACTATTCACCAAGGGAGAAAGTGCTGCGGCTGTCAGATTCTGTGTATGGCTCTTCTTCTGTTGCAGCCATTGGAGTAGCTGCCCATGAATGTGGCCATGCTATCCAGCACAATAAAGGATATATGCCAATAACAATACGTAATGCCATAGTACCAGTAGTAAATATTGGTTCAAATGCTGCATGGCCTGTTATTGTGCTTGGTGCTATTATAAATAATGGTATTCTTGTAAATGTTGGCATTATACTTTTCAGCTTTGCAGTGGTTTTCCAGCTTATAACACTTCCTGTTGAATTTAATGCGTCTGGACGGGCACTAAGAATACTGAAAGAGCAGAATATACTGCATGGAGATGAATTAAGCGGGGCAAGAAAAGTCCTTGGTGCCGCTGCAATGACGTATGTAGCTTCAATGGTTGCAATACTTCTCCAGCTTTTAAGGCTTGTTTTGATTTTTGGAAGAAGGGACAGGGACTAACAAAAAGCCTGGTAATAAAAAGCAGGGCTTTTCTATGTCAGGATAAATTTACAGAGGAATTTCTGAATATTATCTTATATTCTGGATATTCCTCTTTTATATTTTAAATATTTATTGTAATATAGAGTATAGGCATTAAAGGAGTTGTTTTGCTGCTATTATGTGCTATGGAGGGCATATCAGGAGGATTGTATGAAGAAATTAAGCAAAAATATAACTGTTGTATTATTATGTGCAGCACTGATGGTTGTCCAGGCAGGATGTGCAAAGAATATGGAAGATAATATTAAAGATAAGAACACTGCCACGCCTGTTCCTGTGGTATCTGCTGCTCCTGTAGAAGATGAGCCAGAGGATAATGTTACTAATAGTATGTGGGGGACAGAACCTGTGGAAGCAGGTATAAATGTTTCACGTATTGAAGGCATTAAAGAAGATTTTATATGTGGTGCAGATATCTCAAGTATTAAATCTGAGTATGAAAGTGGTGTAAAATATTATGACTTTGAAGGTAATGAACTTAAGTATGCTCCATTAGAAGGAGAAAAAGGTTTTTTTAGTTTCCTTAAAGAGTGTGGTATAAACTGGGTGCGTATACGTATATGGAATAACCCATATGATGAAGAAGGAAATTGTTATGGCGGAGGCAATAACGATTTGGACACAGCAATAGAAATAGGTAAACTTGCAACAGATGCAGGCATAAGGGTACTTATAGACTTCCACTATTCAGATTTCTGGGCAGACCCTGGTAAATACCAGGCACCAAAGGCATGGAAAGACATGGATATAGATAAAAAGGCAGAAGCACTTGAAGTATATACTGTGCGGAGCCTTACAAGCCTGGTTGACGGCGGGGTGGATGTTGGAATGGTGCAGATTGGGAATGAAACTGTAAACGGGCTTGCTGGTGAAACAGACTGGAAGAATATATGCAGGCTTATGAATGAAGGCAGCAAAGCAGTGTACTATGTTGCAGATACTATGGAGAAAGAAATGCTTGTGGCACTTCATTTTACAGATATTTCAGAAACAAGATATGGTGCTATTGCAGGTATATTGGAAGATAACCAGGTAAATTATGATGTTTTTGCTACTTCATATTATCCATTCTGGCATGGTACAACGCAAAACCTGGCTGATGTTATGAAGAATATATCAGAAGAATATGGCAAGAAAGTTATGGTAGCAGAAACTTCATATGTTTATACTTTGAAAGACGGGGACGGGCATAAGCAGAGTGTTGGCAGGGACAGCCGCCTTCCACTGGATTATGATGTATCTGTACAGGGGCAGGCAGATGCTGTTGCAGATGTGATACAGGCAGTTGCCAGTATTGGTGAAACAGGGCTTGGTGTATTTTATTGGGAACCTGCATGGATACCAGTACAGGTATACAATAAAAATGAAAAGGGTTCTAAGCGTGTATTAAGGCAGAATAAAAAAATATGGGAGGAAAAAGGTTCAGGATGGGCAACATCATCAGCAGGTTCATATGACCCTGGAGATGCAGGAAGATGGTATGGCGGTTCATCATGGGATAACCAGGCATTATTTGATTTTAAAGGCAATCCTTTAGAATCGGTTAATGTATTTAAGTATGTCTTTACAGGGACAGTAAAAAAATAGCTGCAAAACATGTGTTTTTTTGTAATATTTTATGGGTTGCAATACCATGTATAAAGATGTTAATATTTGTTTTAGTGTTGTTCTTCTTATGGGACAAGTTTGCAAAACAAGGAAAGGCAGAGTAGGTGGCAGGATGTTTAGATTTGTTGAAAAGAAAAGACCATTGGATAAATTCTTTATGGTAGTATGCATTGCACTGGTACTAGCTGTGTTTAGTAGCAATATAAGGATACAGGCAGCAGAGTACAGTGCATCGCTTAGTACAGACCGTGCAAGTGGTGTATGTACATATACTGTAACAGGTATTGATATTAATGTTATACAAGAGATGACTCTGAAAGTTACTTATAATGATAATAATGTAACAGAACAAGATAATGGTGGAAATAGCAGTACAGATGGTACAACAGATAATGCAGGAGCAGGCGGTGCTGTTGGAATAAGAAAAGCAGCTAGTACAAATGCTCCAGCTAATACAAACATACCAGCTAGTACAAATGCTCCAGTTAGTACAAATACTCCAGCTGGTACAGATGCACCAGTTAGTACAAATACTCCAGCTGGTACAGATGCACCAGCCAGCACAAATACTCCAGCTAGTACAAGTACTCCAGCTGGTACAGACAATAAAGTGACAGCACTTGAACAGAAAATTGTACTTGATGCTTCAAATTGTATTAATGGTACTTATACAGGTTCTTTTTCTATGGAAGACCTGGAAAAATATCTATTTAAAGAGTATAATGTTTCATTTATAATGGGTGCTGTAGCAGAAAGCACACAAAATATAGTTGTGGATGCAGGTGTATGTGATTTTTCTATACATAATGATGCTTATAAAATTAAAGTTACTGGTAACAGGTATGATATTAACAGGACATTTGATTTCATGCCGCAGACAGAAGATGCTTCTGCTGTACCTGGAACAGGTAATAAGGTAAGGCTTGTTATTGGTAAAGATAAGACAGATATTTCTAAAGCAGTTATGTGTGGTGTTGAAAGGGAACTTGCCAATACATCAAAGACATGGGAAACTGATTTATCAACAATATGCAGTTCATATGGCAAATACTATGCGGCAGTGGTACTTGAAAATAAATATATAGAGAGAAACAGTGTTATACTTGCATCAGAAGAATTCCAGGTGGCTCTTGTTTATTCAAATGTAGGAAGCAAGAAATCTGCATCACTTGAAAAGAAAAAATCATTCAGGGTGTTTGTAGGTTCACTTAACAGTGCACTTGGTATTGGTAAAGTAAAGTTTAGTATTTTTAATAAGGATAATAAACTGGTATGTGAAAAGACAGCTTCAAGAAAGTCTGGGACAGCATATTATTATGCAGACATAACATTGAAATCGGTTGGTTATAATCTTGAAGCATATACTGTTAAGGCAACAGTAACTGACAATGCTGGCAATAAAAGGGTTCTGTCAAAAGCAGGCAAAGTTGATTTGAAAGTAAAAAAGGGCAGGATAGATATACAGAAAAAGACAAATTCTACATGTAAGTTCAAGTTGTCAGGTGCATATATACCAGGTAATATTAAGAATGTTAAGTTTAATGTGTATTCAGTAAAAAATGGAAAAAAGACATTTTTTAAAAAATACTTTGGTGTATATACAAAAGATGAAGATGTCTATATAGCAGATATGGCATATTCTGAAAAAGGGAACTATATTGTATATGCTTATGGCACTACGCAGTGGGGCAAAAGTATTTTATTAAGCCAGAAGTCATTTAAAATAAAGAAATCTGAATTAGGAAAAAATGGATGGATATATGAAACGTATGCTGGCAGGGAGTACAAGTTTTATTATAAAAATAATAAACTTGTCACAGACCTTACAGAAATACTTGGTTTAAAAAAAACAGGAAATAAACTTTATCTTGAGATAAACAGGGCAGCAGGATGTGTAACAGCATATGCATATGACCGTGAGAGAAGTGCTTATATAATACCTGTAAAGTCATTTACTGTTTCTGTAGGACGTGATGTAACCAGCACAGGTACAGCGGCATCGCTTAATAAAGATACTTCATATACACCTCTGGGTTCATATTCGGTATCAAGCAATGGCATAGCAACAAAGTATACTTTAAAAACTATGAATGAGCCTGACGGAAGCGTAGTTTATGCAAGGTGGGCTACACATATTGTAGGAAATGTTTATTTCCATGCAATAGCAGTAGGAAGCCAGTCACATTATGCGCTTAGCCCGTCAACTTACAACAGGCTTGGTTCGCCTGCGTCTGCAGGGTGTATCCGTATGACTGTTGCGGATGCAAAGTGGATATATGATTATGCTTCAGCTGGTTCTGAAGTAAATATTGTAAAAGGTAATTCTGCAAAACCTGGTCCATTAGGCAAAAATCCAATTATAAGGGTTGATTATACAATAAATTATGACCCTACAGACCCAGAAGTACCAACTTCAAGAAAAAAGGCAGATTACAGTGCAGGGCATATAAGCGGGTATATGACAAAGGATGGCAAGAAAGTAGGATATTAATACTTATTATTGAAAAGGCAGTGCCAGCGCACTGTCTTTTTATCTTGGTAAGTCCAAAACAACCACTTAAGAAGCGGCGGGCTTACCTAATGAGGTTAAAGTGTTATTAGATGAAAATTAAGTTAAAAAAGTTGACAATCAGAATAAATTAAGTTAAAATAACCTTAAGATTATTAACAATATTTAGTAGATTTATTTAGCTATATGTTATATGTAAATTTATTCTAATTATTTAACATCATTAAGTAAGCCCTTTAAATACTTGCTTCTTAATCGGTTGGTTTGGGATATCCGCTTGACTGTACAAAAGGAGAATTATAATCTTATGAGGAATATTTTTGCATATAGCAGTTTATTTAGAAAATTTGCAGAAAAGCTGGCGTGCCTGGTACTGCTTAATATCCTGTGGATAGCATGCAGTGTCCCGCTGGTTACAGCTGGTGCATCATCAGTAGCTTTGTATACAGTGGCTTTTGAAATGGCTGGAGGAAAAAAAGCCAATATAACCAGACGTTTTTTTGAAGCATTTAAAGCTAACTTTGTCCAGGCGGCAAAGATTACAGTGCTTCTAGCTGTTACAGGTGTCTGGATTGTGCCTGCTTTACATATAATAGGCATGGCTGGCAGCAGGACCAGGAGTATATTGTATACGGGATGTGTTGTTTTTTTTATTATATGGGGTATTATAGTTACATATATTTTCCCGCTTATAGCAAAGTATAAAAATACTTTGGATAATACATTTTCCAATATAATAAAAATTACAGTATCACATTTTCCACAGACTGTATTTATGTTATTGGCCAATGCAGTGCCATTTATATTGTATTTTGCTTTTCCAGGGATATTTGGAAAAGTATTCTGGATATGGCTTTTTATAGGCAAGGCATTGGTGGCATATATTAACTGTATAGTAGTTTCACCTGTACTTGATAAGTTCCATTACAGGTAATAGAATTTTATAATAAAAATTTATTTATAATTTAAGGAGGTTTATAATGATGTATAATGAGGTTTACAATGAGTGGTGCAATAATGTTTATTTTGATGAAGCTACACGTAATGAGCTTAAAGGGCTTGCTGGCAATAATGACGAAATAAGGGACAGGTTTTATAAAAAACTGGAATTTGGTACTGGTGGTTTAAGAGGGGTTATTGGAGCTGGTACTAACCGTATGAATATATATACAGTACGTCAGGCTACACAGGGTCTTGCAGATTATATTATTTCACAGCATGGGGAAGATAAAGGTGTTGCAATCGCATATGATTCACGTATTATGTCACCTGAATTTTCTAAAGAAGCAGCACTATGTCTTAATGCCAATGGTATTAAAACATACCGTTTTGAGTCACTCAGGCCTACACCAGAGCTTTCATTTGCAGTAAGGAAACTTGGATGCATTGCAGGCATTGTTGTTACTGCAAGCCATAACCCAAGGGAATATAATGGATATAAAGTGTACTGGGAAGATGGTGCACAGATTACACCTCCACATGATAAAAATATTATGAAATGTATATCAGAAGTGAATTCATGGGAAGAAGTAAAGACTATGCCAGAAGAGGAAGCTGTTAACAAAGGCTTATACCATATTATAGGTGCAGAGGTTGATAATGCATATATGGCAGAACTTAAAAAGCAGAGTATACATCCTGAAATAATCAGCCAGGTGGCAGATAGTATAAAGATTGTATACACACCTCTGCATGGTACAGGAAATATTCCTGTAAGAAGGGTGCTTAAAGAACTTGGTTTCAGCAACGTGCATATTGTGGCAGAGCAGGAAGCGCCAGATGGTACATTTCCTACGGTTGCTTATCCTAATCCAGAGGATAGTAAGGCATGGGAGCTTGCACTGGAACTTGCAAAAAAAGTGGATGCAGATATTATACTTGCAACTGACCCGGATGCAGACAGGCTTGGTGTATATTCAAAAGATACCAGTACAGGTGAATATGTAAGCTTTACAGGAAATATGTCTGGCATGTTAATTGCAGAATATATTTTAAGGGAACGCACAGCAGCAGGTACTCTTCCAGAAAACCCAGCACTTGTAGAAACTATTGTTACTACTGATATGGCAAAGGCTGTTGCTGCGTCATATGGTGTGAAACTGGTTGAAGTTCTTACAGGGTTTAAATATATTGGTGAGCAGATAAAGCTTTTTGAAGAAAATAATTCATATAATTATGTATTTGGGCTTGAAGAAAGTTATGGATGTCTTGCAGGTACTTATGCAAGGGATAAGGATGCATGTGTAGCAGTTATGCTTTTATGTGAAGTAGCAGCATTTTATAAAGCACAAAATAAGACTTTATGGGATGCAATGCTTGAAATATATGCAAAATATGGTTATTATAAAGAAGGGCTGGCAACACTGACACTTAAAGGTGAAAAAGGTGCAGAAGAGATAAAGAATATGATGGAGAAAATGCGCAGTGAGATACCTCAGGCAATAGGAGAATACAAAGTTCTTGCAATGCGTGATTATTTGAAAGGAATAAGGAAGACACCAGATGGAGAAGAGAGCCGTCTTACGCTTCCAGAATCAAATGTAATATATTTTGAGCTTTCTGATAATGCATGGTGCTGTGTACGTCCATCAGGCACTGAGCCAAAGATTAAGTATTATTGTGGTGTAAAAGGAAATTCAGGTGAAGATGCGGACATCAGGCTTGAAGAACTTAAAAAGGCCCTTATGGAACAATAATAATATTTGCATATGGAGGGAAAAATGGTTATTTTTGATGGTGACAGAAAAGTTTTTAAGCTTGATACAGATAATACGAGTTATGTGATGGGGATTACAGAAGAGGGGTATCTTGGCAATATATATTATGGCAAGAAGGTGGATTCAACAGACCTTGTGTATGCAATGCGTACAGGTGAACATCCTTTTACCCCTTCAAAGGTTCCTGGTGAGAAGATAAGCTTTATGGACAAGTTCCCTATGGAATATCCATTTGCAGGGACAGGGGATTTCCGCAGCAGCTGCATAAATATAAGGGATAATGCAGGACAGGAGGGTCTTGAACTTAAATATAAATCACATAATATTTATGCAGAGAAGAGGAAAATTGATGGCATGCCTTCTGCAAGGGGTGATGGCAGTATGTCACTTGATATTGTGCTGTCAGATGAGGCACTTGGGGCAGAAGTTACCCTTGTATATACTGTTTATGAGGAATGTGACATAATTACACGCAGTGTAAAGGTCCAGAATACATCAGGCAAAGAGTTTTATATAACAAAAGCGTTGTCAGCATGTTTAAACCTTGAAACTGATGTTAGTGATATATTATCACTCCATGGTTCATGGGCAAGAGAACGCCATATACAGAGAAGTAAAATAGAGTATGGCAGTTATGTTACAGAGTCACTCCGTGGCGAGCCAGGACACCAGGACCATCCTTTTATTGCAGTGCTTTCAGGAAACTGCAGTGAAAACTGTGGTGATGTATATGCAATGAATCTTATATATTCTGGAAATTTTATTGCAAGGGTACAAAAAGACCAGTTTGATAAAGTAAGGATGAGTATAGGAATACATCCTGAACATTTTACATGGAAGCTGGAGAGTGGACAGTGCTTTGAAATGCCAGAGGTTATTATGCAGTATTCATGTAAAGGTACTAATGGAATGACAAATAATTTCCATGACTTTTTCCGTAAATATATACTGCCTTCAAAATGGGTGGAAGCAGAACGTCCAGTCCTTATTAATAACTGGGAAGCAACTTACTTTGATTTTAATGATGATAAGCTGGTCCAGATTGCAGAAGAAGCTTCAAAGCTTGGAATAGACATGCTTGTTATGGATGATGGCTGGTTCGGGCATAGAAATGCTGATAACAGCAGCCTTGGGGACTGGTATGTCAATGAAGAGAAGCTTAAAGGCGGGCTTAAGAAGCTGGTGGACAGGGTAAATGCACTTGGAATGAAGTTTGGAATCTGGTTTGAGCCAGAAATGATTTCCCCAGATTCTGATTTATACAGAAGCCATCCTGACTGGGCACTTGCACTTGATGGCAGGGAGCCAGGTCTTTGCAGGACACAGTATGTACTTGATTTCAGCAGGCATGAGGTTGTTGATTATATATATGGAAGGCTGCATGATATACTTGAATCAGCTAATATTGAATATGTAAAATGGGATATGAACAGACCAATAGCAGAGGCAGCAAGCTTGTCACTTCCAGCAGACAGGCAGGGGGAAGTAATGCACAGGCATGTACTTGCTCTCTATGAGCTCCAGGAAAGGCTTGTTAATGATTTTCCAGACCTTTTACTTGAAAACTGCTCAGGTGGTGGTGCAAGGTTTGACCCAGGTATGCTTTATTACAGTCCCCAGATATGGTGTTCTGATAATGCAGACTCAGTTGAAAGGCTTATGATACAAGAGGGTACACACCTTATTTATCCGCTTTCAACAACAGGCACACATGTGGCAGACAGCCCTAACCATGTTAATGGAAGGATAACTCCTTTTGATACACGTGCAGATGTTGCGCTTACTGGTACATTTGGATATGAGCTGGATGTAACACGTATTGCAGAGGAAGAGCGTAACCTTATACCAGCACAAATTGAAAAGTATAAGAAGTATAGAAACCTTATACAGACGGGTGATTATTACAGGATTGCATCATTCAGGGAGAATGGCAGGTATGATAGTTATATGGTTGTATCAAAAGATAAAAACAAAGCCGTCCTTGTGTATGTGCAGGTAGTGACAGATTCTAATGTGTTAAATAAAAAGATTAAGTTATGTGGGCTGGCTCCAGATAAAAAGTATATTGTGGATGATATGGAATATCTTGGAAGTACCCTTATGAATGTGGGATATATAATGAAACCATTAAGAGGGGATTTCCAGTCTGTGGTGGTAGAGATAAACTGTGCTGGGTAAACAGGGGCACAAATTTTAAAGTTACAAGTTATGTGGTGCTGGCAATTCCAAAATTTTACCAACAAAAAGCCATGTTTGCAACATGGCTTTGCCTGCATTGCGCTTGGATGGATACGCAGTGGTGCATAAAGTCCTAAAATACAGGACTTAAGCACCAGCGTCTCCAAACAGCTGCTTTATGGTAAAACATTTGGAAATTGCCAGCGCAATATAATCTCTGTGTAAATTTAAATATGGTGCATTAATATATGGTGGTGATGATGTTTCCAAGGATGAATGGAGCAATAGAAGCTGGCGGAGCCGTGAAGGAATCCGTTATGACCTTGTAATGATTTGTAAAACACTTGTTGGAATAATATAGTTTATTACAAGCGGGCAAGCTGCCAATGCCTGCCGGCAGGCAATATGTACTGGGAATACCATTTAAATGGTTACAACGCAGAAGGGAAACAACTTTCTTATGGAGTGTTTCCCTTCTGTCAGTATATATTATTATATCATGTTTATAAAAGCAATTAGGTTTTTTTATTAAATATTCTGGAAAGCCTGATATAAGTTTAAAATATTTTATTCTTCAATTATTTTATTAAATTCTTTTTCTGTAATTTCTTTTAAAGAATCTTTATCAATAACAAGATATATTCCATCTTTAGTAATTGATTCATTTAAATATATATCAGTACCAGTAGTACCAATATATGTGCCAGATTTACTGTCAAGATGGAAGTTATCAAGTGTATAAGCTATAAACCCTGCAATATTTTTTCCTTTATACTGCCATATATTTAAAGATTTGTTATAAGTTATTCCATATTTTTTAAATTTTTCTAATGTCTGGCTGTCATCTTCATTATTTTCAGAGCTTGCATAATCTACATCTGTATTATTTCCAGAATTTTCTATGCCATCTGTTATTGTAAAAGAATATGATGAGCTGCTTTGACCATTTTCCTCCATATTATCTGACGTGCTGTCAATATTAATTTCTGTAACAGGTGTATTTTCTGGAATTTCAACTTCTTTAAGGCCAGTAATTTCATTATCAGAATTTCTTATTACCCTGATTCCTGTTTCACCAGTTTCATCAGTAATATGTGTAGTGCCATTTTTATCTTTCTGGTCATGGAAATATCCAACTACTTTACCATTATACATAATGTGGCCAGAGCTTTCATCATATGACAGGCCATATTTTTCATATTCTTTGAAATCTTCTTTACCAACAAAACCATAGAGGTTATCTGGTTCTTCTGTATTTTCATAGCTGGCAGCATTAGTACTTTTTTGTATAGTAACATTGTTGTTATTTCCAGAGTCCCCTTTTGCAAATACTGTTACAGCGGTGCCTAATATAATTGCAGCACATACTGCGCTGGAGATAGTTGCTTTTTTATACTTCATAATTGCCTCAATCCTTTCTTGTACAGGTTTCTTTCCAAATCCGTTAGAAAAGAAACTTAATTTATATTGGTTTTCTGCAAAGTTTATAAGTGCCAGTGCATAATCTTTTTTTGCATTGCTTCCAAAGACAGAAAGCACTTTTTCATCACATGATAACTCCAGGTCATGGTTAAATAAAATATACATTATCCATACTAATGGGTTAAACCAGTGTATACATACAGCAGATAATAGTATAATTTTACGCAAGTTATCAGCTCTTTTGATATGGATAAGTTCATGTATAATAATGTATTTTAGATAAATGCTTTTTTCTGTTTTAAACAATTTTGGAAAAACAATTTTAGGATGTAATATCCCAAAAGTTAAAGGTGTAGCAATCCTGTCTGAAACTAACAGGCCAGTTTTTAATGGGATATCTGCAAGTTGTCTTAAATAATTTGCCTGGGTTAAAGATAAAGGCAGGGATTCTTGTATTTTCCTGTATTCTTTTAAATACAAGAATGTAAAAATGATAAGTAATATTATCATAACTGTTATCCAGATAAGCACTGGTATGTTAATGTTATTTGTATTATTAACTGCCTGGGAAGGAAAAGGGTTTTCTGTTCCAGCTGGTAATTTAATAATACCCTTATGGATATTGCTGGCGGAACTTGTAGTATTTATTACAGGCACAGCTATACCGTATTTAAAAGGCAGGTCAAATGGGATAAGCAGCCTTAAAAGTACAATATCCCATAATAGTGAAAAAGTTCTTTTAGGAAGTTTTTCATTTAAAAGAAACCGCAGTATTATTACCAGTAATATAAGAATTCCGCCAGACAAGCTGGTTTTTAACAGCATAATTTTTACCTCACTTTATCTGGTTTGCCATATCTTTTAGTTCCTGGATTTCATCAGGGGTTAAAGTCTGCCCTGATAATAAAGCAGCAAAAAACTGTTTCTTAGAACCATTAAACATCCTTTCAACAAGTTCCTCTGTTTCATATGCCTGGACATCTTCTTTAGAAATAAGTGCTTTACAGATAAACTTTGGTTCAATACGTTCTATTGCACCTTTATCTATACACTTTTTAATAACTGTATATGTAGTGTTCCTGTTCCAGCCAGTTTCTTCTTTTAGTATACTGGCAATCTGTCCAGCAGTTAAATCACCCTCTCTCCACAATATTTCCATAACCTTCAGTTCTGAATCAAAGAGTTTTATTTCCATAATTTCCTCCAAAATGACTATTGCAATAGTGGTTACATCTTTATACTATCACAATAGTCATATATAGTCAATAATTTTTTACTATTCAAATAGTCATTTTTAAAAAACTATTATTAAGATGCTTAAAATCCAAGGAATCTTGCGCTGTACAAATTTCTATAGATACAGGGATACCAAGGTGTAAATATATTCAGCACTGTCGGTTTCATCAATTATAAGAACCACTGGCATTGGGGCGTTTTCGCAAATTGCTGACAAATATTTAAATAATTCATATAAAGTAAATGACTTGTCCCGTTCTTTAATTATTGTTTCAAGAGCCATCTGTAATTCATTAAGTTTGCCTGTATACTGTTGTCCTAAAGAATACATTTCATTTAAAAAATATTCTGCAAATGCCAGGGAAAAAGTATTGCTGTCAGCGGATTTGGCTGTATCAAGTGCCTGAAAATCAAGGTTTATAATAAGATAATCTTTTGATAACATCTTAGACAGCATATTTAAAGTGGTAGTTTTGCCATATTGACGTGCCCTGTTTATTGTAAAATAAGCACCATCATCTATAAGCCGGTGTATTTCATCAAGGCATTTATCAAGTATTACCATATAATGTTTTTCTGGTACACATAATCCTGTAACATTGAACTTCTTTTTCATATTAAACAACACCTTTCTGTACAACAGGAATAAGTATTTATTGTAATACAATATTTTTAGTTACAATATACCATACTGGCAGATGGTTATCAAGTAATAACATTTTTGAGTTTCTTTATTTTTTGAATTATATAAAAACTATATTATTATGGCAATTTGTAAAGTATTTAATTTTCAAATACGCTATAGTATATTAAATTGACATTAGTTTTTGTGTATAATAAATAAAATTACCTAAAATTTAAAATAAATTAGTTGAATTTTTACCTAAAAAAGAGTAAAATACATATTGTGTCTAATAAAATATACTAAAATGTATTAAAAAGGGGAGGTTAATTATGTCAGTTAAAAAGTTTTTTACAGGGTTATTATCATTATCATTAATTTTCACAGGATGCGGCGCTTCGTCTGAACCTGAAATTATTATGCCAGACAAAACGGTTAAAACAGCGGTTTCTGGTACAGGTGGCGCTTCTGGCGGAAAAGAGGACGCAAGTGTCCAAAACAGCCAAAGTACAGATACATATAAAATCTGGCTTATAACAATGGACCAGCAGGACCAGTACTGGCTGGATATTAACAATGGATGCAGCAAAGCAGCAGATGAACTTGGAAATATAGAATATACATGGAATTCTCCAGATGTCAATGATGATGAAAAGCAGAAACAGTGTATTAATGATGCAGTGGAAGCAGGAGTTTCTGCAATTATTGTAGCAGCAAATGGTCCAACTAATGTAAATGATGCTTTGCAAAATGCAGAAGATGCAGGTATTAAGATTGTCTTTGTAGATTCAGCAGCGGATTTTAATTGCGTGCAGAAGCTGGCAACAGACAATGAGGCAGCTGGAAAGACAGCAGGAGAGAAGATGATTGAAGACCTTAAAGCAGCAAATATTACAAAAGGGAATATAGGTATTTTAGGAGTGACAAAGGATACAGCGTCATGTATTGCAAGGGAAAAAGGATTCCGTTCTGCATTTAAAGGTACAGGTTTTAAGCTTCTTGATACATTTTATATGGGCACAGATATACAGGCGGCAAAGAAGGCTGTTGATACATTTGCCAGTAAAAAATGTGTAGGCATATTTGGTGCAAATGAAGGCACAACATCGGCTATTGGCAGCAGAATTAAAGAAAAAGGAAATAATATTGAAGTAGTTGGATTTGATACATCGGATACAGTGCTGGGATATATAAGCGAAGGCATTATATCAGCAACAATGGCACAAAATCCTGATGTTATGGGATATGAAGGTTTAAAGACAGCAGTAAAGGCATTACAAGGTGAAGATACAGGGGAAAAAAGTGTAGATACAGGTGTTTCTGTTATAACAAAAGAAGATATATAAGAGGGATGGATTTTGCATTGCAAAAAGGAAAAAGTATTTTTGTACTGTTAATAGTGTTATGCAGGGATTAGCATAAAGTAATATAAGAGGGAGGTATTGGTCTTGAAAATGAAGGGAAAAATTTTAAGTTTGTGTGTAATACCTGTTGTACTAACGGGGCTGCTGTCTGTAATAATAGGTATATTCCAGTATTCATCAGGTATGTATTCAGAAATCAGGGAAAGCCTGAAAGCATCAGCAATAGCTGCACTTAATGTATATAATTCACAAGGATATGGCAATTATTCTATAAAAGAGGATGGAAGTGTGTGGCGTGGCATGAACTTTAATGTATCAGAAGAAAGCGGGATAGTTGACAGTATTAAGGAAGAAACGGGTGTGGATATTACCTTTTTCTTTGAAGAAACTGCTGCAATGACATCAATGGCAGATGAGGACGGCGGCAGATACATAGGCATGCATACAGGCAACAGGATTACAGATTATACACTGGTAAAAGGTGCACAGATGTATTATAAAAGTATAGATATAGGTGGGAATCTGTACCATGCATATATAATACCAGTCTTACAGCCTGATTCTGGTGAGGTGACAGGTGCACTTATGGCAACACGTTCTGTAGACCGGCTTGACAATATGCTTGTTAAAAATGCTGGTGTGCTTATAACAGTAATGTTAGTTATAATATTGTTCTTTATTGTATGTGCCTTGTTTTTTGTAAATACTGTTATACAGGAAATACGCAGTGCGGGCAATATTGTTAAAAAGGTTTCAGAAGGTGAACTGGGAAGCGGGAGTGCAGCTAAAAAGAACAGAAAAGATGAACTGGGCATACTGGGAAGGGATATAGATACACTCCAGTCTAAATTAAAAGAAATCTCATCTGTAATTAAAGATGGAAGCCGGGTTCTTACAGATGCAGCAAAACAGCTGGATGCTTCGGCTGACAATACTTTGAAAGCAGCACAGGATATAAGCATATCTGTAGAAACAGCCAGTGACTCAACAATAAAACAGGCAGAGGAATCACAGGAAGTTTCCAAGAATATGGGTTATATGGGTGAAATACTTAATAATTCCATAAAGGAAATAAAAGAAATACAGGCATTGTCCACAGAAATGCATATGTTAGGAAATAAAACAGCAGATATATTAAAAAATCTTGATGAAAGCAACCAGAAATCAAAAGAAACAATGGATTTAATTTATAAACAGACAGATATTACAAACTCTTCTGCCCAGAATATTAAATCAGTTGCCAGTTTTATTACATCAATAGCTGAACAGACAAGCCTGCTTGCACTTAATGCAAGTATAGAGGCAGCAAGGGCAGGTGAAGCAGGAAAAGGTTTTTCAGTTGTTGCACTGGAGATACAGAAACTTGCTGAACAGACAAATAATAGTGCAAAGAAAATTGAAGAAATTGTACTTATGCTTGTTTCTAATACAGAGTATTCGGTATCAGTAATGGAGCAGGTTAAAAAGAATATGGAAGAACAGAGCAGTGATGTATCAGATACACAGGGGATTTTTGGGGAACTTGAGGAAAATATACTTGCTTCTACAGAGAAGATTAATTCTATATCTGAAATGACTGCTAAGATAGACAATGTAAAACAGGATATGACAAATACAATAGAAGAGTTTTCAGAACAGGCAGAAAATAATGCATCAGCAATAGAGGAGACTTCTGCTATGGCTTCACAGCTTGCAGATGAATTTGCAAAAGTTTCACAGCTTGCATCACAGTTACAGCAGCTTGCATTGCAGATGGATGAAAATATTGCATTTTTCCATTAAAGAGTGTCTTGAAATTCCAAAGTGTACATATTATATGGCTATAGCAGTTCCAAATATTTATCTGGACATTGGAAACTGGGTTCTGTATAAATATAATAATATCAATAAAAACCAGTGTTACTTGACAAATACTAATGCCGGAAATAAAATAAATTTATGGAATATATTCTTTTACCGTGGCAGTCTGCGGTTGGAATGAGAAAAGAGGTGCAATAATGGCTAAAGCAGTAAGGCTGTCAGATATAGGGGAGCGCCTGGATGTTAGTGCGGTAACAGTTTCCAAGGCGCTTTCAGGGCAAAAAGGCGTTAGTGAAGAGATGCGGCAGAAAATTATCCAGGTTGCTGACGAACTTGGATATCTTAAGAAAGCAAAAGAGGAAGACAGGAGGAGAAGTTATAATATTGGTGTAGTAGTTGCAGAAAGGTATTTACAGGAAGGAGAGAGTTTTTACTGGAAACTTTACCAGGAACTGTCACAGCGTGCTATAGCAAGAGACTGTTTAATGATTCTTGAAGTAGTAAACCATGATGCTGAGATACGTGGGGAATTTCCTAAAATTCTTTTAGAGAAGAAAGTTGACGGTGTAATAATTGTAGGTGCTTTTAAGTCCGCTTATTCAAAGCTTCTTGCAGAAAATATACAGATACCGTTCTTATATCTTGATACACCTGGTACTACAGATTCATGTGATTCTGTTGTATCCAATAATATGATGGGCGGATACCGTATGACTAATTACCTGTTTGATATGGGACACAGCAAAATTGGGTTTGTAGGTACAAGGCTTGCAACTACAAGTATTGATGAACGTTTTCTTGGATATGTGCGTTCCCTTATGGAACATGGGATGAAAGTAAGGGAAGACTGGATTATTGATGACCGTGACCGTGAATATGGACGTGTAGATATAAAGGAAAAATTTATATTGCCAGAAGAGATGCCGACAGCATTTTTCTGTAATTGTGATATTTCAGCATATTTACTTGTGCGTAAACTTGGTGAAGCGGGTTATAAAGTGCCATCAGATATATCAGTGGCAGGGTTTGATAATTATGTAAACAGAATAGACAGCTATGTATTGGAGACATTGGAAGATGCAGGTCTTACTACATATGAAATAAATATGAAGGAGATGGCTAAAAGGACAATCCATATAATGCTACATAAACTGGATAATGCTAATTATACAACAGGTATGTTTGTACTTCCTGGAAGGCTTATAGAACGTGGAAGTGTAAAAAGGAAAGGAAAAGGGATACAGTTTATATAAAACATTAGTATAACAGGTGGCTGGCTTTTAAAGCTGGCCACTTATTGTTTTAATTAAAATATTACAGGACTAAAGGGCAGCGCTTATGCGTTGTCTTTTTTAACTTCTGGCTGGAGTTACTTAATGAAATAAATATTAATTGATTAAAATTAGCTAAAATAAAAATAGATGTTAAACTTAGTTTAATTGAATATAATTGGAAGAAAAGTAAATGATAACAGAAAACAGAACTTAAGTTTTGGTAAAAGTGCATAAAATAGCAAGGGAAATATAATAATAATATACGAAAATGCGTAATTGAAAAAATAATTATTGAAAAATTAAGCTTGATGTTGTAGAATTAAATTAGCTTAAAAAAGCATTAAAAAATATTTAAGAAAGTATTAAAAAGGAGGCAAAGTTATGAAAAACAAAAAATTACTTAGTCTTGGACTTGCAGCATCAATGGTATTTACTATGACTGGCTGTGGCTCTGATGATAACAAGGATGCAGGAAGTGCAAGCAAAAACACAGAAGTACCTTCAATTGACCAGATTAAGGTAGGGGAGGACTATAAGGATATTAAAGCTGATATAACTATCCTTACAAACAGGACTGATATTGTAGACACAATCTATAAGGATTATGCTGACCAGTTTATGAAGATTTATCCAGACATCAAGGTTACATATGAAGGCATAACAGATTATGCTGAGTCTGTAACACTCCGTCTTACCAACGGTGACTGGGGTGATATCTGCTTTATTCCTGATACTGTTGAAAAAAGCGAATTTGGCAACTATTTTGTTCCATTAGGTGACCATTCAACATTAAATAATATTTATAACTATGTTACTGAGAAAACTTATGATGGCAAAGTTTATGGTATTCCAAATGGTGGTACTGCAGGTGGTATTGCTTATAATAAGAAGATATGGAAGGAAGCTGGTGTTACAGAACTTCCAACAACACCTGATGAGTTTATTAAAGACCTTCAGCTTATAGATGAAAAGACAGATGCAATACCTCTTTATACAAACTTTGCAGCAGGCTGGACAATGGGTGCATGGAATGATTATGTAGGAATTGCTTCAAATGGAGACCCTGATTACAAAAATAATAAACTTCTCCACCAGAAGAACCCATTTACAAAGAATGAGGAGAACAGTGGCCCATATGCAGTATTCTATACATTATATGAGGCAGTTAAACAGAAACTTGTTGAAGAAGACCCTGCATCAAGTGACTGGGAATCATCTAAGAAGAAGATTAATGATGGTGAAATTGCAACAATGGTACTTGGCTCATGGTGTGTAAACCAGTTTAAAGAAGCTGGTGACAATCCAGATGATATTGGATATATGCCATTCCCTATTACTGTAGGAGACAAGAGGGCAGCATCAGCAGGCGGACAGTATGCATTTGCAGTAAATAATAAAACAAGCGCAGACAACCAGATTGCATCTATGTTATATATTAAATGGCTTATAGAAGAATCATCAATATATGATGATGAAGGAAGCATACCAGCACTTAAAGGAAAAGACCTTCCTGAATCACTTTCAGAATTTGAAGGTGTTGAACTTCTTTCAGATAATGCACCATTAGAAGGTGAAGAAAGCTTATATGATGATATCCGTAACACAGCAGAAGTGCTTAGTGGTGACTATCCAGTAGGCCAGGTTCTTGAAGCAGCACTTTATAATAGTTCATCACTTGAAGACCTTATGGATGAATGGAATAAGAAATGGACAAGTGCACAGGAATCATACAGTGTAGAGATTACAGAATAAGTATACAGGGAAATGTCCTTGACAAAGCAGTTAAAAATTTATTCCAGTGGCATATAATGCCACTGGAAAATTAAAAGTTATGTGGACAGTGCTGTAATATAAGATATAAAAATACAGGTTACAGCGCAGGGAGTTTTATTTTGAAAGGAGGAGGCCATGGACGGTTCCAGGACTAATGCCGGACAGATGACTTTTGCTGAAAAGTTCAGGAGCAGGAAAGTACAAAGGTATCTTGTTATAGTTACATTTATGTTTGTACCACTGCTTTTGTTACTTGTATTTACATATATACCATTTGCTAAAATGGTGCAGTTTAGTTTTTATGATATGAAATACATCGGGGCAAAGACTTATGTCGGTTTAAAGAATTATATTGATGTATTTAAGCGTTCAGATATATTTGGTTCGCTGTTTGTAAGTATTTATTATATGGGTGGTGCAGTTTTACAGCTTGCACTTGCATTGTTCTTTGCAACAATGATGGTATTTAAGGTAAAAGGGGAATCTGTTTTTAAAGCAGCAATGTTTTTCCCTTACCTGGTTTGTGGTATTGCAGTAGGTTTTATTTTTAAATTCTTCTATGCAAGGGGGTTTGTCCTTGATACAATACTGCAGGCATTAGGCATGGATATAGAAAATATCCCAATGTGGCTGCAGAACCAGAAGATTAATAACTTTTCACTTGTGGCAACTTCTGTATGGAGGTATACAGGCCAGAATATGGTGCTTTTCCTTGGTGCAATGATGTCCGTTGATACTGATTTATACGAAGCGGCTTCACTTGATGGCGCTAATAAGTGGCACCAGTTCCGTTATATTATAATGCCAAGCATTAAATCAATTATAGTTCTTAACCTTGTTCTTTCCATAAGTGGTTCATTAAGTGCATTTGAACCTCCATATGTTATTACAAATGGACAGATGGGAACAGGAACATACTTTGTAATTATGAACAGGCTGGCACATGAAAACCAGAGGGTTGGCCTTGCCTGTGCGATGGCGATAGTTCTTCTTGTAATTATAATAATATGTACAGTTGCACAGAAACTGTTCTTTAAGTATGCATTTAATGATGGTACAGAAGATGAATCAAAGGCAGCAGTAAGACGTAAAAAGCGTGAGGCAAAGAAGAAAGGAGGGGCATAATTATGACAGCTAAAATGAAAGCGGGTTCAGTAATATTTAGTATATTAAAGTATTTATCACTTATACTTGCATCATTTATCGCAATTATTCCTGTAATTGTCTGTGTGCTTACAGCTTTTAAGACAAATGAGGAGTATGCAGCATCTTCAGTTTTAGACCTTCCAAAAAGCTTTGCTAATTTTGAAAACTTCAGCATTGCTATTGAGAAAGCCAATATGTTAAGGGGATTTTTAAATACTGGTATTGTGCTTGTAGTTGTATTAATTGTCTCAGTGCTTACAGGTTCAATGCTTGCATATGTACTGAACCGTTTTAAATTCCCGGGCAGAGGGGCAGTAGAAAGCCTTTTCCTCTTTGCATCACTTCTGCCAGGTATTGCAATGCAGGTAACAATTTACCAGATTATGTATTCACTTAATCTTATAAACCATCTTTATGGATATATGATAGTACTTATGGGAACTGATATTATATCAATTTATATATTCCTCCAGTTCTTTGAGAACCTTTCGGTATCACTGGATGAATCAGCTATTATGGACGGGTGTACCTATTTTGGCGTATTCTTTAAAATCCTGTTCCCATTGTTAAAGCCAGCGATTGTTACATCGCTTGTATTAAAAGGGGTAAGCGTTTACAACGAGTATTACGCATCAAGCCTGTATCTTACAAAACCAGAGTTAAAAACTATTTCCACAGCACTGTATACATTTACGGGCCCTTATGGAAACCAGTATAACTATATCTGTGCAGGCGTGCTTATAACAATTATCCCAATACTGATATTCTTCCTTGTATTCCAGAAACAGGTATACAGTGGTATGGCTGCTGGTGCTGTTAAGGGATAATTCCAAGGTAAAGCTAAATTTTATAAAGAAAAAAGAAAGGCTGGCACAATGCATTTTGTATTGTGCCAGAGGTGAAAGTAATGAGTAATGTTAAGATTATAGGGCCAGCAGTGCCAAATGTGCCATGGCAGGAGCCGCCAGCAGAAATGAATGGTGCACCAGTATGGCGTTACAATGATAACCCAATTATAGGAAGAAACCCAATTAAAGAAGTTGCACGTATATTTAACAGTGCAGTTATGCCTTATGAAGATGGGTTTATTGGTGTTTTCCGTGCAGAGCAGACCAATGGCATACCATTTATTTATCTTGGCAGAAGCAAAGATGCTATCCACTGGGAGTTTGATGAAGAGAAAATACAGTTTGTAGATGAAGATAATAAGCCATTTATGCCTGTATATGCATATGACCCACGTCTTGTAAAGGTTGAAGATATATATTATATAATGTGGTGCCAGGATTTCTATGGTGCATCAATAGGTGTGGCAAAAACAACAGATTTCAAGAAATTTGTAAGGGTTGAGAACCCATTCCTTCCATTTAACAGGAATGCAGTGCTTTTCCCAAGGAAAATTAATGGCAAGTTTATGATGCTTTCACGTCCAAGTGACAGCGGGCATACACCATTTGGAGATATCTTTATTTCTGAAAGCCCTGATATGGTGTACTGGGGCAGGCACCGCCATGTAATGGGCAAAAGCAGTGAATGGTGGGAGGCAGTCAAGATTGGCGGCGGCGCAGCACCTATTGAAACAACAGAAGGCTGGCTGCTTTTCTACCATGGTGTTACAGGTACATGCAATGGTTATGTTTACAGCATTGGCGGGGCAATACTGGATATAGATAACCCTTCCATTGTAAAATACCGCTGCCAGAACTTCCTGCTTACACCACAGGAGTGGTATGAGGAACGTGGTTTTGTCCAGAATGTAACTTTCCCATGTGCAACAATACATGATTCAGAAAGCGGCAGGATTGCAATTTATTATGGCGCTGCTGACACATATGTAGGGCTTGCATTTACAACTGTAGACGGTGTTGTGGATTATATTAAGGCTAATAGTGTAACCAGGGAACCAGATACAGAGATTGGAATAAGGTAATTGCCTATGTATGCATTTGTAAATGAAATTGAAAAACATCTAAAAGAAAAGCTTATACCATTCTGGGAAGGGCTTAAAGATAAAGAAAATGGCGGGTATTATGGATATATGGGGTATGACCTTGCCATTGATACACATTATGAAAAGGGGTGTATTTTAAACAGCAGGATTTTATGGTTCTTTTCAAATGCATATATGCTTCTTGGAGAAGACCATCTTAAGGATGCTGCAGGACATGCATATAAATTCCTTAAGGACTGCTGTATAGATAAAGAAAATGGCGGTGTATACTGGTCTGTAACTTATAATGGAAAGATAAGTGATGATACAAAACATACTTATAACCAGGCATTTGCAATTTATGCACTTTCATCATATTATGATGCGGTAAAAGATGAGGAAGCTTTAAAAATTGCAGAAGAATTATTTAATCTTATAGAAGAAAAATGTACTGATGAATATGGTTATCTCGAAGCATTCAGCAGGACATTTGAACCTGCTGGCAATGATAAACTTTCAGAAAACGGGGTAATGGCAGATAAAACAATGAATACCCTTTTACATGTATTTGAGGCATACACAGAGTATTACAGGGTGTCACATAATGAAAAGGCAGCTGCACGCCTGCGTTTTATGCTTGATATTTTTAAAAATAATGTATATAATGAAAAACTTGGAAGGCAGGAAGTCTTTTTTGACCAGAAATATACACCACTTATAGATTTGTATTCATATGGCCATGATATTGAAACAGCCTGGCTTTTAGACAGAGGGCTTGAAGTCCTGGGAGATAGTGGATACATAGAAATGTTTGCGCCTGTAACACATGCACTTGCTGTAAATATTTATAACCGTGCTTTTGTAAATGGTTCTGTTTTAAATGAAGCAGAGAATGGTGTTAATGATACCACAAGAATATGGTGGGTACAGGCAGAGAGTATCGTAGGGTTTATTAATGAAGGAATGAAGATTCCTGGTACAGATGAAAGCAGTAAATATTTCAAAGCAGCAGAAGCTTTGTGGGAATATATTAAAGAATTTATTATTGATAAAAGAGAAGGTTCAGAATGGTTCTGGTCTGTTGATGCGGATGGTGAGCCATGCCAGAAACCTATAGTTGAGCCATGGAAATGTCCATACCACAATGGGCGCATGTGCATAGAAACAGTAAGGAGGATGAAACAGTGATTCATAACAGGTATTATATAGAAAAAGAGAAATATGACAAGCTGGTTTCAAGAAAAAACCAGAAAAGCAGGTTTTATAATGGAATAATTGACAGATATGAATATCCTGTACTTACAAGGGAACATGCGCCAGTACACTGGAGGTATGACCTTGACGCAGATACTAACCCTTATTTTATGGAAAGGCTTGGTATCAATGCAGTAATGAATTCAGGTGCAATATGGCTGGATGGCAAATATTACCTTGTTGCCAGGGTAGAGGGCAGTGACCGTAAATCTTTCTTTGCAGTTGCAGAGAGTGACAATGGCATAGATGGTTTTAAGTTCTGGGATTACCCGGTAGTCCTTCCAGATACATGCCCTGATGAAACTAATGTATATGACATGCGTCTTACAAAGCATGAGGATGGTTATATTTATGGTGTTTTCTGTTCAGAAAGCAAGGATAAAGAAGATGCAGACCTTTCAGCAGCAGTTGCACAGGCTGGCATAGTAAGGACAAAAGACCTTAAGACATGGGAGAGGCTTGATAATTTAAAAACCCTTAAATCCCCACAGCAGAGGAATGTACTTCTCCATCCAGAGTTTGTCAATGGCAAATATGCTTTCTATACACGTCCTATGGATGGGTTTATTGAAACAGGAAGCGGCGGTGGTATAGGTTTTGGCTTATGTGACGATATATGCCATGCTGTAATTGATGAAGAAACTATTATAAGCCACAGGGTATACCATACTATTACAGAAGCCAAAAATGGCGCAGGTGCAGTTCCAATAAAAGGCAATAAATGCTGGATAAATATTGCACATGGTGTACGTAATACAGCTGCTGGCTTAAGATATGTACTCTATGTATTTGGAACAGACTTAAATGACCCTTCAAAAGTTATAGCAGAGCCTTCAGGTGTATTTCTTGTACCTCTTGGCGGAGAGAGGGTTGGGGATGTGTCAAATGTTGTATTTACTAATGGGGCAATAGCCAGGGATAATGGTGATGTATATATTTATTATGCCTCAAGTGATACAAGGATGCATGTTGCAACAACAACTATTGACAAACTTGAAGATTACTTGTTTAATACACCTAGGGATGCAAGACGTTCACCAGACTGTGTAAAACAGCGCTGTGAACTTATAGACAGGAATTTAAAACTGTTAAATGCCTGAATATCCCGTTAATCTTGTATAGAAGACAGGAGCGGAAAGTGTATGTTTAAAAAGTGGATTGAAGATATCAGGGTTAAGACAAAAGATATGGACAGGGCGCAGAAAACGGAATATATAATGGCGTATTACTGGTACCATATACTTATTGCCTTTGTGCTGCTTGTTATTGCAGGTGTTGTAATTTACCATATTGTATGGGGCAGCAGGGAGAAGCTTTTTTCACTTGCAATAGTGAACCAGCAGATTGATTATGAAAGAGATGAAAAACTTTCAGTACAGTTTGCAGAAAGCATAGGGGTAAACAGCAAAGAAGTTTTTACTGACTCTGATTATCTTCTTTCCTATGGGGATGTAGAACTTGATGGCACAAAAGAAAGTTTATTTGAAAAGTTTTTCTTAGGCTGGCAGGCAGGTGCCCTTGATGCTGTTATAATGCCAGAAAGCTTTTTTAGATATTGTATAGAAAAAGACGGGGAATTTACTGGAATAGAAGAACTTTGCCAGGATATGGGACTTGGAATTAAAGAAGATGTACTTTATAAATATAACGGGCAGTCTATAGGGATTTATGTAGAGAAAACAGGGATAGCAGGAGATTTTATATTTGAAAGTACAGACCCCGTAATACTTGTATTTTTAAAAAACAGTAAACATTTAAAAGAGTGCAGGGAATTTGCCAGGTTTGTGCTTCAAAGTTAGTGGTATATTGCAGAAGGAGAGGTATTATTATGAAAAAATTAAGTATAGACAATCCTTTTTTTGGATTTATGGACAGACTTGGGGATATAGTAATTTTAAATATACTGTTTCTTATATGTTCAGTACCCATTATAACTATGGGTGCCTCAGTTTCTGCAATGTACCAGGCTTTACGTGAGATGGAAGAGGATACTTATATTTCAGCATTCAAAAGTTTTAAAGCAGCTTTTATGTCATCACTTAAAAAGAGTATCCCTGTGTGGCTGCTTTGTTTTATCCCAGGTGCAGTCCTTGTATTTGATATTATGTTTGTTACAAGGGCAGAGAGCAGCATGTTCTGGCATATAACAGGGATGGTAACAGGATGCCTTATGTTTTTATGGCTTATGCTTGTATGCTGGCTTTTCCCGGCAGCAGTATTTAAAAGCTTTAATATAAAAGAAGCAGTAAACAGAAGCATGTTCCTTGCGGTAAGGAACCTTCCATATACTTTATTAATGGTACTGCTTAACCTGCTGCCTGTGGTATTCCTGTTTCTTGGTGACTATTATACAGCACTTATGGCACCTGTATATTTTGTTATGGGTTTTAGCATTACAGCACTTGTTAATACAAAACTTATGGAAAGGTGTAAGTGCTGGCAGAATAACTGATTGCAGTTTTTATATAAAAGGGCTGCGGAAAGGCATGGTAAATATGGCTTTATTAAAATTAATGCCAAGTTTTAAGGATTATCTCTGGGGTGGACACCGCCTTGCAGACGAATATAATAAAAAGTATGATGGGGAGATACTGGCTGAAAGCTGGGAACTGTCATGCCACCCTGACGGGCCATCTGTTATTGCAAATGGAAAATATGCAGGAAAGACTCTTAAAGAATTTATAGATTTAGAAGGAAAAAAAGTTTTAGGAGAGAACTGCAGGAGATTCAGGGATTTTCCAATATTGGTTAAATTTATTGACGCAAAAGACAGTCTTTCAATACAAGTACACCCTGATAATAGTTATGCATTAAAGAATGAGGGGCAGTATGGCAAAACAGAAGTGTGGTATGTAATGGATGCTGCGGAGGGTGCTTATCTGTATTTTGGATTTAAAGAAGAGATTTCAAAAGAGGAATTTGCAGAAAGAATTGAAAATGATACACTGCTTGAGGTATTAAATGCAGTCCCAGTACATAAAGGTGATGTATTCTTTATTGAATCAGGGACTATGCATGCCATTGGCAAAGATATACTTATTGCTGAAATACAGCAGAATTCAAATGTAACTTACCGTGTGTATGACTATGGCAGGGTAGGCAAGGATGGTAAAAAAAGGGAACTTCATGTAGACAAAGCACTTGATGTGGCTAAGCGCACCCCTGCTTCTAATCCTTCTGGCTGTTACCCACATATTGCAGACTGTGATTACTTTACTGTGGATAAGTTAAACCTTGATGGTGGTATTTTAAGCAAAGCAGAAGGTGAAGTAAGCAATAAGTCTTTTGCATGTATAATGTTCCTTGATGGGGAGGGCAGTATTTCATGTGAGGGTGAAACTGTGCAATTCCAGAAAGGTGATACAGTATTTCTGCCAGCAGGAAGCGGCTCTTATATGATAGAAGGAAAATGTGATGCGCTGGTTACTACAATACGTGAAAAAGCAGGGCTTGCAGATATAAAAATTAACCTTGGCAGGGAAAATGCACAGATAGTAATTGAAGACAGCAGCAAAAAGCAGGTTACATCAAAAGAGATACCTGTCAATGCAGAAGACAGCGCACAGGAAGTACTGGAACAAGTTGCAGGCACAGTTGCTGTCCTGCTTGAAGAAAATAATATACCAGCTGGAGAATGTATTGGTATAGAAATACAAATTCCAGGAAATACAGACAGCAAAAAAGGAATTTTAATAAATTCAGAGATTTTTAAGTGGGAAAATATATGCGTTTCAGATATAATTGGAAACATAATACCATTACCCGTTAATTTACAGGGAATTTTATAATAATTATACATTTTTCAAATGAAGAGAATAACCCCAGTTAATTTTGGTTGTGTATCAAGATTAGCTGGGGTTATAAATTATTTTTCACAAAATACATAAATAAATTTTTTATCTTAATATTTGGATAGTCTAAGTATATTTTAGTATATTATTATATCTTTGATTACATAAATACACTTTTTTTGATATATTTAACTTTTTTTCTTTACTTTACTATATTTTGTAATATAATAATTTTATATTTTTATTATATATTTTTAACATATAATTAAAATATTTGACAAATGTATTTTAGAATTTGAAAATTAAAGAGATTTATTAATAATATTTATATGTTAATATAAAGAATTAAAAACTACATGAGGTAAATTATGGGATTGTTAAGTGGTATATCATCATTTATAGAAAAAAACTCTGAAGTTGTACATGCAGTGCTAGATGTAGCCGGGTTTATACCAGTTGTTGGTGCAGTGGCAGATATTGCCAACACAGCACTGTATATACATGAAGGTGATGCATGGAATGCTATTATGTGTGGCATTGCAGCAATACCTGGAATTGGTGACCTTGCATCACTGGCAAGGAAGTCTTATAATGCTTTTAAAACAAGCAAAACAGGCATTAAAGTAATGAATGCACTTAAAAAGTACAAGGGTGTAGAAAAAATACTAAGCAGCCTGCGGGGTAAGGTTAAGACTGGTGCAAAGGGGTTAAGCAAACTGTCAAAAGGTTTTGAAAGTCTGTTTGACCGTATAAAGAATTTATTTAAACATATATGTATAAAAAAGGGCAGGTGCTTTACAGGGGATACCCTTGTCCTTACAAAGTATGGGTATACAGCTATTAAAGAAATACAGAAAGGTGACGAAATACTTTCCAGGGATGAAAAAACTGGCAGGACTGGTTTTAAAGAAGTTGAAGATGTATTTATAAGGGCATCACATACAATTTACCATATATGGCTGGATGGAAAGGAGGAAATAAAAACAACAGCATACCATCCAGTGTATGTACAGGAACAGGGATGGGTGGCTGCTATTAACCTGCGTGAAGGTGATACCCTGGAAACAATGGAGGGCACAGCATGTATCACAAAAATTGTGAAAAAAAGACACGAAGAGCCAGTTACTGTATATAACATAGCTGTAAAAGACTGGGTGTCATATTTTGTTGGGCAAGTAAGAGTCTATGTACATAATGGGAATGGTTATGAGGGTGGCAGTAAGATTGCAAATTATTATGTTGGACCAAATGGTAAAATATTATTAGGTGAATATAAGGATTGGATTGGTACAAATATACAAAATAAATTGTTGAGCCAGGCAGACAATCCTCAGTTGCGAAATGCAATAAAAGAGTTATATAGAGGAAAATCATTTATCGGAGATGGTGGAACTGCAGATGTTATTAAATTTGAACAGAAGACAGGAATCATGTTGGGAAGGAATGGTGGTTCTCATATCCAAAAAGGAATTGACATGGCAAGTTATATTCAAAATAAAATTTTGACACAAAATTTAAGTAGCACAGACAGAGCTTTAGCTACAAAATTATTAGATGATTTAAATAGCGCATTGGACAGGTAATAAATTATGGATTATAATAAATTATATACTGAATTTAAAATAGCTGTACCTGAGTGTATTAGCTTTTGTGAGGAGAAAGAAATAGAAAATTTTATTGATGATACAGTTGGTATTCATGTATCATTTGGTATGGTTATTGTTCCTTACATACTTTATGTTGTAGATAATCAAAAAGATAAAGTAATACAAGAAATTTTCTGCTTTATGGAGC
The DNA here is from genome assembly GCA_948794795.1 of uncultured Lachnospiraceae bacterium. Lineage (GTDB taxonomy): Bacteria > Bacillota > Clostridia > Lachnospirales > Lachnospiraceae > Butyribacter. Next base: position 29,539 of record CAQGLR010000012.1, on the reverse strand, counting down.
AAATGGCAGTTTGTCCAGATATTAAAGTTCAAGAAGTATTAGATTTTACAATACTAGAACAATTAATAGATGAGGAACATTATATACTTCAAAAATGTAAAAAATACATGGGGATGAATACTTTACAACATTGTGAAAAAATTGAAGAGTACTTTTATTAAATTTATTATTGTTATACTTTAGAGCCTGCAATTTCATGGGTTTCTTTTTTAAAAAATAATTATATTGCCTGCTTGTTCATTAAATATTGGTTTTAAAAAAGAAATTTCCAAAGAAGAATTTGCAGAGAGAATTGAAAATGATACACTGCTTGAAGTATTAAAAGCAGTCCCTGTCCATAAGGGTGATGTATTCTTTATTGAATCAGGGACTATGCATACCATTGGCAAAAATATACTTATTGCTGAGATACAGCAGAATTCAAATGTAACTTACCGTGTATATGATTATGGCAGGGTAGGCAAAGATGGCAAAAAAAGAGAACTTCATGTTGACAAAGCGCTTGATGTTGCTAAGCGTACCCCTTCTTCTAACCCTTCTGGCTGTTATCCCCATATTGCAGACTGTGATTACTTTACTGTAGATAAATTAAACCTTGATGGTGGTATTTTAAGCAAAGCAGAAGGTGAAGTAAGCAATAAGTCTTTTGCATGTATAATGTTCCTTGATGGGGAGGGCAGTATTTCATGTGAGGGTGAAACTGTGCAATTCCAGAAAGGTGATACAGTATTTCTGCCAGCAGGAAGCGGCTCTTATATGATAGAAGGAAAATGTGATGCGCTGGTTACTACAATACGTGAAAAAGCAGGGCTTGCAGATATAAAAATTAACCTTGGCAGGGAAAATGCACAGATAGTAATTGAAGACAGCAGCAAAAAGCAGGTTACATCAAAAGAGATACCTGTCAATGCAGAAGACAGCGCACAGGAAGTACTGGAACAAGTTGCAGGCACAGTTGCTGTCCTGCTTGAAGAAAATAATATACCAGCTGGAGAATGTATTGGTATAGAAATACAAATTCCAGGAAATACAGACAGCAAAAAAGGAATTTTAATAAATTCAGAGATTTTTAAGTGGGAAAATATATGCGTTTCAGATATAATTGGAAACATAATACCATTACCCGTTAATTTACAGGGAATTTTATAATAATTATACATTTTTCAAATGAAGAGAATAACCTCAGTTAATTTTGGTGGTGTATCAAGATTAGCTGGGGTTATATCCAGTTGTGGGAGGAAAGGCAGATATTGCCAGCATAGTACAGTATAGTATATACATGAAGAGTGATGCATATAAAGGAGATATTGGAAATGGATAATAGTACCCAAATTAAGCAATTAATAAAAAATAGAAAACTAAGTTCAGAAGAAGAGTTTAAATTATTTGAGGATGCTTTACATAAGCTACAAGGAAATATAACTATTGATAATATTTATGAAATTTGTAATGCTTTTTGTGATGATTGCGAAGATGATGAAGTTATGTTTGGGATTATACACCTTATTGAGCAATTAGAAATGGACGGATATTTAAAATGTATTGCACTTTGTTCACCAGATATGGTGGGAGCACATGAGTGGGCTATGACATTAAATATTGGTATATAGTTAAATATAAGCAGACTTACACGTCTGTTTCATAAATTTTCATATAATAATTTCCATTTATCCTTTGAATGTACCAATACGCAGAGTTTACGATGCCAGCTGCCAGCAATAATTCCACAAAAGGGGTACTTTAACCCCGCCAGTGCTTGTATCCTGTCTTAGGTTTTATAAAAGAAATGCCAATTTCTTTTATAAAACAAGGATACTATGCACTGTTGCGTGGGTTATCGTAGCGGAAGCGTACCCCTGTGTGGAATATGCTGGCAGCTGGCATCGTAAACCGTCCGTCTACACAAAAGCGGATAATAGAAATTATTGAAATTTATGAAATAGACATGGCAGGTTTAGGAAAACTCTTGACTTAGATAACAATAAAAGGTAATATAGTAATAGAAACTATATCAAGAGAGGGGAATTATAATGATACTGGAACCACTACAAATTGGGGATTTAACAATAAAGTATCCTGTAATACAGGGAGGCATGGGAGTTGGAATCAGCCGCAGCAGGCTTGCAGGGGCAGTTTCAGCTAACGGGGGGCTTGGTATTATATCTACAGCGCAGATAGGTTATGATATACCAGGTTTTGACAAAGACGAGAATAAAGCAAATCTTGAAGCTATACAATACCATATAAAGAAGGCAAAAGAAATATCTGGTGGAAAGCCAGTTGGTGTAAATATTATGGTTGCGTTAAAAAACTATGATGCACATGTAAAGGCTTCTGTTGAGGCTGGTGCAGATGTGGTAATATCAGGCGCAGGGCTTCCAGTACATTTACCAGAATATGTAGAAGGTTCTGGGTGTAAGATTGCACCAATCGTTTCATCTGAAAAGGCAGCACAGATTATATTGCGTAACTGGGCAAAGAAATTTAACCGTACAGCGGATTTTATTGTAATAGAAGGACCTAAAGCAGGAGGACACCTTGGTTTTAAGAAAGAACAGATTGGACAGATTACAGACGAAGAATATAATTTAGAAATAAAGAAAATTATAAATACAGTAAAAGAATATGAAGAAAAATATAGCCAGAAGATACCTGTAATAATTGCAGGCGGAGTTTTTACACACAGTGATATATGCCATGCAATTTCACTTGGTGCACAGGGTGTACAGATTGCGTCACGTTTTGTTGCAACAGATGAGTGTGATGCAGATGAGAAATATAAACAGGCTTATATAAATGCTTCTGACAGTGATATTGAAATAGTAATGAGCCCTGTTGGTATGCCTGGAAGGGCAATAAGAAATAAATTTGTGGAATTTATAAAAAATAACCGGATTCCTATAAGTAAATGTTTTAACTGCCTTGAAAAGTGTAATCCTGCTAAGGTGCCATATTGTATAACTAAAGCACTTATAGATGCAGTACGTGGTGATGTAGACAATGGACTGGTATTTGCTGGTGCCAATGTAGGACGTATAAATAAAATAGTGCCTGTACATGAGCTTATGGAAGAACTGGCAGGATGCCAGGTGGTGCCTGGAAATTAAAAAGTTTACAAATTTATTTATATATGGCTCTGGCAATTCCAAATGTTTTACACCAGGAGTAAGCACGGTTCTTAGAGTAAAACATTTGGAATTGCCAGAGTAATATAATTTTTGTGGAATTTTTTATTCTCAAACACACATAAGTCCTTTTTATATGTTTTTTTAACTAATGATATTGTGCTAAAATGCCCATATACAGGCATATATGGAAATCTGCTGTTTTGTTGATACAGATTGTAATTGTTAATCTTGTATTTTAATATGATAAGTTCTTTCATCAGGCAGCAGTCCTGTAATATCTTGTCTGGAATTACGCATATCATATAACTTTGTTACATAGCCGGTTATATCATTTATATCTGTAATCCATTCTGTTACATATTTTCTAACTGTATTGCCACGTAACCCAATCTGTACAGAACGGTATTGTTCAGGATTGCCATATATATCTCTTTCAGGGTCCCATTGTATTCTTATATCAGATGTTTTAATTCTTTCTTTCCAGTCCTCATAACTGCCAGATCCATTTTTATTATATGATGAATATACAGCATTATTAACAAGGTAATCAAAAGCTTCCCTTTTTATATCAATAGCCAGTATATGTTCCTGGTTTTCTTTTTTACCCCAGCCACAACGGTACATCATCCATAAAAATGAGGGTTTTATCCAGGTCATTCTGTCTAGCTTAAAGCTTTTGCCAAAAGTTCCATTCTTTACGGCTTCTTTTGCAATAATTTCATTATAAGCCTGGTAAACCCTTATTGTGTTGTTATCAAAGACAGCACGTATTTCTTTGTATTCCATTTCTCTCCTCCATTTCTAGGTATAATCTAAACTAATTGCTGGTAAACAGGGTATTTGGTAAATTTCAACTTGCAAGACAGTGAAATAAAGTATAATGGTGTCTGTGCAAGATAGCAGTAATGCAGCATGTGGAAGTTTAAACAAGTAAAATATTGGTTTAATTATATTAATTATAATTAAACCAGACAAGTGTATCAAGATATTTTTATATTTGAGTTTCCACATTTTTTTAGTACACAAGTTGTGTGACCCTGGCAATTCCAAAGTTTTACCACCGGCAGCCCACTTGTGTTTGGATAGGATGCGCAGTGGTGCATAAAGCCACAAAAAACGTAGCTTAAGCACCAGCGCCCCCAAACAGCTGCCTTTTGGTAAAACATTTGGAATCCGCCAGAGTAATATAATCTTTGTGTTAAATAAAAAATGGGGAAACTCAAAATTTTTATAATATATATTTTTCATGTGGAAATTTTAAGCTGGAAATAATATATATTTTATAACGTATAGCATTTACATTATATATATAAATTATCGTTGTGTATATAGGTGTATACTAAAAAAGTAACAAAATCGTAATAAAATAATATAAAAGTATATACAAAATTATAAAAATTTGTTAATATATGTATATTGTAACGTCAATATCAACAAATAAGCCAGATATATATTATAAATATATAATATTGTGCTGGCTGGAAAAGGAGGAGGCAATGAATTTAAAGAAGTTTATGGCAGTAGTTACAGCTGCCGCATTGTTACTGGCGGTTATGGGGACAGGTTTTATTATGCCTGCGCAGAAGGCAAGTGCAGCAAGTTTTACAGACCTTAACCAGGATGGTATTGTTAAGGCTATGGGGGCAGGCTGGAATCTTGGCAACCAGCTTGAAGCAGCACTTAACGGGACACCAGATGAAACATCCTGGCAAAATCCTGTAATATCTGAAAACCTGGTTAAAGCTGTGAAAAATGAAGGGTTTAAAACTATACGTATCCCAGTTTCTTATTTAAGCAAGATTGGGAGTGCCCCAGATTACACAATTGATTCATCATGGCTTGACCGTGTACAGCAGGTTGTTGATATGTGTATAAACAATGGACTGTATGCTATTATTAATATACATGGTGATGGTTACAATACAGTTGAGGGAGGATGGCTTCTTTGTAATGGTGCAGACCAGTATACAATACGCCGGAAATATGCTGCATGCTGGAAGCAGATTGCAGAAAGGTTTAAGAATTATGACCATCATCTGGTTTTTGAATCCATGAATGAAGTGTTTGATGATACTTATGGTACTCCAAACCGTACATATTATTCAAATATAAACAGCCTGAACCAGATTTTTGTGGACACAGTACGCCAGACAGGCGGTAATAATGCAAAACGCTGGCTTATGCTGCCAGGCTGGAATACAAATATTAACTATACTGCAGGTGATTATGGTTTTGTAATTCCTTCTGATAACTACCGTTCATCTTCTATACCATCAAATGAGAAAAGAATTATGGTTTCTGTCCACTATTATGACCCATGGGACTTCTGTGGTGAGAGAAGCAGTTCAATAACCCAGTGGGGATATAGTGCAACAGATAGTTCTAAAGTGTCTGGATATGGTGATGAAAGTTATATAAATGATATGTTCCATATGTTATACCAGAAGTTTACAAGCCAGGGATATCCAGTAGTAATTGGTGAATATGGTGCAATTGATAAATTATCACATGATTCTTCAAATACTGCCTGCCGTGCAGAATTTGCACAAAGGGTATGTGCATATGCAGATAACTATGGATGTGTTCCTGTATGGTGGGATAATGGTGACACTGGAATATATGGTTTTGGCTTATTTAACCGTTATAATTACCAGGTGGTACAGCCACAGATTATAGATGCAATTATGTCTGTATATGGTAATGATGTAATAGATAATAACAAGCCTTATATGTTAAAGAATGTCCAGAGCGGCAAGTATATGGATGTATCAGGAGGATGGGCTTCTAATGGTTCCAATGTACTGCAGTATGAGTCACCAGAAGCAAAGGCTAATAATACCTGGAAATTTGAGGCAGATGGGGCAGGTTATTATTATATTTACTCTTGCCTGGGTGATGGTAAAACATATCTTCTTGATGTTGCTAATAATAGCAGCAGTAATGGTGCAAATATTGGAATATGGGAAAATACTTATTGTGATGCACAAAAGTATAAACTAGTTAAAAATGTAGATGGAAGTTATACTATTTATACAAAAAGTTCAGGATGTAAAAGTGTTGTAGAAGTAGAAAATGCTGATACATCAAATGGTGCAAATATACAACAATGGGAGTATAACGGGCATAACTGCCAGAAATGGTATCTTGAAGAAGTAAGATAAATATTAATAATAACAGGGGTTTATTACAGGCAGGGATTTTACCAGTATATAAAAATTATGTAAGGTAAAATTCCTGTCTTTTTATTTAACCTCATTAAGTAAGTCCTTTAAAATACATGCTTCTTAAGCGGTGGGTTTGATTTACCAGAGCCTGCTTGCAGGCAATGCGGATTGCGGATATCCGCTGGACTAGAAAATTATTGTATACAATTATACGTTGACACACGTACACTTTGAGTTTCCCCATTTTTTAATACATAGGTATTTTACCTCTGGCAATTCCAAAGTTTTACTACCGGCAGCCCACTTGCGTTTGAATGGTATGCGCAATGGATAAAGGAAAGAGGTAGGATATGTCGTTAGAATTATCTAAGAAAGCAGCAGCCGTAAAACCATCATCAACACTTGCAATTACAGCCAAAGCAAAAGAATTCCCTATCTCTTTAGGCAGGGGAGGATGTCACAAGAACTTAAATAACTATAAATTATATAAAAATAAATGGCTGTAATGGAAATAAATCCACCAGCCATATTATGTAAATAAATAAGCTTGTCTTCCCGCAGGCTTATTTTTTATTATCTTTAATATTTTCACTGCGGTTTGCAAGAAGCCCAGCTATTTCAACCATTAATCTTTTATCACTCTGGGACATGTGTTTTGTCTTTACACTTAATTGTGTATTAATATTATATCCGCTATTTTCGGAAAGTGTGTTTCCGTTATTATCAATAATATTTTCAGAATTTGTTTCAAACTGTCCCCATAATATATCATTAGGAGTAGTTTTTAACGCATTACATATATTAATCAGTGTATCAACTGACATTTTAACACTGCCACCTTCAATATGTGAAATATGCACAGTAGAAAGGTTTGTTTTCTCTGCAAGCTGTGCTTGTGTAAGTTTCATATTTTTTCTGCTGTTTTTAATATTCAAGCCAAGTAATTTTAAGTCCATTAATTCCTCCTTAAGAAAATCTCTTATTTTAGTAAAAAATTCTAGTTGAAAATCCTAAGATATAAGATATCAATAAAAATTTAAAATATGAATAAAACAACAAAGATATATTGCCTTTATAAGGCATATATGATATTATTTTTTGTAAAATTTAAATAAATTATCCAGAAATAGGAATATTATTGTAAAACATTGGAAAAATAAGGTTATTTTTATATGTGTGGATGTAAATTATATATGCAGATTTAGATAAATTATACAGGTATGTGGTTTTGTAAAGCATTTGTATGTAAGCTTGTTGATAATAATTATATTGGGAGAAAATTATGCAGAAAAAAGATGTTGATAATATAGTGGAAGCATTGTTAAAAGAGGGATGGAGAGGAGAAACTTATAAAGATTTTAAAGAGAAACTTGGGGAGAAATACAGCCTGGGACAGATTGAGCGTATAAGGGCAAGATACAAGTACGTTAATGGAAATCATGGCAAGAAAGATTAATCATAGTTAATATAAGTTAAGGGACATATTTAATTTTTAACATTACCAGACAAACTATTAAAAGATATTTTTTTGAATATCATATTTCTGGAAAACTGGTTATGTTTTGAAATAACCAGAGCAAAAATATCTGTATAATAAAAAATAAGGAAAGTCAAAAAAATTAGTACTGTAAAATAACAGAAAATATGTTACAATTTAAATAATATAAAGTATGCCGCTGTAAATTGTAAATTTAATTTATATTTTGAGTTTACCTGTTTTTTAAATTACACAAAGATTATATCATTCTGGTAATTCTAAATGTTTTACCAAAAAGCAGCTGTTGTTTTACAAGTTAAATTTTTTATAATATCTAGACAAATAGAAGTAACCTGGGAGAAAGTAATGGCAAGTATTAATGATGTAGCAAAAAGAGCAAATGTAGCAAAAAGTACAGTTTCATTAGTTTTAAATAATAATGGTTATGTTTCCAAGGAAACACGTTTAAAAGTAGAAAAAGCAATATCAGAATTAAATTATATACCAAGCCAGATAGGCAGGAATTTATCACATAACAGAACAAATCTTATTGGTATTATTATACCTGATGCTGCGCATCCTTTTTATGGTAGTTTTATAAAATATGCAGAAGAAGCTTTATACCATAAAGGTTATAAAACTATGATTTGTGCTACAATAGAAAAAGAAAATATGGAACAGGAGTTCCTGGATATGCTTAAAAGCCATACTATGGATGGAATTATTATGGGTGCCCATTCATTGTTACAGGAACAGTATAAAAAATTAAAACAGCCTATAGTTGCATTTGACAGAAATCTTGGCAATGGGATTCCACTGGTCCAGGCAGACCATAATAGAGGAGGATATCTGGCAGCAGAAATATTTGAAGAGTGTGGATGTAAAAATATTGTACAAGTAAGCGGTGCCAGAATTGTAAATACACCAGCACATGAGTACCATATATCATTTGAGAAAGCCTTGAATGATAAAGGAATAAGTGTAAATTGCATTGAAATGCCCCATAATGCATTTAATGAAGAGGATTTTATAAAAACAGCAGAAATGTTGTTTGATTTATACCCTGGTGCAGATGGGATATTTGGTGCAGATTTGTTAATACTTGCATGTATAAGAGAAGCGGCCAGACGTAATAAAAAGAACCAAGTAAAGTTTGTGGCATATGATGGCACTTATGTAACAAGACTTTGTGAAAAGACAATAGATGCAATAGTACAGCCTGTAAAAGAAATGTCATATGTATGTGCAGAAATTATGGATATTTTAGTAAAAGGAGAAAAACTACAGAAATGGCATAATGTTTTTCCAGTAAGTGTACAAAGAGAATATAATAAATAAGCCATATTTATGCATAAAAATATGGCTATTATTTTATTAAAAATTACTATTATTAGAGATACTGCTATATGAAATATGCATAAATGATTATATATTTTTTTATTAAAATTGTAAAAATAACTGCATATTATAAAAAAGTAATTGACGTAAGGGAAAATATAAGTTAAAGTAAATGTATGAGTTATCAAACCGGTTCGATAAGACGGACCGGTTTGAATTTACAATTTTATCGAACCGGTTTTATAAAGCATAGGAGAGGTGATGGCATGGGAATGGTTTATACAGAAAATTACAGATGTATGGAAATTTTTTTAAAATCTTATGAGGAGAAAGAAGGAAAAATTAAAATACGCAAAGAGGGCAGTGAATGGAAAGAATACCTGGCTGGACATTTACATTACAGATTAGTGAAAATTCCTCTTGAACAGGATACTAATTATGAAGTAGAACTTGATAACTGCTGCCAGAGTATTGCATACTTGTCAGATTCTGAAGATATTATGGAGAAAGGTGTCTGTTTCCTGGAATATGATAAAGGTGAGTGGATTAAAAATAGCAGTTTGTGTAAATGGTATAACACAAATAACAGGGAACAATATCATTTTAATGCATACAAAAACTGGATAAATGATCCTAATGGGCTTTGTTACTATAAAGGGTATTACCATATGTATTACCAGGCCAACCCACATGCACAGGAATGGGGACATATGTACTGGGGACATACAGCAAGCAAGGATTTAGTCCATTGGGTGCATCTGCCATATGCATTGGAACCACAAGATGAAATACTCGGAGAAATGGATAAAAAAGGTGGGGCTTTTTCTGGAAGTGCAATAGCATTAGAAGATAAGATTGTATTTTATTTTACCAGACATTCAGGGCCTCTAGAGGACTCCGAAAAAGAAACTGTGCAGTACCAGGCAATGGCAATATCAAAAGATGGCATAAATTTTGAAAATGAGACAGTAATTATAGAAAAACCAGATAATACATTTTCATATAATTTCAGGGATCCAAAAGTTTTTGTATATGAAGGTATATGGCAGATGGTACTTGGTGCAAAGGTTAAAGGGGTTCCTTCATTAGTACGTTATATTTCTGCTGATATGGAACACTGGAATTATAAAGGAGTGCTTTTAGAAGAACAGACAGAGGGTATTTATACTTTTGAATGTCCAGATTTCTTTTTTGCAGATGGGAAATTTGCTGCTGTGTGTTCATGGATGATGTATGTAGATGAAGAAAGAAGGTACCAGCCTACATATTATTATATTGGGGATTATACAAATGAAAAATTCAATATAGAAAATAAAGGGTTATATGATTTTGGAAGTAATTTTTATGCTGTACAGTCTTTTGAACATAATGGACGCAGAATTGCTATTGGCTGGACAGCAGACTGTTACCAGGAGCACATACCAGAGGAAAACGGGTCTTATGGTGCAATGGCAATTCCAAGGGAGTTGTATATAAAAAATAATAAATTATACCGCAAGCCTGTAAAGGAGATTTATTCATTAGCAGGTAAATGTATATGTGATGTTCCAGGACAGGATATTTCCCTGCATCATCTTAATAATAATGTTTATTATGCAAGAATTGATTTTAAGGATGATACAGATTTTACTATACTTTTAGGGGAAAGCAAGAAAGGAAGGCTGTGGCTGCTTAAAGAAGGAATAAAGCTGCAGATTAAAACAGAGGGCGTAAAATCAAAATATGTGAAGTTTACAACAGAGATAGCACATATTGAAAAAGCTGAGATATTTGTTGACCGCAGGCTTACAGAGATATTTATTAATGATGGGGAAGAAGCAGGAACAAAATTATTCTATCAGGATATTAATGATGGTGTTTTCCAGGCATCTTTCCAGGAAGATGGATATGTAGAAAGAATCCGTATTTATGAAATGGAAGGTATATGGAGGTAGAAAAATGGAGCAAAAGAATAAACTGAGTTTAGGTGAAAGAGTGTCTTATGCATGTGGGGATGCAGCAAGCAATGTAGTATGGGCAGCACTTGGTGCATTCGCTATGATGTATTATACAGATGTGGCACATGTAAGTGCTTCTGTAATAGGTACAATTATGTTGTTATCACGTTTCCTTGATGGTGCATCAGATTTAATTATGGGACTTGTTGTGGATAGGACCAAATCCAGGTATGGAAAAGCAAGACCATGGCTTTTGCGTATTTGTATACCATTTGCTATTGCAACATTGTTAATGTTTTCTGTACCTGACTTTTCAGGAAAGGCTAAAGTTGTTTATATTTTTGTAACATATAATCTGGTTATGACAATGTACACTATGATTAACCTGCCTTATGGTTCATTAAGTGCACTTATGACAACAGACCCTTATGAAAGAAGTGTGTTAAATATTTTCCGCCAGATTTTTGCACAGGTTACAAGTCTTATAATAACAGCAGCAACACTCCCGATGGTTAATGCTTTTGGTGGTGGAAGCAGGGCATGGTCATTAGTATATGGTATATTTGGTGCTGGTGCAGCAGTACTTTTTCTTATATGTTTCTTTGGTACAAAGGAAAAAGCAACAGAAGAAATAAAAGAGCATGAAACGGTTCCTGTAAAAACAGCGCTATTATCTTTGCTTAAAAATAAATGCTGGATTATTTCTATGCTTCTTGGGACTGGAACCTGCCTGTTTTATATGGCGGTTTCTACTATAAACAGTTATTATTGTGTACAGGTCCTGCATGATGATTCTTTAGTTGGCAAGGTTAATGCTGCATATATTACACCAATGATTATTTTCTTCTTCCTTATGGCACCAATTGTAAAGAGAATTGGTAAAAGAAATACAAATCTTATGGGATGGGGAATTATCTTATTAAGTTATCTGCCTTTGTTCTTTGTAATGGAAAATGTAACATTTATAATAGGGACTTCAGTAATCCGTGGTATTGGCTATGCATGTGTTATGGGAGTGCAGTTTGCTATTATTGGTGATAGTGTAGAATATGGTGAATGGAAGACAGGAGTCCGTTCTGAAGGACTTGTATTTAGTGCACAAAGTTTTGGCTGCAAAGTTGGCATGGGGCTTGGCAATGCACTTATAGGGGCACTTCTGGACTGGGGGAAATATGATGGGACTTTGGAAGTACAGCCTTCTTCTGCAATAATGGTTCTTAAAGGATTATATATTGTTATGCCTGTAATTGTAGCTATACTGCAGATGTTTCTTATGATTCCTTATACAGCAGAAAAAGAATATGATATTATGAATAAAGAACTGGCGGAACGCAGAAAAGCATAGAATAAATAAAAATAAGGATAAAATAATAAAAACCTGGAAATTCAAATTGAATCCAGGTTTTTATTTTATTCCTGTGGATGCAAAGTGAAGATATGCAAGTTTATTTGCATTATCCAAGGGTATCTGGCTTAACCTTTAATAGTAATGTCTGTCAGAAATATATGTGGTCTGTAAAACTAATATACAGGATAAAATATTTTTAGGTGAAAAATTTATTATTATGTGTTATTATATTATATAAAATACAGATAGAAATGTATTTACTATAAATAAAATAATATGGGTGCTTTTAAAAGGGCTGTTATATTTTATACTAGAAGAATTTTATATATAGCATTTACATTATTATTTAAGCTGTTCTTACAGCATGGAGGTTTGTAATGAAAGATATTAAGAAAACGTTGTTTATGAAGGAAGCAGCATCAGGAAAGAGCCATAATATACTGGTTGAGATATGTATTGCGGGTCTTCTGTTTTTTATTGCGTCAGTAGCTATGGGGCTTGTGCAGATTCCTGCACTTACAGCGTATCTTCTTAGCAACCAGGACTATATGTCTATGCTTCTGGCAGGCAGGCTTGATACACAGAAGATGCTTTCTGTTTTTTCAAATATCCCTGAATGGATTATGATAGTTATGCTTTTTGCAGAAATACTGCTTACCCTTATTGTTATGTTGTATTGCAGGTTTTTTGAAAAAAGAAAGTTTTCTACTCTTGGTTTTGTCAGGAAAGGAATGGTTAAACAGTATTTAACAGGTATTATTGCTGGTACAGTGGCATTTTCAATAGCATATTTATTATGTCTTGTTACAGGCAGTATAAAGTATGAAGGGATAGCTGCCAGTATTTCACCATTGTATATTATAGGGTATTTCCTGGGATATCTTTTACAAGGTATGGCGGAAGAGGTGCTTTGCAGGGGGTATCTTATGGTATCTTTGTCAAGAAGATACCATGTTACATTGGCTATAGTTACTAATTCATTGTTTTTTGCATTTTTACATTCAAGTAACAACGGGGTGTCACCGCTTGCTTATTTAAACTTGTTCCTTTTTGGGGTATTTGCGTCTCTTCTTTTACTTGATTTTGGAAATATATGGATAGTAGCTGCATTCCACAGTATATGGAATTTTGTACAAGGAAATATATATGGTGTGCAGGTAAGTGGAATGAGGGTAACTAATTCTGTGGTGTCAACTTCATATACAGATGGCATGGAATTTATTAATGGAGGGGCATTTGGCATGGAAGGAGGTCTTGCTGTAACACTGGTATTTATGGCTGGTATTGCACTGTTATGTATCCATCTCTATAAAAAGGGTGCTATAATAGATATAAATATAACAGGACAGGAGGAATACATCTGCCAGGGTGTCCAGGCAGATGGTAATGAAGAAATAAGCCAGGCAGCGGAAAATACAACTGCAGTACAGCAAGATAATAATATATATGAACAGGATGTGCAGATGTTCCAGGAAGCTGGTGGGCCAGAAGAAACAGATATTAGCAATAATATTATTATAAACAGGGAGGCAGATGTCCTGGACAGTGAAGTTATTAAAAATAATAATGCCAGTATCCAGGCAGGTGAAAATACTGGCAGCCAGGACAGTGTACAACAGACCTCATTTGATGAAAGTTATTTTAAAGACTAAACATAGTTTTAATACGGTGTTTATAAGTGTGTAATTTCTGGAGCTTATCAAAGCCATTGGCAGCGGTAAGCTCCCTTTCTTCATTATGGGCAAGGTAGTATTCTGCTTTATAAACCAGGTCGTCTATACCATCATAGACAACCAGGTCTTTATTAATTTCAAAAAGTTCTTCAATTCCTGGGCGGTAATCTGTCATAAGGAAACCACCAGCAGAGAGTATATCAAATACACGCAGTGGGATACCATCTTCAATATTAGGAATAGTTATATTAAGGTTTATTTTGGAAGAAGCAAATACTAATGGCATTTCATCAAGGTATCTTACAGGAGGGTGTACAGTAGTTTTGTGTAAACATGAGGTATCACTTGTGGTAAAAAGATGCATGTCTGCAATACATGCCAGTGAGTTTATTGCTTGTTTGCGCATAAGTGCTGCTGCTTTATATGACAGTACACTTGTGGCAAAGTGCAGTTTTATATCTGCCTCAGAGCCTTCTTCTTGTTTTAAATTTATATATTTGCTGGTTCTGTCCATTATATCATCAGTAAGCATTATATTCAGTATATTGCCTCCTGATACATTTAACTGGGCTTCGATTGCAGCATCCATATAACCACACAGATATGGAGGAAGCGCACTTGCCATTTCATCATAACGGTTTTTATCATATAAATTTCCAACAAAGGAAATATCATAAGAATATTTCTTTTCTCCTATGGCCATGCCATTTGCAGCAAGCAGGCGGCTTATGCGCCCTGGTGCACCTGCAAGCGGCAGGTATCTTACTGTATCTGCTCCATTGCTGGTGAAGTACTCATATTCTTTTTTGTCAAAAACATATATTATATTTTCTGGGTTATGTATGGACTGGCTGCGCATACTTACAAGTGGTGCATCACATGTCCATGAAATATATTTTATTTTATATTTATGGCATACATTAGAAATAGTAGTATAATAATTTATGGAAAAGACAGCATTATATCCGCCATGTTCTAAGTATCCCGCTAATTTTTCTTCAAAAGCCTTATCTTTTATATGGCTTTTAACAGGAAAAGCAAGGACATCAACAATATGTCCCTGCTCCTTTAATTCATTTATTATATCATTATAAGGAAAAATATCCCATCTGTATACTAAAACCTTCATATTTTATTGTCTATGCCTTTCCATCTAAATTTTTAACAGCAGTAGAAAGCATAAGCTTAATACGGTTAAGCTGGTTGACTTCTGTTGCACCTGGGTCATAGTCTACAGCAACAATATTGGAATCTGGGAACTGGTTACGCAATTCCTTTATTACACCTTTGCCTACAACGTGGTTTGGAAGGCAGCCGAATGGCTGTGCACATACAATATTTGGTACACCAGAGTTTATAAGTTCAATCATTTCAGCAGTGAGGAACCAGCCTTCACCTGTCTGGTTTCCACATGAAACAACAGGGCTTGCATATTCTGCAAGCTTTGCAACATGTACTGGCGGTTCAAAACGGCGGCTTGCTTCAAATGCTTCACTTGCTGTTTTGCGGTAATTTTCAATATATTTTATAATCATATTATTTAACATTGCACTTGTTTTCTTTTTGCCAAGGTATTCTGCTTTAAAGTTTGCATTGTAAAGGCTGTACATAAAGAAGTCAATAAGGTCAGGGCATACTGCTTCGGCACCTTCTTCTTCAAGCAGGTCTACCAGGTGGTTATTGGCAAGTGGAAGGAATTTAACAAGTATTTCCCCAACAATGCCAACACGTGGTTTCTTGATATCAAGCAGTTCTAGTTCATCAAACTCTTTAATAATCTGCCTGATATTATTGTTAAATTCTTTTTTATTTCCTTTGGATACCTGCTTTATAGCAATTTCACGCCATTTTTCATGCAAGGCATTAGCAGAACCTTTTACCTTTTCATATGGGCGGGTCCTGTATAATACACGCATAAATACATCACCATATATAAGTGCCTGGAGCGCCCGGTGTGCCATCTTTAGGTTTATATCAAGCCCTGGGTTTTTCTCAATGCCTGCACTCATTGAAATTACAGGAATCTGCCCCATTCCTGCATTTTCAAGTGCACGCCTTATAAAACCTATATAGTTGGAAGCACGGCATCCTCCGCCAGTCTGTGTAATAATAAGTGCAACTTTATTTAAGTCATATCTGCCAGAGAGAAGTGCCTGCATAAACTGGCCAACTACAATTAATGAAGGGTAACATGCGTCATTATTTACATATTTAAGGCCATAATCAACACATGAGCTGTCTGATGGAAGGACTTCAATATTATAGCCACATGATGCAAGTGCAGGGCCAAGTATATCAAAATGGATTGGTGACATCTGTGGTGTAAGTATAGTATAGTCATAGCGCATTTTTTCTGTAAACACTACTCTATGGTGTGCTGTGTCTTTTATTACAGGTTCAATATTTTTACGTTTCCTGTCTTCTATGGCAGCAAGCAGTGAACGTATACGTATGCGTGCTGCACCAAGGTTGTTTACTTCGTCTATTTTTAATACTGTGTAAATTTTATTTTGTTTGGCAAGTATATCACTTACCTGGTCTGTTGTAACAGCATCAAGACCGCATCCAAAGGAATTAAGCTGTATTAAATCCAGGTCTTTACGTTTTGCAGTAAATGATGCCGCCCTGTAAAGGCGTGAATGGTACATCCACTGGTCCATTACAATAGTTGGCCTGTCAACAGTGCCAAGTTCTGATATGCTGTCCTCTGTAAGCACAGCTACACCATATGATGTTATAAGTTCTGGTATCCCATGGTTAATTTCAGGGTCAGCATGGTAAGGCCGGCCTGCAAGGACTATTCCATGGCAGTTATGTTTTTTCATGTATTGCAGTGTTTCTATTCCTTTGTTGGCTATATCTTCACGTACATACTGGAGTTCTTTCCATGCAGCATCACATGCTAATCTTACTTCATAATATGGAATATCGTTTTCTTTTGCAAAAAATTCACATAAACGTTTTTCAAGGACTTTTTTATTTTCAAATGATATAAACGGGTTCTGGTAAATTATGTCTGGGTCTTTAAGTTCATCAATATTATTTTTAATATTTTCGCCATATGATGTTACAATAGGGCAGTTATAATTATTGGTTGCTTCAGCGGTTTCATAGCGTTCATAAGGCACACATGGATAGAATATGTATTTTATGCCTTGTTTTAAAAGCCATGATACATGCCCATGTGCAAGTTTTGCAGGGTAACATTCAGATTCACTTGGTATGGATTCAATTCCAAGTTCATATATTTTCCTGCTTGATTCAGGTGAAAGCACTACTTTGTATCCAAGTTCTGAGAAAAATGTAAACCAGAACGGGTAATTTTCATACATATTCAGTACACGTGGCAGGCCAACAGTGCCGCGTATATTAAACGGTTCAATATTTTGATAATGGTTAAATATTCTTTTTAACTTATATTCATAGAGGTTTGGAATATCTTCATTTTTCTTTTCCTTTCCAAGTCCCCGTTCACACCGGTTTCCAGATATAAACTGCCTGCCGCCAGTAAACCTGTTTATTGTAAGGAGACAGTGGTTTGTACAGCCTTTGCACCTGGACATGCTTGTTTCAAATTTAAGTTCATTTATCTGTTTTATAGAAAGCATTGTACTTTTCTGCCCTGTATAACGCTCACGTGCAATAAGTGCTGCACCAAATGCACCCATTATGCCTGCTATATCGGGACGTACAGCTTCACAGCCTGATATGCGCTCAAAGCTTCTAAGGACAGCATCATTATAGAAAGTACCACCCTGTACAACAATTTTTTTGCCTAAATCTCCTGGGTCTGTAAGCTTTATTACTTTTAATAAAGCATTTTTGATTACAGAATATGCGAGTCCTGCAGATATATCTGCTACGCTTGCCCCTTCTTTCTGTGCCTGTTTTACTTTGGAGTTCATAAAAACAGTACATCTTGAGCCAAGGTCAATAGGATTTTCTGCAAAAAGTGCAATTTCTGCAAACCCGCTAATGTCATAATTAAGTGATTTAGCAAATGTTTCTATAAATGAACCACAACCAGAGGAACATGCTTCATTAAGCTGTACTTTATCTACAGAATTATTTTTTATTTTAATACACTTCATGTCTTGTCCGCCGATGTCAAGAATACAGTCTACTCCAGGTTCAAAGAATGCCGCTGCCGTATAGTGTGCAACAGTTTCAACTTCACCTTCATCAAGCAGAAGTGCTGATTTTAGAAGTGCTTCGCCATAACCAGTAGAACAGGAACGTACAATTTTCGCACCTGGCGGCATAAGTGAGTAGATTTCTTTAATAGCTTTAAGTGTAGTTTTAAGCGGGCTTCCATTATTGCTGTTGTAGAATGAATATAGAAGAGTACCATCTTCATCGATAACAGCAACTTTGGTAGTAGTGGAACCTGCATCAATTCCGAGGAAAAGTTTTCCATGGCAGTCTTTGAAATCCTTTTTCTTTACATTTTTTTCTGAATGTTTTTTAATAAATTCATCGTATTCTTCTTTATTATGGAAAAGAGGTTCAAGCCTTGCAACTTCAACTTCAAGTTTAATTTTATTGGAAAGGTCTTCACAAAGTTTTTTAAGGGAGGTCTGTATTTCTTTATCTGCATTCATTGCAGCACCCATTGCAGCGAAAAGGTGTGAATGTCCAGGTGCAATAACCTGGTTGTCTTCAAGTTTAAGGGTGCGTATAAATGCCTGTTTAAGTTCAGTAAGGAAGTGCAGCGGCCCGCCAAGGAATGCAACATTTCCACGTATAGGCTTGCCGCAGGCGAGACCGCTTATTGTCTGGTTTACAACTGCCTGGAATATAGATGCTGAAAGGTCTTCTTTTGTTGCGCCCTCATTAATAAGAGGCTGTATATCAGATTTAGCAAAAACACCACAACGTGCAGCAATAGGATATAGGGCCTCATAATTTTTAGCATATTCGTTTAATCCACAGGCATCAGTCTTTAAGAGGGTTGCCATCTGGTCAATAAATGAGCCTGTGCCGCCGGCACATATGCCATTCATTCTCTGGTCAATTCCTCCAGTAAAGTATATAATTTTGGCATCTTCGCCGCCTAATTCTATTGCAACATCAGTCTGTGGTGCATAGTCTTTTAATGAAGTGGCAACAGCTACTACTTCCTGTACAAATGGTATATTAAGGTGTTTGGACAGGGTAAGGCCTCCTGAACCTGTGATTACTGGGGATAACTGTATATCTCCAAGGCTGTCAAAGGCTTTTTGTATAACTGCTGCCAATGTTTCCTGTATATTGGCAAAGTGTCTCTGGTAGTCAGAAAATAAAATATTGCAGTTTTTATCTAAAATAGCGATTTTTACAGTAGTAGAACCAATGTCGATTCCAAGAGTGTTATAATCTAGTTTCATTTTATACCTCTTTCTTAAAGCGTGTCTGGAAATACCTGCAAAAAACTATCTCCACACACGCTTTTATATACTTTTTAGCCATAAACCACCATATTGCCCTATTATATGACAAAGTTTTATTTAATGCAAGTGGAAGAAAGTGTGAATAGTTATAGTTAAACATATCTCTGTAAATTACTGGCTTATAGGCGTTTTAAAATTAAATATTCATAAATTATGTGGCTCTGGCAATTCCAAAATTTTACCACCAGCAGCCCGCTTCCGCTTGGATGGGATACGCAGTGGTGCATAAAGCCCCTATGTTTCTGCGAAACATTTAAAACGGGGCTTAAGCACCAGCGTCCCCATAACAGCTGCTTTTTGGTAAAACATTTGGAATTTGCCAGAGTAATATAATCTTTGTATAAATTTAATTTTCAAACATCAATAAGTGCTTTAATTTATTAGGTTTTGTTTAACTAAACACCAGCCCCCCCCCACAGACTGTCCGAAAACTCCTTTTTTAAATTTTTAGACCACATCATCTTGTTGTTATTCATATTATTTGTTGCTATATTCTGTGGTTTGGACTGTCCAGTTTTTAGTTGTCTGACAGTCTTCCCCAAAAAAACAGCTGACTTTTGTTAAAATATTTGGAATTTGCCAGAGTAATATAATTTTTGTGTAATTTTAATTTTCAAATGTCAATAAGTCCTTTATTTATAAGGGGTGATGGATTAAATAATATTGCAACTGGTGTTTCATCCTAACAGAAATTTAAGTTTTATTTTTTGTATTTTTTAGTTGGAAACAATAGTAAACAGGTTTTATTAGAATTGTAAAAAATGTCAGGATGGGGTACTGGTGAAATATGTCGTTTTTTGCCTGGTTTACAATAACTATTCTGCGGAATATAATCCAAAATGGGTAATTATTGTACTATATACAATATTAAAACATTGTGTGCATAATAAATAAAAAGTAATTTCCAGATTTGCAATAGTATGTTATATAATCTGTTAATAATCCTTATTTTTGTTATTTCTGGCTAAATAGTATGGAATAAAAGTTAAATTTATGTCTGGGTGGAATACTGTTATTTTTTGTTGTGTAGTATTTTGTCGTGAGACAGGTTTCCATTGTTATGCCATCCATTATTCCATAACGTGGGTGCTTACGGAAACGCTGGTACTTAAATCTTGTTTTCAATGTTAAAAAGAAACTTTGGTTTCTTTTTAACATAAAGATTTTATGTACCACTGCGTTTTCCGTCGCAGCGGGAGCGTACCCACGGGTGGAAAATGGATGGCATAACAATGAAACCGTACATATCCATATATACAAAACATAAAATATGTAAATGCACTATTTTGTCTTATTTGAATATATTGTAAAAAGCACTATTTGCAGGGATACTTTTAGTAAATGCGCTTTGGTTTTTCCTGTTATTTATACTATATATAATGAAATGAGGTAAAATTATGAATTATGAGTATTGTGATGGTGTTACACATGCGATAAAGCAGGGGGAAACCCTTTACAGTCTAAGCAGGCAGTATAAAGTGCCTCTTGCTATATTATTACGCGCCAATCCATATATTGATGTCTATAATCTTAAAATAGGTGATACAATATGTGTACCTGTTAAAAGACAAGGACAGGGGAATGGCAGTTGTCAAGGGATGGTTTGCGGCGGGATGGCAGTTATGCCACGTGCTGGCGGACAGGATGAGGATACAGGAATGGATATGGAAGAAAATATGCCAGAAGATGCGGGCATGGATATGGACATGGGAAGAAGTATGCCAGAAGATGCGGGTATGGATATGCGTATGGGAAGAAGTATGCCAGAAGATGCGGGTATGGATATGCGTATGGGAAGAAGTATGCCAGAAGATGCAGGCATGGATATGGACACGGGAAGAAGTATGCCGGAAGATGCAGGTATGGATATGGACACGGGAAGAAGTATGCCAGAGGATACAGGAATGGATATGGGAAGAGAAATGCCAGAAGGTGGCATGAATATGCGTATGGGAAGAGGTATGTATGGTTATGGGAATAGTATGGAAAATAGTAATAATATGATGGGGAGAAACAGGGAGGATACAGAGAACCAGGATAACTGCTGGATAAAATACGTTGCACAGGCAGGGGATACTTTGCAGGATATATATGACCGCTCTGCTTGCAGCAAAGAGATGTTCTGGGATAAGAACAGGGCTGACAGGATGTATATGCTTCCTGGTGTTGCATATTTTATTTTGGAAAATGATGTAGATTAAGTTTGACAAAGGCTATAGCTATTACTATAATTAATGGCATACTGGTTATTTGCCAGTATGCTGTTATAATAAGATAAACATACATAGATTTGTGTATGCGCATTATGGCGGTATAGCAGGTTTTGCGCAGGAATGGAGATTTTTATGGACAATTTTTTAAATAAACTTGAGAGAAAGTTTGGCAAGTATGCAATACCTGATTTAATAAAGTATGTAATTGTGCTTTATTGTGCAGGTGCGGCTATTGGAATGTTAAACCCGGATATTTATTATTCATATCTGTGCCTTGATATGAGGGCAATATTTCATGGACAGGTATGGAGGCTTTTTACTTTCCTTATTGAACCCTATGGTTTTTCACGTGGCATGGGCATGCTTGTAAGTATATTGTTTTTTGCAATACAGGTGCATCTGTTCTTTCTGTTTGGCAGGTCACTTGAGCAGGCATGGGGTACTTTCAGGTTTAACTTGTACTTTTTCTTTGGATATATATTAAATATAATGGCAGCACTTATTCTTTACCTGTCACCACTGCACCTGGAAGTGTACTATTCTGGTTTCCAGTATATATACTGGTCTATGTTCTTTGCATTTGCAGTAATTAACGGGGACATGCAGTTTTTACTTTATTTTGTAATACCAGTAAAAGTAAAGTGGCTTGCTGTGCTTGATGGTGCTTTGCTTATATACCAGGTTATAAGTTATACGTACCATGGATTAAAATATATAGCACTTGGGCCATTAGGTTATGCCAATGCAGCGGTTTATATAAGCAGTGCTGTTGCAATAATTGTTGCACTTGCTAATTTCCTGGTATTTTTCTTTGCAACGCGCAATTATAAGAGAATATCACCAAAGGATATACACAGAAGGAGAAACTTTAAGCGGCAGACACAGCAGAATACAGGTATGCCAAGACACCGCTGTGCTGTGTGCGGAAGGACTGAGTTTGACAATGAGAACCTTGATTTCAGGTTCTGTTCTAAATGTGAAGGTAATTTTGAATATTGTTCAGACCATCTTTTTACACACCAGCATGTTAAAAAGTTTATGTAAGAATTGGAGAATAGAAGTATGTACACTGTAAGTTTTATTGCTATTTCAGGCATTTTATGTATGTATGCATGTTACAGGCCATTGTGTGGCTGTTACAAGGATTTTTATACAGGTAATAAAAATGGAAGGTCTGTGGCTGCTGAAGAAAGGGATAAGCATTCAGGTCTTATGCTGTTCCTTGTAATATTTGCTGCTGCGCTTCTTACAAGGTTTATTGCCGCAGCAATGTACAAAGGGTATGAAACAGATATGAACTGCTTTATATCATGGAGTGACATGGTGTTTAATGGTGGTTTTTCTGGATTTTATAAATCAGAGAGTTTTACAGATTATCCTCCAGGATATATGTATATTTTATATGTAATAGGTGCAATACGTTCATTATTTGGCATGGCATATGATTCTGCTGCAACAAGGCTGCTTGTCAAACTTCCTGCAATAATTGCTGATATGGGTGCTGGCTGGCTTATATACCGGGTTGCATCAAAGCATACAAAGGAAATTGGTGCAGCAGTTATTTCAGCAGTATATCTTTTCTGCCCTGCTGTTATACTTGACAGTGCAGTATGGGGACAGACAGATGCAGTTTTTACATTTTTTGTAGCACTGGTATGTTACCTTGTAACTGAAAGGAAGCTTATACCATCTTATTTTGTATTTGCTATAGGTATACTTATAAAACCACAGACACTTATATTTACACCTGTGCTTATTTGTGGGATAATTGACCAGGTATTTTTAGAAAATTTTAACTGGAATAAATTTTTTAAAAACCTTGGGCTTGGACTGGCAGCTATACTTTTAATAGCTGTACTTATGCTTCCTTATGGTTTTAATGATGCATTTGCACAATATACAGACACTCTTGGCTCATATGAGTATGCTTCTGTTAATGCATATAATATATGGACACTCCTAGGGTTAAACTGGACAGGGCAGGACGGCTATATTATGGGCCTTACTTACCATACATGGGGTATGGCTGCTATTGTTGTTACAGTAATAGTATCTTTAGTTATAAGCCTGAGATGTAAAGACTGCCGTTCAAAATATTATTTTATTGGTGCGTTTATAGTTACATGTGTATTTATGTTTTCAGTGCGTATGCATGAGAGATATATTTTTCCTGCAATGCTTCTGCTTGTGCTTTGTTATGGCGTAAGACAGCGTAAAGAAATATATATATTGTATATTATATTGTCCGCAGCAGCATTTTACAATATAGCACATGTGTTGTTTTTCTATGATGTAAATGACTTTGACAGGCTTGAGCCAGCTGCCTTGCTTATTTCAGCAGGTATGCTTGTTGTAGCAGTATATATGTTTTATGTAACAGGAAAGCTTTTCTGGAATAATATCCCACAGGAAAGTGAACAGGCAGAGATTGCCAGGGAGGCAGATTTGAATAAGAATAGTAACAGTATGAAAACGCCACGCAACCCTGTAAGGGCATCTTCTGTACTTGTAAAGATGACAAAGCTTGATTATATAGCAATGTCTGTAATAGTGGTAATATATGCTGTTGTTGCATTTATGAGGCTTGGCAATATGAGTGCGCCAGAAACTTCTTATTCTGCTGCAAAAGAGGGTGAAATACTGCTTGACCTTGGTGAGGAAAAGCCTGTATTAGAAATATGGGATTTCCTTGGGTACAGGGAAGAGCCAAAATATTATATACAATATTCTGGCAATGGAAATGACTGGACAACCCTGCGTGGTGAAGGTTCAGAGTGGAGTGGTGGTTCAGTTTTTGCATGGAACCAGACAGAGCTTGGCATAGTAGCAAGGTATATAAAGATTTCACCAGCAGCAGATAATACAGAAGACAGTATACATGAGCTTGTACTGCTTGATGATGGCGGCAACCTGCTTATGCCTGCCAATAGTAAAGATTATGCGGCACTTTTTGATGAGCAGGATATGTTTGACGGAAGGAAAAGTAATCTGAACAGTACGTATTTTGACGAGATTTACCATGCAAGGACTGCATATGAAATGATACACCACCTGTACTGTTATGAAAATACACATCCTCCGCTTGGCAAGATATTTATAGCATGTGGTGTACTAATATTTGGCATGAACCCATTTGGCTGGAGGTTTGCAGGAACATTATTTGGTGTGCTTATGCTGCCAGTGATATATAATTTCTCCAAGAAATTTTTCAAGGAAACCTGGATATCAGTAGTAACTACTCTTTTATTCGCATTTGATTTTATGCATTTTGTCCAGACACGTATAGCTACTATTGATGTATTTGTTACCTTGTTTATAATACTTTCATATTATTTTATGTATTGTTATACAAAATACAGTTTTTATGATACAGACCTTAAAAAGACATTTATCCCGCTTGGGCTTTGTGGCATAGCTATGGGCTTTGGATGGGCAAGCAAATGGACAGGCATATATTCATCAGCAGGCCTTTGTATAATATTTTTTGCACAGATGGCACAGAGGTTCAGGGAATATATTTATGCAAACAACTATCCAAAAGGAGTTACAGAAGGTATAGAACACAGGGATATTATAAACAGCTTTTATAAAAAGTTTTTTAAAACAATAGGTTTCTGCTGTATTTTCTTTGTTGTAATACCTGTGGTAATATATACATTATCATATATACCATTTAGTGATGGTACAGACAGAGGGTTAATTGAAAGGATGCTTAATGCACAGCAGACAATGTTTAACTACCATACACAGCTTACGGATGACCACTATTTTTCATCAAAGTGGTACCAGTGGCCAATTATGTATAAACCTATGTGGTATTATGACGGGGGAGTTTCTGATACTTTGAGGGAGGGTATCAGTGCATTTGGCAACCCGCTTGTATGGTGGGCGGGCATACCTGCATTTATATATATGCTTTATCTTATATACAAGGAAAGGGACAGGAATGCAGCTTTCTTATCAGTTGGATATCTTTCACAGTATGTCCCATGGTTTTTTGTAACAAGGACTGTGTTTATATACCACTATTTCCCAAGTGTGCCATTTATTACAATAATGCTTGGGTATAGTATACACAGGATTGTGCAGAAACATCCTTCATTAAAAATAGCAGCATATGTATATACAGCATGTGCAATAGGGCTTTTTATACTATTTTACCCAGTGCTTGCAGGCAAGGGGATAAGCCCGGACTTTGCAGTAAGGTGGCTTAAATGGCTTGACAGCTGGGTGCTTCTGAAGACTTAATATAAATGGAAAGGATAAAAAGATTTTATGGATATATCAATAAAGAAATGTATAAGGGAAATAAACAGGAACCACAATGTAGATGAATTTCTTCCTAAGTATGTAAAAGGAAGCATGCATTATAATAAAAGCTATGCATGTTACAGGCTGGCGCTTGAATATTTTATGTTCTATGAAACTGTATCAGAAGAGCTGACATCAGCTGCCAGTTCTGCAAATGATACACTAGCAGTTTTAAATGGTATTATAAGGGAGTTTTTTGAGGAAAATCCTGGAGACAGTGAATGTAAGGATATGGCAGGCAGGCTGCTTGTACTAAGGGAAGAGGTTAAGGACCAGGTACAGGTGTTAGCAGCATACCTTGACTGTTTTATTATATATGAATATATATTTAACAGGATACAGTACCGTTTTGATGAAATGGGTGAAATGCCAGATGATAATGAATTTATACAGAAAGTAATTAGTTATGTATTTGCTTCCGAAGATAATACTGTTGTTAATGAAAATATACGTTTTATGATAGAACAGCTGCCTATGAGGATGTTAAGCAGTAAATATTTTGATATTATACATGAAAGTGTATCTCTTTATAAGGGCAGCGGGGCAAGTTCACTTGAGGGGTTTGAATATATGTTCCGTACAAGTGCAATGCTTTACAAAGATGATAATATGGATGTATATTTTACAGAGTTTAAGCAGGTCCTTAATGAACTGGACGGGCTTAAGCCTGATGATATAGGAGAAGATGTATACAGGGATTATAGTGTAAAGATAAGTTCTAATATATCAAGGATTGCTGGTTTTACAGATATGTATATGCTTATGGAAGGGCTTGTCAATGCACTTTATATTGTAATAATAACAGAATGTTATAAAGACGGGGAAGAAAACAGCAGTAGTGCTGCTATGGAAGCAGCATACAATGTTATCAAAGGCGTAAATTCATTATTTATGAAAGAGGAAAGCAGTGTATGGAAACTTGCAGGGGATGAACCATTAGGCACTAATAAGGAAAAACTTGACTGGCTTTCAGGCTTTTTTGATGAAGTAGAGGGACAACAGGAAAATATAAGTGGTATTCTTGAAACGGCAGAAGCTTTTCTTGATGAAGCAGAAAATGCACATGGGGAAGATATTGGAAGGCTTGGGCTTGCAGAGGAATTTGCTATATTAAAGCGTATGTCACTGCTTAATTCAAGCAGTATGTTTGCGGATATTGATGAAAAGGAAAATGATACAGAGGTTACAGCTGCTATGGCAGATGAGACTGCTGGCAAGCTGGTTAAAGAGCTTAAAGAACTGTTTAAAGGCAGAAGCAAACAGTTTAAAAGGGCAGTAATGGCAAATACGCTTGGAAAGCTTCCTGTATTTTTTAATAATGTACAGGAAGTAACAGATTATATAGAAGCATCATTTACACAGTGTAAAGATGAAGCTGAAAAGTTTGCTGCAAAGGAAATTATTATGGAAGAAATAGGTTAGTAAACGGGAAAGGGCGTATATGTTTATCTGGAACAAGAAGATGTATATGGATGAAAAGGTAATGAAAAGGCCTTCAAAATACCGCAGGCTTGCTGGCAGGAACAAGCTTTACAGGCATTGTTATTACATTACATTTCCTGCCAATAATGCTAATATTATGGATATTTATTCTTCAGGTGAATTATGGCTTAAGTATAGGGCAGTTTCTGGAATTGAAGTAATAGGAATGGCATACTGCATGGAAAGTGCAGAATACCTTGTAGCGGAAATAGTGCAGGATGTTTACAAGGAATATGGTGATATATCACTGGGGCTTGTTAAAAAGTTTTTTGCATAACTTGAAAGGAGGCAGGATATGTCTATAGCTTTGGCAGGCGGGATTGTATTAACAATTTTAAAGGTAATTCTAGTCCTGCTTCTTGTTATTATCCTGCTATTGTTTTTAATTGCAGGGCTTACACTTTTTGTACCATTCAGGTATAAGGTGCGTGCAGAAAAATATGATGCCATTAAAGCAGAAGGCAGGGTGTCATGGCTTTTAGGCATTATATGTGTTATATTTACATATGATGATGGTGCCAGCAGTTATAAATTAAAGATATTTGGGGCAGATTATAAGAAATTAACAGGTATTTTTAAAAGAAAGAAAAAAGCCAGAAAAGATAATGGATACAGCCTGGAGAGTGCAGAGTATAAAGAGGATTCCAGGGAGGAAAGCTATGGAGAAAAAAAAGAAGCAGAAAAGAAAGAAACAGAAAAAGCAGAAACAGAAAAAACATATGGCATGGAAGCTTCTAAGCCGCGTGTTAAGAATAGTGAAACTGGTGATGGGGATGCAGAGGCTTTTAGAGGCAGCAGGACAGATGAAGAGAAGAAAGACTATAGAACAGATAGCTCCAGTAGTAAAGCCCGCAATGGCAGAGAAGAAAAAGAAGGACACAATGGCAAACCACACCAGGAAAAAAGTACAAGGGAAAGCTGGAAAGATACCAGGAAAGACAGCGTAACAGACAAGATAAAAGGTTTTAGGAAATCTTTTAAGGAGAATTTTGAAAAGGCAGGCAGGATAAAGGACTTTATTTTTTCAGAAATTACAAAAGGTATTGTTTGCGTTGCAAGGGATAATGTGTTACATTTATTGAAAAAGATAAAACCACGTAAGATAAAAAGTGATATTTTATTTGGAACAGGAGACCCGTGCCTGACTGGACAGGCTCTTGGTGCTATAGCTGTATATATGGCTATGACAGGTACATTTTTTAATATAACACCTGATTTTGAGAACCAGGTGCTTCGTGGAAGGTTTGAAGTTTCAGGACATATACGTATAGTTACACTGCTCTTTATTGTATTAAAGATACTTTTAAGCAGTGAGTGGAAGAATTTTTATAAAGAAGCAATGAAAATTAAGGAGGAATTGTAATGGGAGATTTTAGTTCAACAGTACAGTCTTTATTTAAAGGTATGGATGGTTTTCTTACTACTAAGACAGTAGTAGGTGATGCAGTAAAATTTGATGATGGCACAATAATACTGCCACTGGTTGATGTAAGTTTTGGTGTTGCTGCAGGGGCATTTTCAGAGCCTGGCAAGAAAGAGAATGGTGCAGGAGGTATGGGAGGAAAAGTGCAGCCAAGCGCAATACTTGTAATAAAAGATGGACAGTCTAAGCTTGTCAATGTAAAGAACCAGGATGGAATTACAAAGGTACTTGATATGATACCTGAACTTATTGATAAATATTCTAAAAAGGGAAAAGGCAAAAACGAAGATATTGATGGCTATGAGTACGATGAAGATTATGATGGCTACGATGATAGTGAAGAAGAGCAGTAATGTTACCAGTGCCGCCTCTGTGTCTGTCATGTCCGTTTCATAAATTCCAATAATTTCTATTTATCTATTTTTGAGGGGACGGACGGTTTACGGTGCCAGAGCCAGAATATTCCACACAGGGGTACGCTTCCGCTACGATAACCCACGCAACAGTGCATAGTATCCTTGTTTTATAAAAGAAATTACCATTTCTTTTATAAAACCTAAAACAGGATACAAGCACTGGCGGGGTTAAAGTACCCATAAGTGCGAACTTAAGCAAG
>CAQGLR010000011.1 GCA_948794795.1 uncultured Lachnospiraceae bacterium | reverse complement strand
GAATTGCCAGAGCCACATAATTTGTGCATTTTTTAATTTTCAAACACGCCCTAGTATGCAGGTTTCCAATGCCAGTTGCTGCCTGTACTTTTTGTGGCTTATGTGTTATAATTAAAAACCAAGTGACTGGATAATAATATCTGTATTATTTGTTGTTATCCAGTGTTATTTAGTTTCAAAAATACAGTTTTGTTACTTGTATTTGTGTAATTGATGTTTAAACACTTATCTGTTAGTTTTGCAAGTATATTCTTATGGATTTAAAATTAGGTTACATGGATTCCAGGCGGATAGGTGGAATTTTTTGGACATAAATAGGAGGTTTGTATATGCCAGGATTTAAATTAAATGCTCCTTATAAGCCTACAGGCGACCAGCCGCAGGCTATTGAAGCTTTAGTGAAGGGTTTCAAAGAAGGCAGCCAGTTCCAGACTTTACTGGGTGTTACGGGTTCCGGTAAAACATTTACGATGGCGAATGTTATCCAGGAACTGCAGAAACCCACTCTTGTCATAGCCCATAATAAAACACTTGCTGCCCAGTTATATGGGGAATTCAAGGAGATGTTTCCAGAGAATGCAGTAGAGTATTTTGTGTCTTATTATGATTATTACCAGCCAGAGGCATATGTACCTTCTTCTGATACTTATATAGAAAAGGATGCTTCTATAAATGATGAAATAGATAAGCTGAGACATTCTGCTACAGCTGCACTTACAGAGAGAAAGGACGTTATTATAGTTGCGAGTGTATCATGTATATATGGACTTGGAAGCCCTATTGATTACCAGAATATGACAGTCTCTTTAAGGCCAGGAATGGAAAAAGACCGTGATGATGTTATGCGCAGGCTTGTTGATATACAATATACACGTAATGAGATGGATTTTAAACGTGGTACTTTCAGGGCACATGGTGATGTACTTGAAATATTCCCTGTGTCTGAATCAGACAAAGCTTTCAGGGTAGAATTTTTTGGTGATGAGGTTGACAGGATTACTGAAATAGATGTGCTTACAGGGGAGGTAAAAGCTGAACTTGGCCATATGGTTGTATTTCCGGCTTCCCATTATGTAGTAGACCATGATTCTATGGAAAGGGCAATAAAGGAGATTGAACAGGAACTGGAAGAGAGGGTGCGTTTTTTTAAAAGCAATGATAAGCTTCTGGAGGCACAGAGGATTGCAGAGAGAACTAACTTTGATATAGAAATGATGAGGGAAACAGGATTTTGCTCAGGAATAGAGAATTATTCAAGACATCTGGCAGGACTTAAAGAAGGGGAAACCCCTCATACACTGATGGATTATTTTCCAGATGATTTCCTTATTATAGTTGATGAGTCACATATAACGGTTCCTCAAGTAAGGGGAATGTTTGCAGGTGACAGGTCAAGGAAAAATACACTTGTTGATTATGGTTTCAGGCTGCCGTCTGCACTTGATAACAGGCCTTTAAACTTTGAGGAGTTTGAATCACATATAAACCAGATGCTTTTTGTATCTGCAACACCTAATGTATATGAAAAGGAACATGAACTTGCAAGGGCAGAGCAGATAATAAGGCCTACAGGGCTTTTAGACCCTGAAATATCTGTAAGGCCTGTGGAGGGACAAATTGATGACCTGGTTACAGAGATAAGAAAGACTATAGATGCAGGTAATAAAGTTATGGTTAATACGCTTACAAAGCGTATGGCAGAAGATTTAACAGATTATATTAAAGAGGTTGGGATAAGGGTAAAATACCTTCATTCAGATATAGATACACTTGAACGTTCAGAGATTATCAGGGACATGCGTATGGATGTGTTTGATGTACTTGTAGGTATTAATCTTCTAAGGGAAGGGCTCGACATTCCTGAAATAGCTCTTGTTGCAATCCTTGATGCAGATAAAGAGGGGTTTCTGCGTTCAGAAATATCCCTTGTGCAGATAATAGGACGTGCAGCACGTAATTCAGACGGGCGTGTTATTATGTATGCAGATACAATTACAGATTCTATGCGTAAGGCAATAGATGAAACAAACAGAAGGCGTAAAATACAGCAGGAATATAATACTAAAAATGGTATAACACCACAAACTATAAAAAAGGCAGTACGTGACCTTATAAGTATATCTAAGAAAATAGAGAGAGGGCCAGAAGGAATTAGCAAAGACATAGAATCAATGAGTGTACAGGAACTTGAAAAACTTGTACAGAAGCTTTCCAAGAAAATGAACACTGCGGCAGCAGAACTAAACTTTGAGCTTGCGGCACAGCTGCGTGACCAGATAATAGAGATAAAGAAAAGTATTGCAGACAGTAAATAAAAAGCAGTTCCATAAATGTCCTGGCATGCAAGAGTGGTTACTATATTCCAGCGGGCAGGTTTATTATGTATTTATATGGATAAATTTTACAGAAAGGTAAGTTGTCATGGAAGAAAAGCTTAGGACAGGTGTAGATTATTATCCAGAACACTGGGATAAGAGTTTATGGAAGTCCGATGTAGAGTTAATGAAAGAAGCTGGTGTAAATATTGTCCGTATGGCAGAGTTTGCATGGAGCAGGCTTGAACCATCAGAAGGGGAATATTCATTTGGATGGCTTGATGAAATAATAAGTATGTTTTCAGATGCAGGTATAGAAGTATTTTTATGCACCCCTACATCTACACCGCCACAATGGCTTTTTGAAAAGTATCCAGAAGTTATACAAGCTGGAAGTGATGGAAAACGTATCCCTATTGGAATCAGGGGGCATAGATGTCTGAACAGTCCAGTTTACCGCAGTTTATCAGAGAAAATTATTACTAAGCTTGTAGAACGTTATAGGGATAACCCATCTGTTATAGGATACCAGATTGATAATGAACTTGAAGCAAACCATTGTTATTGTAGTGTATGTGAAGAAAAGTACAGGGAATGGGCCAGGCAGAAATTTAAGTCAATAGAAGAGTTAAACAGGGCATATGGTAATAATGTATGGAGTGGGGAATTTTCTTCGTTTAGCCAGTTTAAACTGCCTTATGGCCTACACCAGTCATGGCTTAACCCGTCACATACCTTAGATTTCCACAGGTTTGCTTCGGACAGTACTGTAGATTATGTTAATTTCCAGTTAAATATTATAAAATCTATTGATAAAGATGCATTGGTTACTACTAATAACTGGTTGTGTGAGAATATGCCTTGTTTTTATGATTTATTTGAGAAACTAGATTTTGTATCATATGACAATTATCCTCCAGTAAAGCTTCCCGAAGATAATGAAACATTATATTCACATGCATTCCATCTTGACCTTATGCGGGGCATAAAGAGGAAAAATTTCTGGATTATGGAACAGTTAAGCGGCATAACTGGGGGATGGGCGCCAATGTCCCAGACAGTAAGGCCTGGAATGCTTAAAGGATATGCACTGCAGGCTGTAGCACATGGTGCAGACGCAGTACTGCATTTCAGGTGGAGGACGGCAGTATCAGGTGCAGAGATGTTCTGGCATGGTATAATAGACCACAGCAATGTTCCAGGCAGGAGGTTTGAGGAATTTAAACAGCTATGTAGTGAAATTGCCAGATATAGCGGGCTGGCAGGAAGCCAGGTTAAAAATAATATTGCAATCCTTTATTCTGCAGAGAGTGAATATGCATTAAAACTACAGCCGCAAACTGAAGGAATGTATTATTTTGGACAGTTAAAATCATGGCATGATGCATTTACATCAATAGGAACTGGTGTGGATATAATTAGTGAAAAAGAGGATATATCAGGATATAATATTATAATTGCCCCAATGATGTTTATAACTAACAAGGAAACTATGGACAATTTATATAATGCTGCTGCTTCTGGAGCTGTTGTTATACTTACATGCCGCTCGGGTGTAAAAGACAGTTTTAATAAATGCATTATGCAGCCACTCCCAACAGTATTTGCAGAACTTGCAGGTGTAAATATATCTGAATATGACCCTGTTGGAGACCGGAGGCTGGGATTGAAAATTACCAGCAGTGAATGGGAGGGGCATTTTAAAGAACCAGGACAGCAGCACTTATGTACACAATGGTGTGATTTGGTTGAATGTAAAAGTGCAGTACCGCTTGCAGAATATGAGGAAGAATTTTACAAGGGTGTTCCTGCAGTAACACATAACAATTATGGAAGTGGCAATGTATACTATATAGGTACAGTTCTTGATAGAAAATCATATGTTGCATTTGCAAAAATGGCAGCACAAAAATCTGGCATACGCTATATAGAAAATCTTCCATTTGGCATTGAAGTAACATACCGTTACCAGTCTTGTCTGGAAGCAGAGAATAAAGAATGTAAAACCTGGCAGTTTGTGTTTAATAATACTCTTTCTAAACAAGAAGTAACCATAAATGGAAAAAGCATTAATTTAGAGCCATTTGGCATGGATATAAGCATACTTAAATAACTAAAAGGTAATGCATCTGCATTACCTTTTAAACTGGAATAAGGAATCAAACATCCGCAGTATTTTAAAATCACCTTTGGCTGTCAGTTCACCTGCCATAAATGTACCTTGCAAAGTTCTCTCGCCAGCAAATATTTTGTCAAGTACAGCAGAAGATGTTTTAATTTTTACGTTAACCCGGGCTTTCTGGCCATAGTAACATTTAAGTGCACCATTTTCAATTTCTATAACCAGGTTATTGTTTTTATCAGTTATTTCTATAGAGAATGCTAGTGTAATATCAGGTACAGCATGGAAATGGCTTTCAAGCGTTTCTATATATGTGCCTTTAGAGGAAGGGGCTTCATCTCCCATAAGACCTCTGAACATTTGTGAAAGCTCTTCTATATCTGCTTTTTGTTTCTTGACATATTTATCATTTGAAACGTACATTGAGAGCTGTTCGCTTTCTTGTGGCGTCAGGTTCATGGACTTAGGCTGTGCAACATTATCAAGTACAGCATTGGTACTTGAAGGGAATGATATTATTTTCTTAGAAAAAGTCCTGTAAAAATTCTCTGCTTTTTTCTCTATAAGGTATGCATAATTAGAATTAGTTTCAAAGTCAACAGTATTGTTTACATAAGCACTTATTCCATCGCAAGGTTTACCACCAAGAAGTTCCCATGCTTTAATAAGTGTAGTATATGCTTCTTTTTCACCATATGTCGTGGATATAGCAACAGGCATCATGTATAACCGTTTAAGGGTTTCTTTATCACCATACAGCCAGCATGAGTCAAGGAACTGCTGGAGCAGGCCTCCAATACCAAGCCATTCTATAGAAGCCACAAGTATTACAGCATCTGTGTTTTTAAGTGTTTTGGGCAGTACAGAAATTCCACGTATATCCTCATATAGATTGTATTTTTTTACTTGTATATTTAATTCTTCAAGAACCTGTATTAATTTATTCATTACATAGTTAGCAGGGTCTTCAATAAGCCCCCTGCCACCATAATAAATATTTACTTTTATCATTAATTTGTTCCTGCCTTTCTCTTAAAATTACTATTGATACCCAGTATTACCAGAGTGACGGCTATACCTCCAGCAAAACCGCCTATATGGGCTGCGTTATCAATACCCTGGCTTGTGAATCCTCCATACAGTATTATAAATGCCATAAATAATACACGCCGGAAATCAAGGTCATGTGACTGGTGGTGTCTTACAGCTAATATACATAGTAAAGAGCCTATAATGCCAAAGACTGCTCCAGAAGCACCAACAGATTCTGTATAGTTATATTGCATCATATTATAAACCATTGAGGTACACCCTGCAATAATACCTGATAAAAAATAGATAATAAGATACTGTATTTTGCCAAGGTACTGTTCAATATAACTTCCAATAAATAATAATACAAGCATGTTATTAAAAATATGTGATGGTCCAATATGAAGAAACATACTTGTAATAATCCTGTAATACTGGTGATGGTTTATAACCATATCCCATGATAATGAGCCTTTATCTATAAATGGTATTCCGCTGGCAGGAAAGCTTAAAAAGTCTGTCAGGATAAAAACAATAACGTTTATTATAATAATAGATACATTGGCTGCTGTAAAGCATGTATTTAACTGATGGTTATTATTATACTGTCTGCAATTACTATCTGTATTATGTGTAATGGAAACCAGATATTCTTCTATTGGGTGTTTAAGGCCCTCATACATTGGCTGCATGTTTCCATATATGGCTGGTTCTGTCTGTCCAGGTATTATATGCCAGAAACATCCATCTATATCTTCCAGGTTAAATGGCGGCTTGTTATTATTGCTTATAAAAATATACAAGAAGTGGTACAAATAACAGTCTTTCTGCATAAGAAAGTTCCTGATTTGCATGGATATGTTCCTGAACTGTTCTATGGTGTAACTTATGCCAGAGGTTTCATCTAATGTAACTATAACATATCCTTCTGTATTATTATCTGTTTCTTTTCTAACCAGTTTTATGTTTACATGTGGCTCTTCTACATTCAGTTTAAGGGGTTCATAGCCCATACGGCTGAATATAAATTTAATTTCATTGTACATACATTCCTCCATTCTTTTAATGCGCCAGAAACTATTTTAACAAAAAATATGGAAATAATCCATTAAAAGGCACTTCATTTCAAAAATTTTTGTTTCCTACAATAAAATCTTATACTTATTTCCAGTTATCTTTATATTGTACAGATGGTAATATAACGCAGGTTCCATATACAAGTTAATATATTCCATCCAGGGGCACGCTTGCGCTACGATGGCACACGCAGCAGTGCATACAATCTTTATGTTTAAAAGAAACAGAAGTTTCTTTTAAACATTGAAACCAAGATTTAGCACTGGCGGTGCCAAAGTGCCCCTTTAATGGAATATATTAACTTGTATATTGGAACTGCTATATATAGGCCAAATGTACATAAATAAACTGGAAAATATTATCACCAAGATTATAAGAAATACCCCCA
The DNA here is from genome assembly GCA_948794795.1 of uncultured Lachnospiraceae bacterium. GTDB lineage: Bacteria > Bacillota > Clostridia > Lachnospirales > Lachnospiraceae > Butyribacter. The sequence goes on along the minus strand of CAQGLR010000011.1, from coordinate 93,142 downwards.
AAAACTCTATTTATGTAATGAAATATAATATATGGTATATATTTATATAACTGATTATCTATATATGATTATAATTTTATGTAAAACATGCATTATAAAGTTATTAATACTTAATTATAAAAATTGTATCTAAAGCTAAGTCAGTTATAATGTCATTTAGTTAAGCAAAACCTAATAAATAAAAGGCTTATTGGTGTTTGGAAATTAAAATTCTACAAAAATGATATTACTCTGGCAAATTCCAAATGTTTTACCAAAAGGCATCCATTCAAGCACAATGTCATTTAGTTAAACAAAACCTAATAAATAAAAAGTTTATTGGTGTTTGGAAATTAAATTTATACAAAGATTATATTACTCTGGCAAGTTCCAAATGTTTTACCAAAAGGCAGCTGTTATGGGGACGCTGGTGCTTAAGCCACGTATTTAAAGCTTAATAGAAACTTTTGTTTCTATTAAGCTTTTGGGGCTTTATGCACCATTGCGTATCCCATCCAAGCGGAAGCGGGCTGCCTGTGGTAAAATTTTGGAATTGCCAGAGCCACATAACTTGTGAAATATTCAATTTTCAAACACCCATAACCTTGGTATTTACAGAAGGGTTGCTTGAATAAATGACATTATATTCTTACTGGCAAAAAAGTCTATAAAATACCCTTGTATAAAAGATAATATATGTTGAATTATGGCGATAATAAAAAAAATAGCTGGCATGATGCCGGTTTAAAAGCTTTTATGACATGTGAAAGTGTCTGTTAAATTGTTTATATCAGATTTAATATAAAGAAAGCTGTAGGAAGCAGTTTAAAATAGTATATAGAATGGAGGAAATACTATGAAACAGTTTTTGCAGGATTATAACATGGTCTTTGCAATGGCGGCTGTTGGCTGCCTTACAATTATGATGAAAAGCATTACAGCTATAGTGTACTATAAGCTTATCTGCCAGGCTGGACAGATGGTTACAAGCCAGAATAAATATATGAAAGCAATGGCAGGCAAAATTACTGCTACATATAAGCTAAAGCGTAAGGTACACAATGTAAAATGTATTGTTGAGAAGAGTATGTATAATATGCGTTTCCTTGGTATTTCAATAGCAAGCTGGAAGAACACAGGTATTTATGGAATAATTGCTGTACTTCTGGTTCTTGTTGCAGGCATGCTTTTAGGGGTGTATTACCATATGGCATCTGAGTGGTATGCTGTCAGCTGTCTGTCAGCTGTTGCTGTTGTAACGCTTCTTGCAACATCAGAAATATTGTTCCAGATACATAGAAAGTACAAAATTCTGCAGCTGCAGATGACAGATTACCTGGAAAATATACTACAGCCTAAACTTGAAAAGGAATACCTCCATCCTGAAGAGGAGAAAAAGTACCAGAATGAGTATTTTGAAGAAGAGGAAGAACAGGAACAGCAGGATGAAGCAGCGGCTTCATTGGAGGACCTCAAACTATTTGAAGAATTTGTTGAAGAATATTTAGCAGATTAAAAGACAGGACAAGGAAAGGCATGGTTAGTAATATGGAAAAGAGATATAGTATTTCGGATGCATCAAGGCAGGTAGAAGTTGAGAACCACGTACTAAGGTACTGGGAAGAAGAACTTGCGCTTCCGATTGAAAGAAATACTAAAGGGCACAGATTTTATAAGGAAGGTGATATACAAATGCTTAAAACAATAAAAGATTTAAAAGAACAGGGTTTCCAGTTAAAAGCAATTAAACTTCTGATGCCCGATATTGACAGGGTACGCAGCATGAGCCCGCAGGAATTATACCAGATAAGGGAAGAACTTAACCAGCAGGTACTAAGGGAGGAAGAGATGCAGGATAAAAATGTCGTTCCACTACAGACAGCAAGAAGGTCAGCAGCACCTGGCAAAAAGACAAGTGAGGAGAAGATGAAACAATTTGAAAGTATGCTAAGACATATGATTTCACATATTATCAATGAGAATGAAAAAATATCCGAAGAACGGATATGTGAGGCTGTAAGCACAAGGCTTATGAAAGAGATGGATTATATAATGAGGGAAAAGGAGGAAGTACAGGACAAGCAGACAGCTTTATTACAGCAGATATTAGAAGAAGTAAAACGTGAAATACCCGAAACGGCTGCAAGTGATGAAGTAAAGCCAGCAGAGGCACGGCGTAAGAAGAAAAATGAAAATAAGGCAAAAAGAAGAAAATTATTTGCTAAGTCTGTTTAATAGTGATATAGTTATTCTATGTTATGTACACAGAATAACTAAACAGACAAAGGAGTAATTTTATGGGCAAGTTTATATTTGAAAAATGTGGCGGCATAGAAGGGCTTTATCTTATCCAGCCAGGTGTATTTGGTGACTCAAGAGGTTACTTTATGGAGACATATAATTACAATGACTTTAAGGCAGCAGGCCTTGATATGGTATTTGTACAGGACAACCAGTCTTTGTCATCAAAAGGTGTTCTAAGAGGGCTTCATTACCAGAAAAAGCATACACAAGGAAAGCTGGTGCGTGTAACAAGTGGTGAAGTTTTTGATGTTGCAGTTGATATACGTAAAGGGTCTAAGACATATGGCAAATGGGCAGGAGTAGTTTTAAGTGCAGAGAAGAAAAATATGTTTTATGTCCCAGAAGGTTTTGCACATGGATTTTATGTATTATCAGATACAGCAGAGTTTAATTATAAATGTACAGATTTCTATGACCCGTCATCAGAAGCAGGGATAATGTGGAATGACCCTGTGTTAAATGTAAAATGGCCAGTTCCAGATGGAGAGAAACCTGTTATATCTGAAAAGGATGAAAAGAATCCTGGTTTTTCAGAGGATATTTTCTTAAATTATTGATAAAATATAAATATAAATGTGCAGGAGAAGAATTATGGATATAAAGAAAATACTTATTACAGGATATAATGGACAGCTTGGACATGCACTTAAGAGCCTTTTGGAAGGTACAGATACCAGAATTATTGGTACAGATGTGGATACTCTTGATATATGTGATGCTGACAGTGTTGAAAAAGCTGTGATGGAATACAGGCCAGATACAATAATAAATTGTGCAGCACATACAGCAGTAAATAAATGTGAAATTGATGCAGATAATGCAGAAAGGATAAATGCACTTGGAGCTAAAAACCTTGCTGTAGCTGCTAATAAAGCAGGTGCACAGATAGTACAGGTGTCTACAGATTATGTATTTGATGGGGAAACGGACAAGCCATATGTTGAGGAAGATATGGTTAATCCGCAGAGTGTGTATGGCAGGACTAAGCTTGCAGGTGAAAAAGCTGTAATGGAGAACTGCAGCAGGTATTTTATAGTAAGGACAGCCTGGCTATATGGTGAAGGCAATAACTTTGCCAGGACAATGCTTAAACTTGCAGATGAGAAAGACAGCCTTACAGTTGTAAATGACCAGTTTGGTACACCAACATCTGCATTAGAGCTTGCAAGAATGATACTTTATATTATTCCTTCAGGGGAATATGGAATATACCATGGAACATGCGAAGGGGAAACAAGCTGGTATGGATTTGCATGTGAAATAATGAGGCAGGCAGGTAAGGATACAAAAATTATACCTGTGCCAACAAGTGAATATAAAACGGAAGAAAAAGCGGCCAAAAGACCAATGTATTCTGTACTTGAGAATAAAAAACTCAATTCTATGGGAAGTTACAGGATGAAAGAATGGAAAGAGGCGCTTACAGAGTACATGCAGCAGATGGGTTATGCAAAGTAAAACAACAATACCACCAGCATGTACTGCTGGTGGTATTGTTATGTGTTAATATTTACATTATATCTGGTTAACTTACCTGACAGTTACTTTACATTTGTCATAGCTGCCGTTTGATATAGTGGCAGTAATATATGCAGTACCCTTTGCTTTTGCATATATTTTGCCTTTAGAAGAAACGGATACTATATTGCTGTCAGAACTTTCAAACTTTGGAATCTCATCTGTAATGCGTGGCTTTAATGTATACTGCAGTTTTTTGCTTTCGCCAGTATCAAGTAAATACTGGGATTTACGGAATTTTACACTTACAGCTTTGGGAGTGACTTCAACTGTGAACTTTAATGTGTATGTATTAGTTACGAACAGGAATACTGGTTCCTGTATTTTTATCGTAATAACGGCAGTGCCTACTTCAGCACCAGTAAATTCACAAGTATTGTCCTCTCCTGGAGTTACAGTGAGAATAGTTTCATCTGAACTTTTATATGAAACGTCACTGTTATCAGGTACATTATAAACTGTAAGGGTACTGCTTGTGCCAGTAAGTATAGAAGTGTCCTTTTTCTTAAGGAATGGTTCTTCTGTAGAAGCAGCACGTTTAGTATAAGTAGATACAGGTTTGCCAGCATTTTTGATAATAGTACCAGAAGATGCACAGGCCATGTCATAAGGAACAAGCATAGCAGCAATAAGCAGGGCCAGCATACAGATACGTGTTATCTTGCGCATTTTTGCCTCCTTATATAATTTTAGTATAGTTAAATTATGTATTAAATATTGTGTAAAAAGTAGTTTAATCACATATACTACTATACTGTTTAGAAATAATAAAAAATATAGATGTCAGAATAGTGTCATATAAATTACTTTTTTTGCCATATTTATTTCTTAATTTTATGTTATAATTGGCCAGTAAGAGACGGTTAATTTAGAAAATTAAATGATAAAGCATGTTTTTTATGCAGAAGTGAGGTGTTATATGCAGTATATTTTGATAGCAGATGATAATCCAGACATTACAGATATTCTTTCCGCATATGTAAAGAAGGAAGGGTATGAGCCAGTAGTTGCAAAGGATGGCCTTGAAGCAGAGAGGCTTTATGAAAGCCATAAGCCGTCAGCTGTCCTTCTGGATGTTATGATGCCGTTAAAAGATGGTTATGAGGTGTGCAAAAGCATACGGAAGAAGTCAAGTGTGCCAATAATACTTATTACTGCACGTGGGGAAGATTATGATAAGATTATGGGACTGGATATAGGTGCAGATGACTATATAGTCAAACCATTCAGCCCAAGTGAGGTTATGGCAAGGCTCCGGGCAGTTTTACGCAGGTTTGTTGCTACAGAAGTGTCAGAGAATCCAGATACAATATTAAGGGTAAATAATATGACAGTGAACCTCGAGGAATATTCTTTTTCAATTGGTGAGAAAAAGATACCTCTTACCAAGAAAGAGATTGAAACCATGTGGACACTTGCAAGCAACCCTAATAAAGTATTTACCAGGGATAACCTGCTTGACAGTTTGTGGGGATATGATTACTATGGTGACAGCAGGACAGTTGATTCACATATTAAAAGGCTGCGTGCCAAGATTGACACAATAGACCATCCAGCATGGAGTATTAAGACAATATGGGGAGTCGGATATAAATTTGAGATAAATGACAGTGATGTATAAATGGAAAGGTGCATTGTGCAAATGAAAAACATATGGTTTAAAGTTATAAAAAATGATATTGCAGTTAAAATATATTTATGTTTTACATTTGTCCTTGTACTTACGGGGCTTCTTACAGGTATTATATTTATCAGGCTGTACAGGCAGAATTACCTTCATTCTTATACAGACCTTCTTACAAAACAGGGCCATACCATTGCAAACAGGGTAGCGGTTTTTGAAAAGAATGGAAAGCCAGAACGGTTTCTTAAATATAGTACATATATTGAAGAAATAGAGGAAGATGAGAATACTGATGTGTGGATAATATCAGATGAAAACTCAGTAAACCCGCTTGAAGTAGAATATACCAATGCTAATGACGGAAAACTGACAGATGAGATGTATGATGTAATATATAATGCATTTAAAGGGGAGGTTTCTTCTAATTCAAGTTATGATGATATATATGGCATGGTTATATTAAGGACAGCAGTACCTGTTTATAACAAAAGTACAGGTGTGGTAAGTGGTGCAGTTATGATGATATCCATGATTGACAAACAGACAATGGGAATTGATAAAGGTACATACCTTATCTTGATGAGCCTGCTTTTGTCATTTATTATATCATTTGTTGTTGCTTTTCTGTTTTCACAGTATCTTTCAAAGCCTCTTTCAAAGATTAGCAAAAATATAAACAGGATTTCAAAAGGTGACTATTCTTCTATACCCCCTAAGAATCCTAAAACACAGCTTGGAAGAATTGAAATAACACTTGCCAGGCTTGCAAAACAGCTGGGACATGTTGAGAAAGAACGTGCAAACCTTGAACAAGTAAGACGGGATTTCTTTGCCAATGTATCACATGAGCTAAGGACACCAATTACTGTTATACGTGGATATGCAGAAACCCTTAATGATGGTGTTGTTACAGACCCAGGTGCAATAGAAGACATGTACCAGCGTATGTTGTCGGAGTGCCAGGGCATGGAAAGGCTTGTAGGGGATTTGTTTATATTGTCAAAGATGCAGAACCCTGATTTCCAGGTTGAGAAAGAACCAGTAAGCCTTATGCAGGTATTTGGGGATGTAACCAGAAGCGAGAAGGTTATAGGCAAAGAGAAGAACATACAGTTTAAAGAAGAATTTCCAGAAGATGACCCATGTATGATGCTTGGGGATTATATGCGTCTGCGCCAGATGTTCCTTGTTATAATAGATAATGCAGTTAAATTTTCACATGAAAATGGGACAGTAACCACAAGGATGTATAAAAAAGATGAAAAGCTTTATATAAGCATTGCTGATGAGGGTGTAGGGATATCACAAGAAGAGCTTCCATATATTTTTGAAAAGTTCTATAAATCAAAGCTTAAACAGAATGAAAAAGGAACAGGGCTTGGGCTTATGATTGCAAGGCAGATAGCATTAAAACATAATGGGGAGCTTACAGTACAGAGTGAAAAGGGAAATGGTACTACATTTTTCTTTGTATTTGATGAGTGTACATCAATGGAAGAATATGAATAACCTTCTGGTTTTAGAATTCTGTTATTGGATTGTTAAGAGTAATAATATTTTTATTTGTTAAAAATTTATAGTTGTAATTTTGATGAAAAATGTATATACTATATATTATAGAAAGATTTCCTGGGGTGTTCGATACTCCTGACATTTTGAACCTACAACTATTGATTGGGATTCCTACATTTTTGTACTGATGCCAGGCCTCCTTTGAGTGGAAGGCAGATGTACAAGTGCGGTTGCCCACCTGGCTTAAATGCTAGGACTCAAAATTCAGGAACCGGCATTTTGGGGGTCTTTTTAATTAATTTTGTATTTGGATTTTTTGCTTTTTTCAGCTGAGGGCTTGTAAACAAGCCTTTTTTTTGATAGAATTAATAAGTTGCCAGGACGGTTTTTCATGGCAATATTGCTTAAAATAATAAGGAGGCAGTGAAATGGCACAAAAAGGTAATTTATTAACATTCCGTCCAGATGTCAAAGTAGTAGATGCTACTATCAGGGATGGCGGTCTTGTAAATGATTTTTATTTTTCAGATGAATTTGTAACAAATTTATATAAAGCAAATGTTAAAGCAAAAGTTGATTATATGGAATTTGGATACCGTGCTGACAAAGAAATGTTTGATACAGAGAGCTTTGGCAAATGGAAATTTTCATCAGATGAAGATATCCGCAGTATAGTTGGTGATAACAATACAGAATTAAAAATTGCAATTATGGCAGATGTAGGACGTTGTAATTATAAAGAAGATATACATGAGCGCAGTGAAAGTCCTGTTGACCTTATACGTGTAGCTACATATGTTAATACTATGCCAGCAGCGCTGGATATGATAGAAGATGCCCATATGAAAGGCTATGAAACTACCTGTAATATAATGGCAATATCAAATGCCAAGGAATCAGATATAGCAGCATCACTTGAGATGCTTGGACAGAGCCCGGTGGACGGCATTTATATAGTAGATAGTTATGGCTCTATATATCCTGAACAAATAAGGACTATTTCAGAACAGTATATGGAAATAGGTGAGAAGTATGACAAATATATAGGTATACATGCACATAATAACCAGCAGCTTGCATTTGCTAATACAATAGAATCATGTGCACAGGGTGTATCTTACCTTGATGCGACTATGAGCGGCATGGGACGTGGCGCAGGCAACTGTCCTATGGAGTTACTGCTTGGGTTCCTTAAAAACCCAAAATATAAATTATTTCCTGTAATCCAGTTTATTGAGAATAATATTGTTCCTTTAAAAGAGTCGGGCATGGAATGGGGATATGATATACCTTATCTGCTTACCGGGTATCTGAACCAGCATCCGAGGGCAGCAATAGCAGCAATGAAAGAAGGACGTAAGGATTATTCAGGATTTTACAAAGAAATAATTGATAAGGACTGATGTAAATTTATCTGCCCTGCAGGTTTATCCATATTGGGTAACAGGCTTGCAGGGTTTATTATATTTAGGAAAGGCATTATTATGGAGGAATGTAATAAACCTGTAGGGGTATTTGATTCTGGGGTAGGTGGCATAAGTGTACTTAGGGAGCTTGTGAAACAAATGCCAGAAGAAGACTATATTTATCTTGGTGATTCAATACATGCGCCATATGGCACTAAACCACTAGATGAGGTAAGAAAGCTTACAATATCTAATATACAGTTTCTTCTTGAAAAAGGGGCAAAGTCTATAGTAGTTGCATGTAATACAGCGACAAGTGCTGCTGTTGCTGTACTTAGGAAGATGTATCCAGATGTACCGCTGGTAGGGATAGAACCAGCCATTAAGCCAGCAGTGCTTTATAAAAACAATTCAAGAATAGTTGTTATGGCAACGCCAATGACACTAAGACAGGAGAAATTCCAGAACCTTATGCACCAGTATGAAGACAGGGCTGATATAGTGCCATTGCCATGTCCAGGCCTTATGGAGTTTGTTGAAAGAGGTGTACTTGATGGCATGGAACTTGAGAAGTACCTGACAGAACTTTTCTGGACTGTAAACCATAAGAAAATTGATTCAATAGTATTAGGGTGTACACATTATCCATTTGTTAAAACAGCAATACAAAAAGTTGCTGGAAACGGAGTTTTAATATTTGATGGCGGGGAAGGTACTGCACGGGAGATGAAACGCAGGCTTTCAGAAGCAGGACTGTTAAATAAAAACAAAAATACTGGGCATGTGCAGTTCATTAACAGCCGTAATACAAAGGAAGAGATAGAACTCTGTAAATTCCTTCTAGGGCATGTTTGAAAATTAAATATTTTACAAGTTATGCGGCTCTGGCAATTCCAAAGTTTTACCAATAGCAGCACGCTTCCGCTTGGATGAATACGCAATGGTGCATAAAGTCCCAATGTTTCTACGAAACATTTAGTACGGGACTTAAGCACCAGCGTATTCATAACAGCTGCCTTATGGTAAAACATTTGGAATTTGCCAGAGTAATATAATCTTTGTATAAATTTGATTTTCAAACACGCATAAGTCCATTGTTTATCAGGGTCTGCTTAACTAAATGACATTGCATTTGGATGGGATGCCAGAGTAATATAATCTTTGTATAAATTTAATTTTCAAATACGCATTGTGTGTGGATAATGGGCAAAATTAAGTAAGAAAGCAGGTAGTATTGTGACACAGGAAAGTAAAAATTTTTATAGAAGAACATCAGCCTTGGTTATACCAATGGCAATACAAAACCTTATTAATGTTGGTATTTCTTCGATTGATGTTATTATGCTTGGCAAAATAGGGGAAAAAGTGCTTTCAGGAGCTTCACTAGGCGCACAAGTGCAATTTATAATGGGACTGCTGCTTTTTGGTGTTACATCAGGAGCTTCTGTGCTTATGGCACAATACTGGGGCAGACGTGACATGCGTTCTATAGAAACCATATTTGCGTTAGCAATAAAAACAGCCTTTGCAACAGGTGTAATATTTACACTGGCAGCATTTATAGCACCACAGGTACTTATGTCACTTTTTACAAATGACAGTGAGGTAAGGGCAAACGGTGCTTTATATCTCCGGATTGTATGTTTGTCATATATTCCTAATTCACTTGTTATGGTTTACCTGAATTCTATGAGAAGCATGGAGAAAGTAATAATAGGTTCAATAACATACTTATCTTCATTAATTACCAATATAGTAGTAAACCTGTTGCTTATCTTTGGTTACTTCGGGCTGCCAAAGCTTGGGATAATAGGAGCAGCAATAGGTACTGTAGCAGCAAGGTTTGTAGAATTTATTATAATTATAATCTATGATAAAAAATTTAATGATGTATTTACATTCCATTTTGAATATCTTAAAATTAAGAGCAAGGAACTTACAAGTGATTTTTTAAAGATTTCCTCACCAGTAATAGCTAATGAGCTTATGTGGGGACTGGGACTTTCAACTATGACAGCAGTACTTGGGCATCTTGGAAGTGCTGCAACTGCTGCCAATTCAGTTGCGCAGGTATGCAGGAACCTTGCTACAGTTGTTGCTTTTGGGGTTGCCAATTCTGCTGCTGTTATGATTGGCAAGGTTATAGGTGAAGGAAATAAAGAGCTTGCCAAAGAATATGGGAAACGTTTTATCAAACTTACTATTATAACAGGTATTGCGGGCAGCATAGTTATACTATGTGTAAGGCCAGTTGTTCTTTCTGCACTTACATTGTCAGATGACGCAAGAAAACTTCTTTCCGTGATGCTTTTTATAATGGCTTACTATGTAATTGCGCAGGCATATAACACAACACTTATTGTCGGGATATTCAGAGGCGGTGGTGATACCAGGTTTGGTTTTTTCCTTGATGTTACATTTATGTGGGGGATTTCAATAGTTCTTGGTTTTATAGCTGCTTTTATACTAGAACTTCCAGCAATTATTGTAGCATTTATTCTTTACTTTGATGAAATTATAAAAATACCTTTTTCAACGTGGAGGTACAAATCATATAAATGGCTAAATGATGTAACACGTAAATAGCCAGGGATTAACTTTAAGGCAATATGGATTGTGGATACCGGTTTTGCCTAAGTTTTATAAAAGAAAGTGCAGGGAAACATGAATAATAAAAAGAAGATTATTGGTGTATGCGGTGCAAGGCTTTTTAACCAGATACCTATACAGTTTATTAATACTTTAAAAGAAGAGGGGTTGCCTGGAGATTATTTTATTATAGCATTTTCTTCTAATTCAGATGATGAAGAGGAAACAGATGGCTACAAAGGGGAAAACCAGTTATATGAGCTTATAAAATATATTAATTTCAGTGCCCTGGTTATATTAGCAGAAACCCTTAAAAATAAGAAGATTATTAATAAAATTGCGCAGACGGGGCATGATAAGGGGATACCTGTATTTGTAATGGATGGAAATGTGGAAGGATGCATAAACCTTAACTTTAATTATTATGATGGTTTTGAAAATATGGTACAACATATTATAAAGCACCATGGATGCAGAAAAATCAATATGCTTGCAGGGTTTAAAGGAAACAGCTTTTCAGAGGCAAGGATTGAAGCTTATAAAAAGGTTCTTGGTGAAAATGGAATACCATTTGAACCAGGACGCCTTGCCTATGGTGATTTCTGGGAGAAACCAGCACGTAAAGCAGTTGAAGGTTTCTTAGAATCAGGAATTCCATTTGAAGCTATAGCATGTGCTAATGATACTATGGCAATAGCGGCATGTTCTGTGCTGAATGAACATGGGTATAATATACCAGAAGATATTATAGTTACAGGTTTTGATGGTACAATAAGCAGCAGATACCATTTTCCAGTTATTACAACATGTGAGCCTGATTTTAAAGGTGCTGCCAGGTTTATTATAAACCAGACAGATGGATGGGAAAAGACAGACATGGATAATATTGAGAGCTATAACATTAATTTCAGGACCAGAAAGAGCCAGTCATGTGGATGTGAGGACAAGACGATGCACGAAATTAACACAGTAATAGCTTCACTTACGCATGATGTAGGTGACTGTACATGGCATAATATAGCTATGGGACAGATGCTTACGGCCCTGATTGATAAAAAAGATATTATGGATATAGTTAAATGTATTCCAGAACATACAAACCTCTGGAGCCAGAATTTCAGGTTTGCTTGTTTTAAAACTGATTTATTAGAACAGTGTAAAGTAACAGAAACATATTCCAGGATGACAACAATTTTAAATGTGCATAACAATAATTTTGGCAGAATTGGTGAAGAGTTTAATATTGAAGAATTTATGCCCCATCTTGATGATGTTATGTGGGCAGATAATAATGTGGATATACTTATTGTACGCCAGTTTAATTCAGGCAGGAATGTATACGGGTATATTGCCGAAGGTTATCCAGTATTAAAAGCACGTGCACTGCAGAGATGCAATGAGTTTTCAATGTTTCTTACACATGCAGTTGACAATGTAATATATAATTTCAAAATGACACAGATGAATAAAGACCTTAAAGGTCTTAATAAAAACCTGGAAGAAGCATATAATAAAATTGCAGGTTTATATTTAAAGGATTATATGACAGGTTTATATAATAGAAGAGGTTTTTATGAAAAGATTGGCCTGCTGGCAGAGCAGTATGCATGTAAAGGCAAATATATTTATATATTTTCAATAGATATTGACAGGCTGAAATATATAAATGATAATTTTGGACATGCTGAGGGTGATTTTGCAATTACAACAATAGCCTCTGCAATTTATAATACTGGAGGGGAAGATTCAGTATGTGCAAGGTTTGGCGGTGATGAGTTTATATGTGCTGTACTAGCAGATACACCTGATGCATACAGTGCAGAGGGATTTTATAAAGAACTTAAGTCCAATATAAATAGTACAGATGGTATAAATAGCAAAGAATATCCTGTTGGTGCAAGTGCAGGCATGTGCTGCAACAGTTTTACAAATAATATTGATATTGAGGATATGATACGTGCAGCAGATAAAAGAATGTACAAGGATAAATCAGAACATAGAAGAGAATACTTGAATAATATATAAACATTGTGGTAAAGTGTGTTTATGGAGGTGCTGTTATGAAAATATCAACAAAAGGAAGGTATGCACTAAGGGTATTAATTGATTTATCGGAACGTAATCCCAATGAATTTATTCCTTTGACAGATATAGCAGACAGGCAGGGGATATCTGAAAAGTATCTTGAGTCAATAGTTTCTGTACTTATTAAAAATGATTACCTTATATCCTTGCGTGGCAAAGGTGGAGGGTATAAACTTTCAAGACAGCCAGATGAATATACTGTGGGGGAAATATTAAGGGTTACAGAAGGTTCTTTTGCACCTGTTGCATGTCTTGAGAAGAAACCTAATAAATGCGGTATGGCATCCCAGTGTAAGACACTTAAGATGTGGGAAGGTTTTGAGAAAGTAATTAGTGAGTATTTTGATGGAATTACAATTGCAGACCTGCTGTCAGACGGGCAGATTGTAGATAATTATGTGATTTAGGGGAAAGAGAATGGAATTTTCAAATGAACAGCTTGAGCGTTATTCACGCCATCTGGTTCTTGATGGTATTGGCAAGGATGGACAAGAGAAGCTTTTTAATGCCAAAGTCCTTATTATAGGAGCTGGGGGACTAGGTTCACCTGCTGCCCTTTATCTTGCGGCAGCAGGTATAGGGACTATAGGTATTGCCGACAATGACATAGTAGACCTGTCCAACCTCCAGAGGCAGATAATGCATACAACAGCTGGGATTGGAACACCGAAGGCAGATTCTGCTGCAGAGGCAATATTAGGAATTAACCCAGATATAAAGGTTAATAAATATAAGATGTTTTTAAACCAGGATAATATAATGGGAATTATCCGGGATTATGATTTTATAATAGATGCAACCGATAATTTTGACTCAAAGTTTCTTATTAATGATACATGTGTAATTGCAGGAAAAGCATTTTCCCATGCAGGAGTAACTCGTTTCCAGGGGCAGTTAACTACTTATGTACCTGGTAAATCCCCATGTTACAGGTGTATGTTTAAAAGCCCGCCGCCAGAAGGTGCAGTACCTAAAGGAAACCAGGCAGGTATTATTGGTGCAGTGTGTGGGGTAACTGGAAGCCTGCAGGCACTAGAAGCAGTAAAGTATATTACTGGAACTGGAGAGCTGCTGGCAGGCAGGTTTCTTATATTTGATGCACTGGCAATGAAATTCCGGACAGTGAAATTCTACAGAGACCATGAATGTGCTATATGTGGTACAAGCCAGGTAAAGACAGGACTTGAAGGCAAGTTACCAGAAATGGAGTAGTATGTTTTGTATAGGCGTTAGTTATAAAAAGACCCCTGCTGGCATAAGGCAGAAGTTTGCATTTTCCAAAGAGGAACAGTGCCAGTTTATTGGAAACCTTATTAAGGATAATATTATAACAGGCGGAATGGTTGTATCTACATGCAACAGAAGTGAAATTTATTTCTCAGGAACAGGTACTTCTGCTGAAGAAGTAACAAAAGAACTTGCAATTTATAAAAACCTTGATGGTGGTGATATTAAAAAATATTGTCTTTTCTATGGCGGGCAAGGTGCAGTAAAGCACCTTTTTAACGTTACATGTGGGCTGGATTCAATGGTCCTTGGGGAAGATGAGATACTCCGCCAGGTTAAAGAAGCATATCTTACAGCTGTAGAAAAAAAGTATATTAACGGGGAGTTAAATATTATATTCCAGGATGCGCTTAATTGTGCCAAAACTGGTAAATCAAGGACAAGGCTTTCTTCAACGCCTGTATCAGTTGCAACCATAACAGCCAACACAATAGAGAAATATATGTATGAAAATAACCTGTCTGGAGGCAAAGTAATGGTTATAGGGATAACTGGCAAGACAGGTTCAGTTGTTGCAAAAGACCTGCTTTCTAAAGGAATACATGTTATAGGAACAAGCAGGAAACACAAGACGGACAGCCTTTTATACTGGCATGATAAAGAAATGGCAGAGATTATAAGCTTTGAAGAGAGGTATTTATATATAAACCAGGTGTGTGCCGTAGTAAGTGCAACAATAAGCCCGCATTACACACTTACATATACTGAGTATTTAAAATATGTAAAAGATGGCAGCAGTATGCTTTTTATTGACCTTGCTGTACCATATGATATTGACAGGACACTTTCAGGGCTTTCTGGAATAAAACTTCTTGATATAGATTTCTTTAATACACTTTCAAGGGAAAATGCAAATATAAAACTTAGTGAACTGGGAAAGGCAGAAGAAATACTTGCGGAATGTGTTGAAAATACAATGAAGAAAATATATATACGTAGTTTTATCAGTAAAATCCAGAAAAATAAAATACTTTATAATAAATTCCAGAAAGATAAATCATTCAGCCATATGGTATATTACCTGAAAGACCTGCTTAATAGCAGTGAACTAAAAGATGTGCTTGGAAGGATTTATAATAAAGAAGTTAATGGGGGAAAGTAATGGCATATTTTCCATTTATTACAGATATTGAGGATATGGACTGTCTTGTTGCAGGGGGAGGCAGTGTTGCCTGGCATAAAGTAGAAATCCTGGCAGAATATAATGTAAATATACATATTGTTGCGTTATCAGCCAGTGAAAAATTAAAGAAAGCAGCAGACAGCAATAAAAGAATAGATATTAAGATACGTGAATTTAAGGACAGTGATATAAATGGAATGGATTTTGTAGTAGCAGCTACAGGAAACAGGGAACTTGACATGCATATTTCCCAGTTGTGCAAAAAACAGCGGATACCTGTCAATGTTGTGGATATAAAAGAAGCATGTTCCTTTATATTTCCAGCAATTATACACAAAGAGCCATTGCTTGTTACAGTTTCTTCTAGTGGTGCAAGCCCTGCACTGGCAGCAAAGATTAAAAGAGATATTAACCAGGTTATACCAGGTTATTATGCAAATATGGCAGAAAGACTTGCAGGAATAAGGGAATATGTAATTGACAATATAGATAATGTAAAAACAAGAAAACAGATATTTGAAAAGCTTGTACAGTATGGAAGCACACATAATGGTGTGATACCAGAAGAGGAAGTGGAACGGGCTATAGAAGAATTAAGGTTACAGGAAGTGGAACAAACTGGGAAATAACTACAGAACAGCAAAAATCCGTTCTGTACCATTACATTCCAGCTGTTATTGGTGCCATGTTAAAGCACAACATGGGGGATTAATATGGATAGTAAAGTTATTAAAATAGGCACAAGGGGAAGTGCACTTGCACTTGCGCAGACAGAGCTTGTTATATCTGCAGTAAAGCGCTGCAATCCTGATGCATGTATTGAAAAAGTAATAATAAAAACAAAAGGCGATAAAGAAACAGATAAACCGGTTGCAAGTTTTGGAGGCAAAGGTGTATTTATAACAGAGATTGAGGAAGCATTATCCTGTGGAAAGATAGATATGGCTGTCCATAGTGCAAAGGACCTGCCAGCTAACTTAAGTGAAGGGCTTCATATACCAGGTGTGTTAGAACGTGAAGACGTAAGGGATGTATTTATAACAAGGAAAGGAACATCTTATATGGATTTATTCCAGAAAGAACATCCAGTAGTTGGTACAGGAAGCCTTAGACGGCAGTTCCAGCTGCAGTCCCATCACCAGCAATATATAAATTTTAAACATATACGTGGCAATGTGCCAACCAGGCTGGAGAAGCTCCGGAACAGGGAATATGATGGGATAATACTGGCAGCAGCTGGTTTAAAAAGACTTGGGCTTGAAGCAGAAAAGGATTTTGAGTATAAATATTTTGATATTGAAGAAATGGTACCTGCTGCCGGACAGGGCATAATAGCTATTGAAACAAGAAAAGAAGACTATACCAGCGGTGACAGCTATATAAGCGGTATCTTAAAAGATATAACTGATTATAATACATTTACACATTATTGTAATGAAAGGAAAATCATGGAAGCCCTGGATGCAGGATGCCATGAAGCAATAGGTATTATAAGTTATTATTATAATAATAACAGAAATATATGTATAAAGCTTGTAAGGCAGACTGGCAGTGCCAGAGGCATGGCTGTAAGCTACAATGGAAAAGGCAGTATAGAGGAGATGGAAAATCTTGTAAATAAGGCAATAGAACGTGGAAAAGGAGGGTGGTAAACCCAGTGGGAATTGTATATTTTGTTGGTGCAGGTCCTGGAGATGAGGGTCTTATAACAGTAAAAGGCGCAGAGAAATTAAAATCTTGTGATGTTGTAATATATGACAGGCTCGCATGTGAAGGGCTTCTTAATTATACAAAGCCAGGATGTAAGAAAATATATGCAGGCAAACAGGCAGGCATGCATTATAAAAAACAGGAAGAGATTAACCAGATTTTAGTGGACTACGCCCTTCCAGGCAATGTTGTTGTAAGGCTTAAAGGCGGTGACCCGTTTGTATTTGGAAGAGGCACAGAAGAAATAGAGGCATTAGAAAAGTATAATATTCCATATGAAGTTATACCAGGTGTTACATCTGCTATAGCTGTGCCAGAGTGTGCAGGGATTCCAGTAACACACAGGGGAGTAAGCAGAAGCTTCCATGTTATAACAGGACATACAAATACTGCCACAGGTGTACCAGAATGTAATTATAAAGCACTCGCCGCTACAGGCGGGACACTTGTATTTATGATGGGGCTTGCTAATATAGATGAAATAGCAGGCAGTCTTATTAAAGAAGGAATGCCAGCAGATACACCTGCTGCTGTTATTTCAGGAGGGACTACTGCAGGGCAGAAAGTCCTGCGTTCACAGCTTGGCAGGATTGCAAAGGAAGTAAAAGAAAACAACTTGTTTTCACCAGCAGTAATAATAGTGGGTGAGACAGCATCATATAATTACAATTATAATAATTATAGTTATAATAAAAATACATCCAGTTTCTATGAAACAATATGTTTTAGCAGAAAAACAGCTGGAATTGTAGCAACAAGGGTATTGCGTGAAAAGATAGAAGAAGGTCTTAGGATATCAGGAACTGCCTGCGTGCCTGTATGTGATATGGAAGTAGAAGCTGTATCTGCAGAAGGGCTTATTAAAGAACTGGAAGATATAGAAAAATATAACTGGATAGTATTTACAAGCAGAAACGGAGTAATACTTTTTTTTGATGTTTTAAGAAACATCCATGCAGATATACGCAGGCTTTCTCATATTAAATTTGCAGTTATTGGTAATGGTACAGGACAACAGTTATATAAATATGGAATTAATGCAGACTTTGTCCCGTCAGAGTATACATCTGCTGTTTTCGCCAAAGAACTTTCCAGGATAATACTGCCTGGTGAAACTGTATTGCTGCCAAGGGCTGTTCAGGGAAGCAAGGAATTAACAGATATATTTACAAAAGAAAATATATTATATAAAGAGCTGGAAATCTATGATGTAAAAGGACACATTATGCCAGGGGCAGATTACCTGGAAAAGCTAAGCTGTATTATATTTTTAAGTGCATCAGGTGTAAAGGAATTTGCCAGGCTTGTTAAAGAAAATGGAAAGGAACTCCCAGAAGGTATAAAGTTTGTATGTATAGGGGAAGTGACCAGGAAAGCACTGGAAGAAGAGTATGGTATGGAAGCCTGTATAATAACAGCAAGTGGAAATAATGCAGAGGGTGTTATTGATATAGTAAAAGAGATATAAAGAATATAAAGAAATGGAGTTATAATATTATGGTACGTATGCGCAGGCTGCGGGCTAGCAGTAATTTAAGAAGTCTTGTAAGGGAAACAGTAGTTACTAAAGATGACCTGGTATATCCTGTTTTTATTAAAGAAGGAAAAGATATTAAAGAACCAGTTGCTTCAATGCCTGGAATTTACCAATATTCTGCTGGCAGGTTTGATGAAGAACTGGACAGGGTAGTAAATGCAGGTATTAAAGCAATTCTTGTCTTTGGAATACCTTCACATAAAGATGAATTTGGCAGTGAAGCTTATAATGATAATGGTGTTACACAAAATATAATAAGGGAAATTAAAAAGAAAGCACCAGATATTATTGTTATAGCAGATGTATGTCTGTGTGAGTACACTTCACATGGGCACTGCGGAATTATATGCGGGCATGAGATATTAAATGATGAGACACTGGAACCGCTTGCAAAGATGTCTGTAAGCCTTGCCAAAGCAGGTGCAGATATAATTGCTCCATCTGATATGATGGATGGGCGTATTGCTTACATAAGAAAAGCACTTGACAGCAATGGTTATAAAAATACACCAATAATGGCATATAGTGCAAAATTTGCATCAGGATATTATTCTCCATTCAGGGATGCTGCACAGTCTGCGCCTTCATTTGGTGACAGGAAAACATACCAGATGGACCCTGCTAACGGGCGTGAAGCTGTAAGGGAATGTGAGAATGATATTGCAGAAGGTGCAGATATAATAATGGTAAAACCTGCACTTGCATATCTTGATGTAATCAAAGAAGTTTCAAACTTTACTAATTACCCTGTAGCTGCTTACAATGTAAGTGGTGAGTATTCAATGGTAAAAGCAGCAGCTTTAAACGGCTGGATTGATGAGAAAAGGGTTGTAATGGAGAACTTAACTTCAATTAAAAGGGCTGGTGCGGGTATAATAATAACTTATCATGCAATAGATGCAGCACACTGGCTTGAGGAGGATTAAAATGGCTGGCAGAAAATCAGAAGCTTTATTTGGACATTCACAGAAATTAATGCCAGGGGGTGTGAACAGTCCAGTCCGTGCATTCAGGGCAGTACACCAGAACCCTGTATTTATAGAAAAGGCAAAAGGCTCAAAAATTTATGATGTGGATGGCAATGCTTATATTGACTATGTGTGTTCATGGGGACCAGGCATACTTGGCCATGCAGAGGAACATGTAGTAGATGCAGTAAAAGAAGCATGTGAAAATGGTCTTACATTTGGTGCACCTACAGAGAAAGAATATATACTTGCAAAGCTTGTACAGGAGTTTATGCCTTCTATAGAAATGTTACGTCTTGTGAATTCCGGGACAGAGGCAGCTATGAGTGCAATAAGGGCAGCAAGGGGGTTTACAGGAAAGGATAAAATTATAAAATTCAGGGGATGTTACCATGGACATTCAGACGGCCTCCTGGTAAAAGCCGGTTCAGGGGCACTTACACAGTCAGTACCAGACAGCCTTGGAGTTCCACAAGGTTATACAGAAAGTACATTAGTTGCAGAATATAATGATATTACATCAGTAGAAAAGCTTTTTGGAGAGTCTGGAAATGAAATAGCAGCAGTAATTGCAGAGCCAGTTGCGGCTAATATGGGGGTAGTGCCGCCTGCCAGGGATTTTTTAAATAAACTAAGGAATATAACCAATAAGCATAATTCACTTCTTATATTTGACGAAGTAATAACAGGATTTAGGCTTGCTCCTGGTGGTGCACAGGAGTATTATGGCGTAGTGCCAGACCTTACAGTACTTGGAAAGATTGTTGGAGGCGGGATGCCGCTTGCAGCATATGGAGGGCGTAAAGATATTATGGAAGTAGTAGCACCACTTGGTGGTGTTTACCAGGCAGGTACATTATCAGGAAATCCAGTGGCTGTAACTGCAGGAATAGAAACTTTAAAGATTTTAGGAAAGAATAAGGAAATTTATAATAAAATAGAAAAAAATACTACAAAACTAAGAAATGTGGTGGAAAATGCATTTGGAAGCAGTGTATGCGCAAACCAGGCTGGTTCACTTATGTCTGTATTTTTTACAGGCCAGAAAGTCACAGATTATTCTACAGCAGTAACCAGTAATACAGAAAAATATGCCAAATATTTCAGCTATATGCTGGAAAACGGAGTGTACCTTGCGCCATCGCAGTTTGAAGCAATGTTTATATCAGCCGCCCATACAGATGAAGATATAGAAATTACATGTGATATTATAAGAAAGGCAGCAGAATTATTATAAAATAACATAACCCCTGGCAGGGATTTCCTTCCAGGGGATGTTTGCCAGTATTTTATAAAAATCAGATATTCATATCTACTTTAGAACCTTTAAGGTCTTCCATTATAAGGCCTAATTCTTCAACAAGCTTTTCTATTTCTCTTTCTATCTTTGTAGTATTATTTGTGCCATTGGAGTTTTGGTCTATAATTTCCTGCATATCAGATGTATCCATTGGAGGCTGGTCTGGAACATGTATTTCAGAGCCTGCTGCTTCAGCTGCATTTTGTTTAGCCTGTTCAATCTGTTTCTCAAGTTCAAGTTTATCCTTCTTGCGTTCTGCTTCTTTTGTTTCCTCTTCCTCTTTCTTCTCAGCCTTTTCTTCTGCTTTCTCTTTAGCCTCTTCCATTTTTTCATCAATATGGTCTTTAGCTTCTGCAAAAAGGTCACCAACCAGCTCTTTATTAGCGGCTTCCATAATTTCATCAGCCTGTTTTGTTGAATCAACCATAGGATGTGTTTTAAGGCGTTCAATCTGTATATCAGCTAGTGAACCTGATATTGACTTAAATGCAGACTCTTTCTGTGAGGCAAGCCGTTGGTATACTTCTTCCTGGCCGTCAAGTTCCAGCATATCTTTCTGGTAATTAGTAAGCCCGTTTTCATGTATTGTTGCAAGCCGTTCTTTTTCTTCATCAGACAGCTTTCCGCCAGAAGTTTCTTTTCTAAGAAGTTCCAGGTCCTTATGCTCCTGGGAATCTTCTGTTACATTATAATCCTCCATAAGCTTTTCACGTTGTGCCTGTATCTCTTTAATAGATTTCTTGTTTTCCAGTGTTTCTTGCTTAAGCTGTTCCTGTTTGGCACGCATTTCATCCATGTTGCCATCTATCTTCTGCTCTGATGCAAAAGTACTAGAAACAATTTTCATAGCACGTTTTTGTGCAAGCTTTCTTTTAAGTTCAATATTATTATTATCCTGAAGGTTAAAGCTGCCAGCAAATATACTTTTACCACCTTTGGACTCTTTATTATCCTGGCTGTTTTTTATAGTATTTTCGTTATTTGCAAATAAACCGTTCCTGTTAGCTGCCCAAATTGATATTCCCATAAGACTACACTCCTTTCCATATATTTTTGTTATAATAACCTGGCAATCACATTATTTATATCGGCAGAAAGCATAGCAGTGTTAATTATTAAAGGCATAATTAAAGCCCTCTGCCATATGGCAAAGGGCTTCAGGAAATAATATATTATATTGTGGAAGTTTCTGTTACCTATATATGGTGCCGGTGCAGCAGGTATAATTTAATTTATATAGAAGCTGGTGTTATATAGTAAGCTTTAGTACCATGTTTATTAAGTTTTACATTTATTGTGCTGGTATCAGACAGTTTTTCACCACTCCATAGTTCCAGTACATCCGCATTATTGTATATCTCAACATCACTAAGGTTTATATTAATATTACTATTATTGTTGCCAGTATTAAATACAGCGATATATAAGCCGCCTTCTGAACTTGCACTTGCCCATAGGATATGTTCTGTCCCGTCAAATTCTTTTCTCCATACCTGGTGTGAGTGACGTGAATTTTTATGCATTTTAAGGATTTCCTCGTTAGTTATAAGGCTCATTGTAAAATCATCAAAGCCTGTCATTTCACCTCCTATCATAAGAGGGGAACGGAATATGCTCCAGAGGGTGAGCATTGTAATCTGTT
Source organism: uncultured Lachnospiraceae bacterium (assembly GCA_948794795.1). Taxonomy (GTDB): domain Bacteria; phylum Bacillota; class Clostridia; order Lachnospirales; family Lachnospiraceae; genus Butyribacter. The sequence continues at coordinate 70,558 of CAQGLR010000011.1, read as the reverse complement.
CATCTTTAGTAAATTTTGTATGGTCTGCTTTATCATAATCCTGGCGTATAGGGCCTATAGGAAGCATATCTGCATCTGGCCAGTGTCCTGCACCTGTATGTGTGCACCACTGTTCTGCACGTGAAAACATATTATAAAGTGCATCCCAGTCATCCCAGAAATCATCTGTAATACGCCACATATTAGAAACCTGTTTATAAAGTTCTGCTTTTTCAAGCAGTGCAGGCCCTGGCGAAAGGCTTAATACCATATCCCTGCCACAGTTTCTAAGTGAATTGCTAAGAAGGATAAGCTCTGTTTCTTCATGTGGCAGTTCCCTTGCTATATCATCACATTTTATAAAGTCAACGCCCCATGATGCATATAGTTCAAAAATACTTTCATAATATTCTTTAGCTCCTTCTTTTGAAGGGTCAACACCATACATATCTGTATTCCATTCACATATACTGGACATTTTGGCAATGTCACGTGCTGTTCTTTCTGTTCCTTTTATTTTTGTATTGCTATGTACTGCCTGGCGTGGGATTCCACGCATAATATGTATTCCAAATTTAAGCCCAAGTGAGTGTACATATGCTGCAAGTTCTGTAAATCCTTTGCCGCCAGCTGATGAAGGAAAGCGGTTTTCTGCAGGTATAAGCCTTGAGTATTCATCCATGCAAAGCTTAGTAAAGTTGTTATATTCATGGCTGGAAGCAGAAGGTTCATACCACTGGATATCAACAACAATATATTCCCATCCATATTTTTTAAGGTGTTTTGCCATAAAGTCTGCATTTTTCTTTACAGTGTCTTCATTTACAGCTGCTCCATAGCAATCCCAGCTGTTCCAGCCAAGAGGTGCAACAAAATTATCCATAATTTCCTCCATTCCTGCGCAGCGCGGCGCATATGTTTTTAAAAACTGGTATTTTAGAAAAGTTTAAAATATTTTTGAAAAATATATATGTAGTATATTATATCCGGTATCTGGTAAAAATCAAGGATAATTATTTTTTGGATTTTCCCATTTTTTTAATACATAAGTATATTGGCTCAGGCAGTTCCAAAATTTTACCCAAGGCAGCCCGCTTTCGCTTGGATGGGATACGCAATGGTGCATAAAGCCTCAAGTGTTTATATAGAAATAAAAGTTTTTATTATGCATTTGAAACTGTCCGTCCCTAAGTGGATAATAACAATTATTGAAATTTATGAAATGGATGTGGTATAACCCTGGCTGTACTTGTAACAAGATGAGAATATTGTTATAATAAAGTAAAAACAGGAGGGTGTTTAATAAATTGGGTGATAAGGAGATACAATGGCATCCGCCATATATTGCAGCAATGAACCTTGAGATGGAAGAAGACAGGGACAACTTTATGTTTGTACCAGAATATACCTTAAATACAGGGACATTGAAAATAGACCTTTTTATGGAAAGTATAACGAATAAACCTGTTAGCAATGAGATAGGCAAGTTGTTTAGGGAATATAATATAGTAGAATACAAAAATCCAAATGATACACTTGATATAGATGTATTTATTAAAGTGCAGTCATATGCAGGTCTTTATAAATCATATGGTGAAAAGCCAGATAGCAGGAAAGTTGAAAGTATTACAGTATCATTAGTACGTGAAGCAAAGCCGAAGAAACTTTTCAAGTATTTTAATGAACATAATATAAGGATATCTAATCCTTATAAGGGAATATATTATGTATTAGACAAAGTATGGTTTTCAACACAGATTATTGTTACAAAAGAATTAGATAAGGAAAAACATAAGTGGTTACGTGCATTATCTGGTAAGCTGGAAGAACAAGATTTAAGAGAATTGCTTGATGCAGTAAGCCATTTAAAAGGTAAGAGAGAAAAGGAATATGCAGATTCAGTATTAGAAGTAGCTTTGAAAGCCAATAAAAGACTGGCAGAAAAATTGAGGAGTGATGAGAATATGAGTAAAACATTATTAGAGATTATGGAACCAGTATTGACAGAAGTAAAGCAGGAGTGTAAAGAAAAGGGAAGGCAAGAGGGAAGACAGGAAGGAATGGTTTATGCATATTATGAGATGAATGTTTCAACTAATGAAATTGCAAAAAAAGTGCAGCTTGATGAAAATGAAGTATTGGAAATACTCAGGCGTAGAAACAATAACCAGGATGACTAAACAGACAAGTATATATAATGTTTGTTCTCTGTAATATAATTTATTAAGATGCTTTGAATGGAGGCATGGTATGAAGAAAATAATATTAAAAGCAAAGGATAATTATAAATTAAACTTGCATATTTTTGAAACAGCCAGTGAAAGTACCAAAGGCTATATCCAGGTTATACATGGAATGGAGGAACACCAGGAACGCTATAAGAATTTTGCAGAGATTTTAAATAAAGCAGGATATACAGTTATTACATCAGATATGAGGGGACATGGCAGTAATGCGCCAGAACTTGGTTTTTTTAGTGAAGAAGATGGTTATAAATATCTTCTTTCAGACCAGAGAAGAATTACAAAATATATAAAAAGAAGGTTTGAAACCGGCAAGGTAATAATATTTGCACATTCAATGGGAACTATTATTGCGCGTAACCTTATGCAAAGCCAGTCATGGGATTACGAGAAAGTAATACTGTCAGGCTTTCCATGCAGTCCAGGCAGGATAGCACTGGATTTTGGTATTATGCTTACACAAATTGTAAAGAAGGCAAAAGGGGCAAAGTATTATTCAGAATTTATACAAAATATATCAGTAGGAAGTTTTAATAAAAAGATAAAAAATCCAGTAACACCGCTTGACTGGATTAGCATAAACAAAGAAAATATTGATATATATGTTAAAGACCCATATTGTGGGCATGGGTTTAAAGTATCAGCATTTAATGATTTGTTCCATTTGTCCAAAAATATGGAAGAAATATGGAGGTATAAAAATGTAAACCAGGAATTGCCTGTACTTGCATTAAGAGGAGAAGAAGATGTATCAACAGGACTTGAAAAGGGGAGCAAGGCCAGTATAAAAACTTTGGAATCCGCAGGATTTGGCAATATAACACAAATAGTTTACCCCGGTATGCGCCATGAGATATTAAATGAAACAGGCAAAGAAAAAGTATATAATGATATTATAGGATTTTTAGATTAAAAAACATTGAATTGTAAGTTGTATTAAATTATAATGTAATTATCTGGAAATATATAAAATAATTTAGTCTTGGTTAAAGAAACGGAGGTAGTTCTATGACATTTGATGAAGTTTTTAACAAAGTAAAGGACATGTTTAAGGATACAGATGTAAGCCATGTAACAGAACATCTTGCATACCAGTTTAATATAACTGGTGAAGGCTCAGGATGTTTTTATGTTGAGGTAAAGGATGGCAAGTTAATTATTGAACCATACGAATATTATGACAGGGATGCAATATTTATATGCAAGGCAGATACATTATTTAATATTATTTCAGGAAAGACAGACCCTGTTGCAGCATATACAATTGGGCGTCTTAAAGTACAGGGAAGTATTGATAAGGCTTTGAAGTTAAAAAATTTTATTAAGTAACCCTGGTATCCCATCCAAGTGCAATAAGTGCAAAGCCATGTTTCAAACATGGCTTCTGGGTGGTAAAAATTAGTAAACATAATAACAGCCCTTATACCGTCAAGGGCTGTATATGTAATTTACGCGGAGGCAAAGTGAGGATATGTCTGTGCTTGCACAAGACTATCCGGGCGTGCCCGTGGTTGGGAATAATCTTGGTATCTATAGTTTTCTGGTATATTTTGCCGGAATACTTCTGGTCTATGTTTTGTTATATCCGTTAAGAATATAGTCTGGATAACGCTGCTCTATATCTTCATTAATGACATGCTCTTATAAAAAAATAATAAAGTTTATAAAAATTTAACAAAAAAATATCTTAAGGAAAATTTATATGGATTTAATATTGACATACTGGTATAATTTGTAGTATGTGGGTAAATATCTTGTGGTTATCCGCCTGGATACAATAAATTTTAACTTTAGCAGGCAGAATGGGGACATAATATGAAACAACAAGTTATATCAGATAAGAAAATAGTAATCGTAGAAGATGAAAAGGAGATTTTAGATTTATTAAACCTGTATCTTGGCAATGAAGGCTTTGAAGTAATTTCATTTTCATCCTCAGAAGGTGTTTTAGAATATATAAATGCAAATATAGTAGACCTTGCGATATTAGATGTAATGGTTCCAGGGACTGACGGGTTTACAATTTTAAGAAAAATAAGAGAGAGATGGTTTTTTCCTGTAATAATGCTTACTGCTAAAATAGAAGAAACAGATAAAATACATGGCATTACATTAGGTGCAGATGATTATATTACCAAACCATTCCATCCATTAGAAGTAGTTGCCAGGGTGAAAGCACAGTTAAGACGTGCTGGTGCTTATAATACGTCCCTTTCAAAGGAGGAGGAATATTATAATATACGTGGGCTTGAAGTATTCCCAGACAGGCATAAAGTAGTTCTTTATGGTGAAAATATTGAGCTTACACCTATGGAGTTTTCTATATTGCTTTATTTGTGCCAGCATATTAACCAGGCAGTTACTTCAGAAGAATTATTTGAACAGGTATGGGGTGAGAAATATCTTGGAAATAATAATACAGTATTTGCACATATTGCAAAACTTAGGGAGAAACTGCATGAAAATGCAAGAAAACCTAAATTTATTAAAACTGTATGGGGAGTAGGTTACCGCATGGAGGAATAAAATGGATAAAAGAGTACAACATGAAGTATCCAGGGAATTTGTAAAACGTTTCCTTTTCCATATTGTTATTTATATATTTTTTGTTGTTTTAATAGGGGAAACAGGGTGGTTTTATTGCAATTCAAAAATATGGTACCTTGATGACCCGCTTTATCCAATAATACATTTTATACATGAAAATTTTGCCGCTGTTTTTTTATTTATGGTATGTTCAGGGTCTGTAATAATTGCATGTATACACTTTTTCTGGATTGCTTCAATGCTTGGAAGGGTTACACAAGAAACTGGGAAGCTTTATTCAGACAGTACAGAAACAGCCAAACTGCCTCCACAATTAAAAGAGATGGAAAACCAGTTAAATGATATTATGTCCAATGTACGTAAAAGCCGCAAGGAAGCTGATGAGGCAGTACAACGTAAGAATGATATGATTATGTATATGGCACACGATTTAAAGACACCGCTTACTTCTGTGATTGGTTATATTACTTTAGTGAAAGATGAGGACAGGCTTCCAGCAGATATACGTAATAAATATCTGGGAGTAGCGATGAAAAAGGCAGAACGCCTGGAAGATTTAATTAATGAATTTTTTGAAGTTGCAAGGTATAATTTTACACAGATGGCACTGGAGTATTCAACAGTAAACCTTTCAGTTATGATAGAGCAGATTTTATATGAATTCCAGCCAGTATTTGCTGGAAAAGGCTTATCTTATAAAACCAGCCTTGGGCCAGATATTATTGTGTCATGTGATATTGAGAAAATAGAACGTGTATTTGATAATTTGTTCAGGAATGTTGTTAATTATAGTTATGAAAATACAAATATAGAAGTTTCATTAACGGAAAGCGGAGAAGACAGCGCCAGATTTGTTGTGGAAAATTGTGGCAAGACAATTCCAAAAGAAAAAATTGAATGTATATTTGAAAGGTTTTTCAGGATAGATAATTCACGTTCAACAGAAACAGGAGGTGCAGGGCTTGGGCTTGCTATAGTGAAAGAAATAACAGGTCTGCACAACTGGAATGTAAAGTGTGAAAGTGAAGATGAGAAAATCAGGTTTATAATTGATATGAAAATAGTTAAAGGAGATAAAAAAATATGCCAGTAAAAATAAAGTTAATAAAGACATGCAGTATATTCCTGGCAGCAGCGCTTATAACTGGATGCAGCAGTACAAATGAAAGCCGTAATAATAGTAAAAAGGATAGTACAAATATTTCTGGTGCAGATACAGATGAAAATTTCTTTGAAGACCAGGAACCAGGGTTTGAAGCAAAAATGCCAGATAAGATGCCTTCGTTTACAACAAAAGACCTTGATGGCAATGAAGTGACAGAAAGTATTTTTAAGGAAAAGGATTTAACAGTAATAAATATATGGGGAACTTTTTGTACGCCTTGTATAGAAGAAATGCCAGAACTTGGGGAGTGGGCAAAAGAGATACCAGATAATGTACAGATTGTTGGACTTGTTTGTGATATAGAAAGTGATGATGATGAAACCCATAAAGAACTTGCAAAGACAATTATAGAAAAGGCAAATGTAAATTTTATACAGATAATTGCTAATAATGACTTTAACAGTATAATGGACTGGGTTACAGGTGTACCAACAACAATTTTTGTGGATAAAGATGGCAATATTACAGGCAAACCAATTGTAGGCGCATATGTAGAGAAATATAAGAAGTTTGTGGAGAATTATTTAAATGGGGAATAAGATAAAAAATATATACAGGGTCTTAGTTGTTGCAATAGCTGGGATATTTATATTTTATGGGATTACAAGAGGTGAAATGGCAATAGTGTTAAACAAAGCAGTAAACATCTGCCTGGAATGTATCGGGCTGGGATGACCAGGCTGGAAATGGAGCTGCCGTATTAAGCTTTATATTGCTATTTGAGCCGTTAGAAATAGCATGGGGGATATTATGAAAATAAGGTATGCGTTAAAAAGAAAACTTGTACAGGCAGCTGCTTTTGGATTTTCTAATGCACATATAATTAATTTTAAAGCAGGCAGGATTTATAAAGGAAAATGGAAACAGTTCTGTAATCCAGGCCTTAACTGTTATTCTTGTCCAGCCGCCAGCCTGTCTTGTCCAATAGGTGCACTACAGTCAGTAAATGGTTCAATGGATTTTAATTTCAGTTTTTATGTAGCTGGTCTGCTATTAGCATTTGGTGTGCTTTTTGGAAGAGGAATATGTGGCTGGCTGTGTCCGTTTGGACTGTTCCAGGAACTTTTGCATAAAATCCCTTTACCAAAGTTAAAACTTTGGAGAGGTTTTTTATACATAAAATATATAATTCTGGTAGTTTTTGTACTGTTATTGCCAGTAGCAGCAACTAATTATATGGGAATGGGCAAACCTGCATTTTGCCAGTTTATATGTCCAGCAGGGACACTTGAGGGTGGAATACCACTTTTAAGTACACACCAGGAGTTAAGGCAGACAATAGGAAAACTTTTTTCTTTGAAAATGTTTATACTTTTTGCAACAATTATTTTATGTATTTTAATATACCGTTTCTTTTGTAAAGTGATGTGTCCGCTTGGTGCAATTTATGGATTATTGAATAAGGTTAGTATTTACCATTTAGAAGTTGATGACCATAAGTGTATTAGATGTGGTAAATGTAAGACAATTTGTAAAATGGATACAGACCCTGTAGAAAAACCAGACTCTGCAGAATGTATCAGATGTGGCGCATGTGTGCATGAATGTCCTAAAGATGCAATATCTCTGGGATTTAAGACATGCAGCAGAAAGACAGTGCCATGTAAAGGAAAAGATTAATAAAAACCCCTGCTGTGTATATTGTTATTATATAAACAGCAGGGTGTATTATTATAATAAATATTGCAAGTACCCAGATTGCTATTCTATACTAAAGAATATAGCAACCGTTTCATTATTTTCAGATTCTGGAATTTCCTCATCTAATACATCAGAAGGCTTTACAATCTCACTAGAAACAGAGATATTTTTTGTATCTGTAGAACCATCATTATATGTTACAGTACAGGTAATGCCAAGATTTTTAGTAAATAAATCTGATAACAGTTTTTTTTCATAATTACCCACTTGGCTATTAATAAATTTTCCGGCTTCATTCTTTTTTTCAGAAGACCATAAATCTGAAACATCAGATACACTGATACAGGTTTTATCATTAGTCTGGTTATTATAATCTAATGTAAAGGATTTGTACTGGTTAAATTCATAACCAGCCTCTTTATCATCTCCTAAATCATTCGCAATTATGCTAGAAGGAAGCTCAAGCTCTTTATCTGGTTTTTCTCCATGTATAACAATACTTTTTCCAACTGGGTTAGAAATTTGAAATACTCCTTCTTTTATTTTATATGTTACAGTATCAATATTTTTACCTTTACATTCTAATGGAAAAAGAAATGAAAAGTTAATCTTTCCGTTAGAATCCCATCCCATTGCATGGGCTAAGGAAGCCCTGGTATTAGGGAATACTTTTCCTGTTTTGGTTATTTCTTTTGCATATGCAGTAACTGAAAAACTGTTGCCAGAAGTGTTATTTTCTGTGATGTAGTTTTGCTTTTCATGTAAACCAGAGATTACAATATTACCTGTTAATATAACTATAAGGCTGGCGGCAGCTGCCAGCGCAGCTTTAATAAATTTATTTGATTTCATATTACCACTCCTTCCTTTTAAGTTCTGGGTTTCTGTTTCATAAAATAAATTTCTGGCTTTTTCTTTTTCAGAATTGGCAAGCCTTATTTTATCAAGTGCATTTTTATAGTTATTATCCATGTTTTACCCCCATAAGTTTCTTTAAACGGTTACGTCCCCGGACTAATTTTGAGTTTATTGTGTTTTGTTTTTTGCCAAGTATTTCTGCAATTTCTTTAATTGTATATTCTTCATAGTAATAAAGATAAAGAATATTGCGGTAATCTTTTGGCAGCTGGTACAGCTCCTCCAGAATTTCACGTTCATATGGTTCATAAGGAATTTCAAAATCCTCCAGGTAAACTGTATTTTTTCTAAAAAAAGATTTTTTATAATCCAGGCACTGGTTAATAGTTACCCTTATAATCCAGGATTTAAGATGCTCATAATCATTAAACCCTTTATCCTTTTGTTTTAGAAGTTTTAAGAATACATCTTGCACAACATCTTCCGCATCACTTGTATTAAATAAGTTCTGGTATGCTATTCTGAATATCATGTCTGAGAATTCTCCAACAGCTTTAACATATTCTTTTTCTGTATTTATGTATACCATATTTAACTCCTTTCATTAAATAACACGAATGAAATTAATGTTTTAGTGCAGGTTTTAGAAACTTTTATATTAGAAATTTTTGTAAAAAGAACAAGCCTGGCAATTCCAAAGTTTTACCACTGGCAGCCGCCCGCGCTTGGATGGGATGCGCAGTGGTGCATAAAGCTACAAAAAACGTAGCTTAAGCACCAGCGCCCCCAAACAGCTGCCTTTTGGTAAAACGTTTGGAACCTGCCAGAGTAATATAATCTTTGTATAATTAAAAAAATGTGGGAACTCAAATATATTGGGGGTGCATTAGTTTTATATTAAATAAAAAAATACAGCTTATGGTTTTATTCCATATGCTGTATTTTTAGTATAACAGGTTAAAAATTAATTTGTGAAAAGTCAATTTCTAAATCTTCATATATACCAGCTTTAATAATATCAGAAAAAGAATATTCCTGCATATAACTGTTTTCAAAATTATAGACTGTTATCCTGTTTTTAGGATAATCGGCAATCCAGTATTCGCGTACACCAGAGTTCTGGTATTTGGACAATTTTAGCAAATAATCCATATACTGGCTTGATGGAGAAACAATTTCAATAATCCAGTCTGGAGCACCATTACATCCTTTGTCTGTAAGCAGGTTCTTATTGCAGATAACACTAATATCTGGTTCAACATAATTTTTATTACCGGGATTAAGAAAAACTGCGAATGGTGCAGGATATACCTTACAGCTGCCATCTTTGCTATGGATATAATTTCCTATTACCATATCCAGGAAATGTACTAATTCCTGGTGCTGCCTGCCTGGTGCAGACAGCATGTATATTTGTCCGTCAATAAGTTCTGCTCTTTTGCCATCTGGCAATTTATAAATATCATCAACTGTATAATTTGTAATTTCCTGTGATAATGCCATATAACCACCACCTTCTGCACTTTATTATATATAAGTACAGGAATTATATCAAGGATTAAAATATTTTATAATGAATATCCCCATAAATTACGCATTTGTGACATTATTTTATCAATATCCCATGTTTTGCTGCTATTGGCAATACTATTAGGGTCGTTTACAATTACATTGCCATTTCCATCTGTCCCTGATAATACTATAAAGTGCCCTGTCGTTGTAAAATCTCCTGGACCCATGCTGCATATAATAGGATTTCCAGAACTTAACCAGTTAAGTATGCTTTCCCTTTCAAAAGATACCTTGTTATAGACAAGCCCAATTATTCCAGCTCCAGAATTCATTAAATCCCATGAAGAACCAGAACCTTCAACATAGAAACCATTATCTTCTGCCATTTTGGCAACCCTGTAAGGATTCCATTTTGTCTTGCCAGACAGACCACATTGTACCATTGAAAGGCATGTTGGCCCGCATCCTGTTACAGCTAAAAAGTCACCACCATATTGTCTGTACCCCCATCTTTGGTCCCATTGCAGGAAAAGAGGGATTTCACCCTTACTTACATCCTTTTTAATATTAATTTTTCCTTTATCATCCTTATATTTCGGATAATTTTGTACAAATTCTTTTGTTTCTGGATGTTTTTCATAAAGGTCTATAAGACTTTCAGGATAACTGTCTGCCCGCAGTTGTTTAATGAAATCTTCTTTGTTATTTTCAGAAGTTTCATTATACTGGCTGGAAAAAGGGATGTCATGGCTGTTAATTATTTCAAATATAACTCCAGACATTGTTTTTGCAATAAAAATGCATGTAATAAGAAAAAGCAGTACAACAAACAGTCTTAAAATTCCACGGAATTTTTTCTTCTTTTTTCTTTTCCGTTTATTATTATTAACAGCAGGAGTAATATTATTACTGTATGCGCTAAGGGTATAATTGCTTGTTAAGCTTTTATCCATAATATCTGTACCTTCTTTCATTATTGGTTTTAAACGGTAAGTTCCTTTGACTATATATATTGTACCAGACCAGATACATTTATCCTTCAAGATAGTCTTATAAAATACTTATCATTTTCTTAAGATTTAAAAAACAAGCCATAAATTATAATAACAGGCTTTCCTTTAAGATGCTGGTATCTAAAGGAAAGCCTGTTATATGGCTTTAGGTGGTCCTATATTCTGGTTTCCCAAATTTATTTTTAGCTGGTTTAGTAATAATACGTTATTTCTAATAAGATTATTTAATGGTTTTTAGATTTTATGCAAGTTCATCAATATGTTCTGAATATTCAGCAGCCGCTTCTTTGCTATTTAACTTTTTAAATTATACAAAGACTATATTGCTCAGGCAAGCTCCAAATATTTTACCAAAAGGCAGCTGTATGGGGACGCTGGTGCTTAGAACGCGTATTAAATGTTTCTGTGAAACATAGGGGCTTTATGCACCATTGCGTATCCCATCCAGGCATAGTGTCATTTAGTTAAGCAAAACCTAATAAATTAAAGGACTTATTAATGTTTGAAAATTAAAATCCCACAAAGATTATATTACTCTGGCAAATTCCAAATGTTTTACCATAAAGCAGCTGTTTGGGGGCGCTGGTGCTTAAGCCTTGTTCTCAATGCTTAATAGAAACTTTTGTTTCTATTAAGCATTTGAGGCTTTATGCACCACTGCGCATCCCATCCAAGCCGGGGCGGCTGCTGTTGGTAAAATTTTGGAATTGCCAGAGATACATAACTTATGAATATTTAATTTTCAAACATCCATAACCCTGCCATTTGCAGTAGAGTTGCTTAACTAAATGACATCCCATTCAAGCGGAAGTGTGCTGCCTGTGGTAAAATTTGGAATTTGCCAGAGCCAAAATACTTGTATATTAAAAAAATGGGGAAACTCAAAAAATACTGGTTTTACGTTTATTACATTAATATTTCCATTTATGACATTATTAAAATCCAGAACCAGGTTATGACGATATATTATATATAAGGAAGGTGGCAAAGATGTTTTCAGTAGCAGTTTGTGATGATAATTTAACAGAATGTTGCCAAATGGCAAGGAAAATTAAAGAAATTCTGGAAGGCATGAAAATACCATTTATTATAAAACAGTTTGGAAATGGAAAAGACCTTTTACAGGCGTCAGGAAGTTTTGATATTATTTTTCTTGATATTGTTATGGATGGTTTAGATGGAATGAAAACAGCACAGTTTTTCCGTGAAAGGGAATACAATAAAATGCTTGTTTTTGTATCTGCCAGCAGGAAGTATGTATTTGAAGCTTATGATGTTGAGGCTTTCCAGTATCTTTTAAAACCAGTTGATAACAAAAAGCTTGAGAGGGTATTACAGAGAGCGGTTACTAAAATAGAAAAAAGTACACAGGAATTTATAATTGCCAGCAAGGAAAGACAAACAATAAAATTGTTTTTGGATGATATTTATTATTTTGAAATAAAGGGAAGGTTAATTAATGTCCACGGGATAAAAGATATTTTTACATACTATGAAAAAATAGGCGTTTTAGAAGAAAGCTTGAAAGATAAAGGTTTTTTCAGATGCCACAAGAGTTATCTTATAAATTTAAAATATGTTGATGCATATAACAGGCAGGAAGCTATATTGGAAAATGGAGAGAAGATTGTGGTTTCAAAGAGAAGGTATGAAAAGTTTTGTAAGGCGGTACTTGGTGTTATGAGAAAAAATGGAGGAATTATATGAAACAAGTCTTAGTTTTTGTGAAAATTTTACCAGTAATATTCTGTTACTGTGGATATATATGTGCAGAAACAGGATTTTGTAAAAAGTATTTAGAGCTTTCAAAAATAAATGGGTATGTATTCAAGGCTGTTATTTTTACTGGGTGGATAATAATAAGCATTGTTAATAACATTGTTTATGTTCCATATATTGTTATAGCAATATTGAACCATATATTTTTTATTGGTGCAGTGTTAATACTTTTCCAAGGTGGCATAGAGAAAAAGCTGTCAGTTGCATCTGTGCTTGTTGCTGTTACAACATTGGCGGGTGGTTTTTGGGACTCTTTTTGTTCATGTTTAATATTATTTTTAATGCATACAGCAGGCAATATTAAAGAACCTTTTTTAAATGAATGGGAAAATTGTCTGGTAATATGTTCCAGGTATGTTATAGAAATAATTATTATATATTTTTTTATGTCAAAATGGTTAATATCTGTATTTTACAGCAGGATAGTAAAATGGAACATTATAATTGCTGTCCCATTGCTTATGGTGGTTATAGTATCAGATATGGCAGACTGGGGTGCAAGTAATGGTATTTTAACCAGGCCTGGTGAAAATATGGGTTTGTATTATAACCAGGTTTTTAGCCATGCAGGGGTTTGTGTATTTAAAGCATTGTCTATGTGTATTGTTATAACTTGTATATTGGGTATAAATATGGTTTATCTGGAACAGAGGAAAAGCAGCCAGTATTATTCACAGATTGCAGTGTATAAAATGCTGGAAGAACAACACAGCCAGCAGGAAAGATTAAGACATGATATGAAGAATCATATTATTGCACTTTCGGGCTTGTTTGAAAATAAAGAGTGGGATAAAATGGGTATTTATTTAAAAACTATGGAAGATAATGTACAATTTAGTTTTTGCGGGGATATTACAGGAAACAGGGCAGTAGATGCAGTTTTATGCCAGAAACAAAAAATGGCAGCAAGTAAAAATATTGTTTGGGAATGTGATGTAGATATTCCCAGGAAATGCTGTATTAATGAATTTGATTTATGTGTTTTATTTGGCAATATACTTGATAATGCTTTGGAGGCATGTGAAAAGTTAAATTGTGGTGAGTACCGTTTTATTAATATACAGGCTAAAGTTATTAAAAAATGTTTTCTTTTAGAAGCCAGAAACAGTACGGATTTAAAAAATAAACATGAAATAATATTTACAAGTAAGGAAAACAAACAAGAACATGGGATTGGTTTATTAAATATAAAGGATGTAGCGGACAGTTATAATGGTGTGATGGAAACCAGGCTGGAAAAAGGTGTCTTTGCAGTTTCTGTGCTTATACCATTAAATAATACCATATATAACATTAAAAAGGCTTTTTAAAACGATAAACTAATAATTTATATTTATGTCACCGAAAGAGTAGACAGGGAGGGAAGTTTTATAAAAAATATCAGGGTGCTGGCATACAGGCAATTATTCTTTGCTATAAATAACAGTGTACCAGCATAACAGAGGAGGTTTTATTTATGAATACCAAAACAATGGAAGGGCTTTCAGGTGCAAGCGCAAATATGAAGCTGGTTAATACTCCTATGCGGGTTTTCAGGGAAGCAAAACGCAGAGGTGATACAGCAACAATGGAGAGGGCAATGGGATATGCCGGGCAGTTTTTTAATAAAGCAGAAGAATATAAAAACAAGGCTGGCGAAGGGACAAGGGAGGAAGCAGAAGAGATTAGAGAAAGGGCAGAAGAAGAAACTAAAGAGATTATTGAGAAACGTAAAGAAGAGCGTGAAAAACTGGAGGAAAGAATAGAAACAGGCAAAGAAACAGGTAAAGAAACAGATACAGTGGAAATTAGTGAAGAAGGCAGGATATTATTGGAGCAAAATAGTAACCTGTACAAAACAGATTACCAGGGAACAAAGCCAGATGGTTATAAGGAAGCTGTAATATATAATAAAACTGGGGAGACTGTACAACAGGTGCAGGATATAAATATTCCAGCTTCTATATAGAAATGTAAGAAAATATAACATAAAGTGTTACTGGAAGGCTGTTTTAAGCGCGGCATATGTGATATAATAGGAAACATAGTACAGATAATAAAGAATATAGTTTTTGCCTGGATAGATTGCCATTATGTATTCTATCCAGGCGTAATGTATACAAAGCTATGTTTGCAGACACAGTATGGGGAGATTAACATGGAAGACAAGACACTTTATGTATCAGATTTAGATGGAACTTTATTAAGAAGTAATGAAACTACATCAGATTATACAAATGAAGTTATTAACAAAATGACAGAACAAGGTATAATGTTTTCTTATGCAACAGCCCGTTCTATGGTTTCGGCTCCAAAGGTAACAAAAGGGCTGGATGCAAAAATACCACTGATTGTTTATAATGGTGCATTTATTATTGATAACCAGACTGGTGAAATGATATTAGAGAATTTTTTTGAAGAGGGTATAGATGGAGTACTGCAGGATTTAGTTGATAATGGTGTATATCCAATAGTATATACATTTATTAATGGAATTGAGCAGTTTTTATATATTCCCGGAAAAAGTTCCAAAGAAATGTTAGAATTTATTACAACAAGAAAAAATGACAAAAGGAAGCATCCTGTAAAGAATGAAGAAGAGTTATCAGAAGGAAAAAGTTTTTATATTACTTGTATTGATTTGCCAGAAAAGCTGTTTCCGTTATATGGAAAATATAAAGACAAATATCACTGTATATACCAGAAAGATATTTATTCAGGTGCACAGTGGCTGGAGATTATGCCACATGCATCTACAAAGGCAAATGCGGCCAGGAAGTTAAAAACATTGCTTGGGTGTAACCGTGTAGTAGTGTTTGGGGATGGGATGAATGATATTGAAATGTTCCAGATGGCAGATGAATGTTATGCAGTTGCCAATGCTGTACCTGAATTAAAGGAAATTGCAACAGATGTAATTGGTGGAAATAATAGTGACGGAGTTGCTGCGTGGCTTGAGAAAAATGTTCTTTTAAAAAGCAATCCAGGTAAACCATGAGAGTGCATCACAAGAAGCGGGCCAGGTTATGCTTGCCAGAGAAACAAGGGTACTAGAAATCTTAATGAAGGAAGGATATTTTTTATAAATAGAATAGCTGTAATGTGTGAAGTAGTTATTCTGGGTGGTAATGAACATTGTTTCTTTTCTGGACAGGAGGGGAAATAAATTGGAAAAGCGGATTTTAGTAGTTGAAGATGATGAAATTTTAAATTCTGGGTTATGTTATAACCTGCAGAAACGTGGAATAGTGCCATTTTCTGCATATAGTATTGAAGAAGCAGAAGATAACATGAAAAAAGAAAAATTTGATTTAATATTATTAGATGTGAATTTACCAGATGGTGATGGCTTTGTTTTTGCTAAGGAGTCTGTATTAAAATATAATGTCCCGTTTATTTTTTTAACTGCGCATGGTCTTGAAGAAGAGATTATCCAAGGGTTGCAATCTGGAGCGGATGATTATATTGTAAAACCATTTAGTATTAAGATACTTATGGAAAAAATCCAGGCTGTATTAAGAAGATGTCCTGATGTAAAAAAAACTGGAACTTATGTATGTGGTAACTTGTTTATTGACCTGGAAAGCCATTTTGTGAAAAGTAAGGGGGAAATTGTCTCACTGACTCCAACAGAGTTTGAGATATTAGAAGTGTTTTGTAAAAATAAAGATAAGATTTTAACAAAGGATATTTTACTTGAAAAAATATGGGACAGGAAAGAGAATTATGTAAATGAACATACACTTTCTTTAAATGTCAGCAGGCTGAGAAATAAAATTGCTGATGGGGAATATGAGTATATAAAGACAATTTATGGTTTAGGATATAAATGGGTTGGAGAGAGTAAATGAAAATTATAAAGTACATATTATTTTTTGCTAATATTTTTCTGCTTACCTGTGGCGGGATTTTTATTTTAAAAGAAGTTAATAATGCTGCTATGCAGCTGTTATTAACTTTTATTATTTTATCTTTGGGTCTGGTAAATTTATGCAGTTATTTTTATTTCCGCAGAAGGTTTATTAATTTTTCTGATGATATATGTAATTATACCCAGAATATTATGAATGGTGTTTTTATACAAAGCCTGCAGAATAAAGAAACACTTACATCTAAGATAATTATGGAACTTGAGAAGATGAATAGTATTGTTAAATTTAAGTTTGATGAAAATAAGAAAGAAAAAAAGGAAATACAAGAAATGGTTTCTGAAATCACACACCAGATTAAAACGCCAGTTTCTAATATAAAGATGTATTGTGGAATGTTATCAGATGAGGATACTATCCAGGAACAATCTGTGCAGTTTGTTGATGTTATAAAGAAACAGCTTGTAAAGCTGGAATTTTTACTAGATACGCTTATAAAATCTTCAAGGCTTGAAACAGATATGATAAATCTTGAACCAGCAGATAACAGGGTAATTGAAACACTTGCGGTTGCAGTAAATGATATAATTCATAAAGCTGGACATAAGAATATAGAGATTTCTGTTGACTGCCGTTCTTCTATAAGGGTTTACCATGATATGAAATGGACAGCTGAAGCTATAGGAAATATTCTGGATAATGCTGTTAAATATACGCCAGAAAATGGTAAAATCCATATTTCAGTTAATACAGGGGAAATGTATACAGAAATTAAAATCAGGGATACAGGAAAAGGTATTGAAACAGCACATATTAATGATATATTTAAAAGATTTTACAGGGAAAAAAGCGTTTCTAAAATTGAAGGCCTGGGGTTAGGGCTTTATCTTGCAAGACATATTATTACTTTGCAAAAGGGATATATTTCTGTACATTCTGTACAAGGAAAAGGGAGCTGTTTCTCAGTTTGTCTTCCAAACAGGTTTTAAAACTGATTGTTTCGGTTTTGATACTTTTATTTATGAAATTGAAACAGGATTGATAAAATCTGCTTCTATAATAAAAATATAATATAGAAGGGAGATAACAGAAATGAATATTTTATGTGCAAATAATGTGAAGAAATATTATGGTACAGAACCAGTTTTAGTTAAAGCACTTGATGGAGTTACATTAGAGATAGAACAAGGAAGTTTCACTGCTATTGTTGGCACTTCTGGTTCTGGCAAAAGTACACTTCTTAACATGCTTGGAGGCCTGGATAACCCAACAAGCGGAAGTATTGTTGTAGATGGGCAGGAATTAAATGGTATGGGAAGAAATGAACTTACAATTTTCCGAAGGAGAAAAATAGGGTTTATTTTCCAAAATTATAATCTTATACCTAATCTGTCTATATATGATAATATTGTTCTTCCAGTTGAATTAGATGGGCGTAAAGCTGATGATAAGTATATTACAAGTATTGTAAAAACATTGGGATTAGAGGATAAGTTATACAGAAAGCCAAATAAATTATCTGGGGGACAACAGCAAAGGGCAGCAATAGCGAGAGCATTAGCAACAAAACCTGCTATTATACTGGCTGATGAGCCTACAGGGAATTTAGACAGCCATACAAGCCAGGAAGTTATAGGATTACTTCAGGCTACAAGCAAAAGTTTCCACCAGACTGTTGTTATGATTACACATGATAATGAAATAGCACAGTTAGCAGACCGTACAATCCGTATTGAAGATGGCAGGATTGCAGAAAGCAGGTGGTAAGTATGAGGCTTGACAGAAATAATAATAACCTGGTACTTTACCGTATTGCCAGAAATAACCTGATGTCAAAAAAGTTGTCCAGTTTCTTTTCTGCTGTATCAATTTTTTTAGCAGTTACATTAGTGGCAACAATTTCTCTTTATATTACTGGTTATAAGATTGCTGATGAAAAGATACTTGATAAAATGCAGCATGTAATATATATGCATGTTACTTCTGGACAGGTGGAGGATATGGCAGATGACAGCAGGATTGAAGAAGCTGTACCATATAAATTTTGTGATAAAAAGTTTGAAACAGATGGAATAGAATATAAGTTTTCTTTTTTGGGCAGCAATAATAAAGCAATAAGTACCTATGAAATTCCAGAGGGAACCTTTCCACAAAAATATAATGAAATTGTTGTAGATAAGGCTTTTATGGCAAAGTTAAACAAAAAAAGTATACCTGGGACAGTTATTACATTGGATATGGGTGCTGGAAATGAAGAATTTATTGTAACTGGTTTTACAGATAAGAAGAATACTTCCTTAACATATATTATTTATACTTCAAAGGAATTTGCAGACAGAAGTCCTGCTATGGAAAAGATACCATATGAAGCACTTGTACGTTTTAATAATGTGGATGATATGCCTTATTCCACATTTACAACACTTATTTACCAGGTTGCTGCTGGTTATGGTATTGACAGGCAGAATGTAAACCTAAATAGTAAATTTTCAGAGTCACTCCAGAGTGGGAATTCTGGGTTATTTACTGTTTTATTTGTAGCTGTTTTGCTTTTTGCAGCTGGAAGTATTGTGGTTTATAGTATTTTTTACTTTTCAGTGGTTTCCAGGATACAGCAGATAGGACAATTCCAGACAATAGGGATGACACCAGGGCAGGTTAAGAAAATGATACGCCGGGAAGGACTTTTGCTAAGTGTATTTTCTATACCTTCTGCTCTGCTGGTTAGTGGCATAACTGCTTATTCTCTGGTGTCTGATGGCTGGAGTTTTAAGAATTATCTGGTTATATCAGTTTTAACAAGTATTGCAGGGTGTTTTATTGTACAGATATCTATAAGCAGGCCAGCATCTGTTGCAGCAAAAGTTTCTCCAGTTGAGGCATCCAGAATTGTAAATAGTAAAGTAAAAGAAAAATCATATAACTACAAGCATAAATATTTATCACCATACACATTAGCTAAGATAGAATGTAGAAATAACCGCAAAAAATGGTGGCTTGCAACAGTTT
This sequence comes from uncultured Lachnospiraceae bacterium, assembly GCA_948794795.1. Classification (GTDB taxonomy): domain Bacteria; phylum Bacillota; class Clostridia; order Lachnospirales; family Lachnospiraceae; genus Butyribacter. The sequence continues at coordinate 50,964 of CAQGLR010000011.1, read as the reverse complement.
CACTTGCTTTTGGAGGTATTTTATTTATGGTGGCTTCTACATGGAACTCTTCATGGGATAAGATGGATTATTCAAGACAGTCTTATTTTAAGAATGGAGAATATTATATTTCTTATATGTATGACCATAACATGCCAGAAACATATGGGATAACGGATATGCAGCTAACTGGCCATCTGGATGGTACTTTGAAAGAAAAAATACTTAAGATACCATATGTAAAAGATGTATTAACAGAAAAAAGTGCAACAGGTGTTATTGAATACCAGGGAAGTACATTTACCCAGCCATTTTATCCTCTTTCAGAAAATGATTCTGGATATTTCCAGATAAATGCAGATGGTAATAATAATTATGAATATATGGCAGAAAATAATGCAATCCTTGTAACAAACCGGAACTTTACTGAAAGTATAAATGGTATTGTATTTAAGCCAGGAGAAAAAATAACATTCAGGTATTTTGACGGGGAGCAGCATAGTATAGAACTGGAAATAGCCGCTGTTTCTGATGAAACAGTTAAAACATCAGATATAGACCGTCCAGATTACTATATGGCAGATGTGACAATGGCTAAATTATGGAAGAAAATGAATATTACAAAAGGATTTATTGTTTCTGTAGAAGATTATGAGAAGAATGGCACACAGGTAGAAAACAGGTTGAGGAAATTGTTAAATGGATATGAAGATTTAGCTTTTTATACATTAAGAGAACAGCTTATAGAAGATTCTGGACTGATAAAAGAATACCAGGCACAAATATATGGGGTTTCTATCTTTATTATTTTATTTAGCATTTTTAATCTGGTTAATACAGTAATAAGCAGTATTGTTGCAAGAAAGAGGGAACTGACGCTTTTAGAATCTGTTGGCATGGACCAGTGGCAAATATCCAGGATGTTGTTATGGGAGAGTTTTCTTATTGCATTGCCAAACCTTATAATTACATTGACAGCTGGTACAGCTGCAGGTTTTGGGTTTATCTGTTTTATGCAAAGGACTGCAAGTTATTTACAATATAAGTTTCCGCTGTTAGCAGTTGTTTTATATATTATTGCCATGGTTTTTATTCCAGTAGTAATTTCTTTATTCTGTCTTAAAGAACAAAATAAAACTTCTTTGGCTGGGCGGATAAAAAATAAAATAAATTAGCACTCACCTCTTGACTTGGCTAACAGAAAGTGCTATGATTGCTTTCGATGAAAGTGGTAATATTATAGTTATATGTGTTTATGCGGAATTGGAGGTGTGCATATGAATATCAGTAAATTTACACAAAAGTCACAAGAAGTAGTACAGAACTGTGAAAAGGTTGCAATGGATTACGGCCACCAGGAGATTGCACAGCCGCATTTGCTGGCATCTATGATGTCTGTTGAGGACAGCCTTATAAGAAAACTTATTGAAAAGATGGGTATTGAACCTGATGTATTTATGGCGCAGGTTGACGGGCTGTTAGCAAAACGTCCTAAGGTAAGTGGCGGACAGCTTCATATTGACCAGTATTTAAACCAGACTTTGATATATGCGGAAGATGAAGCAAAACATATGGGAGATGAATATGTTTCAGTAGAACACTTATTTTTAAGCCTGCTTGCCCATCCTGATAAAGAGATTAAAGCACTTATGAAACAGTGCCAGATTACAAGGGAAAGGTTCCTGCAGGCATTATCCAAGGTCAGGGGCAACCAGAGGGTTACAAGTGACAATCCAGAAGCTACTTATGATACATTGGAGAAATATGGTGCAGACCTTGTTGAAAGGGCTAAAGACGGGAAAATGGACCCTGTTATTGGCAGGGACAGTGAAATCCGTAATATTGTAAGGATACTTTCACGTAAAACGAAGAATAACCCTGTGCTTATCGGTGAGCCTGGTGTTGGAAAAACTGCTGCTGTTGAAGGGCTTGCACAGCGTATTGTGCGTGGTGATGTACCAGAAGCCCTTAAAGATAAGAAAATATTTGCGCTTGATATGGGTGCCCTTGTAGCAGGTGCTAAGTACCGTGGTGAATTTGAAGAGCGTCTTAAAGCTGTACTTGAAGAAGTTAAGAAAAGTGAGGGGCAGATAATACTGTTTATTGATGAGCTCCATACTATTGTTGGCGCAGGCAAAACAGATGGTGCAATGGATGCAGGAAATATGTTAAAACCAATGCTTGCACGTGGTGAACTCCATTGTATTGGTGCAACTACGCTTGATGAATACCGTATGTATATTGAAAAAGATGCTGCACTTGAAAGAAGGTTCCAGCCAGTAATGGTGTCAGAGCCAGCAGTTGAGGATACAATATCAATATTGCGCGGGCTTAAAGACAGATATGAAGTTTTCCATGGTGTTAAGATAACAGATGCTGCGCTTGTAGCAGCAGCAACATTATCAGACAGGTATATTTCAGACCGTTTTCTTCCAGATAAAGCTATTGACCTTGTGGATGAGGCATGTGCCATGATAAAAACAGAACTTGACAGCCTGCCAGCTGAACTTGATGAAGTGCAGAGAAAGATTATGCAGTTTGAAATAGAAGAAGCTGCGCTTAAAAAAGAGAATGACAATCTTTCAAAAGAAAGGCTTGCAAACCTGCAAAAAGAACTTGCTGAATTAAAAGATAACTTTACAGCACAGAAGGCAAAGTGGGACCAGGAGAAATCTGCTGTAGATAAAGTTAATAAATTAAAAGAAAGCATAAATGATATCCATACAGAGATGGAAGCTGCCAAGAGGGATTATAACCTTGAAAAGCTTGCCGAATTACAATATGGAAGGCTTCCAGAGCTTGAAAGACAGCTTGCGGAAGAGGAAGACAGGGTAAAGGATAACAAGAATACCCTTGTACAGGAAAATGTTACAGAAGATGAGATTGCTAAGATTATTTCAAGGTGGACAGGAATTCCTGTTGCAAAATTAAATGAAAGTGAACGTGAAAAGACATTACATCTTGAGGATGAACTTCACAAACGTGTAATTGGACAGGATGAAGGTGTAAAACTTGTATCAGAAGCAATACTGCGTTCCAAAGCTGGAATAAAAGACCCTTCAAAACCTATAGGTTCTTTTCTGTTCTTGGGACCTACAGGTGTAGGTAAGACTGAACTTGCCAAGACACTTGCAGCAAGCCTTTTTGATGATGAAAATAATATGGTCAGGATTGATATGAGTGAGTATATGGAGAAGTATTCCGTTTCAAGGCTTATCGGGGCGCCTCCAGGATATGTAGGATATGAAGAAGGAGGGCAGCTTACAGAAGCAGTGAGAAGAAAGCCATATTCAGTTGTGCTTTTTGATGAGATAGAGAAAGCACATCCTGATGTGTTTAATGTGTTGCTGCAGGTGCTTGATGATGGAAGGATTACAGATTCGCAAGGACGCACAGTAGATTTTAAAAATACTATACTAATCCTTACATCTAATATTGGTTCATCATACCTTCTTGAGGGTATTACGGAAGATGGAAGTATAAGCAAAGATGCACAAGACATGGCAATGAGTGATTTGCGTGCAAGTTTCAGGCCGGAATTTTTAAACAGGCTGGATGAGATAGTTATGTTTAAACCACTTACTAAAGATAATATAAGTGGTATTATAAATATATTAATGAAAGAGTTAAATAAAAGGCTTGCAGATAAAGAGATTAAGGTACAGCTTACAGATGCAGCAGTAAAACTTGTGGCTGATGAAGCATATGAGCCAAGTTTTGGTGCACGTCCATTAAAAAGATATCTGCAGAAGAATGTTGAAACACTTATGGCAAGGGAAATCCTTGGTGATAAAGTAAGGGCAGGTGATACAGTAGTAATTGATAATGCAGGAGGAAAACTTGGAATAAGATAAATTATTAAAATCCTTAAGTTAAAACAAAGCCATCTGTTGCTATATAAAGCAGCAGATGGCTTTTTGTTGGTAAAATTTTGGAATTGCCAGAGCTGCATAACTTGTGTATTAAAAAAATGGGGGAACTCAAATTATAATGTTGTAATTGCTATAGTAATATAAATATGCTATAATCCATGTGCAAAACAGGATATAGAATAAAATGCAGGAGGCTGTAATGAAGAAGATAAGTGAAAGAAAACGTATTGTTATTAAAGTAGGGACATCAACTCTTACACATAAAACAGGATTATTAAATATCAGGCGTGTTGAACAGCTTGTAAAGACACTTGCCGATTTGCATAATTCAGGGCATGAAGTAGTACTTGTTTCAAGTGGTGCGATAGGGCTTGGAATGGGAAAGCTTGGTCTAGGCAGGAAGCCAGAGGATACACCTGGAAAACAGGCATGTGCTGCTGTAGGACAGTGTGAACTTATGTATATGTATGATAATTTATTTTCTAATTACAGCATAACAGTAGCACAGATGCTCCTTACCAAATACATATTGCTTGAAGACCGCAGGCAAAATGTTGAAAATGCAATGGAACGTCTGATTGCACACAGGGTAATACCAGTTATAAATGAAAATGATACAGTTGCTATTGATGAGCTGGAACTGGAGGTTGGTGAGAATGATTCACTTGCAGCGATAGTTGCAACAATAGCCAAGGCAGATTTACTTATAATAATGTCTGATATTGATGGATTATATAATAAGGACCCACATAAAGAAAAAGATGCAACACTTATACCAGTAGTAAATGAAATAACAGATGATATAAGGGCACTTGCAGGAGGTGTTACAACAAAGTTTGGAACAGGAGGCATGGTTACAAAGCTTAATGCCGTAGAAATAGCATATCAAGCAGGGATAGATGTTGTAATTATGAATGGAAAGCAGCCAAAGAAGCTGTATGATTTATTTGAAGATAAAAGCACAGGGACATTGTTCCATTGTGGCATATAGAGTTGTTTTACAAAATTTAAACAAAATATAAATTCTGGCAAGCGGTAGAAATCCAAAATGGATACACTAATGTAAAGAACATATGTGGGGGATTTCTATGCGGCGTATTAATAATTTAAAAATTGGTGCCAGATTAAGAAAGCTTCGTGAAAGCAAAGGTATTGACAAAACTGATACAGCATTAGAATTTAATATTGCACCTAGCCAGTATGGACGTATTGAAAATGGCAATACACGTATATCAACAGAAGTATTAATTAAGGCATGCTCTTATTATAATACTTCTATTGATTATATTCTTTTTGGGAAGAATCCTTCCTGTACAAGTGTATTTTTTGAAAAAATTAATGGATACCCCCAGCCATATATAAAAGTAGCATTAAAAGTATTAGCATGTATGTTTTTACAAGATGATAACAAAGAATACTATAACAATCCATATTATAAAATATTTATGGACGGGCTGCTTGAAAAGATACCAGCAGAAGCGCCATCAGCAATAAAATATGTTCTGGAATATGAGAAAAACCGTAAAAGGACCAGTGAAAAGAAGATGATAAAAGAACTTGGTATTTCAAGATATAAATGGAATTCTATAATGAAAAGCGGATATGCACATGATATAAGGATACCATTAAAAATAAGCAACAAATATGGTTATGATATGGAATTTCTTATAAATAATAAAATTACAGCAAATAAATTTTTTGATACCCTTTTTGCTATGCAAAGTCCAGAGAAACAGAAAAGCATTATGCAAGTATTTGACCTTGTAGTAACAAACCAGGAAAAAGAATATAATATTGAAATGCAAAACAATAATTTACCATTATAAAAAATTATTATTGTGTAGAATATGCAGACATCCAGGAAGTTTTCTATAGGATGTCTGTTTTATTTTATATAATTTTAGAAATTTATATGTATATTAATACCACTTTAAAATTGCTTGTATGGATAGCAGATTTCCTGGCAGCCAGTTTTTTATAGTGTTATCTGCTTGATATGATATTGTTGTCATGTTATACTTAACCCATGCCAGCATGAAGGGCGGATTTAAAACAGCAATAAAACATTACTGGAGGCGGGATATTTGAAAAAGGCATTACTTGTAACAAGAGTCAGCGGGTTTATTCCACAACATGAAATGAATAATGTAAAGATATTACAAGAAATGGGATATGAAATACATTATGCTACAAATTTAAATAATGTAGTTTATGGCAAAGATAACAGCAGGCTTGATAATACAGGGATTATTACACACCAGGTTGATTTTGTGCGTTCCCCATTTTCAAAAAATGTAATAAAAGCTTATATACAGTTAAAACAATTAATGCTGACAGAAGAATTTGATTTAATACACTGCCATATGCCAATGAGCGGGGTTATAGCAAGACTTGCTGCCCAGAAAACCAGAAAATCTAGTGGACGGGATGTTCCTGTACTTTATACTGCACATGGATTCCATTTCTGCACAGGTGCTCCATTAAAAGACTGGATATATTATCCAGTTGAAAGATTTCTTGCAAGATATACAGACAGGCTTATATTAATAAACCATGAAGATTTTAAAAGGGCACAGAAGTTTAAAGTAAGAGGAAAGACAGAATATGTACCAGGTGTTGGTGTAAGTATTTCCAAAAACATCATTATGCATGATAGAAAGCAAGAGTATATACAAAAGATTATAGGAAAAAAGATAAACCCAGAAACAAAAGTGATGGTTAGCATAGGAGAGTTATCTAAAAGAAAAAACCACCAGCTGTTAATAGATATGATGGCGTATTTAAAAGATATGGATATTATTTGCATTATAGGGGGGACTGGTGAAGAAAGAATATCACTGTATAATAAAATAAAAGAACTGCATTTAGAAGAAAAGGTGTTTCTGGCAGGATATATAGAAGATGTCCCTGCTATGCTGCATGCATCAGACTGTTTTGTGCTGCCTTCATTCAGGGAAGGGCTTCCTGTAGTAGTTATGGAAGCAATGTCAGCAGGGCTTCCAATAATTGCAGGCAGGATACGTGGTGTGACTGACCTTGTAAAAGATATGGAAGGCGGATATCTGGTAAAAAGTTTTGAACCAGTAGATTTTGCAGTAAAAGCCAGGAAGCTTTTTACAGATAAAGAAGAGAAGAGCTATATAATAAGAAAACACATGGGAAAGTGGAACCAGGAAAGGGTTAAAAAGTTTTCAAAAGATATTGTAGAGAAAAGAATGAAAGAGATATATATAAGTATAGATAGTTATATAAACAGCAATAAAATTTAAGGGGAATTTATAAATGGAAAAACTGCTTACAATTTCAGTTGCAGCATATAATGTAGAGAAATATATAGACGAATGTCTGGTTTCATTTATTAATGAAGCATTTATAAATAGTATTGAAGTATTAATAATAAATGATGGTTCAACGGATAATACAGCATGCATATCTGCCAGATATGAAGAAAAGTATCCAGGGATATTCAGGCTGGTAAATAAAAAGAATGGTGGACATGGGTCTGCTGTAAACTGTGGCATATCAGAAGCAAAAGGAAGATATTTTAAGACAGTTGATGGAGATGACTGGGTAGATACTGGTGCATTAAGAGAACTTATAGACTTTATAAAGGTTACAGATGCAGATGTTATATCTACTGATTACTGGTGGATTGATGATAAGACATATAAGAAAACAAAAGAGATTAAAAATACATTTAAAGGGCTTAAATATAGGAAGAAATACAAATTTGACAATGTGTGCAGTGATGTATATATAAATATGCATGCTATGGCTATCAAAACAGAAATACTCCAGAAGAATAAAATAAAACTGGATACGCATTGTTTTTATGTAGATGCAGAATATGTTTTATTTCCAGTTCCTTATATTAAAACTATTGCTTTTCTGCCAAAGCCAGTTTATATGTACCGCCTGGGACTGTCAACACAAAGCATGGATTTATTAAATATGCAAAAGAACTGCCATAACCATGAAAAGGTGTTAATCAGGATAGTACAATTATATAATAAGAATAAAAGCATATTAAGTAAACCTAAGAAAGAATATCTTGAAAGTGCAATCGCTAAACTTGTGACAAGCCAGATAAAGATATATTTAAGTTATCCGGCTAGTAAAGAAAACAAAAAGAAAATTACCAGAATAGAAAGTATTATTAGGAAGAAATATCCAGAAGTTTACTTTAAAATGACAAACAAGGCTGTTTTTATGCTGCGCAGCAGTAATTATATGCTGTATGGAATTGCTTCAATGGTGTTAAGGAAGAAAGCAGGCTTATGAAATTCTTAATAAACAATCCAGAATTAAACAATTGTAATTATTGATAAGTGTGCTATAATATTGAAGATAGTGGGATGAAAGGGTAAAAAGGATGAATCAGAAGATAAGGACTTTGGCTGGTTATATTGCGATATTGCTTGATATAGGGGTTATGCTGGTTGCATATTCCATTGCGAATATACTTAGGTTTAATACACCAAGGGCAGAACATATAATATCAAGTGCTGATTATGTAGTGTTATTATGGTTTGTTATACTTGCGTATATTGCAGTACAGCTTTTTTTCAGGACAAACATTGATTTCCTGACAAGGGATAAGGCAAGGGAAGCATTTCTTGTATTAAAGCAATATATAATAGTATCTTTATGTGTAATGGCATACTTTTATATTATGAAGCTAGGAGGGGATTTCTCAAGGCTGCAGCTTGGTTATTTCTTTGTAATCTCAGTAGTAGGTACATATATAGAACACCTGTTATTGAAAAAGGTACTCCAGAGAAAATATATGACTACATATGCAGAGAAAATAGTCTTAATAACAGATAGCAGGCATGCGGCTAATATCCTGGATGAGCTTAAGAAAATTACTTATTTAAGTGTAGAATATATTGCGCTGGCTGACAAAGACATGTCAGGCGGGAATATAAACGGAGTTCCTGTTATAGCCAATATAGATAATATGGAAGATGTACTTAAAAATATTCCTGTTGACGGGGCATTTATACATATACCATATAGTGCAAGTGAAATCACAGGGCAGATAATGGGATGGCTTGATGCAATGGGAATAAAGATACATCTCAACTTGCGGGAATATGAATATGATTTTGGTAAAAAGCAGTTTACAACAATAGGAAAATATGGTGTACTTACATATTCAAACTATGAATATGAGATACGTGATGTAGTAATAAAACGTATTATGGATATATGTGGTGGTATTGTTTTATTCCTGTGTATGTGTATTGCTCTTCCATTTGTAGCTATTGGGATAGCTATACAGTCACCTGGTCCTGTACTGTTTAAACAGACACGTATAGGCAGGAATGGCAGGAGGTTTGAAATATATAAATTCAGGTCCATGTATATGGATGCAGAAGAGAGAAAAGCAAGCCTTATGAAGGAAAATGAAATGGACAGCGATTTTATGTTTAAGATAAAAGATGACCCAAGAATATTTCCTGTAGGCAAGCTTATAAGAAAGCTAAGTATAGACGAGCTTCCACAGGCAATAAATATAATAAAAGGTGATATGAGCCTGGTAGGCACACGTCCTCCAACAGAGTCAGAGTTTGAAATGTATAATTCATACCACAGAAGAAGGGTAAGCATAAAACCTGGTTTAACAGGTCTCTGGCAGGTAAGTGGCAGAAGCAGTATAACCGATTTTGACGAAATAGTCAGGTTAGACTGTGAGTATATTGATAACTGGAACTTAAGGCTTGATTTTAAGATTATATTAAAGACAGTCTGGGTTGTGCTTTTTGGAAGAGGTGCAGAGTAATTACTAATTAAATTCAGGATAGGAGAGTAACAATGGAAAACGATGAAGTTATAATTGATTTAAGGGTACTGATATGGGAAGTGTTGAGAAAATGGCATATAATTGCACTTGTCTGCATTATATCCGCTGTTTTATTTGGTGCATTCAGTGTATACAGGAACAATGTGGCTAATAAAGAAGTGCCAATAGAAGAATTATATGAAGAGTTAGAACCAGCAGAAATTACTAAAGTCCATAACTTAGTTTCTGTACAGGACAGGATTGATGAAAAAGCAGAGTATGCAGAAGAATCAATTTATATGTCAATGAACCCTAATGATGTATATGCAACAAGAATTGATTTTATGTTTAACAAGAACCCTGATAATAAATATATCAGGCAGATGTATATGTCATATATGTTTGATGGTGAATTATACAATAAAATTGCAGAACAATATTCTGGTAAACTCGAAGTTAAATATATTAGTGAATTAATCGGATATATGTCTAATGGCGGCAGGACAAATATAAATGACGACAGTGAAAAGAACTATGAACAGGGTAATGATTTAAACAGGCTTATATCTGTAAGGATAGTAGGTGAAACAGAAGAACAATGTTTAGAGCTCCAGTCATTATTTTCCAAAAATGTAGAACTCTATGTGAAGGAAGTACAGAAAAAGTACAATAACCATTCAGTAGAACAGACTTTATCAAAAGCATACCATACAACAGATGGGGGCGTATCATCTACAAAGAGCTCATATGACAGCCAGATTATAGCTTTATATAATGAATACCAGACATTGTACAATACATTGGATGAAGACCAGATTGCTTTATATGATGAGCTTGTCAATCCAGAGAAAATAGGAAAAGAAAAGAAAGAAGAAGGCATTAGCTTAAAATATGTAGCTATTGGTATTTTATTTGGCGGCTTTATTGCTGTAGTTGTTATAGTATTGCTTACAATGTCTAACGGCAAGATTTTTGTACAAAGACAGATTACAAACAGGGAACTGGCAAGGGTATTTGGAACATATGGCAGGAATAAAAATAATACTGCACGTTTAATTCTTGGTGATATTGGAACAGACAAGCCAAGCCAGTTAGATATTATTGTTGCCAAGGTAAGTGTATATTGTAAAAAGAAAGGGTTTACTGAACTTACAATAATAGATGACTGTGCAACAGATTCTGGTGAAGTGCAGATGAAGCATGTAATTGATTCAATAGAAAAGGGCGGTATACAGTGTAATAAAATAACATTATCTGAAGGTGATACAAAATACACTGAATTATGTGGCAAGAATAATATTCTTGTTATTGAAGAATTAGGAAAAGGTACATTAAAAGAACTCGAATATATGTTTATGCAGCTTAAAGACCTGGAAAGCGAAGTAAGCGGCATTATATGTGTACAGTAAGCAAGACAAAGCAGTAATGGAAAGGTGTAACAGATGGCAGGAGAAAAACCACTGGCATATAATATGCTTCTGAATGGATTATTAAAAGTATCTTCATTAATTTTTCCAGTTATAGCCTTTCCATATGCATCAAGAATACTGTTTCCAGAAGGAATTGGAAAGGTTTCATTTGCAACATCAGTGCTTGCTTATTTTACAATGCTTGCACAGATGGGAATACCAACTTATGGCATACAGGCATGTGCCAAAGCCAGGGATAATAAAGAAGAACTTAGCAGGACAGTACATGAACTTTTATTAACGAACCTGCTTACAATGTTATTTTCTTATAGTATCTTTTTTGTGCTTTTATCTGTAGTTCCAAGATTACAGAAGGACAACCTGCTGTTTCTTGTAATGAGCACAATGGTTTTCTTGAAGGTTATTGGTACAGAGTGGCTGTACCAGGCACTGGAACAGTATTCATATATTACAATAACTTCCCTGGTATTTAAGATAATTGCTATACCAGCTTTATTTATTATGGTCAGGGAAAGGCAGGACTATATTTATTATGGGATACTGGTTGTTTTTGCATCATATGCGCCAGGGATAATAAATTTTCTGCATATACGTAAATATATTTTTATAAAGCCTTTAGGGAACTATCATATAAAACGCCATATAAAACAAGTATTTGTGCTTTTTGCAGTTTCTTGTGCTACTATGGTTTATACTAATATGGATACAGTTATGCTTGGCATAATAAAGGATTCCAAAGAGGTAGGTTATTATGACACTGCTGTTAATATTAAAGGGGTTCTTGTAAACATGGTTACAGCTGCTGGAATGGTGCTTCTTCCACGTATGTCATATTATCTTGAAAAGGGAATGGAGAAAGAATTTAAAGAAACATGCAGGAAAGCAATCCATATAATGACCTGCGCAGCATGGCCTGTTGCAGTATATTTTATTATTTTTGCAAAGGAAAGCATAAATCTTGTATCAGGACCTGCATTTGCAAAGTCAGTGGTTCCTATGCAGATAATTATGCCAACAGTGTTATTAATAGGATTAACCAATATTATTGGGATACAGGTACTTGTAGCAATGGGAAGAGGAAAAGATACCTTGTATTCAGTTCTGGCAGGTGCAGCAGCAGACCTTGTTTTAAATATTATATTTATCCCGTTATATGGTGCTGCAGGAGCGGCAGCAGGGACTCTTGTAGCAGAAATAACAGTTCTGCTGGTACAGTATAATTATATAAAAGAATTAGCTGGCAGGCCATTTGAAGGCATCCATTGGAAGAAATTAATAATTGCATGTCTTGCTGGCATTATTGTTTCTATATGGATAAAGTTTTTAAACATTCCAGTAGTATTTGTACTTATACTTTCTGCAATGCTTTTTTTTGGCAGTTATATAGGTATGCTGTTATTACAGAAGGAACCAGTTATAATGGAAATATCATGTAAGGCAGGTGCTGTTTTAAAGAAAACAAAGAATAAGAAGATTTTCCATTTAACAGGCAGCACAGAAATGAGGAAAGAGATGAAACAAAAAAATTATTATTTTAGATGTATAGCAGATGACTGTATTAATTATTGGAAAATAATAGTGCCATTTTTGGCTGTCTGCATACTAATATGCGGCATAATGGGATACCAGAGGGCAAACCAGATTAACCACCTTACTGATGAGCAGCAGGAGGAAGTGGATATATATAATGAACAGCTGGCAGCTTATGATAAACAGATAGAAGAGAGCCAGGGCAATATAGATATTATTGTGGGAGAGATAGAGAATTTACAGAAATATGTTGATGAAGCATTATATATGAAGCTAGATGCTGTAAACCTGCAGATTGCAACAGCACAATATGCTGTAACAAGTGCTCCAGATGTTGGCGGTGTATTAAATTCAATGGTAAATTACCTTGCATATGGTAATGTACAGGAGTGCCTTGAAGCAGAATTTGGAAGTTCTGAAGCTGGATATATGAGGGAACTTTTATCCTGGGCAATTAATGGAAATATATTAAATATAACGGTAATGCATTATGACAAAGAACAGGGACAGAAAATATTAGAAACAGTACAGAAAGGCCTTGATGGCTATGTACCAGAGATAGTAAAAGTATATGGAGAATTTTCATTACAGCAATTAGAGAGTACATTTTATACAAAGGCAGACAATGACGTGACAAATGTGCAGAATGGAAAGCTTGATACACTTAAGAACTATAATATTTCACTGGCAGATTATAACACCAGGCTGGCATCAAATAAAAGTTCAAAATCGGATTATATTGAAAATAACAAGCCAGAAGTAATGGAAGCATCAGCACCAGGCAATATCCTTGTTGTCAAGTATGCTATATTAGGTATAATTGCTGGGTGTGTAATCCCATTAGCAGTCCTTTCACTGCGTTACCTGCTTAGTGACAGGATACGTTCATCCATGGAACTTATGCATACAGATATGCCTGTATTTACATGCTATAGCCAGAAAGAAAACGGGGCTTCTGGTATAGCCATAGGAATTACAGAACTTAAACTTTTAGCTAAAAAGTACCAGGCAGAAGGCTTTTACTTAAACCTTCTTTCCGAAAATGAGGTAGTTATAAAAACAGCAGATGAAATAACAGAAATATTTAAAGAAAATGAAATTTCAGTAGCATCAGGAAAAGTATCAAATGAAAATGCTGCTGAATTAGAAAGCATGATTGAGAAGAAATATACTGTAATGGTAATAAAAGCTGGTGAAAACACTTATCCACAGCTTGCCAGCCAGATAAGGACATGCCAGAAATTTGGTATTCCTGTGTGGGGATGTATTGTTATAGAATAATTTTACTAGAACCGGTATGAAACTGTAATTATTATAGGGGGATGGCAAGATGAATTTGCTAATAGAAAAATACAACCATTGGGTAAAAAATCCCTATAATGGGGAAGTATTGTTTTTTGGAGGGTTTATTCTATATATTTTCTGGAAAATATTAAGGACTACGATGTTTTCTTATAGTGAAACAGCTTTTCAAATCTGCCTTATACTTTCTATTATATTGCTGGCAGCAAAGATTTTTCTATTTGATATTTATACAGTTAAAATGTTTATAACAGTAGCTGCAATGCTGGCATGTGGATTGCTTGTAGCGGTGTCAAGTGGTTATTTATGGCCTTTTATATGGACATTAATAGTAGTGGCAGCAAAGGATATCTCTTATAGAAAGATATTACAAATATATTTATTAATGAATATTACTATTGTAGGGCTGGCATTCTGTGCATCACTTCTTGGAGTTATTGAAAACCTGGCTTATATATCAATAGATGGTAAAGGTCTTAGATATTCATTTGGATGTTCATATACAACAGACTTTGCTGCACATATCTTTTTTATGCTTCTTACAGCTTATTACCTGTATTATAAAAAGCTGCGCTGGTACCATTATGCAGGGACATGTATTATTGCAGGTGCTATTTATTATTATTGTAATGCAAGGCTTGATACTATATGTATACTTTTATTAGTAGTATTTTTTGGAATATACCATATAATGCGCTGGCAGAAAGAGAGAGAACAGACAGCAGTACCAGGAATTGAAGCGGAGGGGGTACAGTTAATAACTTTTAAAAGAACCAGGACATGTCTTAAGTTAAAAAAATTATTTGGGAAAATTGCTTTAATAAGCCTGCCAGTTGCTGGGCTAGTTATGTATTTACTTACATCTGCTTACAGGCAGGATGATGAACTGTTAGAAACAATTAACCTAACTATAACAGGAAGGCTTATGCTAGGCAAGAAAGGGCTTGAACAGTTTGGATTGTCACTTTTTGGACAAGATGTACCTATGGAAGGTATGGGAGGCTCATTAAAACACACAAAGCCTTACTTCTTTATAGATTGTTCTTATTTATTTATATTATTAAGGTATGGCATTTTATTTTTAGGGATAGTATTTATTATTTACGGTGTTATATGTTATAAACGCAGGGAAGATACTGCGCTTATGCTTGTTATTATACTTCTGGCAATAAGCAGCACTATTGACCATCATTTACTTGAAGAAGCTTATAATCCTTTAAGCTATGCGTTATTTGCAGGCACAGGTGAGATAATGCTTGGAACGCGGTATTTCTTTGGTGTGGATAGTAAACCGGAGGAAGAGGTTTTAAAAAGCCAGTTTTTGGAAAGTCCGGCAAATGTGAAGGTTAATTAATTGTACCAGAATAATATGCCAGCAAATCTAAACAATCAGAATAACCAGTCAAGCATATTGCGGATATCTGCTTGGCTTAAGAATAGCATCCAGACTTTGTGAGGCAGGGATGCTATTTTTTATTGTGATGGTTATCTATGTATGCCAGTTATGAAATGGACGTGATAAATTGATAATTTATATTGACAAATCAGAGCTTATGGGGTAAAATTTGTACTTGTTAAAATTATTTTTCGTGAAAGAATATATATTAAGAAAAACCATATAATAAAAAATATCTATTATTATATGGAATAGATTGGAGAAAACAAGTGAGCCATATTGAACTTACAGGGAAAACTATACTTATAACTGGGGTTGCTGGATTTATTGGTGCCAACTTTGCCAAACAAATTTTTAAAGAAAATTCAGATACTACAATTATTGGCATTGACAATATGAATGATTACTATGATGTAAAAATTAAGGAATGGAGATTAGCAGAATTACAGAAAAATACTAATTTTATTTTTATCAAAGACTCCATTTCAAATAAGAATATTATTACTAAGGTTTTTGCAGAATACAAACCCTCTATAGTAGTAAATTTAGCAGCACAGGCTGGTGTAAGGTATTCTATTTCAAATCCAGATTCTTATATTGACTCTAACATTATTGGTTTTTACAACATATTAGAAGCTTGCCGTCATTCTTATGACCATGGAGAATCTGGGGTAGAACATCTAGTTTATGCAAGTTCATCTTCTGTGTATGGCTCTAATAAGAAAATTCCCTATAGTACAGATGATATGACAGACAATCCTGTATCTTTATATGCTGCTACTAAAAAAAGCAATGAGCTTATGGCACATGCATATAGCAAACTATATAATATCCCGTCAACAGGGCTGCGTTTCTTTACTGTATATGGTCCTGCTGGAAGACCAGATATGGCTTATTTTGATTTCACAAATAAGTTATTAAATGGACAAACTATAAAGATATTTAATTATGGTAATTGTAAAAGAGATTTTACATATGTGGATGATGTTGTAAAAGGTATTGTCTGCATAATACAGAAAGCTCCAGACAGAGCTGTTGGTGAAGATGGGCTTCCAGTTCCTCCTTATGTTGTTTATAACATTGGAAATAGTAACCCAGAGAATTTGTTAGATTTTGTAAATATACTCCAACAAGAATTAATACGTGCAGATGTGCTTCCCCAAAGTTATGATTTTGAAGCACATAAAGAGCTTGTCCCAATGCAGGCAGGTGATGTTCCAGTAACATATGCAGATACATCTGCATTAGAAAGAGATTTTGGGATAAGACCAAATACTACCCTTAGAAACGGTTTGCAGAAATTTGCTGAATGGTACAAGGAGTTTTATAAAATATCTGGTTGGGATAACTATAGACAGAAAGAGATTAATGAGAATGAGAAAATATAAAGATTTAAAAATAGCTGTGGCTGGAATTGGATATGTAGGGTTATCAGTGGCTACTCTTTTATCCCAGAACCATGAAGTAACAGCTGTAGATATCATTCCAGAAAAGGTAGACTCTATTAATAAAAGAAAATGTCCTATACATGATAATTACATTGAAAAATATTTTATAGAAAAAAATTTGCAGCTGACAGCAACAGTTAATGGTAAATTGGCATATGCGGATGCAGATTTTGTTATTATTGCTGCTCCAACCAATTATAATAGCAAAATGAATTTTTTTGATACTTCTGCTGTTGAGAAAGTAATTGATACAGTAATGGAAGTAAATCCTGATGCAGTTATAGTAATTAAATCTACTGTCCCTGTGGGATATACGATAAAAACCAGAAAAAGTAAAGAAAATAATAATATTATTTTCAGTCCCGAATTTTTAAGAGAGTCTAAAGCTTTGTATGATAATCTTTATCCTTCACGTATTATTATAGGTTGTGATGAGGAAACAGAGAAAGTGGCACATATTTTTGCCATGTTATTACAAGAAGGGGCTGCCAAAAATAATATTGATACACTATTTATGGGATTTACAGAGGCTGAAGCTGTTAAATTATTTGCAAACACATATCTGGCGTTAAGGGTTTCTTATTTTAATGAACTTGATACTTATGCAGAGATAAAAGGTCTTAATACACAGCAAATTATTAATGGTGTCTGTCTGGACCCAAGAATTGGAAGCCATTATAACAATCCTTCATTTGGTTATGGCGGATATTGTCTTCCTAAAGATACTAAACAACTTTTAGCTAATTATGCTGAGGTTCCAGAGAATCTTATTGAAGCTATTGTTGAAAGTAACCGTACACGTAAAGATTTTATAGCAGAGCGTGTTTTAGAAACTGCTGGAGCATATGAAGCTAATGAAAGCTGGAGCAGGGTAAAAGAGAAGGAAGTTATTATAGGAGTGTACAGGCTTACTATGAAAAGTAATTCTGATAATTTCCGTCAAAGCAGTATTCAAGGAATTATGAAGAGAATTAAAGCCAAAGGTGCCACAGTAATAATTTATGAACCTTCTTTAAATGATGGTGAAACTTTTTTTGGAAGTAAGATTGTTAATAATCTGGATGAATTTAAAGAAAAAAGTAAAGCAATTATTGCTAATAGATATGACAGTTCTTTAGATAATGTAAAAGATAAAGTATATACAAGAGATATTTTCCAAAGAGATTAATAGATAGAAAATTGGGGATGCCGTTATGAAAATATTAGTTACAGGTGCAAATGGTTATCTTGGACAAGGAATTGTAAAAAATATTCTTAATATGGGTCATGAAGTAGTTGCTGCTGATTTTAAAACAGATAATGTAGATATTAATGCCCAGAGAATAACATGTGACTTATTTAATGTAAAAAATCCATATAAATATTTTAAAGAACCAGATGTATTATTGCATCTGGCGTGGAGAGATGGTTTTAAACACTATTCTTATGCTCATATAGAAGACCTTCCAAAACATTATTTATTTATAAATGAAATGGCAGAAATGGGTATTAAAAAGATTACTGTTATGGGAAGCATGCATGAAATTGGTTTTTTTGAAGGAAGTATTAAAGAGGACACGCCATGCCATCCTGTTACTCCTTATGGAATTGCTAAAAATGCGCTTCGTGATTTAACACAAGAAATCACAAAACAAAAAGCAATACAATTCCAATGGCTTAGAGGATACTATATTGTTGGTAATTCTAAATATGGAAGTTCAGTTTTTTCTAAGATAACAGCAGCAGAAGAAGATGGGAAAAAAGAGTTTCCATTTACATTAGGGCAGAACCAGTATGATTTTATTGATTATAATAAATTCTGCAGCCAGGTGGCATATGCTATAGACCAGGATAGAATAAATGGAATTATTAATATTTGTTCTGGAAAACCTGAGAAACTAGCAGACCGGGCAGAACGTTTTATTAAAGAAAATAGTTATAAAATTAAACTTAAGTATGGTGCATTTCCAGATCGTCCATATGATTCAAAAGCTATCTGGGGCAATTCTGGCAAAATAGAGAAAATTATTGAAAACAAAAAATTATTAATATAACGTATTTATCATATTAACTATGAGGAATAACATGAAACTATTATTAATTATGCCACGTTTTTTTGATTATCCTGAAATTATTATAGAAGAATTAAATAATATGGGATATGAGGTTGATTTCTTTGATGACCGTCCAGGTACAAGTGGGATTGTTAAAGCAATTATACGGGTTAAGAAAGATATACTTAAGAAATATATACAAAAATATTTTAATTCTATAATGGAAAAAATATCAAAAAAGAAGTATGATATTGTATTTTTAATATCTGGACAATCTTTATCTTTTAGTGAAGAAATGATTAAAAGCATTAGAAATTGCCAGTTACATGCCAGGTTTATTTTATACCAATGGGATTCACTGGAGAATTTTCCATATATAAAACATTTTCATAAATATTTTGATAAGTGTTATTCTTTTGATAAATATGATGTAAAAGATAATGCAAATTTGTCTTTTCTTCCATTATTTTATTGTAAAAGATATGAGAAAATTGGGATATACCAGCATAATAGTTTTAAATATGACTTTTGTTTTGTGGGGACAGCACATCCTAAGAAATATAAATTTATAAATATGATGTCATCACAGTTGAAAGAAGTATATCCTAAACAGTTTATTTATTTTTTCTTTCCATCAAGATTAGTATATTTTTACCGCAAATTTAAAAATCCAGAATTTAAAAAATCTCATTATAATGAATTTCATTATGTGCCATTAAGTGGCAGTGAATTAAATAAGTTATATGAATATTCCATGTGTGTACTGGATTCACCGCAGGCAGGCCAGACAGGGCTGACTATACGCGTATTGGAAGCACTTGGTGCAAAGAAAAAATTAATTACTACAAATCCTGATATTGTTAATTATGACTTTTACAGACCAGAAAATATATACGTATATAAAGGTAAAATTGATTTGAATAATATTTTTTTTAAAAAACCATATATGGAAATTGATAATATTATATATTCAAAATATTCATTAAAGAGCTGGCTGGAAGAAATATTATCATAATAAATAAGATGTCCTATACAGGAAGGAGGGATAAAATGCATCCAAGTAAGTATTTATGGGCTGCCAGAGCTATTATGTATAAATTACCTTTTGGACATATAGGAAATCTTACATATATGGGTAAACCTTGTTTTATAGAAGGTATGAAAAATATTTATATAGGAAATTGTGTACGTATTTTTCCAGGAATCCGTATGGAGGCAATAGGTACTGGACAAATAAATATTGGAAATAATGTTGCAATAGAACAGAATGTCCATATAACTTCATATAATGGAATACTTGATATAGGTGATAATGTAACAATCGCAGCTAATACATTTATAACAAATCTTGACCATGAATATAATGATATAAACAAGGGGGTTATGGACCAAAGATTAATTCCAGGAAAAACCCATATTGGTGAGGGATGTTTTATAGGGTATGGTGTGGCTGTCCAGGCTGGTACAGTCCTGGGCAAACATTGCATTGTTGGTGCAGGTGCTGTAGTACGTGGTATTTATCCAGCATATAGTGTAGTTGCTGGAGTGCCAGCACGGATTGTTAAACAATATAATACTAAAACAAAAAAGTGGGAACGGGTTTAGTAAGGAGTACAGACATGGCAGATATTACAGCTATTATATTAACACGTAATGAAGAAGATTTTATAAAGGAATGTATAGGGTCTATTAAAAGTATAGTGAAAAGGATTGTTGTTGTGGATAGTTTTAGTGAAGATAATACTGTAGAGATTGCACAGAATGCTGGAGCAGAAGTATACCAGCATGAATTTATTAATTATGCTAAACAATATATGTATGCTGTGAAGATAGCAGATGTTAAAACAACATGGATTTTACGTATTGATGCAGATGAACGTCTGACCAAAGAATCAGCAAAAGAACTTGATATATTGTGTAATAAAAATGAAAAAACTGATGTAAATGGAATTGTTCTGAGGTTTTATAATATTTTTTTAGGAAAGCCTATGATGCATGGAGGTATGTATCCGTGGAAAAAGCTAAGTGTATATAAGGCTGGAAAAGGTGATATTGAAGACCGTAATATGGACGAACATATTATTCTGGATTCTGGGACTACCATTGAAGCAAAGAAGGATTCTAAACATTTAGCATTCAGGGGATTAACATTTTTTACGAATAAATGTAACTGGTATAGTACACGGGAAGCAATGGATTACTTTGATAATAAAAATGTTACGAATAAGAATGCCAGTTTAAAAACAAGGTTTAAAATGAATATATATTATAAACTGCCTATTGGATTCAGAGCATGGGCATATTATATTTATATATATTATTTCCGTTTAGGTTTTCTTGATGGAAAAGAGGGCAGGATATTTTCTTTTCTTAATGCATATTGGTACCGTTTTCTAGTGGATGCAAAAATATATGAACATAAAAAATTAGGCACAAAATTCAAATCTACAGGTGCATTAAAATAATTTTTTTGATTCTGATAACAAATTTATAAAATTAAATACTGGGGAATTATAAATGTATTTTACAAACAAAGATATAGAAAAAGAATATATTGAGTATATGAAGTGTTTAAAGTCAATGAATTCTGAATATATAAATTTAAAAAACAGCAGGGAATACAGAACAGGCAGGGAAATTTTATTATTAATTGATAATATAAAATCTGGTAAAATTAAAGAACTGTTAAAACTTATAAATAAAAAGAAAAAACTTAATAATGCATCTGGAATTGAAAAGAAGTCCCAATACAAAGCTGATATTAATAAAACTGGATACCCAGATTATTTTTCAAACGAACGGATAGCTATATATACATGTATTATTGGTAACTATGATAAAATTTTGGAACCTGTATTTTGTCCTGATAATTGTGACTTTTACCTGATAACGGATATGGACAGAAAGTTAAAGGGTTCTATTTGGAAACAGGTTTTAATAAATCCTGGGAAGTATGGGATTTCAGAAATGAGTAATACAGAAATTAACCGTTTTTTTAAAATGCATCCATATGTGGTATTTGATAAATATAAGTATTCAATATATATTGATGGCAATGTAAGGGTTATATCGGATTTAACAGAATTAATAAATAAAATACCTGGATGTGGAATAGCGGTTCATTCACATAGTAAAAGGGATTGTGTATATGAAGAAGCAAAAACTATCCTGGCATTGGGAAAAGATTCTGAAAAAAATATTAAACGTCATTTAACCTATTTAAAGAAAGTGGGTTTTCCAGAACATTATGGATTGTTAGAGTGTAATATTATAGCAAGAAAACATAATGTTCCACTTTGTAAAAAACTTATGGAAGACTGGTGGCATGATTTTTTAAACTTATCTAAAAGAGACCAGATGGCATTACCATATGTTTTGTACAGAAATGGAATTACTACAAAAGAAATTGCAACTCTTGGCACAGGAGTAGAAAATAATTATTCAGTAAGAGTTGAAGGACATTTGTGATTTATGAAAGGCTAATTACAATGAAACGGACAAAAATGGCATTAATAAATGCAATCTGGGGATTTGTTGAAAAAAGTATATCACTATCAGGTCCTTTTATAATAAGAACAATAATAATTTATAAACTTGGAAATGAATATTTAGGACTTGGCTCACTGTTTAGCTCAATATTACAGGTATTAAGTTTAGCTGAATTAGGCTTTGGGGATGCAGTTATTTATGGGATGTATAAACCTGTTAGTGAAGGAGATACAGTTAAACTTTCAGCATTTTTAAATGCATTTAAGAAAATATATTCAATTATAGGCAGTATTATTTTTATTATAGGAATAATTATATTGCCATTTTTACCAGCACTTATTAATGAAGGATATCCTGATAATATTAATATATATATTCTTTATATTATATATTTATTAAATACCGTTGTAAGTTATTTTCTTTTTGCATATAAAGAATCTCTATTAAAGGCAAACCAGAGGAATGATATTAATAGCAAAATTTTGTCAGCGTGCAATATAATAATGTATATTTTTCAGATAATAATTTTAATGGTTTTTCAAAATTATTATTTTTATGCTGTTATTTTTCCTTTAACTACAATATTTATAAATATATTAAGGTCAAAAATAGTAGATAAATTATATCCTGGTGTTAAATGTAAGGGTAACTTATCTAAAGATGAAATAAATAGCCTGGTTAAACGTGTAATAGGACTTACATTAAATAAAATTTCATATGTATTTAGAAATTCTTTTGACAGTATTATAATTTCTGCATTTATAGGATTAGCCAGTTTAGCCAGGTACCAGAATTATTACTATATAATAAGTGCAATATCTTTATTTATGTCAGTACTGGCCACATCAATAACAGCAGGTCTTGGTAATAGCATTGTGTTAGAAACAAAAGAAAAGAATTATGTGACTTATAAAGAGTTTCTTTTTGAATATAGTAGCATTGCATGTATATTTACCTCTTGTTTAGTTTGTGTAATGCAGGATTTTATTGAAATATGGACAGGACCAGACAATAAACTTCCATTTTATATTGTAATTTTATGTGCTTTATATTTTTATACAATGAAATTAGGAGATGTTACAGCAGTATACCGGCAAGCAGCGGGATTATGGTGGGAAGACAGGTTCAGGCCAGTTTTTGAATCATTTTTAAATCTGTCGGTAAATATATTCCTTGTTAAATACTGGGGTATTGGGGGAGTTCTTACATCAACAATTATATCTATTGTATTTGTAAATATTCCATGGGCATCTTCTATTTTATTTAGAAAGTATTTTGAAATGCCTGTTATTCCAATATTAAAACAGATGCTTATATATTTTTTTAAAATGGTTTTGGTAAGTTCAGTTACGTTTTTAATATGCAATTATATAGTTATATCAAATATTATATTACGGTTTATTATACATGGCATAATTGCAGTAATAAGCTCAACTGCCATTATATATTTGCTATCTATAAATAAATATGAATTAAAGCTTGCAGTTACCAGGTTTAAAATTTTATTAAATAAAAAATAATTTCTGTATATTAAAATATATAATTTGTAAATGCATGATTAGAAAGGAAATAAAAATGAATTTTAGTATAAAAATTAAGAATCGTGCAGTAGTAGATTACTTATTTATTATTATGACAATTTGTATTTGTATTGCACCTAATACACTTATTGGATATATGGGGATAATTGCTTTTTTGTTTTATATTATTTTACAAGCCTTAAAAAAAGGTCTTTATCTTTCTCCTTATATATTACTGGAATTTTTGTTTCCTGCATATATGATATTACAATTAGCAGTAGTTGATATTTATTCTGAATCAATGCAATTTTCAGGAATTAGAACATTATTAATAACATGTATTTTTAATATTTGTATATATAACTATATAATACAAAAGGGAATAGATTATGCAGCTGAAGAATATTCTTTAGGAATTATTATAGGTTCAATAATACTTTGTGTGTTATATTCTGGTTCAATAATTAATAATGGAGGATTATCTGCTGAAGATTTTAAAGGGATTTCTTTTTTTAAAATAGGAGGGGTTGCAGCAGTCAATATTGGCTGGTTAAATGCTATTGCGATAGTATTATTGTGGCAGAGATACATTAGAACGAAAAACAAAAATTGCCTTGTAAAGATTTTAATATTAACTTTTATTTTATTACTTACAGGCAGGCGTAAAATTATGCTTTTTCTTGTTTCATCAGTTATTATAGGAAGTTATTTGTTTTATTCTAAAGGTAACTGGAGTAAAAAAATAAAAATTTTATTTTATATTGGTATTTTATTTGCTGTTGTATGTATTATGTTTACACAGATACCTGTATTATATAATTTTATTGGACAAAGATTAATATATGCTGTTAAATACATTTTAGGACAAGATGGAATATATGATTCATCTATTAAGCTTAGAACATATCTTGCTGGAACGGCCCAGGATGCATGGCATAAATCACCTATATGGGGACAGGGATATAATAGTTTTGCAGTACTATATAATAGTAAAGGTTATTATTCACATAATAATATGTTAGAGCTTTTAGTTACAGGAGGAATTACAGGAATTATTGTTTATTATCTGCCATACTTATATTTATTGATTGCTATATTTACAAAAACCAGAAAGGAAACTGTAAATAAGTGGTATTATAAATATTGGTTTCTAAATATTGTGGTGTTTATAATACTTGAATATTTCCAGGTTACTTATATATATAGAAATCTTACAATTTTCTTAGTTTTTATGGCAGTAGCAGCAGATAAAAATTATGTTGTTGATAATTAAAATATAAGGGATATTAGAAAAATGAAAAAAGTAAATATAATATTATGTACTTATAATGGCGGACGTTTTTTAAAAGAACAGTTAGAAAGTTTGTTAGCACAAACGTATGGAAATATTGATATTTATATAAAAGATGATGGTTCAACGGATAATACTATTGATATTATTTCTAAAACAATAGAAAAAAATAAAACAGATAAAAAGATTTTTTTACTAAGTGGTAAAAGAAATCTTAAATATCCAGAGTGTTTTATATCTTCATTAATACAAAGCAAAGCAGCTGGTTATTATGCATTTTGTGACCAGGATGATATTTGGAATTGTAATAAAATTGAACGGGCAGTGAATAAATTAAACAGATATGCAAAAAAAGATATTCCTTTGTTGTATTATTCAGCAGTTGATTATTATAATGAAAATATGGATTTTATAAGGCATTCCCGGTTTGCAAGCTCGTTATCTGTAAAACCTGAAAAGCTTCGCTTGCAACAATTTCTGTTTGGTGGTGAACCATTAGGAATGACATTTGTCTTTAACCATAAAGTAAGGGAGGCATTAGAAAAGACACATGCTAATGGATATAGGGATTTTAAAGATGGATTTATAAAAATTTATACAGCGTCTACTGGTAAAATTATATATGACCCTGTACCATCTGCTAAATACAGGCGTCATGCAGGTGCAACTACCAATTCAACTAACCCAGATTCCAAAATAATAAGATATATAGCAATGTTTAAGGAATTATTTTTAAATAAAGATGCACTAAATCCAGTTTCTGATATTATAGATGTATTATTTGAATTATTTGAAATAGAAATACTTAAAGAAAACATTGGAATATTACAGTTATTCCATAAACCAGATACAGTGCAAAAACGGTTTAAAAAAGTTACTTGTCATGGAAGGTATAGAAATATATTATTAGATGAGATAGCATACAGGTTTTTATTTCTTATTGGCAGAATTTAATTAAAAGGAGAATAGTGATATGAAAATACAAATAAATTCTATTATTAAATTATTAGAGATATACGTATTGAGAATTTTAATACATGTATTGCATATATTTCCAATTAAAGAAAACAGGATTATAATTACTTCTTATAGAGGAACACAGTATGCCTGTAATCCTAAATATATTACAGAAACTATTTTAAAAACGGTTCCAGGCAAATATGAATTAATATGGGCATTCCAGAAACCTGAAAAGTTTAAATACCTTAAAGATAAGGGTATAAAACTTGTAAAGTTTAATTCTATAAAAAGATTTTATTATGAAGCAACAGCTAAAGTAAGTATTAATAATGTTGGCTCATTTTCATGGATACCACTAAGAAAGGGACAAGAACATGTTAATACATGGCATAGCGGGCTTGATTTAACAGGGTGTGCTTTAACAGAACCAAGAAATGATGTTATTATGAAAAAAACATTAAAAATGAGTACCAGGGAAACTACTTTGTTTTTAGCATCAAATAAATTATTTACACATTATTCTATGAAAAGACAGTTCCAGTATACAGGTAAAGTACTTAAATATGGCTTGCCTCGTAGTGATGATTTTTTAAATGGAAACAGGCCTGCTATTGAAAAGAAAATGCGTAATAAACTTGGCATTAATGAAAATACAGTAGTTATAATGTATGCCCCAACATGGAGATATGCGGGTATAAAAGCAATGCCCCTAATAAGCCTGTCTGAAATTTCAAAGGCAATGCATGATAGGTTTGGTAATAACTATTTAGTTATGAAACGTGCCCATCATTTAACAGGTAAAAACCAAATTGAAAACGAAAAGCATATTATTGATGTAAGTGATTATCCCAATATACAGGAGTTAATTACTGTGTGTAATATTGTTATATCAGACTATTCATCATTAATATGGGATTCTGCTTTAGCAGGAGCTTATATTATTTTGTATACGCCAGATGTAAAAGAGTACAGTATTGAACGTGGCATGTATACTTCAATTTATAAATGGGGGTTTCCAGTTGCATTAAACCAGGAAGAATTAAATAGCGAAATAAGCAAGATTGATTTAGATAAAGGTAAAGAAATGGCAGATAAGCATCTTAAAAAGTTTGGAAGTTACGAAACAGGTGAAGCTTCTAATAAATTTTGTGAATGGTTAGCTAAACTATAAAATATAATAAAAGACCATTTATAATGTCATTAGAAATATTGGTAAAAGTATGTATGGAGGATAATTATGCCGGATAAACAAACAGAATTAAATAATTGTAATTATGTAAAAACACTTCTTATGATATTAGTAGTTATATATCATAGTTGTGTATTTTGGACAGGAAACTGGTTTGTTGGTATGCCGGTTTACCAGGCGCCTTTGTTAAATTATTTTGCACGCTGGCTTAATTCATTTCATATTTATGCTTTTACTTTAATATCAGGTTATATTTTTTTCTTTTTAAAATATGAAAAAGGCAAGTATAAGCTATTCAAGCCATTTTTGCTAAATAAAGTAAAAAGACTGCTTGTTCCATATATATTTATTGTTACTATATGGGTATTACCAGTCACGGTTTATTTTTTTAAATATGACTTTAAAACTATTTTCCATAATTATATTCTTGCAGAATCTCCAAGCCAGTTATGGTTTCTTTGGATGCTTTTTGATGTATTTATAATTTTCTGGTTATTTTCGGATTTTTTTAAGAAATATAATTATTTAGGAATGATTGTTACAATTGTTTTTTACATACTGGGGCTGGCAGGAAAGGAGATAATGCCAAATATTTTTTGTATCTGGACAGCGTGCCAATATATTGTATTTTTCTGGCTTGGATTTAAAATGCGCCAGTATACAGATATATTTGTACGCAAGATACCAGGTTGTGCCTGGTTAGCTGCCAACTTGTTTTTATGTGCAGTAACACAGTTGTTCTTAAGAGGGGATGGTGTTGTAATAGAATTATTATGTTTAGTTATGAAGTTTTTTATGTATATAACAGGTGCTTTAATGGCATTTACTATTTTACAATGGGCTGTATGGCATTTCAGGCTGGGAGAAAGTAAGATTTTAAAATTTTTGTCAGGAAAAACTATGGTAATCTATCTTTTACACCAGCAGATTATATATTTTATAATTTCATGGCTTGATGGGGAAGTTAATCCATATATAAATGTTATTGCTAATTTTCTTTTTGCGATGGCTGGTTCATTGGTAATAGGTGTTATTTTACTTAAGTTTAAGCTGGGCAGATTTCTTATTGGGGAGAGTTAATATAGCAAAATAGCATAGTTTATATTATTGTTAAATACTTTTTATTTCATCCAGGTCTTGCAAGATTCCTTGAATTTGTAACTACAAAAAGGATATCTGTAAGCCTGGTATTTTGTTTAAGTAGTGGTTTTATTTTTAAGTATTTTATTAGGCGTTTTAGCCAGTCCATGCGTTTATATGCTAATTATAATAAAACCAGCAATTACTGGCAGAGCTGGTTTTGTAGTCTTTATTTTATCTTGATATATTATTTCAATAAGTTCTAAATTATCTTTTTTACTAATCTGTATAATAATATTGTTTCCGGTTTTGGCATTAAATGATTATTGGTCTGTTTGGTTATAATAAACCTTTGTACTGTGTCCCCTCCAAAAAAAATTATTACAGAAAACAAAAACCAACAGTTGCAACAATATATATTTTTTGGTATAATTTGTATATCTACATTGTTATGTTATTATAAAAGAATATATAAGGTTTTAACACAAAAATAAACAAATTAAGAGGAAACGTTTGGAAAATGAGGATTTTATTTTGGAATACAAATAAAAATAGTAATATTAATAAGTATGTTGCAAGTGTAGTACAAGATTATAATATAGATGTACTGGCTATGGCAGAATATAATGCAGATGGCAATGAATTACATATGTTGCTGGGAGGATACCAACAAAGTTTAGTAAAGTGTAATACTTATGGGTGTGACAGGATTGATATATGGAGCAGTTATGTTAGTATCAAGCCAGCGGTTCAAAATAAATATTATTCTATTCAAATATTTAAGGATGAATATATTTTGTGTTGTGTCCATTTAATGTCAGATTTACACGGTGATAAAAGTAAAGATAGATTGGCTAAAATTCAAGAAATAGTATATGATATTAGTAAAACTGAAAGTGTGATAAATTCGCAGAAAACGGTTATTATAGGAGATTTTAATGAAATGCCATATGGTGAAGGGTGTTTAAATGCTAATGGTTTTCATGGACTGCCAGTATTAAATATATTTGAAAAACCAACAAGAACAGTGAATGGAACAGAATATAGAAAGTTTTATAATCCTATGTGGAATTTTATGGGAGATTTTACATATCCTCCAGGAACATATTATTTAAACAAATCAGATATATATTCACCAATGTGGTATATGTTGGACCAGATAATTGTAAGTAAAGATATTTTACCATTATTTAAAAGGGAAAGTTTAAAAATAATAACATCTTGTAGTTATTCAGATTTAATGGATAATAACCAGCATCCAAATAAAAAAATTAGTGACCATTTTCCAATAATGTGTGAAATAAATAATGTATAAGATAAATATAGTAATTAAGGGGGTATATTAAATGCAGAAGGGGACATTTACTTTTGAATTATTGGATAAATATCCACCAGATGTTGTTTTTAAAAACTCTTTAAAGCAAATTGAGGAGTCAACAAATGGGTATGTAATTGGTAATATAGAAAAATATAACAGATTTATTTTTCCTTATACTAAAACATCTGGGATTTTGGAAGCACTTGGTTTTTTTGATGTGCAATCTAAAAATGGAACTTCAGATATTTATAGTAAATTAGGAGAGCAGGATGCGGAACAGAATACATTTGAAGTTTTTTTGACTGCAAAAGAACTGGAACATTATAAATATAGAATGATGTTTATTGAATATAGTACTATTTCGTATCCTGTAACAGTTGTAATGAATGAAGAATTATCAGTACAATATACTGGAAAAAGGAATAAATGGTTTTTTGTAGAGTCTATGAAAGAGTTAGAAGATATGATTGACAAGGTTATTAATTCAAGTATAATAGTATCACTTATACAGAATTTGATAAATGAATCATTAAGGCAGGAAGCTAAAGGTAAAGATGTTATATAGAATAATAATATGTATAATGTTGCTTTACAAGATAAAAACCAGTTTATTAATAATGGACATCTTAATATGAAATTAATCCTGGAAAAATTTGTAATACATTTTAATGATTTATATGGTGACAGGGAACAGAATTTTTATGAAGAAGAAGGCAGAAGATATTTTCTTCTTTATCTTAAACTTGTTATTAATGGTACTGGTAATTATTATATTGAAGCACAAACACGTAATATGGAAAGGACAGATGTAATTGTTGATTATAATAGAGAACAATTTATAATTGAAATGAAGATATGGAGGGGAAATGCATATAATGAGAGAGGTGGGAAACAGTTAAAGGATTACCTTAGTTATTATCATTTGGATAAGGGATATATGTTAAGTTTTAAAATAAAAATAAGCAGATTGGTGTTAAGAAAGTTGTTTTAGAGAACAAAACTATTATAGAAGCAGTAGTGTAAACTGGATTGTTGTTATATTGTTATTTCTAGGTTTTGTTAAGAAATATATTTAGGAATGGCTGTTTTAATTGTTTTTTACATACTGTGGCTGGCGGGAAAGGAGATAATGCCAAATAAATTAATATAAAAAGGGGCTTTTCAATCTCCAATATTTATGTTATAGTAGATGACAGATAAAGCAAAGAAGAGGAATAGTAGCTATAAAACGGAATCCAGAAAGCTGTTGGCTGATGTGAAACAGCAGAAGTGAAGTAGTGAACTCGCCTTGGAGCTGCCGGTTGAAGTATAGTAGATTTGGACGGAATCCCACCGTTACAGGGGAAGGGTTTTGAAGCGTAAGCAGATGCACCTGTGAGAGCATGGTTTTTCCATGAATTAAGAGTGGTACCGCGTGAGTATATTCTCCCGTCTCTATATATTTTTTATAGAGGCGGTTTTTTATTGGACAATATAGTAGTATTCCATATTTTTGTACAAATAATAATTGTGGAAAGTTTTTGTAGTTATAAATATGGATTTACTATTTTATGTTATATTCATGTTGTATAATATTATTGCTAATATGGTCTTGTGCATAAGACCTGCATATTTATAGAAAGGAAATGGTTATTAATTATGAAAGGTTTTGAAAAGTACCAGAGAAGTTATTTTATGCCTCCAGTTGACTGCTATGACTGGATTAAGAAAGATGCCATTGACAAAGCTCCTGTATGGTGCAGTGTTGATTTGCGTGACGGCAACCAGGCATTAATTGAGCCTATGGGGCTTGAGCAGAAGGTTGACTTTTTTAAGATGCTGGTTAAAATTGGATTTAAGGAAATTGAAGTTGGGTTTCCAGCTGCATCTGAAACGGAGTATAAATTTTTACGTACTCTTATTGAGAGGAAACTTATACCTGATGATGTAACTGTACAGGTGCTTACACAGGCAAGGGAACATATAATAAGGAAAACATTTGAGGCTGTTGATGGTGCACCTAATGCTATTGTGCATGTTTATAATTCTACATCTGTAGCGCAGAGGGAGCAGGTATTCCGTAAGTCTAAAGATGAGATTAAACAGATTGCTATTGACGGGGCAAAGCTGTTAAAAGAGCTTGCAGATGAAGTTAAGGGTAATATACGTTTTGAATACAGTCCTGAAAGCTTCCATGGTACAGAAGTTGATTATGCAGTTGAGGTATGTAATGCAGTCCTTGATGTATGGAAGCCAGATGGGGATGCAAAGGCTATTATAAATATACCATCAACTGTAGAAAATGCAATGCCACATGTATTTGCAAGCCAGATTGAGTATGTAAACAAGAACCTTAAATACCGTGATAATGTTATATTGTCACTCCATCCACATAATGACAGGGGTACAGGTGTTGCTACAGCAGAGCTTGGGGTACTTGCGGGAGCTGACAGGCTTGAAGGTACTTTGTTTGGTAATGGTGAGAGGACAGGTAATCTTGATATAGTTACTACAGCAATGAACCTTCATTCACATGGGGTAGATTCAAAACTCGATTTTTCTAATATGCAGGAGATTGCTAATATGTATGAGGAACTTACTGATATGCAGGTGCCAGTGCGCCAGCCATATGCAGGGGAGCTTGTATTTACAGCATTTTCAGGTTCTCACCAGGATGCTATCTCAAAGGGAATGGCTTACCATGATGAAGGGAAGAGCCAGTACTGGACTGTGCCATATCTTCCTATTGACCCTAAAGATGTAGGAAGGACTTATGATTCTGATGTAATCCGTATTAACAGCCAGTCTGGCAAGGGTGGCGTGGCTTATGTGCTCAGGCAGAATTTTGGCATTGTACTGCCTGATAAAATGCGTGAAGAAGTCGGATATCTTATGAAAGGTGTGTCAGACCATGAGCATGCAGAGCTTTCACCTGATGATATGCTTAAGATATTCCGTAAGAATTATTCAATGGTTAAACATAAATTTGATGTGCCAGAATGTCATTTCAAACAGGATAATGGAATTATTGCATCAGTCACAATTAAAGAAGGTGACAAAGTGACAATAGCTGAGGCAAGGGGCAATGGACGCCTGAATGCTGTTAATAATGCAATACGTAAGCATTTTGGGACAGTATACCATCTTGCTGAGTATGAGGAACATTCATTGTCAAGAAATTCTAATGCACTGGCAATATGTTATGTTGGTATTACAACTGATGACAGTGGAAAACTTACATGGGGTGTAGGTACAGATGAGGATATTATAACAGCTTCCATACATGCACTTGTAAATGCAGTAAATAAGACTATGGCATAGTTTGTATAAAACTTCAATTCTGAAATTTGTATAAAAATATCCTGTCCAGGGTAGTTTTAATATGGAAATATTTATATAATATAAATACCAGATATAAATATTTATATCTGGTATAAAATAAATTGTAATTAATGCTTTGTGTCCATGCACTGCCTGGCACAAAGCTGTTTTTAAAGAAGGAGCAGTGCAGAAAAGAGGAGGATTATGGGAGATATCAACAAATTAATAAGACAGTTGGTTAATTATGGGTTGGACAAGGAACTTATTGTAAAAGATGATGAGATGTATACAATCAACCGTATACTTGAGGTGCTTAAGCTTGATGAGTATATAGAACCACAGGAAGTACCAGAAAGTGAAGAACTTGAGTGTATACTTGCAGGTATGCTTGATTTTGCGTATGCTAATGGTGTTATGGAAGCTGACAGTATAGTATACAGGGACCTGATGGATACAAAGATTATGGGATGCCTTGTACCAGCTCCAAGTGTAGTAATAAATAAGTTTAATGGGCTTTATAAAGAATCAC
Organism: uncultured Lachnospiraceae bacterium; assembly: GCA_948794795.1. Classification (GTDB taxonomy): domain Bacteria; phylum Bacillota; class Clostridia; order Lachnospirales; family Lachnospiraceae; genus Butyribacter. The sequence goes on along the minus strand of CAQGLR010000011.1, from coordinate 17,513 downwards.
CACAGAAAGCAACAGATTTTTATTATAATTTTAGCTGTGATACAGATTACATCCGCAGATACCGTATTGTAAAAGATATGAAGTGGACAGCAGATACAGAGTATGGAAAGCTTGATGTTACAATTAATCTTTCAAAGCCTGAGAAAGACCCAAAAGCTATTGCAGCAGCAAGAAATTCTAAACAGAGTGCATACCCTAAGTGCCAGCTTTGTGTGGAGAATGAAGGATATGCAGGACGTTTAAACCATCCTGCAAGGGAGAACCACCGTATTATCCCTATTACTATTGATGGTGGCAAATGGGGGTTCCAGTATTCACCTTATGTATATTATAATGAGCATTGTATTGTACTTAATTCAGAGCATACGCCAATGAAAATTGATAAATCAGCTTTTAGGAAACTTTTTGGTTTTATTAAACTTTTCCCTCATTATTTTATTGGTTCTAATGCAGACCTTCCTATTGTAGGAGGTTCAATACTTACACATGAGCATTTCCAGGGCGGGCATTATGAATTTGCAATGGAAAGGGCAGAAACCAGGAAAGATATTAATATAAAAGGGTATGAAGATGTTAAAGCAGGAATAGTAAACTGGCCTATGTCAGTAATAAGGATAAGCCATAGTGACAGTGACAGGCTTGTAGAACTTGCTGCACATATTCTTGATACATGGCGTGCGTATACAGATGAGGATGCATTTGTATTTGCAGAAACAGACGGGGAACCACATAATACAATTACGCCTATAGCACGTATGCGTGACGGAAAGTATGAGCTTGACCTTGTACTACGTAATAATATTACAACAGAAGAGCATCCACTTGGTGTATACCATCCTCATAAAGAGTTACACCATATTAAAAAAGAGAATATAGGGCTTATTGAAGTTATGGGGCTTGCGGTACTTCCAGCCCGCCTGAAGAATGAAATGAAAAGGCTTGGGGAGTTTATTGTAGCAGGCAAAGATATAAGAAGTGATGAGGAACTGGAGAAACATGCAGACTGGGTGGACAGTTTTAAACCAGCATATGATAAAATAGATGAAAGTAATGTTGATGGCATACTACAGAAAGAAATTGGAATAGTATTTAAAAAGGTTCTTGAACATGCTGGTGTATTTAAAAATGATGATAATGGAACAAGTGCATTTATGAAATTTATAAATACAATATAGTATATAAAAGGCAGTTTTATATTAATACATCAAAATAGTGTTATAAAATGTAATAAATGTTGTTGAACCAGGGTAATAGTTATCATATAATAGAAAAAGATTTAGGGGGGATAACAGTCTTGTGTGGTTATACGTAGCATATAGATATTAATGTATTTTAAGGAGGATAATATAATGAATTTTGGTTACTTTGATGAAGACAACAGGGAGTACGTTATTACAAGGCCTGATACACCTGCCCCATGGTGCAATTACCTTGGTTCACCTGAATATGGTGCAATTATTTCTAATAATGCAGGTGGTTACAGTTTTGTAAAAAGTGGTGCTAACGGGCGTATATTACGTTACCATTTTAACAGTGATGATACACCAGGGCGTTATATATATTTGAGGGATGATGAAATTGGTGATTTCTGGTCGGCTTCATGGCAGCCTGTTGGGAAGGATTTAGATAAATATAAGAGTGAAGTACACCATGGTACTGCTTATACAAATATGTTTACAGAATATGCAGGCATAAAGTCAGAGGTTAATTATTATGTTCCTTTAAATAAAGTGTATGAAGTATGGTGTGTAAAGGTTACAAATCCTACAGACAAGCCAAGAAAAATTTCTGTATTTGGCTATGCAGAACTGTCAAATGATGATAATTATAACCAGGACCAGGTAAACCTGCAGTATACACTTTGTACTTCTAATACAAGTTTCCGCAAAAATAAGATTTACCAGCAGATTAATTTAAACTGGTACAAAGGTGCTGATGGAAGTAATGGCAATGAAAGGTTCTTTGGGCTTGCAGGGCAGCCAGTTACTTCTTACAATGGTGACAAGGAAGCATTCCTTGGTATGTACCATAGCTATGGAAACCCAGTTGCTGTAGAACGTGGCAAATGTGATGGTGTATGTAATTATAATGAAAACAGCTGTGGTGCACTTCATACTGCACTTGAACTTGCGCCAGGTGAAACAAAGACAATGGCATTTTTACTTGGTAAGTATAAAGAATCTGATGCAGATAAAATTATTGCAGCATATGAAGACGTGTCCATATGTGGTAAAGAAATAGATGAGTTAAAAAATTACTGGCATGCAAAGCTTGATAACTTTAAGATTAATACACCTAGTGCAGCATTTAACAGCATGGTAAATACATGGAATGCTTACCAGTGTTTCCTTACATTTACATGGTCAAGGGCAGCATCATTTATTTATTGTGGTGAGCGTAATGGTTATGGATACCGTGATACTGTACAGGATATACAGGGTGTAATACACACTGACCCAGAAGCAGCACTTGATAAAATACGCTTTATGCTTTCTGCACAGGTTGACAATGGTGGTGGCCTTCCTCTTGTTAAATTTGACCACAATGCAGGACATGAAGGGACACCAGATGATGATTCTTATGTACGTGAAACAGGGCATCCTGCATACCGTGCAGATGATGCTTTATGGTTATTCCCTACAGTATTTAAGTATATAGCAGAAACAGGAAACCTTGGGTTTATTGACGAAGAGATTTCATGGTCTAATAAGCCAGAGAAAGCAACAGTTTATGAGCATCTTAAGAGGGCAATTAATTTCTCAATGGAACATCTTGGCCCACATGGACTGCCAGCAGGGCTCCATGCAGACTGGAACGACTGCCTGCGCCTTGGTGCACAAGGAGAGTCTTCATTTGTTGCATTACAGTTGTATTATGCATTTACAATTATGCGTAAGTTTGCTGAAAAGAAATCTGATACAGAATATATAGCATATCTTGACAAGACACAGAAAGAAATTGGTGATAAGATTAACAGTTTATGGTGGGAAGGTGACCGTTTTAACCGTGGCTTTAAGGAAACAGGTGAACTTATTGGTTCAAAGAAAGACCCAGAGGCAAGTATGTGGTTAAATCCACAGACATGGGCTGTTATATCAGGTCTTGCTACAGATGAACAGGCAGAGCTTGCAATGGCTTCTGTAGAAAGGGAATTAAATACAGCATATGGTGCAAGGGTTATGGCTCCTTCTTATGTAGACCATTATTTTGATGGTGCACTTGCTGCACTGTTCCCTCCTTCAACTAAAGAAAATGGTGGTATTTTTTCACAGACACAGGGCTGGCTGATTCTGGCAGAGGCACTTATGGGACATGGCAATAAGGCATTTATGTATTTTGAAGAGAGTTCACCATCCTCCCAGAATGACAAGGCAGAGATACGTAAGCTTGAGCCATATGTACATGGACAGTACACAGAAGGCAATGAGAGTCCTTTCCATGGACGTTCACATGTACACTGGCTTACAGGTACAGCTTCAACATGTATGGTAGGATGTGTAGAAGGAATATGTGGCATGCGTCCTGATATAGATGGACTGCGTATTGCACCTTCTGTTCCAAGTAGCTGGAAAGAGTTTACAATGGAGAAGAACTTCCGTGGAAAGAAGCTTATAATTAAAGTTGAAAATCCAGATGGTGCAGAATCTGGCTGTAAGGAATTTTATATTAATGGTGAGAAACAGGATGATAATTATATTCCAGCAGATAAAATGACTGATGTAACAGAAGTGCGCATGGTGATGTAATTAGCCAAGTGGATATCCGCTATCCGCAATGCCTGCAAACAGGAATTGGCTATTTGCTTAATGAGGTTAAATTAAAAAGCTGCCAGCGGGGTATTTGCCCTGCTGGCAGCTTGATGTGTTATATTGGGAAATATGCCATTAATGATAGAAAGGAGTTTTTTGTTAATGAAAACATTTAATACAAATGCTAGCTGCAATCCAGATATACATTATATGGCTGGTATCACACCGAGGCTTGAAATAATAAAGTCTATGGTTGATAAAGGATAATATTTTACAATTAACCATGCCAGGTTATTGATGAGGTTGATAGTGTATCAAATAACCAGGTGTTTATTGATTTCCTTTCAATGCCCAGAGGTTATTATATCCATAGAAATAAAAAACCAGCTTTCCAGTCAGTATAAAAATTGGTTCAGGGAAGGGCAGTAAATTAAATAGCCCATAGAATATAGCAGCAGATTTTCTTGTTGATATAAGCTTATTACCAGATGATATAGCAGGGATGTTTGAAGAGTATGGGAATGACCATGGTACAGATATGGATATATATATGGGATATCAAGGATTATTTATGGTTATACAGCAGAATATCCATTTCTTGTTTCACGTATCTGCTAGCTGGTGGATGAACAAGTTGCAAAGAGTAAGGTTTATTCTGTGAAAAGTTCTGTATGGACTAGGGAAGGTATTATTGAAGCAGTAGTATAATTTCTAGTTCTCTTTTTTGTGCATATGGTAATATGACGCAGGTTCCATGTACAATTAAACATTTTCTATCCAGGGGCACGTTCTCACTGCGTTGGAAAACGCAGCAGTGCATAAGCCCCTGATGTTTCTACGAAACATTTAATCCAGGGGCTAAGCACTGGCGTTTCCAAAGCGCCCCTGTCACAGAAAATGTTTAATTGTACATGGAACTGCTGTATATAGGCAATCTGCAAATAAAAGATAATAAAAGAACAATCTTTATAAAACCAGCCTTTTACCAGGAATCTATTTAGGCACAATGTTATGATGTTGGGGTCAAAATGTTATTTTTACTAAAAAGGTGCCTATATTATGTGGCAAAAATATAATAAAACCACTATATATTGTATAAAATTTGGTATAAAAAAGCTTTTGACCCCGGCATCATGTCATTTAGTTAAGCAAAGCCTAATAAATAAAGGATTTGTGGTTGTTTGAAAATCAAATTTATACAAAGCTTATATTACTCTGGCAAATAATTTGTATAATAGTTTTAAAAAGATTATTGAAAAAATTAATTATATGTTATAATATATTATCTGTAGTATTTTGAGGTACAGGAGACTGGCATATTTGGAAGAATTGGCAAGGAGATGTAATAAAATGGGTTATAATCCAAATTCAATGAAAGCAGAAGAGTTTATTAATAATGAAGAAATCTTGGAGTGCCTTAGTTATGCTAGGAAAAACAAGAATAATATGGCACTTGCCAAAGAAATCTTAGAAAAGGCAAAAAAGGCAAAAGGTATTTCGCATAAAGAGGCAGCAGTTTTACTTGAATGTGAAATTCCAGAGATTAACGAGGAAATAAAAAAGCTTGCAGTGGAAATTAAGGAAAAATTCTACGGAAGAAGAATTGTAATGTTTGCCCCACTGTATCTTTCAAATTATTGTGTAAATGGATGTACATATTGTCCATACCATTATAAAAATAAACATATACCAAGGAAAAAGCTTACACAGGAAGAGATTAAGAATGAAGTAATTGCACTGCAGGATATGGGACATAAAAGGCTTGCAATAGAATCAGGGGAAGACCCTGTAAATAATCCGCTTGAGTATATTCTTGAAAGTATAGAAACTATTTATAGCATTAAACATAAAAATGGCGCAATACGCCGTGTTAATGTAAATATTGCTGCTACGACTGTAGAAAATTATACAAAGCTTAAAGATGCAGGTATTGGTACATATATCCTTTTCCAGGAAACATATAATAAAAAGTCTTATGAAGAACTCCATCCTACAGGGCCTAAGCACGATTATGCATACCATACAGAGGCAATGGACAGGGCGATGGAAGGTGGTATTGATGATGTTGGCATTGGTGTGCTTTTTGGCCTTGAGATGTACCGTTATGAGCTTGTAGGGATACTTATGCACGCAGAGCATCTTGAAGCTGTACATGGTGTAGGCCCTCATACAATAAGTGTTCCAAGGGTATGCCCTGCAGATGATATAGATACAGCAGACTTTGACAATGCTGTACCAGATGATATATTTGAGAAGATTGTTGCAATAATAAGGATTGCAGTTCCATATACAGGCATGATTATATCTACAAGGGAATCACAGCAGACAAGGGAAAAGGTGCTTAAACTTGGTATTTCCCAGATAAGCGGCGGGTCACGTACAAGTGTTGGCGGATATGTAGAGCCTGTAAGGGATGACAGTTCTGCCCAGTTTGATGTAAGCGATACGCGCACACTTGATGAAGTGGTAAAATGGCTTATGGAGCTTGGTTATATACCTAGTTTTTGTACAGCATGTTACAGGGCAGGCAGGACAGGCGACAGGTTTATGTCACTTTTGAAAAGCGGGCAGATTGTAAACTGCTGCCAACCAAATGCACTTATGACACTTAAAGAATATCTTGAGGATTATGCAGCAGAGGATACAAAGCGTATTGGTGAAGAACTTATAGCCAGGGAAATCCTTACAGTACCAAATGAAAATGTGAGAAATAAGGCTATGGAATATCTTAAAGAGATGAATGGAGGTAAAAGGGATTTCCGTTTCTAGGGTGTGCCTGGAATTAACACTAGTTTATCAGTTTTTAACCTTATCAAGTAGCCAATGCCTGCAAGCAGGCATTGCAGATTGCAGATATCCGCCTGGCTATAATAAAAGAGGAGCCTTATAAAGGCTCCTCTTTTTGATGAAAGAAAAATATATGAAAAAAGAGTTATAAGCTTAACTATTTTCAAATAAAGCGGCAAGTTTCTCTATTGAATCTGTAACTTCTATAACAGATTTCTCAATATCACCATAAATTGTAGCAGATTGAGAAGATAATTCACCCATGCTCTTTGCAACTACTGCAAACCCTACACCAGCTTCACCACTTCTTGCTGCCTCAATAGAAGCATTTAGTGAAAGCATCTTTTGCTTATTAGCTATTGATTTAAGTGAGCTTGTATTAGTATTAATCTTCTGGATAACATTGGTTGCATGGTTTATTTCATCCTGGAGCTGTCCAAGCTTTCCGCCATTGTTGTTATGTGAATATTCAATATTTACAAACATATTAACCATTTTGCCAAAGAGTTCTGCTGCTGCTTTAATATTTTTTTCATTATTTACGGGCACCTTTTTAAGTGCATTTATGTATGCATCAGAATCGATATCTAAATCAGTTGCTGTTTTACGGAATGCATCTTCATCAGGTTTACGTGAAAGTACCTGTCCTCCGATAACTTTACCAACTTTTTCATCACCTAACATAATATCAATACAAAATTCCATAAGTCCCGCATGGCAGTAATAAACGCCTGAATTTTCACTGCTGCATTTATTACAGCGGCGGTTGCCCTCTTCAGAACCACGTGTGTATTTCATGCAGAAGTCTGTAAAATTACTTCCTTTAGTAACTTTTTCGCCCTTGGCATCTACCACTATGGCAGCAAGCCCTGTTGCATCGGAAAATTTATCCTGCATCTCCTGTAATTGTCTTAAATCTAAAAAATCCCTTATATTCATAGAATCCTCCATCCTCACAATTTAATAATAGTAATATTCCATGCTAAAATGTGTACTTAAAGTCAATGTGCCAGCACATTTATTAAAAAAATTTATAATTATCAAAACTTATTGTTTAAATCTCACAATACTATTATATAGCAATATGTGAATAAATGCAAGAATTTTACTTTTAAACTTTTTACTTGTAGCATGTAGAAAGCAATGTTATAATAAAACGGTACATTTATACGTTACAAACCGTGTAGATAATTGGAGGATGACATGACTGATATTAAGAGCAGGATAGAAAGCCTGAAGAAAGAGAAAAATGCAGTTATACTTGCACATTATTATGTTCCTGGTGAGGTACAGGAGATAGCAGATTATATTGGAGATTCGTTTTATTTAAGCAAGATAGCAAAAGATGCAGAACAGGATACAATAGTATTCTGTGGTGTATCGTTTATGGGAGAAAGTGCCAAGATACTAAGCCCTGGAAAGCAGGTACTTATGCCAGATATTACTGCTGGATGCCCAATGGCATATATGGCACAGGTTGAAAAGATAGAAGAAGTACGCAGGAAATATGATGATGTTGCGGTAGTGTGTTATATTAATTCAACTGGTGAGCTTAAGAAGCATTCAGATGTCTGTGTGACTTCTGCTAATGCCATGAAAATAGTACAGGCACTGCCTAATAAGAATATATATTTTATACCTGACGAAAATCTTGGGCGTTATGTTGCTTCAAAAGTTACAGACAAGCATTTTATATTTAATGATGGTTTTTGTCCATTACATAAAGAGTTTAGTAAAAATGATATAGGAAAAGCCAGGAAAGCACATCCAGGTGCATTGCTTCTTGTACATCCAGAGTGCCGTATGGAAGTTTTGGAAGATGCAGATTATATAGGAAGTACATCTGGTATAATAGAATATGCCAGTGGAAGTGGTGCCAAAGAATTTATAATAGGGACAGAACCTGGGGTTATGTATGAACTGGAACGCAGGAATCCTGGTAAAAAGTTCTATCCTCTTGTAGAAGGCAAGGTCTGCCCAGATATGAAAAAGATAACTTTAGAGAAAGTTCTTAAGTGTATGGAAGAGGGAACTGGTGTAGTTGAAGTTACAGAAGAACTAAGAAATTCTGCAAATGCATCTCTTGACCGTATGCTTGAGTTTGCCAGATAGTAATATCATGGTATAGATTACAGAATTTCTTTCATATATTCAGAAAGGATGGCGGCTATATATGTAGCAGCTATAGACACCAGGATATTATACTGGTGCCAGGTGGTATTATGATAAAAGATGCAGATGTTGTCATTGTAGGCACAGGAGCAGCAGGGCTTTTTTGTGCGCTTCATTTTCCAGAGGATATAAAGATACTTATGATAACGAAAGATGCTGTGGACAGGAGTGACTCATTTCTGGCCCAGGGAGGTATGTGCATGCTCAGGGATGAAGAAGATTATGATAAGTATTTTGAAGATACAATGAAAGCGGGACATTATGAGAATAATGAAGAGTCCGTAGAAATAATGATTAAATCATCACAGAAGATAGCATCAGAACTTATTGGATATGGTGTTGAATTTGAAAAGGATGGCGGGGAGCTTGTGTTTACCCGTGAGGGAGGCCACAGCATGCCACGTATCCTGTTCCATGAGGATGTAACTGGCAGGGAGATTACAAGTAATCTTTTAGAAAATGCATTGAAAAGGGATAATATTGAAATCCTGGAATATACTTCAATGCTTGATATTATTTGTGATAAAGATAATGCCTGCTGTGGTATTGTAATGTCGGATAAGGATGGGAATATATCACTTGCCAGGGCTTTGTATACAGTTTTTGCATGTGGTGGACTTGGTGGGCTTTATAAACATTCAACTAATTTCCGGCATATAACAGGTGATGCACTTGCAATAGCATATAAACATAATATAGAAATTGAACATATAGATTATATACAGATACATCCTACTACACTTTATTCAGAGAAACCAGGGCGGAGGTTCCTTATTTCTGAATCTGTACGTGGGGAAGGTGCTGTTTTATTAAATAAGAATAAAGAGCGTTTCTGTAATGAACTTAAGCCAAGGGATATAGTTACTGCTGAAATCAGGAAACAGATGGAAAAGGATGGTATGCCATATGTATGGCTTTCAATGGAAAATATTCCAGAAGAAGAGATAAAAAGCCATTTTCCTAATATATTGGAACAATGTTTAAAAGAGGGGTATGACCCTGTTAAGGAATGTATACCTGTAGTTCCTGCACAGCATTATTTTATGGGAGGAATTAAGGTTGACAGTGACAGCAGGACATCAATGCCACGTCTTTATGCAGTAGGTGAAACTTCATGTAATGGCGTACATGGCCGTAACCGCCTCGCAAGTAATTCCCTGCTTGAATCAATGGTATTTGCAGAGAGGGCAGCAGAGTCAGTACAAAGGGATATGGCGTCTGCAAGAAGTACATATAATATACTGGATGACGAGGATTTTGCAAAGCTTGCTGACCTTAGCCAGTACAATGATATAGATGCCCTTTACATGGAATATAAAAAGAGGGTTCTGGATGAAATAGAAAAGGAGAGAAAAAGACATGAATGATATAGTATCTTTAAGGATAAATGCAGACAGGTATATACGTATGGCGCTTGAGGAGGATATTACAAGTGGTGATATATCAACTAATTGTGTTATGCCTGGATACCAGAAAGGGCAGGCAGACCTTATATGTAAACAGGATGGCATAATAGCAGGGCTTGGTGTATTTAAAAGGGTATTTAGCATGCTTGATGAATCAGTTAGTTTTGATATGCGTGTAAATGAAGGGGACAACGTAAAGAATGGTGAACTTATGGCAGTAGTTACAGGTGATATAAGGGCACTTCTTTCAGGAGAGCGTACAGCACTTAACTTTCTCCAGAGGATGAGTGGTATTGCAACATATACTAATTCTATAGTAAAACTTCTGGAAGGAAGCAAGACAACTCTTCTTGATACAAGAAAGACAACACCTAATATGAGGATTTTTGAAAAGTATGCAGTTAAAGCAGGCGGGGGAAGTAACCACCGTTATAATCTTTCAGACGGGGTAATGCTTAAGGATAACCATATAGGAGCAGCAGGAAGCATTACAAAAGCTATACAGATGGCAAAAGCAAATGTATCATTTGTACATAAAATAGAAGTTGAAGTTGAAAATCTTGATATGGTGCGTGAAGCAGTAGAAGCTGGTGCAGATATAATAATGCTTGATAATATGACACCAGATAAGATGAAAGAAGCTGTAAAGATAATAGACGGCAGGGCGCTTACAGAATGTTCAGGAAATGTTACAAAAGAAAATATTAAAAATATTATAGATACAGGTGTTGATTTTGTTTCAAGCGGTGCACTTACACATTCAGCACCTATACTGGATATTTCACTTAAAAATTTACATGCAGTTTAAGACAAGGCATATCTGGTTTATATTTAAAAAGATGTGTTATCATGTATGTATATCCAGGCTGAAGAAGGAAATATAAAAGTAATATAGTATTTTATCAGTGTCTTCTGTTGTAAACCTTATTTTTCTGGATATGGAAAATACCTCTGAAGCAACAGTTTTTTACATTTAGCCTGTCTGCTTTAAAGGTATCATAATAATAGGTGTTTTATTGTTTTTTAAGCATATTATATGCTGCCTGTTCTTTGGCGAGTTCAAGGAATAAATGCAAAACTGTCCATCCTGAGTTAGAAGGAGTAAGGATTGCTTTATAGGTAACATTAATATCTTTATTATTGCGCAGTTTAAAAAGTATTTTATCAAGTTTTTTATCAGATATACCACAAAATAAAATAAGGCTTTCATCAGGGACTTTACCTGTAAATGGATTTGATTTTATAATATCAGTTTTGCCATCAGCAATATTTTTAAGAGTGTCATTATATTGTGTGCTATGTGCTTCAATTATTTTTATATTCATTGGTATAAGCAGGTTTTTAATTTGTTGTTTGCAAGATACATTGAAAAGAATTAATTTTTCCATTTTTTAAAGTCCTTTCAGTTGTTTTAAATAATTGTTTTGTATTAATTAATTTTTATAGTATCATAAAAATAGCTGGAAAACAAGACAAGCAATGTACAGGAGTCCAGGCTCCTGCCAGACTGCCGCAATATGGCAATAAGGCTGGTTTACAAGTGGGCAGGCAGTCAATGCCTGTTTGCAGGAAAGGCGGATTGCGGATATCCGTTTAACTATTTTTCAAGAATATGTAAAATAGTTGTTTGATTTTTAGCTGGTTTGTGATATAATCGTGTAGCTGGTAAGAATAAAAAGAAATGTTTGTAAAGACCGTTTTTGATAATCTGCTCAGAATACGGTCTTTATTTCCGCGCAGGCAAAGCGGGCATACGTTTATTGTATAACAGGGTGAATTTTAGTGCAAGTAATGGAAAACTGTTACAGCCTTGCGGCGGCTGTGGCGCAAAACACGTTCCAGTGTTATTAGAAAGGAATTTTTTTATATTATGAATTTTGAAGAATTATGTTTAGACCCAAGGATTTTAAGGGCAGTAACGGAGATGGGGTTTGAGCAGGCAAGCCCTATCCAGGCACAGGCTATACCAGTTGCCATTGATGGTAAAGATATGATAGGACAGGCACAGACAGGTACAGGCAAGACTGCTGCATTTGGAATACCTCTTTTACAGAGGGTTGACCCACATAATAAGAAACTCCAGGCAGTTGTATTGTGCCCTACAAGGGAGCTTGCTATACAGTGTGCTGATGAAATACGTAAATTTGCAAAGTTTATGCATGGCATAAAGATTCTGCCTATATATGGCGGACAGGATATTTCAAAGCAGATACGTTCACTTAAGGGTGGCACACAGGTAATAATTGGTACTCCTGGAAGGGTTATTGACCATATTAACCGCCATACACTTAAGATGCAGAATGTAGGCATGGTAGTGCTTGACGAGGCAGATGAAATGCTTAATATGGGATTCCGTGAGGATATTGAAACAATCCTTGAAAACCTGCCAGATGAACACCAGACTTTGCTTTTTTCAGCAACCATGCCAAAGCCTATTATGGAGATTGCTGGCAATTACCTTAATAAGCCAGAGATTATAAAGGTAGTAAAGAAGGAACTTACTGTACCTAAGATAGAACAGTATTATTATGAAGTAAACCCACGTAAGAAAAGCGAAGTGCTTTCAAGGCTTATTGATATGTATGACCCAGAACTTTCCCTTGTATTCTGTAATACAAAGCGTAAGGTAGATGAGCTTGTTGAAGATTTAAAAGGAAGGGGATATTTTGCAGCAGGGCTTCATGGGGATTTAAAACAGTCCCAGCGTGACAGGGTAATGGGTGGTTTCCGTAATGGACGTACAGATATTCTCGTTGCTACAGACGTAGCAGCAAGAGGTATTGATATTGATGATGTAGAAGCAGTTTTTAATTATGATGTTCCACAGGATGATGAATATTATGTACACAGGATAGGAAGGACAGGACGTGCAGGAAGGACAGGACGTGCTTTTACACTTGTAGTAGGGCGTGAGATATATAAACTTAAAGATATCCAGAGATATTGTAAGACAAAGATTAAACGCCAGCCTATACCATCTGTTAATGATATTACTGAAATTAAAGCTGATAAGATTCTTGAGAAGGCTTCTGGAATAATTGAGAATGAGAACCTTGGCAAAATGGTGGATATCCTTGAGGAACATCTTGATGAGCGTGATTATTCATCCCTTGAAATGGCAGCAGCACTTCTTTTGATGAATATGGGCGAGGGTGAATTTATAACAGAAGATATGAAGACAGAAGATTTTGGTGATACAGGTGCAGAACCAGGTATGGTAAGGCTCTTTATTAATATAGGCAAGAAACAGAAAGTACGTATAGGTGATATACTTGGCGCAGTTGCAGGTGAATCTGGAATGGAAGGAAAACTTGTTGGTGCCATTGATATGTATGATAAATATACATTTGTGGAAGTGCCTAGGGAATATGCGTCAGATGTTATAGATGCAATGAAAAATGCGAAAATCAAGGGTAAGTCCGTAAATGTAGAACCAGCCAATAAGAAAGATTAATACATGTCTGCTGTTTCTAGCGGGCTGGTCCGGATTCCATAATTAGAATTAAAACGTGTTCTTGTATATTTATAATAAGGTAGTATATCTTTTACAGATTACTGCCTTATTGTGTTTGTTTATATAAAGTGTTAAAATAGTAACAATAAAATATAATTCTAAGTGCTGGTATTGTGACTGTACAGACATTAATAAATATGAAATATATAAACTTACATAATATTATAATATAAAGAAAGGACAAATACGGATATGGGATTATTGGATATATTTAAAAGCAAAAAGGGAACTAAAGAAGAAACCAGGGAAGAAGTTAAAGAAGAAATTAAAGAGGAAAACGTAGAACAAATAGATTTTCTTAACCCAGATGATGTAACAGGGTATGTAATTAAACAGATATCTGAAATTACAGAAGAAGAGAATACCAGAAAAGATAATGGTATATTTTTTCCTAAATGGAATGTATTTGTGCAGCCACAAGTGCACCAGGTAACAGAAAAAGGGATTATACTGGATATACTAATTAATGCACCACAATGGGGAAAGGATTTATATGAGTGTACTGTTGGAATGGGCAGTGACCCACAGAGTAATATTGGGCTTGCATTAGGTTCTTTTATATTTTCATTTATGCAAGGGATTGCTGCAATGGAAGAACATAGGGATGGGATTTCTGTAGAAACAAAATTTTCTGGAAATATACATAAATGGAATGTATACCGTACAAATATTGTTGGCATGGGCAATGAGGAGATGGAGACTAGTGTAGATATTTACTGGAATGAACTAATGGAAGATATTTTAAATTATTTAGGGAACCAGAAGTTAAGTTATATTAAGATTTTTGCTTCAAAAATGGGAGATGATATAACTGGAGAATGCCGTATTGATAATACCGTCAGCAGGGAATTAAGTAAAAAAGTTGCAAATATTGCCAGAAAATGGGATGTACAGGGTTTTGTTTCACAAAAACAATTTTTCTTTATAAGACAGGATGAAGAAACAATAATTAATAATCCATATGAAGGTGAAGAAGGGTTTAAGCTTTTAAAGGAAAAGGTTGCACTTGCTGCAAAAATGTTTTATGAAAGTAAAACCGAAGAGGAGTATAATTCACTTCCTATACGTCTTATGGAAGCATTAGAAGACCCTGTACTGGGATATGAGTGTTATGCCTTTCTTCCTGAAATATGTACAGAAAATGCATTTCCAGAGGCACAGTATGCTGAATATGTACAGTTTGTATATCCAGATGGCAGGAAAGAGAATGTATATAAAAGCCAGCTTGCAGATTATGAAATTCTTAGAAAAGCACTTTTTACCATTTTTAATGAAGGGGTATTTGGTGATGATACTAATAATATATACCAGGAATATGTTGGGTCAAGTGCAACATATAACTGTTTTGCACAAATGATGGAAAATGGAAGTGATATAAAAGATGCATCGGCCACGGCACTTGCTTTTATGGTTGATGATGGTTTTATAATACGTTAGTTAGAGTTATAAAAAATTTTACAGGATATTAGTTAATATAAAAAGGGTACAGCTGGGAGTTATAAGAAAGCTGTATCCTTTATTTTAATGGTATATTATTTTTATTAAAAAGCTTATACAAACTAATATGGGATTACAGGATTTATAAATTACTATTAATAATTCATTAAATTTTTATATAAGTGGTTTGCAAAATTATATATTAATACTATACTAAAGATGTAACAAACCAGAAATAATACAAATATGTTTTGTTAATTAAAATTGTATAAGGGCAGGATTATATTATGTCAAAGAAAGTAAATGGGAATGAAGGGGATAATGCTATAAGTGTTTCACAACAGATAAGCAAAGAAATGGAAAGAGTACGTGCAGGTACTAAAAAAAATGAACATGCAGATATTCTTGAAAATTTAAACGGAGAAGAGAATAATGTAAATACAGGGCAGGAAGGCTTTTTTAAGTTTAACCATAAATATGCCAACATATGTTTATATGTGCTGCTTGTAATATTTTTTGGTACAGTTATTTATATGTTAATAAATAACTGGTCTGGTACTAAGAAATTTATTTATAATTTATTTGGTGTGTTGTCACCATTTTTCGTTGCTATTCTTATTGCATATTTTGTTTCTCCTATAGTTGCCAGGTTTGAGAAAATTATACAGAAATATATTGCAAAAGGTAAACATAAAAAGCTTGTATGGATAATATCAATGGTGCTTGCTTATATTACCGTGCTTGGTTTTATAATAATAGCATTTGTATTTGTAATACCACAGACTGTTGAAAGCATTTCGGAACTTACATCTAATATTCCGCTTTTTTATGCACATATTATAAGACTTTTGAGAGAGTTGCACCGCAATTACCCAGCGATAGATGTAAATGTAATTACGGAAAGGCTGAATGATATGGTTCCAGATATTGTTGATTATGGAACTAATATAGTAAGTAATGTAGTGCCTATGATTTTCTCTGTTTCGGTTTCTATAGTACGTTCAGTTATTAATATGCTTCTGGCACTTATTATTTCAATATATATGATTAATGGGAAAGATAAGTTCAGATACCAGGCAAAGAGGCTTGTATATGCATTGTTTAATGAAAAAAGGGGAAATGCTATCTGTAGCACATTCAGGGAATGTAATGA
The DNA here is from genome assembly GCA_948794795.1 of uncultured Lachnospiraceae bacterium. GTDB lineage: Bacteria > Bacillota > Clostridia > Lachnospirales > Lachnospiraceae > Butyribacter. The sequence continues at coordinate 1,295 of CAQGLR010000011.1, read as the reverse complement.
TATATTCAGTGCATTTCTTATAAGCAAAGCTGTGGATTCACTGATAATTGGCTGCATATGCTGTGTACTTATGAATATATTAAAGCTTCCATATGCAGTGCTTATAAGTGTTATTGTCGGACTGACTAATATGATTCCTTATTTCGGGCCATTTATAGGTGCAGTGCCAGGAGTTTTTATATACTTATGTACCAGCCCTAAGCAGGCAGTAATATTTGTAGTAATGATACTTGTGCTCCAGCAGTTTGACGGGCTTGTGCTTGGACCCCGCCTGCTTGGGCAGTCTACAGGCCTTAACCCTATGTGGGTTATTTTTGCAATAACTGTCGGAGGAGCATATTTCGGGGTACTTGGTATGTTTATAGGAGTCCCGGTAGTAGCAGTAATTGGCTTTCTTGCCAATAAGTTTATTAAATACAAGCTGGTAGGAAAGAATATAAAGGCATTACAGAAACCTGAATAGCTTATTAATATATTTTATCTGTGTGCTGTAAGCTTGTATATAGGGTTGCCAAGCTGGTAAAATTTCTGTTCATATTCAGTCATTATATTATTTTGTGCAGGACCATTTTTATGAAGGTCATAGTTTATTTCATCAAGATACCAGCCTGCTTCTTTGATTTCTTCAACAGAAAAATCAAAGAGCGGGCGGTTATCAGTTTTAAACTGTACATACCCATCTTTTGACAGTATTGTGTTATACCGTTCCATAAATTGTCTTGATGTAAGCCGTCTTTTGGCGTGCCTGTCCTTTGGCCATGGGTCAGAGAAGTTAAGGTAAATCCTGTCTGTTTCTCCTGGTGCAAAGAATTCTGTTATATTTTCAGCTTCCATTCTTATAAACATAAGGTTATCCGTTTTTAGTTGTGCTCTTTTATCAAGGGCTTTTACAAGCACACTTGAATATTTTTCTATTCCTATATAGTTAATGCCAGGATTTTGCGTTGCCAGTGTTGTTATAAATTGTCCTTTTCCCATACCTATTTCGATATGGATAGGATTGTTGTTGTGGAAGAAATTCTGGTTCCAAAGCCCTTTGTAATCTTTACCATTGGCACTATCTGCTTGTATTGTGTATGGGTTTTCCAGGATACGCTCTTGTGAGCCTTTGACATTTCTAAGCCGCATTTTTTACCTCATTTCTAAAATGTTTTTATTTATATATTAACATATAAGAGCAGTTGTGGGAATACTTTAGGAACTTTGAGTTTCCCCATTTTTTAATACACAGGTATTTTGCCTCTGGCAATTCCAAAGTTTTACCAATAGCAGCCCGCTTCCGCTTGGATGGGATA
>CAQGLR010000010.1 GCA_948794795.1 uncultured Lachnospiraceae bacterium | reverse complement strand
TTTGTTCCGCTCATTTTTATAAGCTTTTCCGTTTTACTGATGCAAATATAAACTTGCATCCTGTGTATTCTTACGCATGTGTTTATAAGAATACTTCAAAATTCTTTAGCAATATACATTGCTTTATTTTAGAATTTTCAGGGTTGTTTTACTGTTCAGTTATCAAGGTTCTGGACTGGCAATTAATGCCTGTCCTTTGTTATACACTAACATTCGTTATTATACTTCTTTTGTAACATCTTGTCAACACTTTTTTTCATTTTATTATGATTTTTTATGTTTAAGATGTACAACGGAGAAAGAGGGATTTGAACCCTCGCGCCGCGCAAACGACCTACACCCTTAGCAGGGGCGCCTCTTCAGCCTCTTGAGTATTTCTCCAGTATTTGGCACTGTTGCCGCCGAACAAAAACTATTCTAACAATATTATCACGTCTTGTCAATCTTTTTTTTCATTTTTTTTAATTTTTTTTCAAACAGCCTCTAAATAAGCAAATTTACCTGCCGGGGCTGGCATTTTAAATTAAAAGCATATCTATATTATACACTATGTGCTCCATTTGATACATCATTATACAAATTATTTTTTTTATTATCTATTACTACTATTACAGGGAATTTTTCAACTTCAAGTTTCCTTATTGCTTCTGTTCCCAAATCATCATACGCAATAACTTCTGCTTTCTTTATACATTTAGATAATAATGCACCTGCACCTCCTATTGCAGCAAAATATACAGCATTATTTTTATTCATAGATTCTATTACCTCTTCTGAACGTTTCCCTTTTCCAATCATACCTTTTAATCCATTTTCCAATAAAAGAGGTGTATATTTATCCATCCTGCTGCTTGTAGTAGGACCTGCTGAACCAATAACCTGTCCTTCTCTTGCTGGTGACGGGCCTAAATAGTAAATAATATTATTTTCTAGTTCAAATGGTATTTCATTTCCTTGTATTAGTGATTCATATAATCTTTTATGGGCAGCATCCCTTGCAGTATATATAGTTCCAGTTATATATACATAATCTCCTGCAGATAATTCTTCCACTACTTTATCTGATATAGGAGCTGTTATATATTTCTCCATTATAAAACCTCCTAATTACTATATAATCCTTGTCTTATGCCTGTTTACATGACAGCACATATTCACTGCCACTGGAAGACCTGCTATATGTGTTGGGTACACTTCAATATTAACACCAATTGCAGTTGTACTTCCTCCAAGACCACCGGGTCCTATTCCAAGCTGGTTTATCTTTTCAAGCATCTCATCTTCAAGCTGGCTTACATAACTAATACTATTGTGTAAATTAATATCCCTTATAAGTGCTTTCTTTGCAAGCAGGGTACACTTTTCAAATGTGCCACCAATGCCAACACCTATAACAACTGGAGGACATGCATTAGGTCCTGCTAATTTAACTGTTTCTATAATTGCATTTTTCACACCATCTATCCCATCAGATGGTTTTAACATATACACCCTGCTCATATTTTCACTTCCAAAACCTTTTGGTGCAACTGTAATCTTAACCTTATCACCAGGTACAATTTCATAATGTATTATACCTGGCGTATTATCATTTGTATTTTCACGTATTATAGGGTCACCCACCACTGATTTTCTTAAATACCCTTCAGCATAGCCCTGTCTTATCCCTTCATTAACTGCATCTTCTATTGCACATCCTTCTATATGTACATCCTGGCCTATTTCTAAAAATACTACAGCCATGCCAGTATCCTGGCAGACTGGAATATTTTCATTTTCAGCAATATCCATATTCTTCTTCAGCTGTTCAAGTATTTTCTTTCCTGTCTGCCCCTTCTCGGCAGATGCAGCATCTATAATACTGCCTTTTATATCATCAGAAAGTATATAATTTGATTCTATACACATTTCTTTAATATTTTTTGTAATTATATCAGCCAGAACATTTCTCATTCTTTCTCCTCTCCAGGCTCTGCATCTTCTTCTGGAATTGTATCACGCACTCTTGTCATACTTGCAACAACAATATCTTTTTTTGCAGAATCCATGTCAATAAGTTTTACACCAGATGTTATACGTCCAAGAATTGAAACTTCCTTTACCATAAGTTGTATAATTATTCCTTCAGTGTTTATAATCATTACTTCATTTTCTTCGTTTATTGCTTTTGCTGCAACAACATTACCAGTTTTTTCAGTAATCTTATAACATTTAATTCCTTTGCCTCCACGGTGCTGTACAGGAAATTCATCTATTCTGGTACGCTTTCCCATTCCAAATTCAGACACAAAGAGCAAATAATCACCCTGGGTATTTAACTGCATTGCAACTATTTCATCATCATATGACAAGTTCATGCCTATTACACCCATTGATGTCCTGCCTGTAGCCCTTACATCTTTCTCATTAAATCTTATGCACTGGCCATGTTTAGTTACCATAATTATATCCATTGAATCATTCGTAACTTTTACTTCTATAAGTTCATCATCATCTCTTAAATTTATTGCCTGAAGGCCAGATTTTCTTATATTTTTATATTCACTTATAAGTGTCTTTTTGACTAATCCTTTCTTTGTTGCTGTAAACAAATATGTTTCATCATCAAATTCACTCATTGTAATCATTGCAGTAATTCTTTCCCCTGGCATAAGCTGGATAAGGTTAATTATAGCTGTACCTCGTGCTGTCCTGCCACTTTCAGGTATCTCATACGCTTTTAACCTGTAAGAACGTCCAGTATTAGTAAAGAACATAATTTCATGGTGTGTAGTAGTCATAACCATATGTTCAATATAATCATCATCTATAGTCTGCATACCTTTTATGCCTTTACCTCCACGGTGCTGGCTTTTAAAATTATCAACTGACATACGCTTAATATAACCAAGCTTTGTCATAGTAATAATTGTATTTTGTTTTGTTACAAGGTCTTCAATAGATATATCATATTCATCATAACCTATAGATGTCCTTCTTTCATCACCATACTTATCACGTATTTCAATAATTTCTTTCTTAATAACATCAAGAAGGACATTACGGTCTGAAAGTATTTTATTATATTCAGCTATTTTCTTCTGGAGTTCTGCATATTCACTTTCAATTTTTTCCCTTTCAAGCCCTGTCAGTGCACGCAGACGCATATCAACTATTGCCTGTGCCTGTGCATCAGTTAAAGAAAACCTTTCAATAAGCTTTTCCTTTGCTTGTGTTGCATTTTTAGAAGAACGTACAATTGAAATAACTTCATCAATATTGTCAAGCGCAATTAACAGGCCTTGTAAAATATGTGCCCTTTCTTCTGCTTTATTAAGTTCATATTTTGTACGGCGCGTCACTACTTCCTCCTGGTGTTTAAGATAAAACTTAAGCATCTGGAGTATATTCATAACAACAGGTTCCTGGTTAACAAGTGCAAGCATAATTACACCAAATGTATCCTGGAGCTGTGTATGTTTATACAGCTGGTTAAGAACAATATTAGGGTTTACATCCCTTCTAAGTTCAATACATATCCTCATTCCTTCCCTGTTTGTTTCATCACGCAAGTCAGTGATTCCATCAATTTTCTTATCACTGTGGAGCTCTGAAATCTTCTCAATAAGCTTAGCCTTATTAACCATATATGGAAGTTCAGTAACAACTATCCTGTTTTTACCATTGTCCATTGGTTCAATATTAGTTACTGCACGTACACGTATTTTACCCCTGCCTGTCCTGTATGCTTCTTCTATGCCTCTTGTACCAAGTATCTGTGCACCTGTTGGAAAATCAGGTCCTTTTATTATACTGCACACTTCTTCCATAGTTGTATCTATATTTTCTTGTGTATTTTCAATAATCCTTACCACACCATCAATAACCTCCCTGAGATTGTGCGGAGGAATATTGGTAGCCATTCCCACTGCAATACCAGAAGTCCCGTTTACCAGAAGGTTAGGAAATCTTGATGGAAGGACTACAGGTTCCTTTTCTGTCTCATCAAAGTTAGGAAGAAAATCTACAGTGTCCTTATTTATATCAGCAAGCATTTCCATGGAGATTTTACTAAGTCTTGCTTCTGTGTAACGCATAGCAGCTGCCCCGTCACCATCCATAGAACCAAAATTACCATGCCCGTCTACCAGAGGATAACGCGTTGACCATTCCTGGGCAAGATTTACCAGTGCACCATAAATAGAACTATCACCATGTGGATGGTATTTACCCATTGTATCACCCACAATACGTGCACATTTACGGTGTGGCTTATCAGGCCCGTTATTAAGTTCAATCATTGCATACATAATACGCCTTTGTACAGGCTTAAGGCCATCCCTTACATCAGGAAGGGCTCTTGAAGCTATAACAGACATAGCATAATCTATGTATGATTCTTCCATAGTCTTTTTTAAATCAACTTCACTGATTTTGTCAAATATATTTTCATCCATATTATTCCCCCATGCCTTATTTATCTGGCACTCTAATAATGATATCTTAAGCTGCTTCCTGCAGCCTTAGATTCATTTTCCAGTCTGTCTTAATTCTACACATATTCTGTATTATTATATATCCAGATTTTTTACAAACTTTGCGTTAGCTTCAATAAATTCACGCCTTGGCTCCACTTTATCACCCATAAGCGTATTAAACACTACATCTATCTCCGTTTCAGAATTCCTGTCTACATTTACACGCAGAAGTATTCTTTTTTCAGGATCCATAGTAGTTTCCCACAACTGGTCAGCATCCATCTCTCCAAGTCCTTTATAACGCTGTATTTTATTATTACTATCACGTCCAATTTCTGTAAGTATCTGGTTTAACTCATTATCATCATAAGCATACCTTACTGTTTTATTTTTTTCAATTTTATATAATGGAGGCTGAGCAAGATAAACATGCCCCTGGCGTATAAGCTCAGGCATAAACCTGTATAAAAATGTAAGCATCAGCGTAGCTATATGTGCCCCATCTACATCAGCATCAGTCATAATAACAATCTTATTATAACGTAATTTAGATATATCAAAATCATCACCAATACCTGTACCAAAAGCAGTAATCATAGCCTTTATCTCATTATTTACAAGAATTTTGTCAAGGCGTGATTTTTCTACATTCAGAATTTTTCCCCTTAGCGGAAGTATTGCCTGTGTTGCCCTGTTTCTTGCTGTCTTGGCACTTCCTCCTGCAGAATCACCTTCAACTATATATATCTCACAATTCTTAGGGTCTTTATCACTACAATCTGCCAGTTTGCCTGGAAGTGCTGTCCTGTCAAGCGCAGTTTTACGTCTTGTAAGGTCTCTTGCTTTACGTGCAGCATCCCTTGCACGCTGTGCAAGTATAGCCTTGTCACAAATTACCCTTGCTATACCAGGATTCTGCTCAAGAAAATAAGTCATCTGTTCTGTTACTACAGAATCAACAGCACTTCTCGCCTCACTATTACCAAGTTTCTGCTTTGTCTGGCCCTCAAACTGTGGCTCACTTATCTTTATGCTTATAATAGCAGCAATTCCTTCCCTTATATCTTCACCTGAAAGGTTAGGTTCATTTTCTTTTAAAAGTTTATTCTTTCTTGCATAATCATTAAAAGTTTTTGTAAGTGCATTTTTAAAACCAGCAAGATGTGTGCCACCTTCAGGAGTTATAATATTATTAACAAAACTGTATGTGCTGTCCTGATAGGAATCATTATGCTGCATTGCAACTTCTACATAAATATCATTTCTCTGGCCTTCACAATAAATAACTTCTTCATACAAAGGATTCTGGCTCTTATTAAGATATTCAACATATTCCTTAATCCCGCCTTCATAATGGAATGTACGTATTTTAGGCTTTTCCTGTCTTTTATCAATAAGAGTTATCTTAAGTCCTTTTGTAAGAAAAGCTATTTCCCGTAAACGTTCCCTTAAAATTTCAAAATCAAATACTGTTTCCTCAAAAATCTCTTTATCTGGCAGAAATACTACTTCAGTTCCTGTTTTTGTAGTTTCACCTATTTCTTTAAGCGGATACATTACCTTTCCACGTTCATACCTCTGGTTATATTTCTTTCCATCCATATGAACTGTTACTTCAAGCCATTCAGAAAGTGCATTAACTACAGATGCACCTACTCCATGGAGACCTCCTGAAACCTTATATCCTCCGCCTCCAAATTTCCCGCCTGCATGAAGTATTGTAAATACAACTTCTACAGCGGACTTACCCGCTTTTTGGTTTATCCCTACAGGAATACCACGCCCATTGTCAACTACACAGATAGAATTACCCTCATTAATAATAACTTCTATCTCTGTACAATAACCTGCTAAAGCTTCATCTACAGAATTATCTACAATTTCATACACAAGATGATGAAGTCCACGGGAGGAGGTACTTCCAATATACATGCCTGGCCTTTTACGTACTGCTTCCAGGCCTTTAAGAATCTGTATCTGGTCAGCTCCATATCCGCCATTAACTTCTGTTCCCATAATTACCTCTCATTTCCCGCACGCCTTTACAAAATACAAGCCTGGACGTGCGTATACAGACCTGTATTATTTTTCAAGAATAACAGTACCATCTGATATACAGAAAACTTTATCTAAAGAAAACCTTCCATCAATAAATTCTTCCAAACCTGTACATGTTATTATTGTTTGTATATTATCAATACTGTCTAATAAATAGTTTTGCCTGTTTCTGTCCAGTTCAGACAACACATCATCTAATAAAAGTACAGGGGTATCATTTGTCATCTCTTTTACAAGTTCTATTTCTGCCAGTTTCAAAGCTAAAGCACAAGTCCTTTGTTGTCCCTGTGACCCATATTTCCTGATATCTATGTCTTTATTAATAAAACATAAATCATCCCTGTGGGGGCCTACACTTGTAGATAAAAAGTGTAAATCTTTTTCCCTTGCCTTTTTTAAATTATGTGAATAAAAATCTGTTGTAACATCAGGCTCATATACAAGTTCCAGATGTTCTCTGTTTCCTGTAAGGTTTTCACTTACTCTCATTGCAATGCCTGACAGTTTTTCTATAAACTTTTCCCGGGAAGAAATGATTTTTGAACCATATTCAACAAGTTTATCATCCCAGACATCCAATGTTTTTGACAGTGATGGTGTAGAATAAATCTGTTTCAACAGTTTATTTCTCTGCATAAGGGCTTTATTATATTCTCCTAGCTCATACAAATAAACTTTATCTAATTGTGAAAGCTCAAGGTTAATAAACCTTCTTCTTTCTGATGGCCCGTTTTTCACTATCTTTAAATCTTCAGGTGAAAAAAATATAATATTTATAAGTCCAAGAAGTTCACTTGAGCGTTTTATAGGTATGCCATCAATCGCAATTCCTTTTGCCTTATTCTGGCGCAAATGTATATCTATTTTATGGGGAACTGCCTTTTTACTAATAGACATACGGATATGCGCCTCGTTATTTCCAAGCTTTATAAGTTCTTTATCCTTACAGCCTTTATGTGATTTAGTTGTACCACATACAAAAATTGCTTCAAGAATATTTGTTTTACCTTGGGCATTATCACCATAAAGTATATTTGTATGGCTATGAAATTCTAATTTGGCACTGTCATAATTCCTGAAATTACCAACTTCAATAGAATTAATTTCCATAAATTCTATTCTCCTGTAACAGAAACCTTCTGTCCATTATATTCAAAAACATCACCTGGGTAAAGTTTCCTGCCTCTTCTTGTATCTGTTTCACCATTAACTTCCACTTCCCCATCCTGGACTAATATTTTAGCTTCAATACCTGATGAAACAAGGCCAGACAGCTTTAGCGCCTGTCCCAGTTTTATATAACTGTCATGGATTTGTATAGTTTTCATAAATAATAACCTCCATAATTATTTATACATTAAAATTAACAGGAAGTATCAGATAAATATAAGTTTCATCTTTATCCCTTATAAAACATGGTGCTTTAGGATTTATCATGTACATAGTAATTTCTTCCTCATCAATTACCCTTAATGCATCCATAAGGAACCTTGGGTTGAAACCAATAAGTATATCTTTTCCTTCTTTTACTGCATCAATTTCCTCATCCATTGAACCTATTGAAGAATTCATTGCAAACCCTATACTGTTATCCTTTACATCAACTATTACAGGTTTTTTCTCTGATTCTTTAATTAATAATGTCGTCCTGTCAATACAATCAAGCATTTCCCTTTTATTTACGGTTACTTTTGTTTCATAATCACTTGAAAGCATTTTATCAATTTTATAATATTCCCCTTCTATAAGTCTTGATAAAACAATAGTATTATCAAATTCAAAAAGGACATGTTTATCTGTAAAGAATATATTTACTTCATCGTCTCTTCCTCCTGCCAGTATTTTAACAATTTCATTCAATGTCTTACCTGGTATAATAACACTTACATCCCCATATGTTTCCTTAAGTATAACATTTCTTATAGAGATACGGTGTCCGTCAAGAGAGACAACTTTTAATCCTGAACCATGTATTTCAAAAAGTTCTCCTGTCATAACTTTTGTATTTTCATTATCAGAAATAGAAAATACTGTCTGTCTTATTATTTCTTTTAATGTAAATTGTGATATTACAATTTTGTTTTCCTTATATATCTGTGGAAGGAATGGAAACTCTTCTGCAGATTTAGCTGGAATATTAAATTTAGCTTTACCACAGCTTATATTCATTATATAATTTTCATTTATATTAATATTTATTTTTTCAGAAGGAAGTTTACGTATAATTTCTGAAAAAACTTTGGCATTGACAGCAACTGCACCTTCTTCAGTTATTTCACCCTCAATAGTTGTTTCAATTCCTATTTCGAGGTCATTAGCTATAAGTTTAATTATATTTTCTTTTACTTCAATTACAATACAATCAAGTATTTCCATTGTAGACTTGCTTGGTACTGCTTTTAAAACGATATTTATTCCTTCAAGCAGTTTTGATTTGTCACATATTATATTCATTGTGTATAACTCCTTTCAAGTGTCTTTAGTAAAAATAATATAAAAAAATATAAAAAATTACAGTAGCAGCCGCAGTAGGGACTGTTGAAAAGTTGAAAAGTGCTTTAAGCCTTAGGAACCAGGTAAAAACCCAGATTTAATAACATACTTTATAACTTTTTGAAAGCTGTTGAAAAACCTGTATTTATAAACATTGTAAATTTATTCCAAATCCCGGAAAAAGAGTTTTTTCCTCAAAAAATGTTTATTTGTTTATTTTAAATTAACATCATTGTGGATTTATTTTTTTGTTAAGAACATCGATTGTCTTTTTTAACTCTTCATTATTATCCCCGCTTTTAAGTTTCTTCTCTATTAATTCAATGCTGTGAAGAATAGTTGAGTGGTGTCTGTTGCCAAGTTTGCTGCCTATTTCTGCAAGAGCATTTCCTGTAAGTTCACGGCATAAATACATACATATATGGCGTGGAAAAACAATATTGGAATTACGTTTGGATGATAATAAATCTTTTACAGTAATTCCAAAATGGTCTGCTACAGTTTCAGCAATATACTCAACAGTAATTTCTCTCTTCATGTTAGGGTTAATCATATCTGCAAGTGCTTCTTTGGCAAGTTCCATGGTAATTTCTTTATCACATAGATTAGAAAATGAAATTACCTTGTTTATTGCACCTTGCAGTTCCCTTATGTTAGAAACAATATTGCTTGCAATATAATCAAGTATATTGTCATCCAGTATTATGTTTTCTTCTGATAATTTTTTGCGCAATATTGCCATACGTGTTTCATATGTTGGAGGTTTTACATCTACTGTAAGTCCCATTTCAAAACGTGAACGTAGCCTTTCTTCAAGCATAGTCATAGTTGAAGGATGTTTGTCACTAGAAATGATTATCTGCTTTTGTGATTCATACAAATGGTTAAATGTATGGAAAAATTCAAGCTGTGTAGATTCCTTTCCTATAATAAATTGTATATCATCTATTAAAAGTACATCAACATTTCTATATTTATTACGGAATTCCTGACGTGCTGTCGAATGTTCATTCTTGCTGTCACGTACTGCATCTACAATTTCATTTGTAAATGTTTCACTTGTTACATATATAACTTTTTTACTTTTGTCATTTTCAAGTATATAGTTTGCAATAGCATGCATAAGGTGTGTTTTACCAAGTCCTGGACCGCCATATATAAACAACGGGTTATAAGTATCTCCTGGTTCTTCTGCTACTTTAAGGGATGCAGCGTGCGCATAGTCATTATTGTCACCTACAATAAATGTATCAAAAGTATAATTTGGATTAATAGATGGATTAAGGCGTACTTTTTTAAAATCCTTTTCATTAACCTGGTTATTATTTTGTGCATCCAAAGCAGTCAGTGAAAGATAGCAAATATCATAATGTATGCCAGTAATTTCTTCTATGGCTACTGACAAAAACCTGTTATATTTTTTTTCAATAAAAGATTTACTGTTTCCAATATTAATATCATCTATTAATATAGTAAGAGTATTGCCTTCTACTGAGTATATACTTAATATTTTTATGAAAGTACGATACGAAACATCTGTAATATCGAAGCTGACCTTCATATGTTCTAGTATTTCTTCCCACCTCTGATACAGTTCGTTTTCCAAAGTATTATACCTCTCGTTTCCCAGTCTAAAAATATCTTAAAAGTAAGTAAAAGCCTGTAATAGGCGAAAGTAGCACATCATATACATATTTTATATCAAATGATAGGAAAATACAAGTTAAATAGTTAATAACAGTGGATAATGTGGATAAAATATAATAAAACATTGTGGATAAGCCGGAAAACATAGAAATAAACAAAAGTAAGTATTTATCAACAGTAAATCCACAATTTTTGTGGATAACTTTTCTTATTGTGGAAAAGTACAAAAAATATCGTAATTACGCTAAAAAAGTGGATAATGTGGATAACTTTGTGGATAACTGTGGAAAGTTATAAAAATAATAAAGAAGTTATCCACAATTTGTGCACAATTTGTTTATAACTTCATTACAAACACTAACATGTCTACAAAAGTAGATACTTATAAACATTAAATCTAATAAAGATTCATGTCTTATAAAAATTTTGTGGATTTTTGAAAAGTGAATATTATGGATAAAAAAAATCAGATTAGTTTCTTCCTATTTTATGTATAATTTTACAAATTAACAATTGTTGATTTAATAATATCCACAATTTAGATATGTGGATATTATTGTTGATAAAATATATGTATATTATCCACATTATTTTTGAATTTATTTTAAAAAGTTTTCCTTTTTAGGCAATAATATACTTGACGAAATGAGTTTTTGCTAATATAATATGAGATACACGTGATTTTGCGTATTTGAAAAATTAAAGGAGGTGTTTTAAAATGAAGATGACATTCCAGCCTAAGAAAAAATCCAGAAAGAGGGTTCATGGATTTAGAAAGAGAATGCATACAGCTAATGGCAGAAAAGTATTATCAAACAGGAGAGCAAAAGGAAGACATAAGTTATCCGCATAGGTCGCAGTTATGTGGCCTTTTCTTCTATAGTAAAGTTTTGCTTTAGCAATAGAGGGATTACAGTGTTTTTATCGATTAAAAAAAATTATAGTTTTTTGAATGTGTATCACAATGGTAAGTCCTATGCTAATAAGTATCTGGTTATGTATATATTGGAGAACCAGCTACGGGTGAATAGATTTGGAATTACTGTAAGCAAGAAAGTTGGAAATAGTGTTATAAGGCATAGAGTAACCAGGTTAATAAGAGAAAGTATCAGATTGAATGAAAAACAGTTTGCCATGGGTTATGACATTGTTATAGTGGCTAGGAATACAGCTAAAGATAAGAAGTACCAAGATATTGAAAGCGCACTTCTGCATTTAGGCAGAATCCATAAGATTGTAAAGAGATAAGGTAATTATGAAAAAAACTGTGATATTAGTTATAAATTTATATCAGAAATTTTTATCTCCCTTAAAAGGAAGACCTACGTGTATTTATACACCTACTTGTTCCCAGTATGCAATAGAAGCATTGGAGAAGTATGGTTTTTTCAAGGGGAGTTTTTTAGCTGTAAAGCGTATTTTAAGATGTCACCCTTTTGCCAAAGGCGGTTATGACCCAGTGCCATAACTGTTGCTTTTGGATGGTGCAGGAGGACTTTAAGTTATGAATGTGATTTTGACAGCATACCAAGGTGCAATATTAGGGCCAATTGCGAAATTGCTTGGATATATTTTAGAGGCATTATATTCACTTTTATCAAATTTTGGAATTGAGAATACAGGTATATGTATTATACTTTTTACTTTTATAGTAAATGCATTAATGCTTCCGATGCAGATTAAACAGCAGAAGTTTTCAAAAATGTCTGCTATTATGAATCCTGAAATACAGGAAATACAGAAGAAATATAAAAATAAGAAAGACCAGGCATCACAACAGAAGATGTCATTAGAAACCCAGGCTGTTTACCAGAAATATGGTGTCAGCCCTGCAAGTGGCTGTCTGCCAATGTTGATAACTTTTCCAATTTTATTTGCGTTATACCGTGTTATTTATAATATTCCCGCATATGTACCACAGGTGTATGATATTTATAATGAACTGGCAGAAAAGATACAGGCAGCTGGTGTTACAGTTGAAGAACTTTCTAATATGGTTACAGCTAAGACATATGTTATTACTGATGCAGTCCAGGCTGCTAAAGAAAGTGATAAAATAGGTTATTTTGTGGATGTACTTGGACAGTTTAATACATCTGCATGGGACTTGCTTGTAGATAAGTGTCCTGCTTTGGAAAGCATAATTATGTCTGTCGCAGATGAGTCAAGACACATTAATTCATTTTTAGGTTTAAATATTGCTGATACTCCTGGAATTAAAAGCATAAGTATTATTATACCTATACTTTCTGTTATAACCCAGATTTTAAGTATGAAAATAAGTATGGCAGGTAATTCACAGTCTATGGACCCTAATAATCCTACAATGGCATCAATGAAAATGATGAATAATGTAATGCCATTTATATCTGGTCTTATGTGTTTTATGTTCCCTATAGGTGTTGGAATATACTGGGTTGCAGGTAATGTGTTCAGGATTTTCCAGTCATTAGGAATAAATATTTATTTTAACCGTATGGATATGGATGCAGAAATTGAAAAGAATGTAGAAAAAGCGAAAAAACGTTATGAAAAAATGGGTATTGACCCTAGTGTTGCAATGCAGGAAATTGCTAAGAAAAGGACAAGTACAATTAGCACAAATACGGATGATGGTAAAAAAGCAGAAAGCGGATTTAGTAAAAATGTTAATAGCGTAAAAAATAGTAAAAGTAATTATAAAACAAACAAAAATAATAAATATAAAGAAGGAAGTATTGCTTCATATGCAAATATGATGGCAAGGGATTCAAATGATAAGAAATAAGTGGAAAAAGATTAGATATTTTGTTTTTGGAAGGCAGAATGGAGGAGATTATGTCTGAGTGGAAGGAATTTACAGCAAAAACAGTTGATGAAGCTTTAACTAATGCGCTAGTCCAGCTTGAAACCACAAGTGATAAAGTTGAATATGAAGTTATAGAAAAGGAAAGTACAGGGATACTTGGTCTTTTTAGTAAACCTGCAAAAATACGTGTAAAAGTAAAGTTTGATATAAAGGATACTGCCACTAGTTTTTTAAATAAAGTTTTTGATGCAATGGATATTAAGGTAAATATCCAGTTGGATTATAATGAAATAGAGAACCAGATGAATGTAGACCTCAGTGGCGGAGAAATGGGTATTCTTATAGGTAAAAGAGGTATAACACTTGATTCATTACAGTATCTTTTAAGTCTTGTAATTAATAAAAATACAGATAGTTATATTAAAGTTAAGATTGATACAGAGAATTACCGTGAAAGAAGAAAAGAAACACTTGAAAATCTTGCAAGAAATCTTGCACATAAAGTTAAGAGGATACACCGTCCAGTTTATCTTGAACCTATGAATCCTTATGAAAGAAGGATTATACATTCTGCTTTACAAAAGGACAAGTATGTTGAAACACATAGTGAAGGTGAAGAACCATACCGTAAAGTGGTTATTACGTTAAAGCCTGGCGTTGACACAGGATATGAGCGCAGGGGAAGATATTCATATGGTAATAATAAGACATATAATGGAAAAGGAAATTACCGTAAAAGAAATAATGATTATTATAATAAGAAGAATTATAATAACAGGCGTGAAGAGAATCCAAACGGTGAACCATATAAAACAACAGTTACAGAAGAGAGTGAATAATGGAAAGGGGCTGGTTACAGTCCCTTTTTGGTACTTATAATATTTTTTTAGAAATGTAGAAAGAGTGTTTTTATTATTATTTGGACCGCATAAGCGGCATGGGGGTTATTATGCAGGATAATAATACTATTGCAGGAATTGCAAGTGGAATGGGTGGTGGAATTGGAATAATACGTGTAAGCGGAAATAAAGCTTTAGAAATAACTGGGAGAATTTTCCGGACTAAAAAGTATATTGATAAAAAAAATGGAAAAGTGTCAGAAGATATTTTGTGGAATCCAGACTACTTTATAAAAAAGACATCACATACCATAAGTTATGGTTATATAGTAGACGGATATAGTATTATAGATGAAGTTATAGTATTATTAATGAAAGCACCAAATAGTTATACAAAAGAAGATGTAATAGAGATTGATTCACATGGAGGTTCTTTTGTAGTCCAGAAAATATTAGAACTATTATTGGAAAATGGTGCAAAACTTGCTGCTCCTGGAGAATTTACAAAAAGAGCATTTTTAAATGGGAGAATTGATTTATCACAAGCTGAAGCTGTTATGAAAATAATATCTTCAGAAAGTGAATTTGCTTTAAATAGTGCAGTTAAACAGCTTGAGGGAAGTGTGTCAGGTTATATTGAAGAAATAAGACAGGAAATACTTCATAACCTAGGGTTAATTGAAGCAGCACTTGATGACCCTGAGCATTATGATTTAGATTTATATAGAGATGATATTTTAAAAGATGTGGAAGAGGAGATAAATAAGTTAACAGGGCTTATTGGACGCTTTGATGATGGAAGGATGAAGTCAGAGGGAATTAATACAGTAATAGTTGGAAAGCCAAATGCTGGCAAATCTTCTCTAATGAATCTTCTGTTAGATGAAGAAAGGGCAATAGTTACAGATATAGCAGGAACTACCAGGGATATAATAGAAGAAAAAGTGTATCTGGGCAATATTATCTTGAATTTAGTTGATACTGCTGGAATACACGAGACTAATGATTTAGTTGAAAATATAGGAGTTGGAAAGGCAATTAATTATCTTGAAGATTCAGATTTTGTAATTTATGTTGCAGATTCAAGTGTACCTATGGATGAGTCAGATAACCAGATAATAGGGCTGCTTAAAAATAAAACAGGTGTTGTTTTACTTAATAAATCGGACCTTGATGTAAAATTAACAGAAGAAGAGATAAAAGAAAGGCTTGGATGGGAATGTATTGAATTTTCAAATAAAACAAAATCCGGGCTTGAACAGTTAAGCAAGTATATTAAAGATTCATTTTTACATGGTGAGATTTCATTTAATGACCAGGTATATTTAACTAATATACGCCATAAAAAAGCTGTAAAAGATTCATTGGAAAGTCTTATGAAAGCAAAGGATACTATTAATGCCGGCTTGCCGGAAGATTTTGTTACTATTGATATGATGGATGCATATAAAAAGCTTGGATTAATAAATGGAGAAACAGCTTCAGAAGATTTAGTAAATAAGATATTTAATGATTTTTGTATGGGAAAATAAGATGGAATGTGTCAATGAGGCTGATGCGTAAGTGGACAAGTAGAAAAGTGCATATATGTATTTGCGGATTGCAGATATCCGCTTTGATGTGGAGGTTAGAGGTATGTCTTATACATACGAAGAATATGATGTTGTTGTTATTGGTGCAGGACATGCAGGTTGTGAAGCGGCTCTTGCAGCCGCGAGACTTGGGTTAAAAACATTAATTTTTACTGTTAGTATTGACAGTATTGCAATGATGCCATGTAATCCTAATATTGGTGGAAGTTCAAAAGGACATCTTGTGCGTGAAGTAGATGCACTAGGTGGTGAGATGGGAAAAAATATTGACAAGACTTTTATACAGACGAAAATGCTTAATATGTCAAAAGGTCCAGCAGTACACTCACTTAGGGCACAGGCAGATAAAAAAGATTACAGCAGGGCCATGCGGAATGTTCTAGAAAATACAGATAATCTTGTTATTAAACAAGGTGAAGTGTCTGAAGTATTGGTGGAAGATGGAAAGGTTACAGGTGTACGTACTGTTTCAGATGCAATTTATCCATGCCATGCAGCAATTATGTGTACAGGAACTTATCTTAATGCAAGATGTATATATGGTGATGTAAGCCAGTATACTGGACCAAATGGTCTTGCAGCAGCAAATAACCTGACTAACTGTCTTATAAAACTTGGAATAGATGTAAGGAGGTTTAAAACTGGAACACCAGCAAGAGTAGATAAAAGGACTATTGATTTTTCAAAAATGTCAGAACAAAAAGGTGACAATAAGATTGTACCATTTTCATTTACAAATACATCTGAAGAGCTTGAGCGGCAGCAGGTTTCGTGCTGGCTTACCTATACTAATGATGAAACACATAAAATAATAATGGAAAATATAGACAGGTCACCTTTATATTCTGGAAATATTAAGGGTACAGGCCCAAGATACTGTCCTTCGATTGAAGATAAAGTAGTAAGGTTTGCTGATAAAGAAAGACATCAGGTTTTTATTGAGCCAGAAGGAAATTATACAAATGAAATGTATGTAGGTGGGATGTCTAGTTCTCTGCCAGAAGATGTGCAGTATAAAATGTACCATTCTGTACCAGGTCTTGAAAATGCTACAATAGTAAGAAATGCGTATGCTATAGAATATGACTGTATTAATCCTGTACAATTAAAAGCTACTCTTGAGTTTAAAAATATTAATGGTTTTTATAGTGCAGGACAGTCAAATGGAAGTTCAGGGTATGAAGAAGCAGCAGCACAAGGAATAATAGCAGGAATTAATGCTGCTATGAAAATTCTTGGTAAAGAACCTGTAATACTGGACAGGTCACAAGCTTATATAGGGGTACTTATAGATGACCTTATAACAAAAGGTACAAATGAACCATACCGGATGATGACATCGAGAGCAGAGTACAGGCTTCTTTTAAGACAGGACAATGCAGATTTACGGCTTACAGGAATTGGATATAAAATAGGGCTTATTGATAATGAAAGATATAATAAACTTATAGAAAAAGAAAAACTTATAGAAAATGAAATAGAAAGAATTAAAAGTGTAAATATAGGTGCAAGGGAAGATGTACAAAGATTATTAGAAGAAAATGGAAGTACGTTATTGCAGTCTGGTGTAACTATGGCAGAATTAATAAAAAGGCCAGAATTATCATATGAGAAACTTAAGCTTATAGATACAGACAGGCCAAAACTTCCTGAAGATGTAACAGAGCAAGTAAATATTGCTGTAAAATATGAAGGATACATTGAAAGACAGTTAAGGCAGGTTGAACAGTTTAAAAAACTTGAAGACAAGAAAATTCCAGATAATATAAACTATGATTATGTATATAGTTTAAGGATAGAAGCTTTACAGAAGCTTAAAGAATTCCGGCCTGCATCGGTAGGACAGGCATCAAGAATATCTGGTGTATCTCCAGCTGATATTTCTGTGTTACTTGTATATCTTGAAAAAAATTAGAAAATGAGGAGATTAGATTGAAAGAGTTATTATATAATGCTGCTTTAGAAATTGGAATAAATTTAACTGACATACAGCTTGGAAAATTCCAGATATATTATAATTTACTTATTGAAACAAATAAAGTAATGAATCTTACATCTATAACTGAAGAAAAAGATGTAGTGCTAAAACACTTTATAGACAGTCTTGCAATAAAGAATTATATTGACATAAGCAGTGGGAGAGTAATAGATATAGGTACAGGTGCAGGATTTCCAGGAATACCATTAGCAATTATTTATAATGATACACAGTTTACATTAATGGATTCTTTAAATAAAAGAATAAATTTTCTTAACAATGTAATGGAAGAGTGTAAGCTTGATAATATAGAGACAGTCCATAGCCGTGCAGAAGATTTGGGACATAATAGTGTATACAGGGAAAAATACGATTATTGTGTTTCAAGGGCTGTTGCTGCCCTGCCTGTTTTATTAGAATATTGTATACCTTTTTTGAAGACTGGAGGAAAATTTATTTCTTATAAATCGGAAAAAGCAGAAGAGGAGATAGGATTGTCTGTTAATGCACAAAAAAAGCTTGGATGTAGTTTTGATAAATTATATAGTTTTGATTTGCCAGGGACAGATATTTCAAGAAAATTTGTTGTTTTTGAAAAAGTTAAAACTACAAATAAGGCTTATCCAAGACAGGCAGGAAAGCCTAAGAGAAATTCTTTATAGGTTTCCATTTTTTATAATAAAATTAATAAAATTGTTATGGAAGCCTGACGTCTATAGTGCTATAATTAAATAAGTGAATTACTATATTAAATAAATGTTTCACGTGAAACATTTATTTTTTAAATTTTAAAATATGTTTCACGTGAAACATTGTGAAAGGATAAAAGATATGAGTAGAGTAATAGCGATATCTAACCAAAAAGGAGGCGTTGGAAAAACAACAACGGCCATTAATTTATCGGCATGTTTAGCTGAAAAGGGGAAAAATGTATTGGTTATTGATATGGATCCCCAAGGAAATACTACAAGTGGGCTTGGAATTAATAAGTTAAATATTGAACATACAAGTTATCAGATTCTTTTGCAAGAAATAGGAATTAATGAGGCCATTACTCCATCAGTGGTTGAAAGATTATCAGTAGTTCCATCCGAAAGAGGTCTTGTAGGAGTAGAAGTTGAGCTTATTGGTAAAAATAACAGAGAATATATTTTAAAGAACCAAGTAGATAAGATAAGAGAGCAATATGATTTTATTCTTATTGATTGTCCTCCTTCATTAAATACTCTTACTGTTAATGCTATGACAACAGCTGATACAGTATTAGTTCCTATCCAATGTGAATATTATGCTCTTGAAGGTCTGAGTGAGCTTATGTATACAATAGAACTGGTTAAAAAGAGACTAAATCCAGATTTAGAAATAGAGGGTGTAGTATTTACAATGTATGATGCAAGAACTTGCCTGTCCTTACAGGTAGTTGAGAATGTCAAAGATAACCTTCATCAAAATATCTATAAAAGTATTATACCAAGAAATGTAAGACTTGCAGAAGCACCAAGCCATGGATTGCCAATAAATATCTATGAGCCAAAGTCTTCAGGCGCAGAAGGTTACAGGGCACTAGCAGAAGAGGTTATTGAAAGGGGAAATGAATAAAAATGTCAAAGAGAGGATTGGGTAAAGGTCTTGATGCATTAATTCCTGAAACAGAGAAAAGTGCAAAAGATGATTCTGATGCAAATAAAACAGAACAAGTAAAAGAAGTAGTTAAAGAAATAATAAAAGAAGTTGATACAATAGATATAAATAAAATAGAACCCAATGCTACACAGCCAAGAAAATTTTTTGATGAAGATTCTTTACAAGAACTTGCTGAATCAATAAGGCAACATGGTCTTATTGAACCATTAATAGTACAAAAAAGTAAAGAAGATTTTTATAGTATAATTGCAGGTGAAAGAAGATGGAGAGCAGCAAGAATAGCGGGCCTGAAGAATATACCTGTAATAGTTAAAGAATATAACAGCCAGCAAATTATAGAAATTGCTTTAATTGAAAATTTACAGCGTGAAGACCTTAATCCTATTGAAGAAGCAGAGGCTTTTAACAGGTTAATTGAAGAGTATAATCTTAAACAAGATGAAATAGCCGAAAAAGTATCAAAAAGCAGGGTTACTATTACAAATTCATTGCGTCTTTTAAAACTTGATGAAAGAGTCAGGAATATGATAATAGAAGATAAAATAAAAAGTGGTCATGCCAGGGCATTGCTTGCTATAGAAGATGTAGATGAACAATATAATGCTGCAGTAAAAATATTTGATGAGAAATTAAGTGTACGGGAGACTGAACGTTTAGTTAAGTTAATTAACAGTAAAGAAATTGTACCGAAAAAAGAAGAGAAAATTGAAACACAACAAGAAAGGCTTATATTTAAACAATATGAAGAAAAGCTTAAACTTGTAATGGGGACAAAAGTTAATATCAGCCATAAAAATGATGGAAAGGGAAAAATAGAAATAGAATATTATTCACCAGAAGAGTTTGAAAGATTAATCGACATTATGTCTAATATTAATTAATATATTGAAAGGTTGGAGTAAGTATATATGGAATTATTTAATTTAATTGGTTTAGATATTGGATATGTGGTTATAGGGATGGCAGCAGTTATAATATTACTTTTTATATTATTAATTGTATCTATGGTAAAAAGCCACAATGTACGTGTCAGATATAACCAGTTTATGAATGGAGAAGATGGTAAGAATCTTGAAAAGGCAATATTAGATAAGTTTTCTGTTATAGATACATTACAAGCAGAAGTCTCTGATATAAATAGCAAAATAAATGCTATAAATACCCAGCTGGCAACTACTTACCAGAAAGTTGCACTTGTAAAATATGATGCGTTTCAAGAGATTGGTGGAAAATTAAGTTTTGTATTGGTTCTGCTTACAGCAGAAAATAATGGTTTTATATTAAATTCTATGCATAGTTCACGGGAAGGCTGTTATACTTATTCAAAAGAAGTAGTAAATGGTGAAACATTTGTTGTATTATCAGAAGAAGAGCAGCAGGCACTTAATGAAGCAAAACAGAATATTGGAATAATTAAGATGAAGGAAAGAAAAGAAGAGTAAAGAAAAAACACCAGTAAGAATTATATAAATTTTTGCTGGTGTTTATTTTTATTACAGAGATTTTTTAAATTATTCTTAATTCTAATCAGTGTATATAGAACCATAAAGAGGTTTTAAAGTATTTGAAATTGAATCAATATCATTATTTACTACATCTCCACCATTAAAATCTTTATGGTAGTTTTTAACACTTTCATTGATTGACAACATTTTCTGGTCAAGAAATGATATAATATTTGCACATTCCCGTAGTTCTTCCCTTATTCCTTCTGGGGCTTTGCCTTCAAATTTATAATATATTTTATGTTCAAGACTTGCCCAGAAATCCATAGCGATTGTCCGTATTTGTATTTCTACTTTTGTATCAATAACATCATTAGATAAGAAAATAGGAACAGAAACAATCATATGGTAACTAGTATAACCATTAGGTTTTGGATGGGCAATATAATCCTTTATTTTTAAGGTTGTTACATCGTTCTGGTTAGTAATAGCATCCGCAATCCTGTATATATCAGATGTAAAAGTGCAAATAATCCTTATACCTGCAACATCATTAATATAACGTATAATATTCTCTACAGTAAGTTCTTTTTGTTTGATACGCATTTTTCTTGCAATACTTTGTGCTGACTTAAGACGGGAAGTAATGTGTTCTATTGGATTATACTGGTGTGCAAGTTTAAACTCATTATTTAGAATTTCAAGTTTAGTTGAAAATTCTTTAAGCGCAGCATTGTATAAAAGAAGCGCTTTGTTCCACTCTTCTTCCTCGTCGTAGTACATTAACTGTTCCATTTTATCCCCCTTTGATAATTTGTACATTATCTAATTAAATCCATAAATACGGTTGAAAAACATATATCCCCATACAATTATTTTACGTCCTGTTTTACTAGAAAACTGCATAGGATATCCTAACTTTCTTCTTGTTATATTTTTATATACGGTCAGATTGTTTTCTTTTAGGTATTTCCAAAGGTTTTCTCTCTTTTGTAGATTTTCTGGAGAACCTTCATTTACTAAAAGAGCAGAACTTACAATCATCATCATTGCCAGATATTTAATCATGTAATTACGAAGTTTTTTATTTTTAATCTTTAAAGGATTGTGGCAGTCAATCATAAGTTTGGTTACTTTTATCTGCTGGTCAATACGTTTTGTCATAACAACTTCATTAACAGACTGGTCACTTCTGCCTATATAGTAACGGTACAAGTTAGTATCCATATAATACATACACTTAACATATGGCAATGGTTTATATGCATAAATATTGTCTACATAAAATGTGTGTTCTGGAAGTTTTAATCTGCACTCTCTTAAAAGTTTTGTTCTGTATATAAGAGAATGCATAATAAGGTTCTGGCTCATACGGAAGTGTTTTACATTATTCCATGTAATAAACTTATCTTTAGGTATAGCACTATTATATGAAATAACTTTTTGTTTATTGATGCTTGGTTTTTCGTAAACATAATTACATATAAGCATATCAAGCGGTATTGAGTCTGTTACTACTTTACGTAAAAAATCCATTACTTTTAAAAGGCTGTCTTCATCAAACCAGTCATCACTATCAAGAACTTTGAAGTATAATCCTTTAGCATTTGCAATTCCTGTATTGACAGCAGAACCATGTCCTCCGTTTTTCTTATGGATAGCACGTACTATACCAGGATACCGTTTGCTATATTCATCAGCAATATCTGCGGTATTGTCATTTGAACCATCATTAACAACAAGTATTTCTATGTCTTCTCCTCCTGCAATTGCAGACTTTATTGCATTTTCCATGTATTCAGCAGAATTGTAACATGGAATAGTTACGCTTAAAAGTTTCATATATACCTCCATAAAAGAGATGTATTATATAAAGTTTGTAAATACATCTAAAATTAAATATACCAATTACTTACTATTATAATATGAAATTGTGATTGTTTAAAGGGAATAATTATTAATTATTTATTACTATATATAATTTTTGATAATTATTGTGAAAAATATACATAAATGGTAAAATAATTTAAAAAAGGGTATTATTGTAAATGGATAAAAATAATGATTATAATAAAATAATAAAAATGGCTATAGATGCTAGAAATTATTCTTATTCTCCTTATTCAGGTTTTAAAGTTGGAGCCTGTCTTAGAGATAAAAAAGGGAATTTATTTACAGGATGTAATATAGAAAATGCTGCATTTTCACCTACTAATTGTGCAGAGAGGACAGCGTTTTTTAAGGCAGTAAGTGAAGGAAGCAGGGAGTTTGAATGTATAGCTATAGCAGGTGGTGCTTCGGAAGAATTAAGAGATTTCTGTCCTCCATGTGGTGTATGCAGACAGGTAATGATGGAATTTTGTGACCCTGTAACTTTTAAGATAATTCTTGTTAAATCAGAAAATGAGTATAGGGAGATGTTGCTTAAGGATTTATTACCAGAAGGTTTTGGTGCATTAAATATAAAATAATATTTTAAGGAGATAAATTTATGGGAATGTATGATATTATTGATAAGAAAAAAAGAGGTGGAGAGTTTACAAGACAGGAAATTGAATATTTTATAAATGGATATGTAGAAGGCATAGTTCCTGATTACCAGGCAGCGGCTCTTTTAATGGCTATATATTACCAAGGTATGTCTGATAATGAGCTTTTAGATATGACTAATATTATGGCAAATTCAGGAAAAATAAATGATTTATCGGGAATAGAAGGAATTAAAGTAGATAAGCACAGTACAGGAGGAGTGGGAGATAAAACTACACTGGTGGTTGCTCCAGTTGTTGCAGCATGTGGTGGAAAAGTTGCTAAAATGAGTGGAAGGGGACTTGGTTTTACAGGTGGTACTATTGATAAACTTGAATCAATACCAGGTTTTAATACATCTATTAGTAATAAAAGGTTTTTTGAAATAGTAAATTCTATTGGGTTATCAGTAATTGGACAATCTGGAGGGCTGGTACCTGCTGATAAAAAACTTTATGCATTAAGGGATGTTACTGCGACAGTTGACAGTATTCCATTAATAGCTGCATCAATAATGAGTAAGAAACTTGCTGGAGGAAGTGATAAAATAGTTCTTGATGTTACTACTGGAAGCGGGGCATTTATGAAAAATATAGATGATGCTGTTATACTTGCTGGGAAAATGGTAGCAATAGGAGAAGGAGCAGGACGTCAGACTGTAGCATATATTACAAATATGGATGTACCTCTTGGAATTGCAACAGGTAATAATATAGAAGTAATAGAGGCAATAGAAACATTAAAAGGAAACGGCCCAGATGATTTTGTAGAAATATGCAGGAATTTTTCTGCTTCAATGCTTAATCTTGCAGGAAAAGGAAGTATTGAAGAATGTCTGTCAATGGCTGATAATGTTATAAATAATAATACTGCACTCGATAAACTGGCAGATATGGTTAAAATGCAAGGTGGGGATGAAAGGTATATTTATAATACTTCTTTATTTGATAAAGCGGCATATTCTTATAAATGGATTGCTAAGGAAGACTGCTATATTACACATATGGATACAGAACATTGTGGAAGGGCAGCAGTTATCCTTGGTGCAGGAAGGGAAGTAAAGGAAAGTGTAATTGACTTTACTGCTGGAATTAAATTTTATAAAAAGACAGGTGATTATATTAAGGGTGGGGATATAATAGCAGAATTATATTCTTCAGATAAAGAAAAACTTGATAAGGCGTCAGAATATATTAAACATGCATATTGTTTTGGAAGTGAAAATGTATCTAAAAATAAAACAATAATTGCATATATAACTAAAGATGGAGTTGAAAGATATTAGAAATTTATAAAGAAAATTATTGTAAAAGGGACTGCCATATTTAAGAAAGAACTATACAGGATATATAAAGTTTTTTAAAATATTATATATTGTATTTTTCATTCTTAGTATGGCAGTCATTTTTTTAATAAAATATTTTACAACCAGGAATTTTAGAGGATAGAAAGCTAACTTCATCATTTGTAATATTAGTATTTGTAACATTAAGTGTTTTAAGATTGTATAGGGTTACAAGTTCATTAAAGTTATACATATTTTTATTTCCAGACAAATCCAGGTGTGTAAGTTTTGTTAATGTGCATAATGGCGATAAATCGGTTATTTTATTATATGATAGTACAAGGATTTCTAAATTATCTAATTCTTCTAATGGCAATACACTGGTAATCATATTATCAGATAAATATAATTCTTTTAATGAGGTGTAGTGTATAATATTTTCCAAATTATCAATTTTATTAACATTTGCATATAAAATTGTTAATTTATCACACGAAAAATTGCTGCTTTGTGGATGAGGAACTGAAAACAAGTTTGTATTGCTTAATTCTGCTTCATTTTCCAGATTGGTTTTATTATTATTTTTAGAAATTTTAGCTTCGTTATTATTTTTGTTATTATATTTATTTGAAATATAATTGCCAAATTCTTCAATGTCCTGGATATCTTCTGTATTTTCAAATGCTTGGTTGTTTTTTGTAAATATAGTATTTTTATAAAGATAATTAAAAAGTGAAAAAACAAATATACATCCTGTTATTATTAAAAGGCTTCCGTAAAATAAAAATGTTTTAAATTGTTTTTTATAAACAGGGTGTAGCCGCTCAAAATTTTTGTCAAAAATTCTCATTTTTTTTGTCAAAAATTATTAGTACAATAACCCCCTAAAGACATTAGCCTGTCAGGGGGTTATTGTACTAATAATTTTTTATCAGCAATTCTTGGTAATACAATATCTTGTAATAATCATTTTGATTCTATAATCTTTTTTTCTATAGCTTGCTGTAATTGAATATTGATATTGACTTGCTATGTATATAATAATTGGTACTCTATACACATATTACACATCTTTATTTTCAAGCATTTTTTCAACTTCTACTTTCCACTTGACAGGCACATTTTCTAGTGTTATTTTTCCTGCTCTAATCTTTGCTACATAAAATCTAACCATTACACATTACCTCCTGCGATTTCCGCTAATTCTGTGATTGCACCGTCTTGTAATTCCTGGCCTGCTTCTAATGCATCCAGACGTATTTCTACATCTGTTTTCTGCCTTAAGAAATACTTTGCCATATAAACATCATCCTTAACGCTATAAGACACATCCCCTGTAAATGCATAATGGTCATACTTTCCTGCCACGCTGCCTGTATTATCTAAAAATTCAATGTGCTTAAGTGACGCATCTGTTAATTTCCCTCTAAAAGAATCCACATCCTGGATTGTTGAGGACTCTAGGCAAAGCATATCTGCCGTTGTTGCATCTGTAACGTTAAAAGTTTCATTAATTCCTGTTAATTTTAGTTTCATAATAAGCCTCCTTAATAAATGGTTTTATAAATAGTTCATTAAACAGCTTATCCATGTTTTTCATAACATTATAAGCTGAATAATATCTTAAATTCCCTCTCCATGAATGGTATGCTTCTTCGATTTCAGGATATGTAATTTTACCTTCATTAAGCATTTTACGAAATTTTTTAAGTTTTCTCCGTTCTCTGGTGATGGAATCTTTATTAATACGTTTAATTACTTTTCCAGTATCAGTAAGATTATATCTGGTTTTTAGAAAAGTAAATGTTTTTGTCAATTTTACAATTTGAGTTTTCTTATGGTTAATAAAAATACCATATTCATCACAAATCTTATTGATTTCATGTAACAGTTCTTTCAAATATTCTTTACTTTCATGGATAATATAGGTATCATCCATATATCTGCCATAGTAATGTAAACTTTTAACTATCTTACAATAGCTGTCAATTCTAGTTGGAAAGAGCAAACCTGATATTTGAGAAATCTGACTGCCAATACCAATAGATTTTTTCATATACTTTTCACCAGTTAATAGTGATTTATCAATCTTTGCATATTCCAAAGCATTATAAACAGAATTAAGACAATATTTATATTCATCTTCACTCATATACGAAACATCTATTTTAAATGCATCAATAATTTTCCTAAGAAATCCAATCAAATCCTCATCATGGATTCTCTGTTCATATTCAGAAACTAATTTATTATGTTGGATATTATCAAAAAATTTTGTAAAATCCATTAATAATATATAACCTTCATTTGAACCATGTTTCCGGTAATATTTATGCAGATGTGTTTCAAACCTCTGTCTGGTAAAATAAATACCTTTTCCTTTTACAGAAGCACCATTATCATAGATAAGATATTTCTTAATGCTGGGAATGAGAATATTGTCACATAAATTTCTTAATACAACTCTATCCTCAATATGGATTGCTTTTATTTCTCTGGTTTTCCCTCTTTCATTTAAAGGAAATTCATTAAAAGGTAATTGCTCATATGTACCATTTTGAATAGCAGTAATCTGATGGTCTATATTTTTTAAAAGATTCATTTCATATCTTTGTACGGATTCTTTCCATACACTGCCTTTTTTGCATTTATTAAAAGCATCCAGATATAAATTTGCATCACATAACATATTTAAACTAGAATTTCCGTCCATATAGTTACCTCAACTTATTCATTTTTTAAAAGGCATATACTCCGTTTATAACATCAACAGACGTATCTGGATGCATCGGTTGATAATAATTATCAAAACAAATACTAGCCACTTTATTTGTTAGCTCTTGTTTACCTTGCGGATGGATAAGTCCTCCTTTCCTGTTAAGTGCATATCGGCACGTAGCCTACACATAGTATGCACACATGAAATCGGGCGGACGCCATTACTGTTAGAAGCACCGTAATAGTTAGAATTACCATTGTTGTTGACATTAGCGAAATAACTAGCAGAAGCATATATACAGAACTTACCCAATATAAGAACAGAAATAACAACCATATTAAGCATTATCTCTGTTATTATCATTTTCATTATTTACATTATTTTTTTCTTGAATGGATTTTAAAATGCGATTATCACTCTTTCTCCATCCTTTTAATAACTGGATTTCTTTTACAATCATTTTTGTATATGGCAAATACTTATTTGCATCCACAGGTATTACAGAAATGATATACTGCATTTCCTGTAATAACTGTTCACAGTTTCCTATTGCATGGTTCTGATAGTTTCTTCTATCATAATATTCATATTCGTTTGTAGGATATATCGTATTTGCCTGTGTTATATTCATAATCATAGAATGGCATAGGTTTAATATATTGGTACGCATGTTATCTATCATCCAGCCTGGATATTCTTCAATAATATTTGTACACTCATATTTATCTACGAGATTTTGAAATATTGCTGCATCTTCTTCTGTCATATTCTTTGTATATGCTACAGATTTTCTTATCTTATGTCTTATGCCAAAATCTCTTAATAAAAGTTCTGTCAAATTTTTTCTTAATACAATTCCATTTCTGTAAAATTCTAAACCGGATAACCCACGTTTATTTTTTAATACACTCATATTTTTACACCTTTCTGGTTTGGTTGCATGTATTGCAAATCCTATCACACCCCACAAGGGGGGTGTGATTACAGATTAACCGATTAGAAAAAGCGGGCGGACGCCACCACTGCCAGAAGCACCGCAACAGGCAGAATAACCATAGTTGGTGACAACAGCGAAATAACCAGCAGAAGCAACATTTTTTAGCCACCACCATACTCTATTGCTTGCATTTGCATCTTCTACACCACCAGCTTTACAAACTAATGCAGATGGGTCATGTCTAAATAATGCTAACTGCCTGTTAGCAATGCCTGTATCGTAGCCACTAGAACTCCATACTTTTGAACCATAAACCTGTATTTCTGACATTAAACATATAGCATTGTCATACCATGCCCAACCAGAACTTGCTCCTGTCAGTCCTGCACCACCCATTGATGGAGTAGTGGCATTTACAGCATTTGTTAATAATTCTTTACGTGTTAATAAATGTCCTCCAAACACGGTATTTAATGCTATATTATATTCTGACATTATAGTTTGGCACATGTCAGAATTATAATATCCACCTTCTGTTGTATTTGTTTCATTCATTTTAGCAAGTATAGCAAAAGCATTTTTGGGCACGATAACTGCATGATGCTGTCTAAAAGGTACATCTCCGCAATTCCAGTAATAATCAAAATCTGCAAGTATACATCTGACCACTTCGCTTGATGTGTATTCTGTGCTTATCGTTATGTCAAAATAATCACCTATATACAAATCCTCAAAATCACCATTAGATATTTTTGTAAGTATTTGTGCCAGAGTATATTTTGTTAAAAGATTTATGCCTCTGAATATGCCATTATGTGCTGCTGCGTTATTGATAATATTTACTTTTTTGCTGACTTCATTCGCCAATGTGCCATCTATGTTAGGATTTAATTGTATTGCATCAGCTGCATATTTATCTTTTTCAGTTACAGTCTTTAAACTTGTAATCTCTCTGTTAGCTCCTGTTGGATAATTCATAACAAACCACCTTTCATACTAAATTGTTGCATCTTTTACTACCATTTTTACTACCACATCTGCTGTCTGCGTGGGTGCAAACGATACTGTCAACTGTTTGTTTGCTGTATCTTCATTTACACCAGTGTAAGATAATGATGGTGATGATGATACAAATGTTACCACACCATCTTCTGGCATATCAGAGATATCAAATGTTACCGTTGACTGTCCTGCAGGCAGTGTTGCAGTTTTGGTACAACGGCATATGGCGTTTCTTAAAGCTGCATCATTATTTAATAGTTGTTGATGGCGTACATTCCACTGGTCACAATGTGCTGGTGTCTGCGTTGTCATAGCTTCCATAGTATCGTTATACTCTGGCGTTACTGTTAAATTTGTCATTACATGCCCCTCCTTCTAATAATTGTCTTCTATTGTATATGTTGATTCTGTTTCATCCTTGCCCTTTGGCAAAAAATTTGAAAACGCAATCACATCCCCATCTTCATCAATTAGTGCTAGCTCGGAAATATATGTACCCACTAACTCATTTCCTTCTAGTTCAATTATATATTCATAGCTTGTGTCAGATATTTTTCTTGATGCTGTATATTCTTTCCGCACCACTTCGTTGTTAAGGCTTGTATTGTTTTCAAGTGGTGTTATAATGTTGTTACTGCTGTCAACACCACCTGAACCTAATGCTATCCATTTTGCTTTAGCAATAGTCCCTGTTGTATGTGTTGCCTCTGCCATCTTTTTTCTGCGTATTGCTGTTATAACATTTTTCATTGTGCCATCCCCTTATAATATAATTTTTTGCTCCCACGCATCTGTCAAAGTTTCCCCATCCAGATTCCATGTACCGTTTAGGTACCGTAAATGATACTTATTATGTAATATCCCTTGTGATATTTTTACCTTATGTGTAACCGTTGTTTTGTACATATCTTTTACATCAAACTTTGTTCTGCCAGAACTTAGCAATATATTCCCGTCTGTTGTCCATGTGCCGTCTGTCATACAGTAATGCCAGTAAAAAACAGCTATGTTATAGTTACCGCCAATCTTTAGCTGCTCTTTGGGTTCATAGATATGCAGCATAAATCTGCTTTCTGGCCATATATCTCGTTTAAACTTGAATTTAAACCTATAGCCTGTACTGGCCGCATACGGGCTCCTGGCAGCATCCAGCAAAAAATCCCCATCCAGATGCCATGTACCATCTGTCATATGATAATCCCAATAAAATATCTTTAGATTATAGTCTGCCCACACCTTTATCCAGTATGGTTCTTTTACAGACAGGCTGTACTGGAAACAATAATTATCCTTTGCTCCAGCCTGCTTTACTCTCCGGACTTCTTTTTTTAATACATCCAGTGCTACAGGATGGCTGTCATCCACATTCATATTTATAACAACATAAAATTCTGCCCATCTGTCTGGCAACATTGTATTGGCTTCAAGCAGATGGCTTCCGTCAAGATTCCATGTACCATCTGTTTCATAATATACACGCCCTTTAAAATCATTTGCCTTTATTATTTTAGCGCTGTCATATCCTAACGTCCTTACCGCCAGCATCACTCCCTCATCAGTGCCGCCCAGCCGCAATACTTCTGGATAATTTGCCATTCTCGCCCTGAAATTTCCGTCTGCCTCTCCTGCGTAGCGTTCCATATCCCTGTCTTGTGCTTGTATCTGCAACATTACAGGGTCACAGGTTGCAAGCATTGTCTGTTCCCTTGCACTGTACAGGCTTTCCATTGCATCATCATAACGTGCGCCAAGTACAGTAAAAAGGATATACCACTGGTTAACAGACTTTTTTAGTTTTTTAAATGGTGTTGTAAGCAGATAGTACATATAATCACAAAAATGGTCAAACACATTTATGCACCCCCTATGTTACAGGCAGTAACTTCCAGCTTCCCAAGCATTATAACCTCGTTTTTGCCAAGTCCGATGTCCTCAATGGGTGCTGCAAACTCTACCCTTTTACAGCTTGCAACACCTTTTTTTAATGCATACCGTATATCATCCATATACAGGCAGTTTATTTCCTCACGTTTATTTAACTGCATCACATCTGTAATAATGCTTTCCGCAGCTGTTTCCGCTTCGTCTGTGTCAGCCTCTCTAGCTATGTATAATGTAATAATTATATCCTGGTATATGACAGTTGATGACTTATATAAAAAATCATCATAACTGCCTTTTAGATAACTGGTGGCAGCTTCCACTTTTTGTAGCAGTTCTTTTGTTGCTTCACCGCCTGTGCCTGTAACTATTATGTCTGTTGTACCCTGTCCTCTTGGATGCTGTGCATCAATCTTTACATCAAGCACGCCACTGACCTTTTTCGCCACATTCCTTAGTTTATCTTCCGTTGTCAGTTCTGCCAGTTCTGACCAGCTTTCCTTGATGCGCTCCCGGAAATTTTCCACACTTTCAACATCTGCACCTTCCTGGTACAGCCAGCCGTTTTCATTTGTCACATGGTCTACACCATCTAAATGTATCATTGACACTGTTATCCTGCCAGCTGGTATATTATAGCCTGTGCCACTTTCTGCTGCTTCAACAAGCACTTTCCCTGTTGCTGTCCCTGCACCGATTACAGTTGTATCAACCGTGTAAAACTTTAGCTCCTTGCCATTTACATCAGGCGGTGTCTTAAACATATGTCCCTTAGTTATCTGTAATGCGTCCTGGCAATCGTTCCTGTATATTGTCACATACCCTTGCGCTTTTACTGCATCTTTTCTTGTTTTGCCAAAATCAGGGGCTTTTATCTCTAACCAGTCCTCACCGGCATGGGTAATGTAAGAATTGTTTATAATGGTCCGTGCAAGTGTTTTAAGGTCTATATATATTGTGACAAATATTCTGATAACCAGATAGAAAATACCACCTTTATTAAAGTTATTTATTATAAATCCCCTGTCCTCAAGCTCCGAGCGGATTTTTTCCATTTCTTCCTCTTCGTCAGGGACTGGACATATCTTATTAAGTATTTTTTCATCTATCACCCATTTCCCACCTCCACGTTTTCCGTAGATAACTCAAGATTATAGCCATCACTGGAATCATTTTTGGCAATAAACACATTATCATAATATATGCCATTGTTATAAGTTACCGCCTGTGTAGTTTTTGCCATGTCAAGATATGTGCGTTTTGCAAGTTTGCTGTTTACACGCTGTTCAATTTCTTTTTGTGTAAACCCATCATTTTCTGCATGGACAAAATCAACAAGCCCGAATCCGTATGCTTCATTGCCATCTTCATCCTCATAAAATAATTCCCCTTCCTCTGTAGCTGTTTCCAGCCGTAAGTCCTGCATCCAGCAGCCATCACCAGATACTGTGGCAAAATCACCGTTTTTACCAGTGGCTGGCTGTCCGTTGTTATCCAGCATTATATCTGTATTATCCTCACCTGTTATTGTCATGGTCCATATCTCCCTAAAATAAATACGGCATCCCCTCCATAAAGAAGGAGTATAACCACAATATCCCCCTGTTTTACTTCAAGGTCTGTCTTTACATCTGGTATTTCTGGAAAGCCATTATCTACATTCATTGTCCTGTCAAGCAGTTTAAGCGTGCATATATATTTATCATTAGTTTTTCTTACCTGTGTAATATTAGCGTACATTCCAGATGGATGTTGTATGTGTGGATATTTTCCCTGTATCTGTTTATCCATCTCTTGTCTTACAAATGCCTGCAACATATCTGCCATAGTTTATCTATCTCCCTTTGAAGTAAATATACATACGTGTATATCCACTTGCATCACTCTTTATGATAGTTTTTTCAACACTTACAACTCCTGAATACTTGGAATGTGATACTTCTATGTCCTGGCTGTGGTGTATCCACGGTACACCAAGCGTTTCTATCTCATAAAGTCCACCATACTTTTTAAGGGACAGGATGTTGTTATCTTCCTCCAGTATGTATATTACTTTTTGTTCTGGCTTTAAGCCCCAGTAAAATATGCCATCCTGGAAAAAGAAATCATTTTCTATGCCCCATATACTGTTTATCTGTGATATGGCATTGATGCCATTCTGCTTGTTTACAATAAATGTATTTTTTTTACCATATTCTGTATTGTTTAACTGGTAATCCGTAACACCAGCCTGTACAAGTATGTACTTAATAATATCTTGTGGGGTACAGCTAGTAAATGCCGCCTTTATGATGGTGCGTTCCAGCTTTATCATTGCATCCCTGATTACTATTTCCTTCCAGTAATCCCCTGCTGTTTTTCTGCAGTATCCTGATAACAGGATATCATAATCATCATCATATCCAAGTTCCACTGTAGCATCTTCCATATCCTCATATTGGACTATGCCCTGCAGCTGGCTTGTAAGCTCTATTTTGCACCAGTCGGAACGTGATGCCCGGCTGCTAAAACATTCTATTTCTATGCCACTTGTAATCTCATATCTGCCTATGTTAATGCAAAACTCAGGACTTATAAGCTTTTTGTATCCCATAAAACTGCCTTTCTATAATAAGGATTTTTGCTTTTTTTATTTTATCTGTGACAATCCTTTTTTTATTGGACGGGCTTTTACTTTTCTTTTTCTTTGATTTTTTAAATTCCTTTTTTATTGCCTTTTTTATTTTTTTTGCCTGTCTGGCGGGTTTAAGCTTAATCCCTGCCACCACAGGGGCAAGCAGTTCTAACGTTGCAGTCCTGCCACTGCCAGATATTTCATTTTTTGTATCTAACCTTTGGAAGTACACCTTAGAGATGCCCCTTGCAGCACAGTCTTCATTGACTACTTGCAAGAGCTTTGCTTTCTTTTGACCATACGGCTTGAAAAGCCTTTGGAGCATGGATATCTGTTCAAGCTGTGATTTCCCAATAGATTTTTCAATGATAAAATCTATTAAGATTTTAGCTGGTGCATAGCCTGTTGGCTGGCTGGCCTTTGTCTTGCCTTTATCATCTTCAATATCTTCAATACTTGCTTCTTCTGATATCTCAATGCTTTTCATCTGTCCTGACAGTCTGACACCGCCAAGTTTAATTAAATGTTCCTGTACTAACAGCATATGCATTACCCCTTTTATGCCATTTCTGTTCCTCCGGTATCAGTAGATTCCTGTGCATCCTTTAGTTCATCAACCAGCTTAAACAGCAATGGAAGGTCTTTTATTTTTTCTATATCTACTTTTATTTCAATTTTTTGTATCACTGTTTTTCTGTTCCTGTTTCTGGTTTTTAGTTCTTTAACTTCCTGCCTGGTTGTCTTTGTTTCTTTACTTTCAATAGTTCTTGTTACCCTCCTCGAAAGTGCAGAAACAATATTTTTCCCAGTATATCGTGGCGATTCGTTATCATCAAGCTCATTGTGGATAAAGAGTTTTAACTTTTCCCACAATGCTGATAATGGCAGTATCGCTTCATCGCCTGCTTCGCCACCCCCAAGCAGCTTATCTCCAGATGCGCCAAATATTGTTGGTGATGTCATCACACCGCCTTTAGCATACCAGTCTACCCCAATTTTGGGGATACTTGGTGGTTTTAAACTAAACTTCCCAGATATGCTAAAATGCGGCAGTTTGATTGATGGAAGCGACCATGAAAAGTTAAAGAAACCTTTGATTTTATCAATAGCACCTTTTACAATATTCTTTGCACCCTCCAATATGGACTGGAATTTATTTTTTATTGCTGTAAGTTTGCCATTTGTCAGGTTATCTATAAATGTCAGCCCTGCAGTAAAAAATCCTTTAACAACAGCTATTGCTGCTGCAACTATACCCTTGATGCCGCCACCATTTTGCTGGTAGGCGTTTTTGATATTATTAAGTTTTGTCTTTACTGTAGTAAAGGCTGCACCCATAATGCTGCCAAAAATCCCTTTAATTGTACCCATGATACTTGATACAATATTTTTTGCACCACTTAATATGGACTGGAATCCGTTTTTTATTGCTGTGAGTTTGCCCCTGACTGTAGTAACAGCTGTGTTCATGGCATTGCTAAAAAAACGTTTAACTGCATTAAGACTGTCAGATACAGCATTTTTCATTTTTGATACAGCACCTGGTATGTCTATGCCAAAAGCACTTAACACACTATTAACTGTATTTAAAAATCCAGATACAAAACCAGATATAAAAGACAGTACTGCATTAAATCCACTGATAAATGCACCTTTTATATCATCAACTGCCAGTTTTAAAAAGCCGCAAGCCCCTGAGAAGTCCCCTGTAAACAATGCCACAATGGCATTAATAACATTAGTTACAAATGATATAAGGCTGGAAAATGTATCAATTAATGGTGTCAGTGCTGCAAGTACGCCATGGATTGCACCAACAAACACGCCCAGAAACACCGTTGCCACTATGCCGCCAATCCCTGCCACTACCTTGGCTATTGGCTTTATGGCTTCGCAAAGCTTGATTATATTCTGTCCTAACTTTTGTAGCACAGGCTGTAATGTACTCCATGCACTTTGTGCGGATTTAATAATGTCCTGCCCTAGTTTTTGCAGTACCGGATGTAATATGCCCCATGCGTTTTGTACAGCCTGTACAATCTCTGTGAACAGCCCAACAAAATAACTTACAAATGGCTGTATCTTATTCCATAGCGGGAGCAATGCCGTGTCGTAAAGGTTAAGGATATTCTTCCCAAGTTTTTTTATTGCCGGGATAACCGCACCACATGCATCCTGTAGTACCGATTTTATCTTGTTAAACAGGTTTATCCAGAAGTTTCTAAACGATTCTGATTTATTCCACAGGATTATAAATGCCGCCACTAAAGCCATAATACTTACAATAATAATGCCTGCTGGCGAAGCTGTAAAAGCTTTAACTAATACTGTCCATACGGTTTTTACGGAAGTGACAGCCTTTCCAAGCGTACCCATAACCGTTACTACTGCACCTATTACAACAAGTGCAATCCCAAGTTTTAGTGCTATGTCCATTATGGTCTGTACTGTTTTCTGGTTATTGCTTATCCAGCCAGACCCTTTTTTAATGACACCGCTTACTGTATCAAGTGTCTTATTTAATGTTGGAAGCAGCTTGCTTCCAAGTTCTTCTGTGTTGTTATGTATCTGCTGTTTTATTACCTCAAATTTCTGCGCTGGTGTATTGTTGATAGCCTCTGCCATCTCCTGCGTGACACCTTTCCCTTTTTTCATGCTTTTTCCAAGGGAATCAATGCCACCTTTTAAACCATCTATATCACTATATAAAAGGTCTATCATTGCCACTGCTTCGTCAGTTCCAAACGCTTTTTTAATTTCCTGTTTTTCAACTGCGTCAATGGTTTCACCATATTTACCCTTTAATTTTTCCAGTATTTCAGGTGTTGATAACAGCTGGTTGTTTGCATCAACAAATGATAATTTAAGGTTTTTACCTGCAGAAGCCGCTGCATTTAAAAACGCTTTATATTTTGTAGCCGCCTCAGAACCGCTCATTGTTGTCTGCAGCTGTCCTAATATTGCAAGCTGCTCCTCCATTGATATCTTGTTATTGGTTGCTGTTGCTCCCAGTGCCGATATGGCACTGGCCATTTCAGAGCCAGCCGTCTTATAGTTTTTAACCGCAGTTGATATGCCAGCAGAAAACATTTCACCAAATTCAAGGTCTGACAAATCGTCATATGCACCCTTATAGATACCATATCCTGTTGCAAAGAGTGAACCCATTTCTTCTGTAGTTGACTTTGTAGCCTTTCCA
The DNA here is from genome assembly GCA_948794795.1 of uncultured Lachnospiraceae bacterium. Lineage (GTDB taxonomy): Bacteria > Bacillota > Clostridia > Lachnospirales > Lachnospiraceae > Butyribacter. Next base: position 63,329 of record CAQGLR010000010.1, on the reverse strand, counting down.
GTTAAAGCGGCAAGCTCTGTGAACTGTGCAATGCCTTCATCAGACAGGGATGCAATGCCTGATTTTATGTCATAGGATGCTGTTATAAAATCCGCTTTTGTAGTGCCAGCCCATGTATCAGAAAAACTTTTGGCAGCATTTTCTACTGCCTTTAAATCTTCTACCCCAAGTGATGACAGTTCCCCGAGTGCATCCTGTGTATCAAATGTTGATGTTACTGTTGCAAGACAGGCAGAAGTAATGCCAGTCCCTGCTCCAGCCAAGGCAGTCCCCGCCTTTTGGACTGTCCCAAATGCGTCATTTAGTTTTTTAGCTGCACCTGTTACATTATCTGTGACACCTGAAAGAGGTGAGGATAAACCGTCTATCATACCCATAACCACTGATAGTTTAAAAACTGATTCCATTCCCACAGGCTGTACCTTCTTTCCACCACCGCTATTCTTCGTAATCAGGATGTGCTTCTACGTATCCTTTGTTTACACCAGTTTCAATATCCGCAACCCGCATTTCCCTTGCTACAGTTGCCAGTGCCACAGTTTTGAAAAAACCATCAAAACCAATACTGTCAAAATCAGGGGGAATCATTTTTTCTGGCAGGTACTGGTAAACTAAAAGCCTGCCATATTCTACAATGTTTTCCTTGATTTTGTCCGTTTCTTCATCTATAACTTTTTTACCTGTGTTTCCTTGGAAAGCCCAAGCATGTTAAGGAGTTTTTCACCAAGCGAGATTGCCATTGCTGGATATTCCTCCAGTGTGTTTCTTAGCTCCTCTGTCTGTTCCTCGCAGATATTGTCAATTACAAATGTTTTAAGTGCCCTTGTATTTGATGTGCCAGATGTCTTTACGTATCTGTCGTATGACGGGGTTGCCGGTTTACGGAAAATGAAGTCATACTCTGTTTCGTTTTCATCATCTTCCTGTATGCTTGTTATGACTTCATAAATCTTCCCATCAATGTTTTTATATTTCTTGCGCAGTCTTTCCATCTTGCCTGTGCTTTCTTCCTGCTTTTCCAGCCCTTCTTTTCCTGGCAGCACGCTGTCCTGTTTTTCTGGTATCATATTTAATTACCTCCTGTTTTTGTCAAAAATAATGGTTACTGGTTATTTCATCCCATTCCATTTAATCCCGCCATATGGTGTGCCATCCAGTTTGACAGTTATATTTTTATCACCCTGTTTTGCACTGGTATCACGTTTGCCAATTTTAATGTCTGTAAGTATATCTGTTGTGGTAGCCGCTCCATCATCAGCATATGATACAATAATTTTAGGGATAACATACTTATAAAAATTCTTATACCCTTTCTTTTTTATGACCCTTTGCAGTTCATTAAAATCTTCCCTTGACATACTGATGCTGACAGATGCTTTGTAATTGCCCGTGCCATATCCCCTGTACATCCCGCCTTTGCCATAGATGCCATCATGTTCCTGCTCGTCATTGTAGGATATCTCTGTTATTTCTATGCTTTCTGCGCCTGGTATTTTTATCGTAACACTGGACCAGTCATACGCCTTGCCATTTATTAACTGTGTTGCCATGCCTTATCACTCTCCTCCAGATGATGCAGGATTGCTTACTGCAAACTTTATGTTGTAAACCCTTGCTGTACCCATTGGGACCCATACAGCTTCCACGTCTAATGTTTCATCCCTTAAGATATTTAATCCCTCTGTGTTTATTGTGACCTCGCCAGAGCTTATGATTTTATCTCTTTCGCAATATTCCATTGCAATGTTAAAATATGCTTCAATAGCTTTTATGCTGCTCTCTATCCCGCCAGGGTCAATCTCTGTCTGGATTTTATCTACTGCTTTTGCAGCTACATCCCTTACAATCCTGTTTAAAACCCTGACACTCTCAACATACTGGAAATCGCTCCCAGCAGAAGCCATAACATTGCCATTAGACACATAAAAATCTTCCTTGCCATCATACTGGCGGAATATAGTATATTTCATGTTGTCAAATTCCCTGTTATAGTTTTCTATCCCCTCTGGCAGTATTTTAAGCAGTTTTGCGGAACTTACCGGGAACTCTTCAACACAACCAATAGAAAGGCTTTCTTTTGCCTGTCCAATTAGACCTGATATTACCCCTGCCATATTAATATTCTGTATGCGTAAATCTTTCCGCATATATGTCCCATACGTCAACGAAACACATATAAAATAACTACTGATACCCTTTTTTTCTGCCTCCATAGCTGCCATATACTCATCTAATGTTTCATCACTTTTACAAGCTCTTGCTTCACAGAGAAATATCACAGGCTTTTTGTACATTGTCAGAAACTCTTCAGCTTCACCCTGTAATGCCGCCCACAACGCTTTGCCAGAAACCCCTACTATATGGCATACCTCAACCATCCTGTTGTATGCTGCAAGCTTTTCTACCGCTTCCAGTACATGGGCATTATTAACCGTTGGCACAGTTGTGCTAAAAGAATATGCATCCCCAGAAATAAAACTTTTTGTGCCATCACTAGCATCTGTATTTGTAAACTCCAGCGTTAATCCTGTGTACTGCATCTCAAACGCACCGCCAAGCGGTATTGTATATTCGTCAGAAAAATTATTGCCGCCATCAATGGAATATCTGAAACTGCCCTCATTTAAATTGCCAGTTTCTGTAATGTTTACCACGATATCGTAAGTATTGTTTGGCTCACCTTTAACACTGGCTGTTCCTGTTCCTGTGCCAGAATGTGTTATATCCCCTGTTGAGCCAGCAACATCTGCCTTTACTGGAAACGCATATATTGTCTGCAGCCCGTTTTCAACTGCATCGATACACGCATCCGCAAGAGGTGAATAGCCTAATTTAGCCTTAATGTCATCTGGTTTCATGGAATTAGTGATAAGAACTGGTACACTGCTTTCCACATCCGACACACCAATCTTTGCCTGTGCATGTGTTGCTACGCTTGAGTTCCTGCCCAGATTGCCGTCTTCAACCTCAACATTTACTTCGCTGTACATCTTTTACACCGTCCTTCCGTCTATAGGTGCATTGTTAAACGCAGCCACTGCGTCCTTGTATTCTTTCTCTGTAACTTTTTTGCCTGTTTTCCAGCCTTGTGCCATTTTGGCACCAAGAAATACAGCATCCGTTGTGCCAGCTTTTGCCTTTAATTCTTCAATGGTTTCATAAGTTTCATTCTCCGTTATCTTTGCTGCCATTATTCTCACCTCTGTCCATTTTTAATTTTATATTGCCAAGCCTAACATTGCCTAAGTCCGTATCTGTATAAATGCCACCTGTCAGGGTGACATCAAACTGTACAGCAATTTTGGATTTTAAAATACTGTCGTCCTTTTCAATCCAGTCTGCCTCACCGATTTCAATACCAACCCAGTTGCCATTAACCTCAAATCCTTTAGATATGTTTTCAAGAAAGCATGAAAGTATTTCCTCTGCTTTTTCTTCATTACTGTCTGCTATTATGACATTTAAAGTTGTAACCCTGTCAAACAGTTTGTTTCTCTGTTTCCGTTGCCCCTCTGCATCCGTATATATCTTTTTTGACCCTGAACATGTGAAACTTTCCCCTATCCTTAAGACTGCGCCTGTATGTACCTCATTGCAGTTTTTAAGGCTTTTTAAGGATTCATGTATCCTGCCATGTACTCCTGCTTTTTTTAGTGCCTGTACAAGGTAATCCCTTTCTGCTTTCATGCTTACTCTCCAAACGCTTCATCAATTAATGCTTTTATTTCACTTCCATCTTCTTTGCTTATGCCAAGGAATGGCCTTGCTGGTATGTTTACACGGACAGATGGGGCGCTTACCCATCTGCCAGAAATTTTAAACCGCAGGTATCCGCTTTCTTTCGCCCTTATTGTCCTTTCATCCCCAAGCTGGTGCGTTGCTGCATATATAGTATTTGTCCCTACTGCCGCTCCTGTGCTGTCCGACTCGGCATGAATAGAATTTTTAAGGACTGCGGATTTTGTAAGTGTCTTGCCGCCCTCGCTGTCAGCCATTACAGATGGATGCCACCTGTCACCTGAAGGGGATGTTTGTGTATTAAACCGCTCTACTGTTGATGTGCGCAGGGTTTCAGCCATTGCCGCCATAATGCCAGCTTTGTCAATATCCGCTATTGCTGCCAGTCTTTTAAGCAGATTATCCATTTCCCCTTCAAGCCTTATAGAAATAGATGACATTTTACCATCCCCTCATGCTCTGCCTCGTAAATATCCTGGCATTGCTTTTTGTTTCAAAATTGTTCTGCACTGTCACGCTTCCTGGCATATCTTCTTCTGGCGTTATGGTAACTTCCACTTTGCCTTCGGCTGCTTTTGTTAAAAACGCAACTGCCGCATTATATCTTGTAAGATATGTTTTTTCACGGTCACTTTCGTCTATGCCCATGCGTGATACAAGGTTATAGATGGCTATATCCTTTGCAAATTTGCCAATTACTGCTGGTACTCTTGCAAATGGTACGTTATATCTGGCTGCAAGGTATCCGTCAATTTCTGCCTGTGCATCAGTTATAGCCTGTCCTGCAATAGGTGTTATATCTTTTTTCCTTTCCGAATCATCTTCCCTGTAACTGCCATCAATAATTGCATCTAACATATCAGGCTTTAGCATTGATATGACTTCATCTATACTGCAATATGCCACTTACACCACCTCTTTAAGCCGTAGCTGTACCATCAGAACCATAAGCCATCTGCCAGAACCCATACCCAGCGTTGGAACGTCCGTCTGCACCCCAGATAAATTCATCTTTCATAAATACATTCTGGTCATTATCCCTTGTTAAGGCTACAAGTTTTATCTCTTTTCTCTTCTGGAAAATTATTGGTTTTAAGAAACGCCTGGTGCAAAGTAAAAACCATGCGTCTGGTACATCTGCAAGCTCTGTGGACACAAGTAGTTCTGCGGTATCCTTATAAATGTTGGTAGTACCATTTATATAGTCTGCTTTTAGTATCATGCGTGCCGCCTTTTCGTTTGCTGGTGACACCACCAAAAGGTCTGGTACAAGGTTTAAGCTCCTGCCCTTATCCCCTGTAATGCTCATCATGGCTGTACGCCCTGCCTCGTAACTGTCCGCATCTAACTTGCTATGTGACAGGTTAGATGCTTTTTCCTTGCCGCTCTCTTCGGATGTATGGTTATCCGCAAAGAAATTTTTGCCATCATAGCACTTTTTCTTGAAACCTTCCTTAAGTGCACCAAAACAAAGTATATCCGGGTGCTGTGCTGCAGCCTCCCCAATGCTTGAAAAATATGGTGTGTATACGCCATACTGGTCATCTTCAATATCATCCCTTGGCACAGATACACTCATTTCAAATTTTTTGTTCCTTATAGTGTAACCATATGCAGACAGCTTCTGCACTTCCCTGTCACCAATCCATTCACGCATCTGTGGGATTTGCCCAAGCCATTTGTAACTGGTTTCTGCCGTCTGGCTTGGTACTGTTGTTGCAATCTTATTATAATTGCTTACAACACCCTTAAATGCCTTATTGTATGCTGTGGAATAACTTACATCTAATCCCCTTAAATTTGCCTGGTTTACAATCATCCCTCACTACCTCCGTCTTTTCCGCCTGCTGGTACTGTTGTAGCAGTTTCCCTGCCGTTTAGCATTTCCACTGTCACGCCATCAGCATCAACTGCTATAATCTTTCCTGCCTTGCTTGAGCCGTCTGCTGTAATAGTGACAGTCCTTGCATCTGACACATAAGCATCTTTTAAGATATCCGTTTGTTTTATGCTGCCATCATTATCCCACACAAATGCCCCACGTCTTACTGGCACTGCCAATGCCCCTGCATTTCCAGCAGTATTATCTGCAAATCCCATTGCGCACCCTGCAACGCATTGCCCTGCAGCTTTGGATGCCATTACAGCATACCCGTCTGTGTTTACCGCAACCATTGCCGCCTCTGTTATCACCGTACCAGCCGCAACAGGGATATAAATGTCAGAGCTGGAAAGTTTCTGGTTTCCTGTCCTGTCCATAACTAACCCTCCTTGTAATATTTTTCATAGTCCTCTTTTGATATGCCGCAGTTTTTAAGGATTTCCATATCGTATCCAGCCTTGCTGTTGTCTGGTGCATCCTTTAAATCTAACTTTCCTTGTGGTACAACTACAGGTGCTTTATCTATAAATGCCTTAAATCCATCTTTATCACTTAACGCATAGCTTAACGCCCACTCTTTTTGTGCTGCTGTAATCTTTCCAGCCTTAAGGGCGGTTTGTACCATATCACCCGCATTGCGCTTTTCAATTTCTTCTTTCAGCGCAACAAGTTCATTGTTTCCTGCACCTGCCTTAAGTGCCATTATTGCAGCCGCTGCATCTTCTGTCTTTGCATTTCCAGGCAGCCCTAACAAAGAAAGCACAACAGAGTTTGCAACAGGGGCAGCTTCTGGCTCATTGCCATCACTTCCTGTGCTGTCCTCTTTGTTTCCGCCAAGCGTCTCCCTTGCTGCCTCAAGTGCACTTTTAACTTCCTCCTCTGTAGCGGTTTCTGGCAGCCCCAGAAGTTTAGCTAATTCCTTAATGTCCATTTTGGTTTCCTCCTCATCTTCTTTCATGTCATCTGTGCCAAGGGAGTTTACAACCGCAAACATCCCATCAATGGCTGGTGTGTTTGTTAATGCAGCGGAATGTAACGCCGCAGCTTTCCTGTCTTTTTTCCTGACCATTACAACAGGGGATATGTAGCGGTATTCCCTGTTTTTTAAATATTCCTTTGCCCTGTCTGTCCATTTTACTTTTGCCATGACAGCATCCCTGCCTTTATATATGTCCTCAATCCATCCACCAGCAGGGGCTTGCACATCCTTAAGTGTCTGGTGCTCATAGTCAACAACAAGGTCTACATTCCTTTTTTTAAACTGTTCCACGATAAGCTTTACGCTTTCGTCATCAACTTCAAAGTCACCTTTCTGCGAATGTACGTGTCCAAGTGGCAGGATTTTTATTTCTTCTGGCACACCATCCACATCCACCATGCCGCCCGAACATATAATTATATCATCCACGCTTAACCTCTCCTTTTCATTTGCCCCTCTAACGCCGTTATAACGCGTTATAACGCACCTGTTTACCCACAGTTAAAGAATTTGACTGCAATATTTTTAAAACCGCTGCAGCCGCCTTTAAATACCCTTATGGTTTTTTCTTTGTTTTCTGCTATTAAATGCTTTCTTTAAACCCTCATTTACTCCTGACAGGCCAGGTTTATATGCATCTTTTGCGGGATTGTTTGAAAAGCCTTTGTCTGGATATTTATAGCCGCCATCATAGGGCAGCCATTTGCTTACTGGCATACCTGATTCTTCCACCTGTCTTTTGCTTAGGCTTATAACAGAGCATCTGCATCTGAATCCGTTTGGCGGATACCATATATCCCATACAGGGTCGTCTGCTAAATATATCCTGCCATCCATTACCGCATGTGACTGTCTTACTTTGCTATCACCTGCTGTTACATATTTCCAGTACGGACGCAGTTTTTTAACTGCTGGGTCTGTCATGCTCTTGTAATGTCCTGCGTTATATGCTGTCTGTATATTTGTCCGGAATATCACATCAGCATGGAATGGATTAATGCCCTCATAACCATTGCGTGTAAGAAACCCATTCATTGTTTCCATAAAATCTTTTTTTGTCTTACCGCTTTCACAGGCACTTTCCAGTTCGTCAAGAAATGTCTGGAGCACTATAAGGCTTGTGTATCCTGATACAGTAAAAGCCTTTGCCTTATATACACTATCAAGCTTTTTATATTCTTCAGCTGTTAAAGGTGTCTTATTTTTTAGAAAACTAACTGCCGCTTTAAAAATAAAGCTGCTTGCAAGTCCATATATGGCTTTATTCATTCTTCTGCACTCCTTCCGATAAGTTCCGCTAAATACATTGACTGGTGCAGAATATCCTCTAACTCTGGTGATTCCATCTGGCTGTACAGTTCGTTTACCTTTTTTTCGTCTTTAAGGGTCTGCCTGAGTGTTTCAAGGTCATCTGTTTTGTCAACAATATTAACCAAAGGTTTTACCATTTCATGGAAAATGCCCTCTGCGTGTTTTATGGATTCCTCTGCCATGCCATCAAGATGTCCTTGTACTTCGTCATAATCCTGCTTAAAACTTTCCATCTTAAAGCTTTCCCCTTCATCCTGTACAGATGGCTTTACTGCCGGCTCAAGCACCCTCTCGCCATCTTCCGGTTTTGGGATGTTAAACTTTTTATAGATATGGCTTTCAGGTATTTTAAGCCCCATATCACATACAAGTGTCTTGTATATTTCAACTGTTTCTTTCTGGTCTTCTACCTCTTTACAGTCAAATATAAAAAATGGTATATTGGCATCTGTGCCAAAGTTATACCTGACAAGGGGTTTTATTATATCCCGCCTGATTGTTTTTGCCAGTGCTTTAGCGTCAGCTGCTGTCAGGTCATGGCGTACTTCATTATGCACTTTTCCCTGTGCATATGAGCCGCCCCCGGAATCAGAAGACAATGTCTGTCCTAATACCGCCTTGCTAACCTGTTCATCACAGTACCTTGCCAGCCGCTCGTATATCTCAACACTTGTGGTCTTGTTGCTTTCGATAAATTCAATAACCGTGGTGTCTGGCACAATCCCTGCCGCATCGCTGCCAAGACTGTAAATAGCTTCAATTAGTGATTTTTTATCATCATCAGATGCAGCAGCACTGTATTTTCCCAGACGCAGGGGCATGCCAAACACTTCACAAAACGCAACCCAGTCTTTTACATCATAATTTTTAAACAGGTACATCCATGCTACAACCCTTAAAATACCACTCCTGCTGGTATGTCCTGACTTGGCTTTATATTTATGTACCACAAATTTGTTTTCAGGAAGCCCTATGCCAGATGGATATTCCTTTGTGCAGATTTCCATTTCATCCGTCTGTGGGTTCCAGGCCAGTTTTTTAGGGTGGATGTATCTGATATCATTTATTATGTTAGTCCCGTTTGCACCAATATCCCATTCGATTTCCGCAATACTTACACCTTTTCCAATAGCATCCAGTAAATCTATAAAAATATCATCCAGGTTCTCTAATCCCTTAAGTTGCGCATCTATAAAATCTGCCACCTGTTTATCATGTCCATCACCACTAAATGGCTGTACTTCCCAGTCTAACCCAGCGACTGCAAGCTTCCTTGTCTGCAGCTGTGAAAACAGATGCGGGTCTTTTTCTTCCAGTTCCTCAAACAGTTCCATCTGTTCCCTGACATCCCCGTCATCAGCCGCACGGAATATCCTGGCAAGCCTTTTTGGGGTAAGCCCGTTGGACGGATATGTGGAATATTTGTCATTGATATCCCCTGCAGCCACTCTTACCCTTACTGGTTTTATCTGTCCTGTATCTGTTTCAGGATTAAATGCTGTTGTTTCCTTTTTTTTCTTAAAGCCAAACATATATCCTCCTAATATGCACCCCTGCCCATGCGGAATTTACGTTTCATTATGCTCTGGTATTGTGTGCCAGCCGCAATCCCTTTTACACCCTGCGCAAGCTGTACAGCCATCTGTAACGCATCCGGCCCGTCATCATTTTTACCCATAGGGAACTGCTGCATCTGTTCTAACAGTGTTTTATGTGCCCGGTTAAATTTAAGGTACTTGTTTTTTACTACAGGCTGCAGGGATTCTATACGCAATGTTTTATTGACACTGCTCTGTATTTCTTCGATTGGTATGTACTCGCCCTGTTCCACTGATTTTTGCGCCATCACATCCTTGAAATAAAACTGGAACTGCACCGTTTCTACCCCAAACTTATAAAACCCTTTTCCGTAATCCCTTTTTAAACGCCTTGACATTTCAAAAACATCTTCAATAATGGCATCAGGCTTCCTCTTTTCTATGGAAGCATCTGCTATATACATGTATCCTGTCTTTGTTGAGAGGGCAATGTTGATGACTGCACTTGTGTCTGACCGCTTATTCTTCCCAAGTGATGGGTCATTTGCAGCTATAAATACAAACTCAGGGTCTTTAAAGTTAATAAGTTCTGGTTCGTAATAGTCAAACCATTCAGGATTAAATGTTGCGTTGTCAGGGTCTACAGGGTCATTCTGCAGTTCACTGTTAAATGATGCCTCACCCTCTGATACCTTTATTTCCATCAGGTCATAGTATGAAAGCTTATCTGTCCATAAAACTTCTGCGCCTTTAAGCATTTCATCCATATGCATAAGGAAAAACTGCTTTGCGTTTTGCTCATGGTTTTCGTCAAAAATATTTATATATATGCTTTCCCATTCATCCCAGAGTTTCCTGTTGTCAGCCCACGATATGACAGCCCTGTATTTCTTTGCATGGTAACGTGGGTTCTTTAAGACATTGCTTAACAGCGAATCATAATGTAACACTGTGCCAATATACATAATGTCAGTATATGTATCCCCTGCTTTTGACACCGCTTTGTCAAACCATGATTTAAGTTTTTTCCTCTGTTCTGGTGTGTTTACATTCTCATCGTTTTCTATATCATCAAGTACAATTAAATCTGGCCGCCAGTTGCGGTGGTGTCTTCCTCTGATTTTTTTTCCTGAACCAATGGCTTCCACTTTTATGTCAGTTTTAGTGAGAATAACTCCTGACCGCCATACTTTATTACCTTTTAATATGCCAAAATCTTCTATTATGTCTGCATTTTCTTCCAGCTCTGTTTTTATGTTTTCTAAAAACTCTTCCGCCTGGTCAGAGGAATCCGATATCAGGATGCAGTAATGCTTGTATCCATAAAGAACTGCATGAAGTGTATCTTTAAAAGTAAAGTTTGTGCTTTTGGCATGTCCTCTGGGTGCGGCTATTACCTGTCTCGAGCCTTTGGATTTTGATATTTCCTTTGCAGCCTTTAAAGGATTTTTGGATTTTAGCACCCCTTTATACCATATATCATCCAGTTCTTCGTGGAACGCTGGAGATTTCCTGCTAAAGTAATGGGACAGATATGCCCTGCCAAAATACCCAATGTCAAATGCCGCCAACTCTTTTCTAAGCCCTTTTTCCCCTGTTATCTTTTCACCTGCGTTAAAGAGTTTTAAAAGTGCTTTTCTTTTTTCCATACAATTACCAGAACGTGAAACGTACTCAAGAAAAAGTGCTTCCTGGCACTCTTTGCGGTTTATGATACCAGTGCCAGGCTCTTCATCCAGTTCCCGGAGCCATCCGTCAATCTCAATCATCTGCCATCATCCCCTCTTTAGCTTTGGCTAAAATGGCTTTTAACTGCCTTGCCGATTCTGTATCATTTTTAATAACTGCCATTATTTCCGCTTCCATCTGCTTAAACGCAATGTCCGCCTTCTTTTTCATGTCCTGTCTTACCCTGTCTTTGTATACCTTGGTTCTTGACAGTGATGCAACCAGTCTGCCAGCCTTATCTAATGGCATATCATTAAATTCTTCCTCTGCCGTTGCCATCTTGTTTACCAGGCCATTCATAGCTAACATTATGGCAGCTTCCGTGTAGTCTGCATCAGGGTTATCTTTTACCACCTGTACCAGCTTTTCTGTCTGTGCCTGTGCTTCAAGCAGCCGTTGTGTTGCTTTATTAGTCCTTGTAGCATACCGTCCAACACTTGATTTAGATATATCATAACCTTTGTCTTTCAAAAACTGGCTTATATATCCATAGGTATTCGAGGTGTCAGCAAGCATTACATCAACTTCCATCTGTAACTCTTCTGGCAGTCCGCTTATTTTTGATGATACACGTGTGCGTGTCCTTTGTTTTGCCATCAGACACCAACCCCTAAATCTTCAACTGTGCCTTCCGCAAGGTCTATACCTGCCTTTGTAAGCCTTATTACTGCGTCATTTGCATATGCTGTATAGGCAGTCACTTTTTTATCTGTAAATTCAATATATCCTGCCCCTTCAAGGTAGTTTAAATATTTGCTTATGTCAGGGGATATGATAAGCTCTGCTGCCATCATGGAATTAGAAACCTGCCTTGCAAGTGCTGTATTGTTATACCCTTTTACAAGACACCTTATTATATATCCCCTGATTGCCTTATTCTGGCTTATTTCTGCCTGTTCAGTTTCCGTCATGCCCCACTCACCTCACTTATTGTTTTCTGTGTTTAAAAGCAGCCTGTCAATCTTTTGGTCTATGCTTTTAATCCTGTCCTCAACCCCGTTCATGCTCCTGAAAAAATCTTCCCTGAGCACAAATGTTGTAGCAAAATCACCTTTAATATCATTGATTTCCTGTTTGATATGTTCAATGTCCTTATCTGTTTTCTCTTCCAGCTTGTCAATACGTTCATTTACTTTTTCATTATTTTTGTCAATGCGTTCCTGTATTGTCTCATTTCCTTGTTCAATTTTTTCCTGGGTTTCCCTGCTGTGCTGTTCCACACCATCAAACCAGTGTTTCAAAAAAAATCCCATAGCACCAACGCCAAGTGTAAGGATTGCCGCCATCACGTCAGAAAAAGTGATTATATAATCCATAAAACCACCCCTACCTGATAAGCCGTGTTGTAAGTTCTGCTATATCATCCCATCCTGACATGCTGACCTTTGCCACAACAAATGAAGCAAGGAATGAAGCAAACACCATGAACCACTCTGCAGGCTGGTCCATATATGCCATTGCCGCAACAAATACCAGGGGCGTAATAACCAGTGCCACAATGTAACAGACAAGCTTTGTAGGCATCCTGTTAATTGCCCTGATACTTTTTAACCCCTCCGTGACAACGGTTGTAAAAAAAGCACATACGCCAATAAATGCCATGATGATGCCAGCCAGTGTTGCAACTTCCTCTGCTCCTCCAATTTTTGCAAGAATCTCTGTCATAGTAAATACCCTCCATTATTAAAAATGAGTATGTAATCTGGTTTACATACTCATTTTATTATCTGCCACTGGAAATGTTTAGGGGAAATACTTCCCGGAAATATTCCCCGAAAATGTTTCCCGGGAAAAAGAAAACAAAACCCCCGTAAGATTTTCTAAAAATAGAAAACACTTCCGAGGATTTATCCTTAAAACGCTTTATTTAATTATTATTAGTCCAGTCCTCAAGGGATATTTGCCCGGCTGGATGTTCATATTTTACAATGCCGTGTATCTGCTTTACCGTGAGGTTGTACTTTTCTGCAAGCTCCCTGCTGTTAAAGCCGTTAAATTCCTGTTTAATTTTTCTGTTCCTTGCTGGCATAAGTACACTTTCAGCTTTTGGGAAATACAGTTCGTCACCTCTTGCATAATTGCTTAACAACGTAAAATTCCTGATACCAATCAGCCTGGCAATTTCCCTGTAGCGTTCATTTATATCGTATATTGTAGTATCATCTATCAGTTCGTTAAGCAGTTTTTCGTCCACGGCAACCATCCTTTCCCATCCTAATCCACTATCTTTGTATATGCTAATGATATCCAGCCTTTTCCATTCTTTAGCTTGCCCCATCCATTACTTGTCTTTACAATGGTGTGCTTTTTCTTGCAGCCTTCTTTCTCTTGTATTTTTCCTGTCACATTATAACCTGTCCCTGCACCTGCCCTGATATTAAGGAAATCACAGGTTGTCTTGATTTTAAATGGTATGTTTGTTGTGGCTGTCCTGCCATATGAAGCAATGTCTTTTTTAAACTTATTCCAGACATAGTTTTCTAGCCGCACATCTGGTTCACCACAAATCTTGCCTGTGACATCATAATGCCTGAGTACATGGCTTACATCAATATTATACTTATCCATAAGATAGCTAAATAAAAGTACAGCACCCTGCATCGTTTTATCCGTGTAGTACCATCTGCCGTCTTTGTCTTTTTTAACACAAAGCTCTACGCCTATGGAATTACTGTTCCTGCACTCTTTATGTTTATACGATGCTGCCCCACAGTGCCATGCAATGTCTTCATCTTTTACGCATTGCCATATTTCACCGTTATGTCCAACAAAGTAATGTGCAGAAGCACCCCTGTAAGTATTTTTAAAATAACTGCAGTTTGCCTCTGCACCGCCAGTAGCACCTACATAATGTTTTACCAGATACTTAATCTGTCCTTTGTCCCTGCCAGCATCTGTAAAATTTACTTTCGTAATCATTTTATGTATCTCTGGTTTAGTTGCCATCTTCATCCTCCTTTGCATCAATGCCTTCCCTGCCATCAAACCCCATCATGTCAGCATCAAATGACTTACGGAATAATGCAGCCTCTTCTTCTGTCATTGCATCTACAGGCTTTTCTGGTTCTTGCAGGTGTGCCTTTTTTGCTTCGCTTGAAATATCTTCCATTACATATCCTCCTTATCATAATCAATGGTAATGCCTGTCTTAGTATCAACTATAAGGCACTTTTTAACTTCTTCTATGGTTTGCTGTAAAAACTCCTCTGGAAAGACTGCCTTTATAAGTTCACCGTTTTTAATCTTGTAGATATACCAGAGGTCAACGTCATAATCAGGGACTGTACTTCCCTCTGCGTTAAACATACTGGCTAACGTGTTCCTGTCTTTGGCATAATCACCCTTAAGCTTTTTAAGTAAAAGCTTTTTCTGCTTTGCATCTGGTTTTACAGACATCTGGTTTCCAACAAATTCTTCAAGTGTATATTCAAAAGTATAATCCCCAGTAAATATAGCCTTAAGGACACGTTCAAGCATTGGCTTATACTTATAGTCTGTCTTTGTTGTTTCTGTCACATTCTGCTTCCAGACCCCTTCTGTAATCAGCCCTTTAAGTTTATCCACATTTAACACATCAAGGCTTTGTGTATCTGTAACAGCTACACTTCCCTCTGGTGCTGTGTATTTGATGTATCTTATATTACAGTCCTCAATAACCCTTAGCCCCCTTGCCTGTATCTCCGCCTTTACAATGTCAAGCCTGTGCCTGCCTTGCTTCTGTTCCTTGTCAAGCTTTACCGCCTCTGCTACAAGCTGCTTGTCATCCATTAACTGGTACATTGGATTTCCCATTTGTTTGTTTTCCTCCTTCCATTACCTGTACTGCCATTTTTGTACAACCAAAGCATATGCCTTTGCCGTAAACTTTCCTGACTCTTTCTGTTGTACCACAAAAAACGCATCTTGGTGTATATGCTTTAAGCATAAGCGTACCATCCCCGCCAAGAGAAATTTCTACAGGGTCGCCACTTTCAAGCCCTATTTCCCTCCTTACTGATACTGGTATGCTTACACAGCCGTTTTTTGACAGTTTCTTATAATTACCCCTCATTTCTGTCCTCCTTCCTGGTTTGTGCTGTAAGTGTTTCCATGGCAGACAGGTGTATATCAAGCAGATAGGTTTTCATTTCATCAAGCGGCTGTCCTGCCCTGTATGCTGCAAGCCCTGTAAATTGCTGCAAAGCTCCGCACATTATAGCCATTTCTACTACGCCAGCATGTTCTGCTTTTAGTTTAACTTCCCCACCTTTCAGCTCCAGTTCAATCTTGCAGTCTTTCATCAGTTCCCCTCCTTGTCAGGTACCTGCCTTTCTGTCATGGCTTTAAGTGCCTCTATCAGCTTCTGGCATTGTTTGTGGTCCAACCATTCCACGCAGTCTATACTAAACATCCTTTTGCACATCCCATTAACTTTTGATTCATCCTGCCAGCCAAGAGCTTGTGCAAGCTTATATATTTTACGTCTCTGGTTTTCAGTCCCAGCATTGCCAGAAGCCTGTCTGGCACGCTTTCCACTCCTGGTTGCGGAACGCTTCATATTGACAAGTACCCCTATTACAAGTTTAATTTCTTTCTGGCTTAACTTTCTTATGCTGTCCTTGCCTGTATGGGCGGCAACCAGCCAGTTCAGTTCGTCATCCGTAAGCATCAGCTCCTTGCATTTAGCAAGACCCCATATAGTCTTTATGGTTGATGTAGCCACCTGCACCACCTCCTTTACTTAAATTCTTTTATGGCATCATCATGCTTGATGCCTGGCTTATGACTTTCATTGTTACTTTTGTCTTGCCACTGTCCTTAAGTATACGCAATACGTTGTTAAGTGTCCTGTCAAGCAGCCTGAAACAGCCTGTCTGTGTGTTCTGTGCCCTGCTTATAAACTCTGCCATTGCAGGTTCATCAATGTCATAACCTTCAAGGTAGTCTTTAACTTCCTGTGCGCTAAGCCCTTTAAGCTTATAATAAAAGTCCATACGGTTGGCAAACCGTACAAGGTTAGTTTTAATCTCCGTTTCAAGCCTTGGCTCTCCTGCAATGACTATCCCTACATCTGACTGGTCAAATATCCCCCTGATAATTTCCATCTTCTTAAGCGTATACTTATTCATCAGCTTGTCTGCTTCGTCAATAATAAGCAGATACCCCTCATTTGCATTGAAGAAATCCCTTATGCGGTTTACCCTGCGCCAGATTGTGCCGCCTGACCCTTTTGGCATACCTATCTGGTTTTCTATAGCTTCTACAAGGTCACGGCAAGCCATTGTATCATCACATTCTATATACGCTACCCTTGGCATCTTTGCATACTTTTTCAGCGTATGTGTTTTCCCGTATCCTGACTTTGCAACAATTATCCCAAGTGCCATGTCTTCCTGGCATGACCTGCATACCCCTATGGTCTGTAAAAAATCCCTTGATTCAAAATACTGGATTTTAGGTTTTAAAAATGGCACTGTATTTTCCTTTGCATCCGGATTATCTGCCTGTATTTTAGCTTCATGCTCCTTAACAAACCCTGCAAGGGCTTCTTCAATGTCAGCAGGGTCTGAACTGTATTTCCCTCTGAGATACTGGCTTACAGCACTCCTTGAATAATTGATTTGGATTGCCAGTTCTGCTTTTGTCATTCCTGTTTCTGCAATAATCCCAAGTACCTTTTCACTAAGTGTTTTTTCCAGTGTATAAGTGTTTAATACCTCCGCTCCCATATTGTTACCATCCTTTCCATGCTTTGCCAGCAAGTTATGTCATAACGCCCTGAGTACCTCAAGGGCTTCTTCTGCTTTCCTGCTTATATAGTTGTTTTCTTCTTCTGCTTCTTGTTCTTTTGTTTCTGTTTTCTTTACGCGGAAACCATTCCGGTATGTATTGTCCTCTGGCATTGATATTACATTGCCTGTCTTTTTCTTTTTTGGAGTTTTTTTCCATGTACCTCCAACAACTTCGTTATGCCCTGCGTACTGATCATTTATTTCAGTAAAAGGAATACTTGCTTCTTTAGCAATTTCTTTGTCCCTCTTAAGCTGTTTTTTCTGCATTGCAAAATGCTCTTTTAATGCTTTCTGTTCTACACCGTTTTCAGATGTAAAGTCCAAAAATTCTTGTGCATATGCTTCACATACCTGTTTACCCTTCTGGAATATATATATAGTACCCATGTCGTGAGGGTCATACTTGATATCTGCATAACTTCCTATAAGCATACACAAATCATCTGACCTGTAAGTAAGCCCTGCAAATTTAATGCCTACATTGCGTACATAACATCTTTCGGATTTTAGCATAAGCACTGTTGCCTGGCTTTTTGGCGGTGCTGGTTTAATGTACTTTTCTGCATTTTCAAAACATCCTATAGGTGTTGTAAATTCTTCACCCTGTTTTTTTAAACCGCTGTGCTGTTTTACTACATATACATTATTAAGCCAGTCCATCCACTTCCCATAAAACTCTTCCAGCGTAAAAAGTTCTCCACGCTCAAGCATCCCATTGATATCCTTATCTATTTTTGCTAATGTCTTAGAGCCTGTTAGTGTGCCTGTGTAACTTGCAAACCACCTGCTGAACTGGTCACATACCGTTCTAAAAAACCGCTCTATATTACCCTTTGTCCATGGATAATACGGCAACGCCCTGTGGAAATCCTCAATACCAACAGACCTGTAAAAGCCCTTTGTAACATCATCAAAATCAAATTCGTCAGAGCCTGTCATTTCCTTTGATGTATAGTCCTTGCCATTGTCAATATATATATATCTGGGTACACTCCCTGCATCACGGTAGATAAGTTGTAATAACGATTCTTTAAGGGTGTCACTATTGGCATCCTTGCACATAACACTCCCTAATACCATGCGGCTTTTAATGTCAATCCATGCTACAAGGCGTGGTTTAATGGCTGTTACTTTTCCGTTTGGATGCGTGTAGGCAACCCAGCAGTCAAATGTATGTTCATCACCCATGACTACTTCCATGACTTTCAGGTCTTTAGTACTTCGTTCACCTTTAACCATGACCTTGTTCTTATATTCACGCTCACCCCTGCTTGCCAGATACCACGCATTTCTCATGTGTTCATCTTCCATCAGGTAGTTAATATATCTTACAACCGACGGATAAGATGGTATTTTCTTCCACTGGTACGTATTTTTCAAAACTTCCAGCTTAGCGTAAAGCATTTCTTTTGTTCCCTGGTTCTGTGCAAACTCTTCATTAAACCAGATGTTTTTAATTGCCTGTCTGACTTCTGGCGTAAAGCTTGGGAATGTTCCTGCTTCTTTTGGTTTCCTGCATAGACAGAGGACTTTATAAAAGTCATAATTTACGCCATCTTTTTTATGCATCTTGTCAGCCCATGCCATAGCTTCCATGTACGACTTAGCATAACGGTACAGCGTCCGCTTTCCTTTTCCTAGCCTTTCCTGCGCAAAGCTTTCTGCATATTCCGTCCGTCCACGTTCGTCATAATCCAGAAACTCACGGACTATATTGCCAAGTTCCATTGCCTTATACCATTCTTTTTTATGGTTTTCAATAAAATAGTCCACATCCTCATTAACATACCACGGAGTTTCTAGACCTTCTGGCTCTTCTTTCTGGATACCTGGACTTTCAGCAACAGCTTTTAGCCTCTGCCTTTCTTTCCATGCCGTCCTTGCTTTCTTAGACAGGCTGGACACTGCAATCATTGTAAGTTCTTTACCACCAGTTTCACGCTGTTTCATTATAATATGATACTTTTCTGGTGCTCTTTGGACTCTCTTTTTTATAGTTTCATATCCTATGCCCTCTAGTTCGGCAGCTTCATCAAGTGTGACATGCTCCCCAGACATCCTTCCACCTCCCTTATGCAGCTATATCCAGTATTCTTTTTATCTCTTTAATGTACTTTTCACCACTGCGCTCACCATGCAGAATTTTGTTCATGTACTGTGGTGTAATGCCAAGCGCATCTGCAAGCTGTCTGGCTGTCATATCTTTGTCGATTAGCCTTTTCTTAATTTGTTTGCCAAGTTCTGTATAACCCAGTCTCTTAGCACCCATATACATCACCGCCCAACTGTTTATTCTATATTTAAAATGTTTCTTGCCTCAATCTTTCTGTTTTTTTGTCATCAAGTTTATCTGCTGCTTCTTCTAGCAGCTTTTTATGCTTATCCAGTTCATGCTCTAAACTATTGAGTGTTTTTAAAATATCTTTAAGCTTGAAAATATCCTTTTCATTACGCATGTTATCATTGTGCTTTTTGAGGGCTTCTAAATATACTGAAAGCCACATTTCAAAGTCTGATTCCATACTGCATAATTCATACAATGTCCTCATTCTGGCTTGTCCTCCAGTCCGTCTAATTTTCCAGATAAAACAAGACAAGTCGCCTCTATAACTATTGACATAAGTGTCATATCCAATTCTTTCCAGTCTATATGCCCCTTCGCTTGGAGTTTCTCATTTTGACCTGCTGATTTTTGTGTTGTCATTTTGATTAAGTCATATACATATTCTTTCAATGCAGGAATATTTTCCTTTTGACCACCATCCATAAGAAATTTCCACATCATGTCTTTTACAACAGTTTCGTTTACAGTTTCATTTGCTGGGTTTTGTTTCATTTCATAAACCTCCCATAAAATCAAATAGTTTCGTTTGCGCAAGATTATGCGGTTGGTTTCCGCCAGCCGAACGGCTGCTTTAGATTGCGAAAAACTCTAAGATATGTTATTTTTGATTAGGGCTACTTTTAACCCTAGAATCATTATAATTGCGAATACGCAACTTGTCAAGCGTTATTTTGCAAATACGCAATTATTTTTTGCTAGTACGCAATCAATAACAGGAGGATTTAACTTATGGAAACAATTACTAAACGATTAGCCGATTTAATAGCATTAAAAGGAATAAAAAATACTGACCTTGCAAAAGCCACAGAAACAAATGCTTCAACAATAAGCAGAATTTTAAATGGCATACAAACACCAACAGCAGACACATTGTATAAATTTGCACAATATTTTGATGTAACTATGGAATATTTACTTACAGGAAAAAATATTATTTCTAATAATTGCACAGGCGCAATCACTGAGCCAAATGAATTAAAACTTATAGCTCATTATCGACAAATGAACATAGTAGACCAAGAAGACATTTTGCTTATAGCTGAAATGAAAGCTAAGAAAAATAAACGAAAAGGAAAAGCAATGTCATCCCATTCAGAAAATGACAAACTGACATCCGAAACAGCATGATTTTTATTTTACTTTTTAGGGTTAAAAATAGCCCTGATTTTGTCCCATTGCTTTTTCAGAACATTTGTTTATCAAAATAGCAATAAAGTAAATAAAACAAGACAATGGGACATATTTTTTAAATATGCTCATTTTGTCCCATTGCTCCTCGTGATTTTTAAGCATATTTTTCCAGAAAAGTAACGCTCCGTCTTTCAAAGCGTTACTTCCGCTAACGCCCATTCTATAAGGCTTTGCATAACTTGCTATACTAAAATAACACAAAAAAAGTAACACAGTAACGCTGCGTTATAACGCTTCACCTTATTTACAAATCAAAACTGTTTTGCTATAATCAATTATAGCCAGCAATAAGGGATAATCGTCCACAAACGGTTTAAAAACGCCGCTCCCAACGATTATCCCAATTTTTTACAGTAATAGTGTCGAAAATATGTCAATTCTCAAAATCGCTGTCACAACTCATAAAAATGCTTTCTCATAAATCCGCTTAAACCCTTGATAATTTGGGCTTTCCCACACTATCCCACAGCATCACATTGTAGTTCATTTAAACTCATATTTTTGACAACTATTCTGATAGGTTACACAGGGCAAGGTTTAATATTAATTAATGATGTCTTTAAATAATAGACAGGATGGAAAGGGTCATTAATCTGAAGGTTATAATTGTATGCAGACAGGCTCTCTATAACTGGAATAGAATTTAATTTATTATTTATTTCAGAAATAGAAGAAAATCTGTCTGATGGATTATTAGAACATCCTTTTATTATTATTGAATAAAGATTTTCTGGAATATTGTTTTTAATATTATTATACATGTTATTATTGTTATATGTATATCCATTGTTGAAAAGAGTATATAAAAGGCATGAGAAAATATATTCGTCTGATAAATAAGAAAGAGGTTCTTTATTTGAAATTTCAGGAGGAATATACCCTGGTGTAAAGTTAAGAGTTGTATTTATATTTTTAATAAATACAGCGGATGAAAAATCTCCAAGACAGTAAGAGCCATTGTCATTAATATAAATATTTGAAGGAGTACAATCTAAGTGAAGTATTTTTTTGGAATGTAGCAGTTCTAAAGAAGATGAAATATCAGAGGCTATGTCCAGTATATCATTTTGTGTTATACCTTTTTGTGATATTATAGTATTTAGGTTAAGCTGGTATTTTGTTATTATATAATAGTTGTTTTTGTAGTAAATTATTTCTATTGGTTTTTGTATATAACTACTTTCAATATATGAGATTACTTTATAAATTTTTTTCTGGAATTGTGTTTTGTGTATAATTTTTAAAATTCTTTTATTATCTGTAATACCAGTTTTTGTATTGCAGTTTATTATATAAATTTGTGAATTGCCTGAATTTGTAATTATATCTGTAATATGCCATTTATTTTTTAACTTTGGCGGCAGCTGGGGGTAAAAATAATTATTTGTATTTTGCAATGTTTTTCTCCTGTTATTATATATAATTTATATTAGACAACCTTAACGGGACATGCTGCTTTTATTGTTCCATTGGGAAGTTTTATAAGAATTGTGGTAAATCCTTTTTTAATTCCTGTAATTTTATTGTTTTTATAAATTGCAACAGAGTTATTATTACTTGTATATATAATTTTTTTAGAAGGTAAATTGTTTGGTTTTATTTTTAATGGAATATTAATTGTTTTTCCAACAGGTATTTTAATAAAATGTTTTGAAAATTCTATTTTAATGTTATTTATATTATTATTGCCAGATATTATATTAGAAACTGGTTTTTTGAGTGTTATTTTATTGTTGGAATTATTATTGTTTATATTTCTGGTAATAGTTTTATTATCAGTTACTTTTGTTTTAGTTTTGTTGTTACTAGTCTTTTTATTAATTTTATTTTTATTAAAAGTATTTGGGTTTTTATTATAATTATTATTAGTAATATTATTGTTTGGGGTACTATATGGTACAGGGGTATTGTTGTTCTGTATGTCTTGTTTAATGTTATCTGTGTCAGGTTTATTATTTCCAGATTTATTTTTTATATTATCTGAAAGATTGTCTTTTATATTAGTGCTATTATTATGCATATTATATTTATTAATAGATTCTGTATATTTATTTTCTATATTATATTGATGGTATTTATTATTTTCCTGGTTAGAATTATTACCAGACGGCATTGTAAATGTGCTTCCTGAAACATTTGCATAAAGATGAACGGCAGATGATAAAGTAAGAAGAAATGGAAGTATAAAGTAAGTAATAAGTTTTTTCATAGTTTAGTAGTCCTTTCTATAAGTATTTTATTTGTTATTGTATCTTTTTGTTATATTAAAATCTATTGTCATAATTACTAAAAATTTTTATTATTTATATACATATGTACAAAAAATAATCCATAAAACTGTTTAGATTTTATGGATTATTTATATATTTAAAACTTAATTAGATACATAGCTGACGAACATATATCCAGCTCTTTCAAACATTTTTTCAGCAATGGAAATTGATACAGTAGTTTTTCTCATTGTAACTGGGTCCATCCATGATACAGTGGATGAGGTATAGCCTGTTATTAAAACGGCATGTGTTTCGCTAAGCATGCCTATTACTGGTTTTCCATTACTTACAAAATATAATGTTTCATCAAGAGTACATCCTGTAAGGTTTACTGGCTGCTCTAAATACTGTGACAGCATGGACATTATTGACTGGCCTTTTAGTTCACTTACAGATATTGTGTGCTGTGCTGCTTGTAATAACATTTGTATACATGATTTGATGCTTGATACTGAATTACCAGGATATGATATATTTGACAATTCTTTTGAAAGGAATTTGCCTCCACGTTCCCATACCATATGTGATTTGTTATCCATTACAACTCCCATTTGTTCATCTGCAATCTGTATTGCTGTAGATGGGTCTGTAACACTGGTAGTAATTCCGCCATATGCATATATATAATATTTAATTGAAGAATCTTCAGTATCATTTAAATGTAATGTCGTATTTTCAGTAACCATTACATATTCAGTAGAGTCTACAGATGGTTTCTTTTTAAGTTTAAATCCAGCAGGAAGTGAAATATATTTCTCTGTTAAAGCTTTTTCTGTAACACGTGTAGTTATGTTAATTGATTCTTTTTTTGTATTTTTCTTGTTCATAATGTCATCATTTGCTGTTGGTTTAAAAGTTCCATTAACTTTTTTTACTCTCTTTAACCTTATGACATTATCATCAACTACAGCATTTGTGACATATACATTTTTATTTTTATATTCAAGAAGTATGTTGCCATTACAGTCTGAAATAACAAGTTTATATGCAGGCTTAATAATTTCGCCACTTGTTGATTCGTATATATCTTTATTTTTTACATATCCATATACAATATTGGAATCAATAGTACCAAGAACTACTATATTTTCTTTTTTCTTAGATGAAACTACAAGTCTTTCTGATGTATCAAGATTTAAAATTGTTATATTGGCAGCAAATTTTGATTGTGATGCATCAGACCATACAAAGCATTTTGCTTTTTCTAACATTACAAAATTATCTTTAACAGCATTTTCTGTTAATATTTCATATTTTTTAGATGATATGTTATATGCATAAACTACATCATTTAAAGAAAAGTAAAATATGTTTTTGTTATTTACATAGCAAAATTCACCTAAGTCAAGTTTAAGTTGTTCATATGTTGTTGACAGTGGTATATATACACGTTCTATTATCCTGTTGTCTTCAGGAATATAGTCATAAAGCAGTATTCCAACCCTGCCTTCATAATCACCACTATTTATATATCCATATACAAGAAAACTTATCTTTCCTTCATCAGTAATTTTTAAAATTTTAATATTATGCTGGTTAAAGTTTTCCCTGATATAATCATTCTTTTTATTCTCAAATGTAAATACTTTGTGTAGTTTATATTCAGGAAGGTTATAATACCATAGTGTACCATTTCTTACAAAAGCAAATTTATTATTTTTATCACTTGCAGTTATTTCTAAGTCTTCTGAATCAGAAATACCAATTTTTAATTCATTTTTCTTCAATGAAATATATTTTGGATTAAACAGTGCTTCCATTTTTCTTTTAAAATTAAGCAGGTACATCCTGCTTCCAGAATACCTGATACGGTAAAATTCTGTTACAAAATAAGTTTCTGGACCTGTAGGTGTTTCAGCTTTTAAATAATATTCTTGTTTTATCGCAGCAGTTTCTATATTTAATTCTTTTATAGATGGAACTGTTTCAGTTAGAATTTCTGGTTTTAATTTGCCCCATGTTATAAGATTGTAACTGGAATTTATACTTACATCAGCAAATGTTGAATCATCACTTCCATTTGGTTCAAGATAATCAGTAATATTTATTGAATTATTTTTGCCAAATGTTGCATCATGGAAGTTATTAACAAATTCTAGTTTTTCTTCTAAAGAAAAATCATTTTCATAATATTTAATCCTGGTGTAAAAGTGGATTTTCTTACTAAGGTTTGTTGTAAGTGTAATTTTAAAACCATATTCTGTGCTTGTATCCATAGCCTCAGATAGTTTTATCCTGGCGGTTTTGAATTGGTCTTGTGAATCAAAAGCAGTAAGTGTATTGGTTTCTAATATTTTATTATTTAATATATCACGTAATTCAAAATCCAGTTTTTTAATTTTAGATTCGTTTTCAGAAATTTTTATTGTAAAAGTTTTCTCTGTATCAAGAGGGGTAATTGATTCCCTTATACTTCCACTGTCTAATTCACTGCTGTAACCATGCATTGTATTTACAGTATATTTACCAAGTCCGATGTAGACAACTGGAAATGTTGCATCTTGTAAATTTGTTGCAATAGTAGTACCAGCTGTTGTTTCTGGTATATGGTCTTTAAACAGAAATATTGCAACACCAAATATAAAAAGTAAGGATATAAATTTATAAAAGTGTTTCACTGTAGTCCTCCATCAATAATTTACTGCCTGCTATTATATACCAGGCAGCAGATTATAACGAATAAAATATGTTTTGTAATTTTTTTGCACAATAATTTTAATAATGTATATAATAATATAAATCTAATATATAAAAATGTCAAATTAATTTATTATGACATCCAGGAGGAAAAATGGGAAGAGATAAATTGTATCCAAAAGGAAATATGATGACATTTCCACTGGAATTACCAGAAATAGAAAAGAAAGAGAAAATAATGGACAATAGATATTTATATCCGCCTGAAATTAAAGATATCCAGCTGGAGATAGAAGAAATTTGTGATAAAATGGAATATGATGGAAGTATAATGTTTGATGAATGTCCGGATAAGGTTTCAGTAGAAAGAATTGTAAAAAGATTATGTGAAAAAGATAAACTGGGTAAGTGCTGTGAAGAATGTGGAAGTAAATGGTTTAATGCCCTTGTCCAGGTTATGCTTTGTAATGAAATGGGGTACAGAAGGAGCAGAAGGATGTGCCATAAGGACAGGATGTGCTCAAACTAAATATATTATTTAAAAATCGTAGTCTATATATGGTATTCCAATGTACATGTGGATGGGTGAACTAGTAATTGCAACATGGATGTTTGAGCCTTGGAACAGTGGTTTTACACCAAAATTTTTATTTAGTTTTGGGCTGTAAAAGTAATAGTCACAGTAATTGCCAGCATTATTATTTGAAATAATTACTACATCTTTATCATATTTTTTAATAGAGGATATTACTAAATTTATTGCCTGGGACTGGTTAGTAAAACCATTTGGACATAGTATTTCTTTTGTAATTTTACTTGTATCTTTTATTGAAAATGCATTAATCATTTTAGTTTCAGGTATATTGGTTTTAGAGTAGTATTGCACTGTGGCAGTTAAAAAGCACAATATAGATAATGATATTCCAAGGCTTTTTGCAATTAAATGTTTTCTGTAATTTTTCATAATGACTGTTCTCCTTAAATATATGTAATATTATTTATCAGTCATTATTTCCAGTTTACAGCAATTTATTCTTTTATAACAATTTTATTCATTGTTGTTTAAAAGATAATTATATACATCACGTTTTGATATGCCTCTGTCAGAAGCAACTTTTTTCATTGCTTCTTTTTTAGGTATTCCTTTTGAAAGATAAATATCCATATGTGAAGATATGCTTATCTGTTGCCAGTTTTCCTGTTTTTTTGTTTCAATTTCATTAATACTGCATCCTTCTAATATAAGGACATATTCACCTTTTGGCTGGTTTTGGCTATAATAGTTTTCTGCTTCCTGGAGTGTAGTAAGCTGTACTGTTTCATGTATTTTTGTAAGTTCACGGCAAATTGTAATTTTTCTGTTTCCAAGTGTACTATATAATTCAGAAAGAGTATTTTTTAAATGATGTGGTGCTTCATAAATAATTGTTGTACGTGTTTCATCTTTAATAGAATTAATTATTGTCTTACGTTCTTTTTTATCTGCAGGAAGAAATGCTTCAAATGCAAAACGTCTTGTTGGTAGTCCTGATAATGTAAGTGCAGTAATACATGCACATGCACCTGGAAGGGATGTAACTTGTATTCCAGCTTCATATGCCTTTTTAACTATTTCTTCACCAGGGTCAGATATTCCGGGTGTTCCCGCATCTGTGACAAGGGCAATATTTATACCATCTAAAAGCCTGCCAACAAGATATACAGCCTTACTGGTTTTATTGTGTTCATGGTAGCTTGTCATAGGTGTTTTAATATTAAAATGGTTAAGAAGTTTAATTGTGTTTCTTGTATCTTCTGCTGCTATAAGGTCTGATTCTTTTAAAATACGTAGAACACGTAATGTTATATCTTCAAGGTTTCCAATAGGGGTAGCGCATAAATATAATATACCTGACATAATTAATTAAACCTTTCTAAATATTTTTATTAATAATAAATAGTTGTAATATTATATAATACCAATAAGAATTATGAAGTAATTTCTGTTACAGGAATATATGTCTGGACATGCCTTTTATATATATGGACCATATATTTTTAAAATACGTTTTGTGTATTTTCCAGGTGAATCATATACTATAAGAGGAGGTTCTATTTTAATCATAGGGTTTCCAGCTTTAACAGCTTCTATAAGTACCATATTTGGTTCTTTGTCTATAAAAGGATGTACAAGGCACATTCTTTTTGGTTCAAGCCTGTATTTATGTAAAGATGCAAATATTTCTGCAAGACGGAATGGCCTGTGTACCATATAAAGCCTGCCATGTTCTTTTAGTACAAGTGAACTTTCACGAAGAATATCATCTAATGTGCAAAGGATTTCATGTCTTGCAATAGCCTTTGGCATATCTGGGTTTTTTAATCCATGGTTATTATTCATATAAGGCGGATTTGTTGTAACAGCATCAAAAATGCCTTTGCCAAATATTTCTGATGCCTGGCAGATATCACCACATATAATATTTATTTTATTTTCGAGTTTATTATATAGAACACTTCTTTTTGCCATATCTGCGCTTTCTGGCTGTATTTCAAGTGCATCAAAATGCCCTGCACTAGTTTTGGCAGCAAGCAGTATGGGAAGTATGCCTGTCCCTGTCCCAAGGTCTAAAACATTACCGCCTTTGCGCAGGTTTGCAAAGGCGGATAATAAGACTGCATCCATGCCAAAACAAAATTTCTCAGGATGCTGGATTATTTTGTAATTATTTATCTGCAGGTCGTCAAGGCGTTCACCAGCCTGTAAAAAATCTTTCTCATCAATCATTTAAAAATACTCCAGTTTTATCAGGTTTTTAATTATGATGGTGGCTGTTATAATCTGGATGGGTATTATAATTATGTCCATTATTATAACGGTTGTGTTTTCTGGTGTCATTTGTATGTTGTATATTTTTATATGGTTTACTGTTATAGTTATTTTTGTGTTCTTGATTATTCTGTTTATAACTGCCATTACCCTGGTTTGGTTTATTATATGGTTTCTTATTATATTTTTTAGGAGGGTTTGTACGCTGCTGTTGTTCACCTGCAAGGTCTTCTATATCATTCTGTTCCATTTCTTCAAGTTCTTTAAGTGCATTTTCATCAATTTCTTCATCTGGAAGAAGCATTGAAACTGGCTCTGTATCTGGATTGTTATTTCTTTTTTCAAATGAAAGTTCTTTAACATGGTATTCACGTATTTCTTTTTCGTCATTTTCTTTTGTAACAATTACTTTTATTTTTTGTTTAAGGACACCTACACTTTGTACAATACCCTCATAACCATCTATAGTTTTTACTGTATCATTAATATGTGGAAGTGTGCTGTTAAGGTATTCGTAAGCCTCTTCTTCATTTTTAAGGCAGCACATAAGCCTTCCACATACGCCTGAAATTTTAGCAGGGTTAAGGGAAAGATTTTGTTCTTTAGCCATTTTAATTGACACTGGTGCAAAATCTGAAAGGTATGTGTGGCAGCATAGAGGCCTGCCACATATTCCTATACCACCTATAAGCTTTGTTTCATCCCTTACACCTATTTGTCTTAATTCTATACGTGTACGGAAAATTGCTGCAAGGTCTTTTACAAGGTCACGGAAGTCAATCCTTCCATCCGCTGTAAAATAAAATAAAAGTTTATTTTTGTCAAATGTATATTCTGAGTCAATAAGTTTCATTTCGAGTCCGTGTTTTTTTATTTTCTCAAAACATATATCAAAAGCTTCTTTTTCTTTTATCTGGTTTTCATCATTTATATCGTTGTCTTCCCGGGTAGCAATACGTATTACAGATTTTAACGGCTGTATAACTTTGTCTTCTTCTATATTACGTGGCCCTAATACAACTGTGCCATATTCAACTCCGCGGGCAGTTTCTACTATAACATGGTCTCCCTTTTGAATGGAAAGCCCAGATGGGTCAAAATAGTATACTTTGCCAGATTTGCGGAATTTGACTCCTATTATTAATATCATATCAGTCTCCATTATAATTTAGTCTTTTAAGGTAAGTACAAGTAATTCCAGGACAACTTCAAAATTGACATTGGCATTAAGACGGACTTTAGCTTTGTCAATAGCATTTATTATTTTTTCTATATCTGCATATCCACGAGTACTTGCCTGTTTTGATATGTCTTTGTATTCACCTTGGTATAAAAGCAGGTTAGTATCTTTTGTTACTTTGAACATAAGTACATCCCTGTACCATAAAAGCATAAGGTCAAGATAATCATTTATATTATTTTTATTTTTTGAAAAATCTTTTATAACATTTATTATATCTGTTATATTCATTTTATCTATAGATTTCAGAAGTGTAAGTACTTGTTCTTTCATTTCCTGGAAATCTTGTGATGATGCAAAACGTATAGCCTTTCCCATATTGCCCTGGCAGAATCCTGCAGCAATTTGTGCACGTTCAGGTTCAAGTTTAAGGTGTGAGGTAAGGTAACTTGCGATTTCATTATTACTAAGAGGCTTTAAGTTTAATGTAATACATCTTGACTGTATTGTAGGAAGAAGGCTGGAAATATTGTCAGTAATCATAATAATTACTGCATATACAGGAGGTTCTTCGATAGTTTTAAGCAAGGCATTTTGTGCCTGTTCTGTCATTTTGCCAGCATCAGGTATTATATATATCTTGTATTTGCTGCTATAAGGTTTTATTGATATATCATTATTAAGCTGTTCCCGTATATCATCTACGCTAATGCTGGTTTTTTCATGTGTTATATATTTTATATCAGGATGGTTGTGTGATTTTGCCTGGATACAAGATTTGCAGTTCTCACAGGCATCTATGCCATCAATGCGGTTTACGCATTGTATTGTCTGTGAGATTGCATCAGATACAGTTCTTTTGCCTGAGCCTGTTTCCCCACATAAAATATAAGCATGTGATATATTATTTTGTTTTATTGCAGTTTGTAAATGGTTCTTAACCTGCTGCTGTCCTATAATATCTCTAAAATTAGCCATAGTATTCTCCAATCCTGAGCTTATGTCATTCTATTAATTTATCATGTAAAAATATCAAGTAATAATCCTCTTATTTCATCTATTTTACTTAATATTGCAATGTTGTCTTTCTCATCTTTCAAAAGCTCTGCTGCTAGTTCATCTAATGTTTCATTTACTTGTTTTACTATACCATAGACTCTGTGGCGCCCTTTTCTGTCAAGAAAGTTTTCGCGGCTGAATTTGTGCGAATGGGTTGCTATTTCATTTATAAAATCTTTAATTAACTTGCGGTAAAGCTTCATATCACGTACATCCATACGTTTTCCAAGCTTTTTGCCCTGTTGTGTAATATCTTCCATCATTGTGGCAAGACCAGCTTTTAACTGATTTTCTTCCAGTGTATTAAGCAGTGTAAAGCGGAACGAATCATCAGCTTCATTTACTGGTGCTTTTTGTTCAAGCTGCTGGAACTGCTGCATAGGTGTAACTTTTAAATCCAAATCAGACGCCTCCTTTCCTGGTAAAATATCCTGATACATTTTTCCATATATCCTCAGATATTTTTTCTATACTCTGGGTTCCATCTATTATAATAATATTTTCTGTAGTTTTAAATTGCCTGAATAATTCAAAATATTTGTTACGGACTTCTGTAAGACGTTTTTCATTTTCAAAAAGTTCTTTGTGGGAGCGTCCATTTGTAATGCGTTCAATAGCAGTACATGGGCTTATATCTATAAATATATGGCAGTCAGGATGTAATCTCCCGGCTGCCACAGAGTTTAACCCCATAACCCATTGTAATGGTACTTTTACACTCTGGTACGCATATGTAGATAAAATATACCTGTCAGATAATATAGTCATGCCTTCTTCTATTTTCTTAAGAAGCCCATCCCTGGTGTTAAATATATGGTCAGTCCTGTCTGCAGCAAATAGCGCAGCAAGGGTTATTTCATCAACAGTAGTATCTCCTGTAAGGCATTGTCTTAACAGGGAACCAACTGGACCGTCAGTTGGTTCCTTTGTGTCATGGCATACTAAACCACAGTTTTCAATACGTTTTTTTAAAAGATTTATTTGTGTTGTCTTGCCACTTCCATCTATTCCTTCAAAAACAATGAAACGTCCTTTTGCTGAATCCATTTATAATCTCCATAAAATATTATTAACCATCTACACCAAGAGTAACACTAAAGTATTCTGTACTTCCATCTTCAAATAATACTTTTACTGACCAGTAAGAGTTATTATGGTTCTCTATAGACAAATTGCCTGCTACTGCTGAGTTGGCTGTGGTATTACTTGGACCAAATGTATTTTGTTCAACAGAGCATTTAACATTGTTAAGTCCAGAGAGGTTTACAGTATTGTTGTCTGTAAAGTCAGTTTCCTTAGCACCTGCATTAATATATTCCTGTGCAGTGTAATTTACAAAGAAATTTGTATTGCCATTGTCAAACTGGTTTAAGGAACTGTCCTCTGGGAATTTGGTATCATTTTTAATTTGTTTAACATTGTCACCAAGGTTGACTGTAACACTGTTTAAAATTGAACTTACATTAAGTTCACCAGGTATAAGTGATACAGGAACTTCTACTACTGTATCGTCATCATCATTAAGTTTGATAGATGCAATCCATTCATAGTTGTCTGTTGTTGTAATTGAGGTAAATGAATATCCATTTACTGTTTTTATATCAAATTCACCTGGGTTTATCGAATTGAAATCTGTACCATAATCAATATAGTTTCCATTTTCGTCACCAAATACACATTCAAGGCTTGTTGTGCTGACAGTTCCGTTGTAAACTTTTCCTTTATGCTTAAATGTAATAGAAGTAATAAGGTTGCTTGCAACAGGGTTAAGTAATGTATTTGTCCCATTGTTGTTATTATTGTTGTTGTTATTGTTGTTATTGTTGTTATTGTCACTGGTGCCTCCAGTTACTGTAACCTTGAAAGAACCTATTTTACTTCTTGCACCTGTACTTTTAATAGTTTCATAAACAGTTATTTCTGCTTCACCTGCTTTTTTTGCATTGACTACAAGGACATCTTCGCCTTTATTCATTCCTTTTGTTCCAGCAGTTATTATACTTGTATCACTTGATTCATAGTCATAAGTAGCATTTTGGTTCCTGCATTCTATTGGATATTGGTTATATGTATCACCATTTACTGTAAATGAAAGCCCGTTTGTAGCTATTTCTTTATTAATAAATGCAGGGCTTACAGTTACAGTTACAGTATCTTCTAAAGTAGTTTTAACTTTATTGAGTTCTTGTTTTATAGTAACAGTAGTAACACCAAATGCTATAGCTTCATATTTATCAGCAGATATAATTTTTGGGTCTTTTGGTTCAAATTCATATTTTGCTTTTGTATTTCTGTTTGAAATTTTAATATTGCTTCCAACAGAAAGTATTTCACCAATACCTATAGATACATTTTTATCATCTATAGATATAAATGGTTCATCTGAAAGGTTGACAGTAATTGTACCTATAGTACGTACTGGTTTTTTATTAAACTGTTCTGTAACTGTTACTTTACATGATTTATTTCCTGTACTTTTTAAAGAACGTATGCTTCTTGAAGTAGTAGATACGAGTTTTGAATCACTTGAAGTAAATGTATATTTGGCAGATGCAGTTACATCATCAAGCAAATCATATATATTTTTGGTAGTATTATAAGGTATTTTTATTTCATCACGTTTAAGTGAAGCACCTGTTACTGTAAGTGCTATTGAGCCTACAGTCCTGCTTCTTTTATTAAATACTTCATGTATTGATAATGAAGTCCTTCCTGCTTTTCTGGCAGTTATAACACCATCATTTTCTGCAGTTGCCACAACAGATGAAGAACTTGTAATTATGTATGATGCATCAGGGTTAGCCCCATCGAGGTATTCGCTTGGTTTTCTGGATTCACCAGTTGTAAGGTCAAGAGTTTTATATGCTTTTTTAAGTGTTGAATTTTTAACTGTAATTTTAAATGTACCAGCTGAGTGGAATTCACCTTTATGTTTATAGCGTACCCTTATTGATGCTGTACCCTTTCCAATTCCTGTAATTACTCCTTTGGAATTTACCCTTGCAATTTCTGTTTTATTTGATGTATAAAAATAAGTTGCTTTTTTAAATTTATTTTTCATTGGTATGGTATATTTGCCATTTATAAATATAGTTGTTTTTTTTGTTTTTAATGTAGTTTTTTTGGCAGCAGCGCTGGCATGTGTATTATTGCCTGGACAGCTTATGCATAATACAAGCATAAGGCATAGAAAAATAAATTCCAGCTTGTGTATGATTCTTTTATCTCCCATAGCAGTTCTCCTTTAAAATTTTGATTTGATAACTTTTATTGTGTTATCATTACTACTTGCATCAGAGCATACAGCAAATACAGTGTCTTCCAATGTATGTGACCGTTCATATTGCATTATAGCAGCATTTATTGTAAAACGTTCTGTCTGTCTTTGTTTTATAGCATTTATAAATTTGTTAGCAGCAAGCATTGCCTGGTCTTGTTTGGTTTCTATAAGGAGACAGACTATCTGGCTGTTGCCAAAACGCCCTACAATATCATTAATCCTGGCATTGGCTTTTATAATGCTTGCGCACTGGCAAAGGCATTGTATTTCTTTGTCAGGCGTATCACAGTTAATCTGGAAGGCTACAAAAGATATTGGATTATTATATCTTTTATGCCGTTCTATCTCTTTAAAAGTATCGTCATAAAACCCTTTTTCACTTAGCAGTCCTGTAAGAGGGTCATTGCGGGAAACAGCTTTATTGTATATTGTTACAGGGTCATAATTCTGGCGCCTTTGTGCAAGGAGCTTGAACTTTAATGTAGCTTGTTTTACTGAACGTACACCAAGGCATACTTTCCATGAATTCCCATCAAATACTACATATTTATGGGCAGTATTTTTATCTGTCTTGGATGTCTGTAAATCCAGTTCATTAATAATAACTGCAAATTCTGTAACTTTAGGGTAAATTGTATCCTGTATACGGCATTTGTTATATATTTTGTATGGCTGTATCCTGTAATCCTGCATTTCATAACATGAGCTTACAGCTTCTTTCCACTCTTTAAACTGGTTAAGTGTAATATGTGTCTGGTCTTCTAAAGTAAGGCATGAATACGCATTTTCCCAGTTTTTGGTGAGCATTGCATGAAAAAACTGGTCAAGTATATCTTTGGGAGATGCACTAACAATTCCACGGTTTGAGAATGACATTGAGGATACAAAAGAAGACCTGTTTGTAAAATTAGCTAACCATTTTTTATGGTATTCTGTACGGCTTGTACTGTCACTAAGTATATGGTATGCTTCGTTTATTTCTCTCATTCTTGCATCTTCATTGGTATTTTTGCTTGTATCAGGATGATATAATGTACATAATTTACGGTATGCTGCCTTAATAACTTCAGGGGAAGCATCGTAATGTACTTGTAATATATGGTAATAATCTTTAAATGTTTCAGGTCTGATTGCGTATTCCTCCCTTCTTTATCATGTAAATGTTACTATGGGCAATATAGCTGTGAATAGTAACAAATATTACATTATCTGGTAAAAAGGGTATGACAACAGTCTTTTATGTTATCATACCCTGCAAAAGCATCATAAATTTGTCAGCTGACTTTTAATTTGAATTTTTGTACAGCACGCTCATCATCAACAGGGATTTTTTGCATAGAAGCCCCGAGTGCTGTAATCTTTCCTTCAAAATTCTCATATCCACGTTCAATATACTGGATAGAATCTATAGTTGTATAGCCATTAGCTACAAGGCCTGCAACGACAAGTGCGGCACCAGCACGTAAATCTGGTGCTGTTATAGAAGCACCTGTAAGCCCGTCAACACCTTCAATAATGGCTACATTTCCTTCGACTTTTATAGAAGCGCCCATACGGGACAGCTCATCAACATATTTAAACCTGTTTTCAAAAAGGCTTTCAGTAACTATACTTGTTCCTGAAGAAAGAGCAAGCAGAGTTGAAATTTGTGGCTGCATATCCGTAGGAAATCCAGGATAAGGCAGTGTTTTAATCTGTGTATGCATAAGCCTGTTGTTACATGATACTCTTACAGCGTCATCAAACTCTTCAACTGTAGCACCTATTTCAATAAGCTTAACAGAAATCGCCTCAAGGTGGCGTGGAATAACATTTTTAATAAGGACATCACCTTTTGTTGCAGCAGCAGCAACCATAAAAGTACCTGCCTCTATCTGGTCAGGTATAATTGAATATTCACTTGAATGAAGCCTTGGTACACCGTTAATACGGATTTTATCAGTACCAGCTCCTTTAATATTGGCACCCATGCTGTTAAGGAAGTTGGCAACATCAACAACATGTGGTTCTTTTGCAGCATTTTCTATAACTGTACGGCCTTCTGCCATACATGAAGCAAGCATTATATTTATTGTAGCACCAACAGTTACAACATCAAAATATATATGTTTTCCAATAAGTTTATCTGCTGATGCGTTTATCATTCCATATTCGATATTTACAGTAGCACCAAGTGCACGGAATCCTTTAAGATGCTGGTCAATAGGACGGCTTCCTATATCACATCCACCTGGAAGGACTACATTTGCTTTGTTATATTTACCAAGCAAAGCCCCAAGCAGATAATAAGAGCCACGGATTTTACGTATTGAATCATAATCAATAGTAACATCATTTATTGTACTTCCATTTATTTTTACTGTATGTGGGTTTATGCGTTCAACTGTAGCACCTATGCCTCTTATGGCTTCTAATAGTACATTTATATCTCTTACATCGGGTAGATTGTCAATTAAAACTGTATCATCTGTCATAATAGCAGCTGCAAGTATGCCAAGTGCAGCATTTTTGGCACCACCGATTGTTACCTCTCCGTGCAGAGGTGTGCCCCCTTTGATAATATATTGATTTTCCATATTGTTGCACCTCATTCAGACTGGTGTACTGGCAAGTTATTAACAAGACATGGTTACATTATATGTGTCAGGACACCGGCATATTATATATATATTCAAACGTAAGTAGTATTCTGTTATCAATTAAAAAGTATTTTTGAATTAGATATCCCTATATATAGCACAGGACATAGTTTAACGCATAACACTATTATAAACAAATAGTTAATTATGTCAACTCTATTTTTTTTCTGTTTTCAAAATAGATAAATGAATCTATTGCGTCAAAAATATCCTGGAAGGTCTGGCGCGGCGCAGCATCAATATATTTTTTTAATATTTTTTGTTCTTCTTCTCCATGGTATTTTCCATAAAAAATATCAAATAAATTATGGCCGCGCACATAAATTTTGATATTTTCAATATTGTTTTTAATATCTTCTTTGCTACGTATACGGATATTAAGGGTGCGCATCATTCTTTTAAAACTATTTATTTTATATAGATAAGTTTTGTATTTCTTATATAGTATATTATAGAAATCTTCTTCGTTTTTAATTACTCCAATTTTTGCCATTACAGCTGGTTCCAGGAAATAATTTTCAAAGGAATAATATTTTAATATAAGTACATTTTTGGGTTCTACTTTTGGAAGATTTCCAGGGTCTTCCTTGGAACGCTGGCTGTAATAGCTGCATAACTGCTTTTTTAAATGTGCCGGGTTTTTGCCATCGCTGTCACGTATCATAAGGAACTGGTCCTTGAGATACAATTTATTTATGTATTTCAGGTTTGCATATGTCTTGATATTGGTGCAGCTGTTTACTGGTATTATAGTAATACGCTGGAGGTTTCCGTTATTATCATATATCTCAGAATAGTATTTTTCTAAAAGCAGGGGAAGCCGGTTACTGTCTTGTTTGCCCTCAACTATAAATACAAAGCTGACATTCATAAGGTCATTGGCTGTATATCCCAGGTCATCAAGAATTACATCAATATCAGTATTTTCTTTGACTATTGTGTAATATTCACTGTCAAGTATGACTTCCTTAATTTGTTTTGTTGAGAAATTGAAAATCATATTTGGTGAATGTGTTGAGAAAATTACCTGGTTCTTTTTGGAAAGCCTGAATAAAATCTCACTTGCTACTTTCTGGAGCTGTGGATGAAGATATATTTCAGGGTCTTCCATAAGTATTATACAAGGCAGTGTGTCATCCTCTTCCACATATGTTTCAAGCAGGGAAAGGGCATATATGCTTTTAAGTCCTTCACCAAGCATATTTATAGAACCAAGAAGGCCACCACGTTCTTTATTGTATACCTGTGTATCAATTTCTAAAAGGTGGTCAATATCAAAGTCCATAACATAGCGGATTTCCTGTGAAGGGCTTCCATTAGCATGAAAATGCTGGTTGACTTTAACTGCAAATTCTGCCAGCTTTGTATGGAAAAGTTTATATTGTAAAAGACGTGCAGTTTCAAAAAGGGTCAGTTCCTCAGGTACTTTTTTATTGATAATGCCAATACACTGGAAACAGAGATTGCATTTTCTCGCAGAGTCAAATGTACATTCATTTTCCTTAAGCATTTTAAAGGATTCTTTATCATAGAAACTGAATACATCATTCTGCAGCATCCCGAGATTTCTAGTCTGGTCTATATGATATATTTTAGGGATTATTTCTTTTATATATTGATTGTTTTTCTGGAACCCGTCTCTGAATCTTATAGAAAAGTCCGGTTTTATACAACATGTAAAAGATATTATGCCATCATGGAATGAAGGCAGTTTTATACAAAATTCTTCAAACCACTTTTCATAATTACGGATTTTACTTAATATACCTTTAGTATAATAATATTGTAAATCTTCATCAGTAAATGAAATTTCCATTGAAATTTCAATTGGTTTTCCAGGTTCAAGGAATTCATTGGCATATACCTGCCTAAGTCCTGCAGCAGATAGTATTGCATCTATTACAGATGTTTTACCAGTACTGTTTTTGCCTACAAGGATAAGAGAGTTTTCCATATCGTTGATTTCAAGGTCACGGATAGATTTGAAATTAACAATTTTAAGATAAACAATTTTCATAATTAAATATTCCCTTTCTCATATTGTATGAATATATACAGGTTTTGTTACTAAATTAGATAGAACTGTTTTTTTTCACAGAAAAACCAAAAGTGCCACATTTTTTCCCAAGTGAAAAGTATGAGCCATGTGAGTAAGTGATAAGTTTTGAATTATTAAGGTTAAATTTATTGTTTTCATCCATATATTTTTTATCTGCATGGACTGCGGTAACATCTGCTATAAACATATGGTGTGAACCAAGTTCTTTTATTTCAGTTACATGACATTCAATATTGACAGGTGATTCTTTTATCATAGGGCATTTTACTGTGTCTGCTGCTTCTTTGGTTATATTGCATTCTTTCCATTTGTCTGTGTCCCTGCCAGAACGGACTCCACTGAAATCAGTTGCATATAGAAGTTTTCCAGTTGTAAGGTTTATTACAAATTCTTTTGAATTTTTTATTATATTATATGAATAGCGTCCAGGGCGTATTGATATATATACCATAGGAGGATTGGTGCATATAGTGCCAGTCCATGCGACAGTTATTATATTTGATTCACCATTTATATCACCACAAGTAACCATTACTGCTGGAATAGGATAAAGCATATTTCCAGGTTTAAAGTTAATTTTTGACATATTTGTTCTCCATTCTTGCCAGATTGTTATTTTTATTATATCATAAATAAGACTACACAAACAAAAATTATTGTGATAAAATAGAAATATATTTTATTTTTAGGAGAAAGGCAGGGAATGTAATGGCAAAATACCTTGAATTTGAATCTATGACAGAGGGTCTTGAGAACAAGGTTATACAGGACTTGAAATTCAGAACGGGAAATTTTGTATGGAGAATAAAGTTTAATGTACCGTTAGACCCCAAAACTGTTAATAATGTGAATTTATATGTTACATCCATAAATTTAGCTCCTCTTAGAACTTCCATAAGGTATAATTCCATGGATAATGAGATAGAGATAGAGCCTTTAGAGCCATATGCCCAGAATGAGTCTTATGTTCTAAATATTACTACTAATGTAGCTTCTCTTAATGGGAAGCATCTGGCAGAACCTTTGCAGGTACAGTTTAAAATTGAATAGTATACTGGTTATTACATATTAGAAGTGGCTGCTGCATTAAGAAAGTGATATACAAGATATAGAAAATTTATTTTACTAAAATACTATGTCTTGTATTTTTCATTCTTAGTGCTGCAGCCACTTTGGTATATGCTTTTATAAACTTTGTTATTTATACTTAATTATTTTAATACAGCTTTTAATTTTATAGCAAGAACCCTGTCCATATGGTTAAGTGCCTGGGAACCTGGTACAGCAGATTCAAAGTTTATATATATATAATTACCAAGTACAGCAATTTCTTCATTTAGCGCAGGCATTTTAACTGTTTTTACAGATTTACCTGTTTTCATATTTGTTTTGCCTGTATTGGATGGTTTGTATATATTTAATTCATTTACATAGCCATATGCCCTTGATAAGATTAATTTATTTCCACTGAATGTAACACCTTGAACAGCTGGAGGAATTGTAACACATGACTGTTGGGTAAGAGTTAATGTTATATTTTCCATATTACTATTATCTGTGTTAACAGCATTGTTGTCTGTTTCATCTGTTGTACTAGTATTTTCTGTAGTGCTGGTATCTGTATCACTTGTGTTGCCTGTATTGTCTGTGTTATCACTAGCAGTATTATTGCCAGGGTCTGTAGTATCTTCCGTAGTGCCAGTTTGTAATGTGTCTGCTGGTGGTTCTGTATTTACTGTATCCCCTGCGTTTGTTTCATTACCAGGTTCTGTTGTATTTTGCCCGCTGCTGGTTGTTTTGGTAATAGTATAGCTTCTAAGTTTGCCATTCTGGGTATATTCAAAGTTACCTGTCCATATCTGGTCTTTATGCCATGC
Organism: uncultured Lachnospiraceae bacterium; assembly: GCA_948794795.1. Taxonomy (GTDB): domain Bacteria; phylum Bacillota; class Clostridia; order Lachnospirales; family Lachnospiraceae; genus Butyribacter. The sequence continues at coordinate 23,034 of CAQGLR010000010.1, read as the reverse complement.
CAGGAATGAAGCCTTGTGTCCCAGGTTATATGTCCCAGTAAAGTTTACATTTTTAAATATATTGTTTTCTTGTGCGGCAGCATCAACTTCGTTAAAGTCTATTGTACAGATTTTCTGTCCATTAGTAATCCATATATTTTCACCATCGTATGTTATGCCACCTGCATGGGTTTTATTTGGAAGAACTATTACTGTAAGCAGTTCTTTGGATGTTTTATCCATTACATATATTACAGAGTTTTCTTCATTATAAGTATCATATGCTGATATAAGCAGATAATTTTCTGCAAATGTAAGTCCCTGTGGGCACATTGATGTACTTTCAAAACCATTTACATTGGTTGAACGTATACCTGGTATTGTATATGACTTACTATAATTGGCAGATTTTTTAACTATTGGTATATTCTTCCATGCATCAGAATTTATAAGTGCTTTTTTAGTTTTATAATAACTTGGTGTTGTAGTAGTGCCTTTTGTTACACGTGGGGTAACACTGACAGCAGCTTCTTCACTTACAAATTCTGTATCAAAAGCATTTCTGTAAGAATAAACTTTATAGTTATATGTTTCACCTGCTGTAAGGTTATCATAAACTATGGATACAGTTTTTGCATTATCTATAGTGTTTATAAGTATATAGTTGTCACCTGACTGCTGGTATATATAATATCCAGCTGCACCTGAAACAGCTTTCCAGCTTAAACGTAATTTGCCATACCCAGCTTTACCTTTTAATTCTGCCTGTGCAGGAAGGGTAGATGTTTTTTGTACATCACCAAAATCACTGGTGTGTTCTTCTGTGTCAGCATATGTTTGTATTTTATATCTGTAATTTTTACCAGAGTCAAGCCCTGTATCAGTATATAATGTGCTAGTGGTACTTGCCAGGTATTCAAAATCACCACTGCCTTTTCTTCTATATATAATATAACCTGTAGCAGTTTCATTATAATCCCATGAAAGCTGTATTGATTCTGCTGTATTGCCGCTTAACGCCAGACCAGTTGTGACATATGGTGTGGTAACTGCACGCAGCGGGCCAGAAGCGGGGCTTATAAGGTTAGTTTTATCAAGATATGAACATATTTTATATGAATAAACTGTACCTGCTTTTAATTCTGTTTCAGATAATGTTGTTTCCGTTGAAACTTTATATAATTCATATTCAGAATCATTAACACTTCTATATATATAATATGAACTGCCTGTAGGGTTGGCATCCCATGACAGGCTTATACTGTGGCTTTCTTCGCTTACAATTTTAAATGCAGAAACACTTGCAGGGCATGTATATGTTGATATTATTTCAGATGCTTCACCTTTGTTTTCTTCAGTAAGGCAGTATGCCTGTACATATATATCATATTTTTCAGAAGCATTTAATCCTTCTACAGTATATGTGTTAAATGATGTTTCCCCAGATAATATATATTCACTTTCTGCAGAAGGTTTATAGTAAACCTTATATATAGCATCATTCATTGTGTCCCATGTTATATCTATTGATGCAGTATCCGGTGCAGATGCTGTCCTGTCAGTCACAGATACCCCAGAAACCTTGCTTGTTGTTGTGGAGGCAAGGAATATCACAGACATAGGACTGTATGTTTTTTCACCAAGGATGGTCTTATAGTGACGTATCTGGTATGAACATATAGTTGCTGCACTTAAAGATGGTATTTTAAATGTTGTGTCATTTGTTTCTATTGTATAATTTACATTACTATAGCTTATATTTAATTCATATCCTTCTGCTTCTGGCATTGCATCCCATTTTATTGTTATATCATTTTCTGTTGCAGACAGCACAGAGGAAGAAGTAATTGTTTCTTTAATTGTTGTATCTGGTTTTGCTGTTTCTTCTGGCAAAGGTGAAGGAAGAGGTGTTGTAGTATCTTCTTGCCTTTCTGTCTGCCTGAAGGATGGATTAAACAGCCCGTTTGAATATATCGTGGTGTTGTTATTTAAAATGTCTGGTCCACTGCTTCCTGCCATGGCTTTTGTACCGCTGGAAGCAGATATTATACAGGATAATATTGTTATACCCATAATTATTCCTGTATTTTTAATATGTCTTATTTTAATCATGGTGTACTCCGTTCTTTTAAAGTTGCTTTGTGGTCTTTATTAAGTTATACTTGATGTATATTAAATAGTAATAATGGCAAATTTTGGTCAGATTGTTGACAATTATATATATAATATGTGAATACAGGGAGTATTTATGATATGAAAAAATTAGAAATTCTGCAAAAAATACGTTTCAGGGATAAGATGGTTATTATTTATATACTTGGGGGAATGATTCCTTTTATTATTTCAAGTTATTATGCAAATATACAAGGAAGAAATACTATGACAAGGCTGGTTAAAGAAAGCCAGATGGAAGAACTTTCAATTATGAAAGACAGAATCAGGGAGTCTATGGATGTAGTAGAGAAAGTTTCTACGAAGTTATATATAAACAGTACAATTAAAAATGTTGCTACTAAAAGATATAAAAATTATAAAGAGTTTACAGAAAACTGCAGGAAACTTAAATTTATTGATGATTATATTTATGATTATGAACAGGATATTTCAGATGTTATTATTTATGTAAATAATGATACAATTAATGTAAATAAATATTTCGGGCGCATTGGTGAAACTGTTGCGGAACAGGAGTGGTATAAACCTACCTGTGAAAGGGGAGGAGGCATGTACTGGAGTTTTGGATATGACAGGGAAATGAAAGAGAAAAGGCCACAGCTTACAAGGCAGGTAAGGGATGAATATGGAAATACATTATATATAATTGCTATACAGCTCCAGTTCTATAAAATTAAAAAGTTTATTACGGAACGTCCAACAAATACAATATTTTTATATAATAATGATGAAGTTCTTTATACTAATTTCAAGGTTAATGATGAATGGGACTTTTTATTTGAACATTTGTATAATAATAGTTATATGTCATTTTCAGACCTTATAAATAAAGGAATTAAAGATTATATAGTAACATATAATAAAATTTACCAGATGGGTACAGGAAAATATTTTACTATTTTAAGTGTTATGGACCACCAGGATATAATATCACAATTAGATGAGGAAAATCTAAAGGGGTTTGTAATTATGTTTGCAGGAATAGCTGTATCAATAGTTCTTATATTGGTATTTTCTAGTATATATGCTAAAAGGATGGTTTTATTTAGTAAACAAATGCATATGGTTGCTATTGGTGAGTATGATAAAGTAGTTCCTGTAAGGGGAAGGGATGAGATAGCTGATTTATATGTTGAACTTGAGAAGATGATTGAAGATAATAAAAGACTTTTAAATAGAGTTGTTGAGAAAGAAGTACAGCAGGAAAAGCTTCATTCAAAACAGATGGAAATTGAATTTAAAATGCTTGCAAGCCAGATTAACCCACACTTTTTATATAATACGCTTGAAACAATAAGGATGAAAGCACTTGTAAATAAGCAGCGTGAAATAGCAGAGCTTGTAAAAATGCTTGCTAAGCTTATGAGAAGAAATATACAGGTGGGTGATAAAATGGTAACGATTAAGTCTGAAATTGAGTTTATAGAATACTATTTAAAGATACAAGATTACCGTTTTGGCGACAGGATAGTTTCAGAAGTAATAGTGGATGATGATATTGATGTGAATGCAAAAGTGCTTCCGCTGGTAATCCAGCCATTTGTAGAAAATGCATTTGTACATGGGCTTGAAGGTGTAGAAAAAGATGGAAAGTTGTCAATAATTATAGAAAGGGAAATAGAAATAATTAAAATAACAGTACAAGATAATGGTACAGGAATGGATAATTTCCAGCTTAGTGAGTTAAAGGGGATTTTAATGTCTAATATTGAAACAAAGGACAGGGCACATATAGGAATAAACAATGTTAACCAGAGGATAAAATTGCAGTATGGTGATATGTTTGGCGTAAAGGTATATAGCAAAAAGGGGAATGGTACAAAAATAGTAATTTCTATGCCTTATTACTGGAATGAAATATAATTTTATAGGTAAAGATGTCAAATATTTAAGGTTTTTTTTTATAATTATTCTGTTACAATACTATAAACAGGACAGAGTTGATTATTATTAAGGAGGAAATGTTATGAGAAAATCTTTAAAGAAAATAGTGGCAGCTTTTGCAGCATCTTCATTAGCTCTGGCGCTTGCTGTTGGTATACTGCCGGGTGTGGCAGAGGCAACAGAGTGCAGTGATGCTGGAAAGAAAGCAGCTAAAGCTGAGCTTAATGTTGATACACCAGAGTACCATGCTTATTTTGGATTCCAGCAGCAGGGTACATGGACGTTCCGTAATGCATGGTATGACCCAGGAGCAGGTCTTGATGGTAAATTCAGCAGTGGTGTTGGTGATTACAATACTTTAATGACTGATGGAGGCAATGCTGTAATTGAAGGGCCTGTTATAACAGATGCTGTAATTAAAGGAAATGGCACATATTCAGTAAGCCTTACAAATATTAATGGTACAATTCCTGCTGATGACGGGGCTACTAATGTGACATCATTAATTTTTGTATCAACTGATATACCTTCAAGTGCAATAGGTACAATTAATTTCTCTGATTTTAAATTAATTGTTGATGATGCAGAGATACCTTTGCCAGGTGGTGAACCATATATTGATGCTGATGCAGAGGAGCTTGGTCTTTACCAGTTTGATATTGTAAACACATACCACAAAGAGGCATATACATCACCTAGTGTACTTGCAACAAACAATTCAATAGAAATACAGTTTACAGTAAGTGGTTTTAATGTAGATAACCCAGACGCTGTTATTGCAGAGCCTACAGAAGCACCTACAGAGGAGCCTGCATCATCAGACGCTGGAAGTACTGCACCATCAGGTACAGATGATAAAAGCAGTGACAGTGATGAGGAAGGTTCATCAAATACAACAACAATTGTTATAGTAGTAGTTGTAGCAATAGTAGTAATTGGCGGAGTTGTACTTGTAATGAGGAAGAAGAAATAATTAACGGTTCTTAGTGCATTTTTAAATATATAAGAGAGGGAGATAGTTTTTCTATCTCCTTTTTGCATATATAAAAATATAATAAAAAGTATGAAAAATAAATGTATTTTCAGTCAATAATTTGTGGTATTTTTTTAGCAGGGATGTAGGTATAATTATACAAAGAAGAAGGTGTAATGCCCTGGTTAATTTGGTTGTATTGACTAAAATTGCTGTGGCATTAAAATTTAATGAAACAGGAGGAACCTTATGAAAGAAGAAAAGACAGAAATTAAGGGAACTTTGGGCAATGTATATATTGTACAACGTATTGCTATTCTTCTTGCAGTGATAGCGATGTTTTTCCCTGCGTTTAATCCTGCCAGGATTTGTGAGCTTATTGGTGAAAATCTTTCTCTTTTCACATCAGCAGTTTCATATTCAAGCCTGACAGATGGCTGTGCAAGAGCATTCCGTATGGGATGGATTGATGAAAGTGTATTTATGGTAATATTTGTTGCATCTATTATTATTCTTTTAGGTATTATCCTTGGAGTAGCAGGTGGATGTATGTCACTTGGTAATCTTAAAATGCAAAAAACAGGACTTTTGCTTTCAATAGGGAGCGGGGTGCTCCAGGTTGCAGGTGCTGTTATACATTTTGTAAGTTATACAATGGCACAGAATGTAGAAAAGGTTGAAAGGGTAAAGCCTATATTTTCAAAAGCAATAATTCTTTATATTGTTATAGGTGCAGTTACTTTGCTGGTTTCAGTTTTTCTTTTTGTTAAACTGCCAAAACCTGACAGTAATATGAAGTATGAGATGGAATCAAAATATAAGCTTTTCCTTATGTTCCTTCCATTTGCAGCACTTGCATTTGTATTCTGCTACCTGCCTTTATGGGGATGGAGATATGCATTCTTTGACTATAAGTCTGGTGGAAGCCTTTCAATGGATAATTTTGTAGGTTTCAAATGGTTTGCATATTTATTCCAGAATGCTGCTACAAGAAATGATATTGTAAGGGTTCTTAGAAATACTTTTGCAATGAGTGCGCTTAATATATTCACAAGCTGGATTCCTATGATGTTTGCAGTATTCCTTTGTGAAGTTAAGAATATGAGGTTCCGCCGTTTTGTACAGACATTTACAACTATTCCTAACTTTATAAGCTGGATTCTTGTTTATGCTATTGCACTCTCTATTTTCTCAACAGATGGTTTTATAAATACATTTGCTAAAGAATTTGGATTCCTTGCAGAAGATGCAACTGGTACAAACTATCTTATGGGAAATTCATTTACATGGGTTAAAATGTGGTTATGGGGTACATGGAAAGGTGTAGGCTGGAGTGCTATTATATACATAGCAGGTATATCAGGTATTGACCAGCAGCTTTATGAAGCCGCCGAGATTGATGGTGCAGGACGTTTCCAGAGGATGTGGCATATTACGCTTCCAGGTCTTACTCCTACATTCTTTGTATTGCTGCTTATGTCTATTGCAAATATCCTTACTAATGGACTTGACCAGTATCTTGTTTTTAGAAATGCACAGAATGTAAAGACAATAGAAGTACTTGACCTTTATGTTTATAATCTGGGTATTGGTGGTAGTTCCATACCACTTTCAACTGTTGTAGGTATGTTTAAATCTGTAATAAGTGTGGTACTGTTGTTTGGCGCAAACGGTGTATCTAAGAAACTCCGTGGCGAGAGCATTATTTAGGAGGTGGATATGTTATGGCAAAGACAGCACAGGAAAAATTAGACGAAAAGAAAGAAAAAGAATATAAGAAAACACATAAGAATTTTTACAAAACCAAACCTGGTGATGTATTATTCAATGTTTTAAACTATATATTCTTTACATTATTTACACTTACATGTATATTCCCGTTCTATTATCTGTTTATTAATACAATTTCAGATAATGACCTGGTAAAAAGAGGACTTATTAATTTCTATCCAAAAGGAATTAATTTTAATAACTATTTAGCACTTAAAAGTGTTAATGATTTAGGTTATGCATTTGTTGTAACAATATCAAGGACAATTATAGCTACTGTATTAATGGTTGTTGCATCCGCATTTGTAGGATATCTTGTTACAAAACAGGAGATGTGGAAGAGAAGTTTCTGGTACCGCTTCCTGGTAATTACAATGTATTTCAATGCAGGTCTTATTCCATGGTATTTGAACTTTGCAATGTTAGGCCTTACAAATAAATATGCTGCTTATATTCTGCCAGCTATTGTTGCACCTTATAATATTATATTGGTAAAAACATATATAGAGTCTATACCAGGAGAGCTTGAAGAAAGTGCTTTTATAGATGGTGCTTCACATATGACAGTATTCAGGAAACTGATATTCCCTCTTAGCAAACCAATACTTGCTACTATAGCTATATTTGGTGCAGTAGGAAACTGGAACTCATTCCAGGATTCCCTTATCCTGATGCAGGATTCGCATTTATTTACATTACAGCACAGGCTGTATATTTACCTGAACCAGTCTTCTAATATACAATCAGTAATGCAGTCAGGTGGTTCAGCAGCAGTATCAGCAATGGAACAGGCACTTAATGCAAAGGTTATTAAGTATACTATTTCAATGGTATCTATTATACCTATACTTCTTGTTTATCCATTTATGATGAGGTACTTTGAAGAAGGAATTATGCTGGGGGCAGTTAAGGGCTGATTATTTATATTAATAAAGGTTAAAATAATACCAGGCAGTGATGCTGTCTGGTAAATAAGAATTGGGAGGAATGGTTATATGAAAAAACGTTTTTCAAAGAAATTATTATCAATAGTTTTAGCATCAAGCATGATTGCCGGGCTTACGGGCTGTGGCAGCAGCAGTGGTGGTGGCAGCGGTGGAGACAGTAAAGAACCAATTACACTTGAAGTATTCAGCCAGTTAGCCAATTTTTCTGGTATGCAGGGAGGATGGTCTGCTGATATACTGCTTGATAAGTTCAATGTTAAGTTAAATATTATTCCAGACCCAGCAGGAAACAGTGTGTATGATACACGTGCTGAGAGTGGTGACCTTGGTGATATAGTGGTATTTGGTAATAACTATGACAAATATCCTAGTGCTGTACAGCAAGGGCTGCTTTATAACTGGGACGGAGAGGGCCTGCTTGAAGACTGTGGGGCATATATTAATGAGCATATGAAAGATGCTCTTGAAAATAACAGAAACCTTAATTCAACAATTACAGATGGCAAAGATAATGCTTGTTATGGGTTTGGATATAATGTTGCTACATCTAGTGAGAACCATGGTGAATTTATGTATTCATGGGATATAAGATGGGATTTATATAAACAGCTTGGATATCCTGAGTGCAAAAATCTTGACGACTATATAAAAATTCTTAAAGATATGCAGAAGGCATGTCCGAAAGATGAGGCAGGACATAAAACATATGCAGTTTCTATGTGGAGCCAGTGGGATGATGCTATGGTAATGTATGTTAAAGCTATGGCTACAGCTTATTATGGCTATGATGAACAGGGACTTGGTCTTTATGACCCTAAGACTGGCAGTTACTATGATGCACTTATGGATGATGGTCCATATCTTGAAATGCTTAAATTCTTTAATAAGTTATACCAGGAAGAACTGTTAGACCCTGATTCAATGACACAGACTTATGATGAAGCTATTGAAAAGCTTAAAAATGGTGGTGTATTTACTTCTAACTTTAACTATGCAGGTTCACTGGCTTATAATACACCTGCACATGTTAAAGAAGGCAAGGGAATGTACAGCCTGAAACCTTCAGATGCTTCTCCTTTAGTATATGGCCTTGGTACACTTGGTGGTGACAGGATATGGGCAATTGGTTCTAAGTCAGAATACCCTGAACTTGCAATGGAAGTAATTAATTATCTTGCAACTCCAGAAGGTTATATGGTATCACAGTATGGTCCTAAGGGTGAAACATGGGATTATGATGAAAATGGAAATGCATATTTTACAGAGCATGGTAAACAGTGTAACAAAGATAAACTGGGTACACAAATGGGTAATGGGCATGATGGTACTTACCATGACGGAGAATTACAGATTAACAATATTACATGGGCACTTGATGCTGAAAACCCTGATTCAAATGGTGAAACATACAACAGTAAGAAATGGAAGAGTAACCTCACAGAAGCTGAAAGTGAAATTGAACAGGACTGGCGTGACTTTACAGGATGTACAAATCCAGATGAATATATGGAGAAGGATGGCAAGTTTACATTATCTCCAGCTTCTTCTTATGCAAAACCTGAAATGGAAGCGGAATTTGCAACCACATGGAAGCAGGTTACAACTACTATTAAAAATAGTTCATGGGAAGCTATGTATGCTAAGACAGATGCAGAGTTTGACAAAATTGTTGCAAATATGAAGAAAGAAGCAAATAACTATGGTTATGACAAGTGTGTTGAGTGGTCAAAAGAAGAGGCTGCTAAACGTAAAGCTTGTGAAGATGCTCTTCAGAACTAATATTTAACATTATCAAGAAAGACTTATGGATATAAATTAAAACTATGAAACTTTCTTGCCATATAAAATGAACAACTGGACTGTCCATAATAACTGGGCAGTCCGGTTTGTATTTTTTTTGCTTGCAAATAACAGACTGGTTGTATATAATTATGAAACGGAGGTGTATACAGTATGGGAAATAATAGTTTTTTTAGTATTGAAAGCCCGTTGTATAAGTTTATGAGCAGGCTTACAGATATTATAAAGCTGAATTTTTTATGGCTGTTGTGCAGTATTCCTATTGTAACTATGGGAGCATCAACTGCAGCGGCATTTTCTATAACGTTAAAAATGGTTGAAGATGAAGAGGGATATGTTGCAAGGACATTTTTCCATGAATTTAAGGAGAATTTAAAGAAGGGAAGTGTTATTGGGATTATCCAGTTTATTGCGATGTATGCAATTTATCTTGATTTCCAGCTTGCTGGTGCAGTTGAAGGCAGCAGCACTATGTTTACAGTAGTAGGCGTAATTGCTTCATTTTTAGCTTTTATGCATCTTGTATATGCTTATGCACTGCTGGCAAGATATGAGAATACAATTATTAATACTATGAGAAATTCATATTCAATTTGTATAAGGTACTTTAAAAAAACAATTGGGTTATTTCTTGTACTTGCACTTGAATTTGTAGTATTTTTATGGAACTTTTCTACACTTTTTTTGGCAATTTTAATAGGTCCGGCTTGTGTTATATATACTATTAGCGGGTTTGCAAGACCTCTGTTCAGGATTATTGAAACTGATAATGAAGAAAGAGCAGCACAGAGCCAGGAGGAAGATGAAGAAGAGAATAATGATAATTCTTCAGAGATTGTACCTGGTGATGAGGAGCTTTAAAATACTTTTATCCACATACCGGCAAATTGTGGATATACAAATTTATTTACATAATCTGGGCATACGTGCTGCAGGGTATTTGTCTTAGGTTATTGTAATAACTTGGAAGGAACTGGCATAATGCATATAGTAATTTGTGATGACAAAATTGAAGACCTGGCAAATATAGAAAAGATGTTATTAAAATACAGCAAATGTCATCCAAATATAAATTTTGAAACAGAGAAATTCTCTGATGCTTATAAACTGCTTGGTAAAATACAGGATAACCAGATGGCAGATATATATATACTTGATATTATAATGTCAGAAGTGACAGGAATTGAAATTGGAAACCAGATTAGGAAGTCTGGTAATAAAAGTATAATTATTTATATTACTTCTTCTGCTGATTTCGCTTTGGATGCTTATGATGTACATGCAGTAAGGTATCTGGTGAAACCAGTTAGTGAGGAGAAGTTTTTTGAAGCTGTTGATTATGCATTGTCTTATATAGATGTGAAAAGGGGTTCTGTTTATATTGTGAAAACAAAGGACGGTCTGGAACAGGTTCCATATTCACAGATAGAATATATTGAAAGTTCTTCAAGAATGTTAGAAGTAAATTTAACAAATGGTGGAAAAATAAAAAGTATATGCATAAGAAAATCTTTTGATGAAGAAATTAAAGAACTTTTAGATGACAAAAGTTTTATAAAAGTACATAAGTCATTTTTAATAAACTTAAGATATATAAAGAAACTTAACAGAAACAATGTTATAATGGAGAGCGGTGCTAGTATACCAGTAAGTAAAAAGAGTACTGTAAATGTAAAAAGAGAATATTTATTATTTGTGTCAGAGCAGTACAGATAGGAAGTAACAATGAATTATTTTTCAAATATATCATATACAATAAGCCACATTTTTTTAATGTTGTTTATTTATTTGTTTATTATACACCGTTATTCTAAATTTATCACAGTTTTAATTTGTTTTTCGGGATTTTTTTCGTTAACTTTTCTTGATTGTTTTAAGCTGGATATTTTTTCTGAAAGTGATTTATGTTATTTTATAGTGACTATTATACAAATAATTATAACACAGTCTGTAAATATTATTATTTCTAAAAAAAGGGATAACAGGACATTGTTTATGGGGCTTAGTGCCTCTAATTACGTAATAGCAGGAAGTATTACAGCATCTATATTGTATATATGTACTGGAAATAAATTATTTTCTCTTGCAGGAAGCACTATTGTACATTTTTCTATCCTTGTTATTTTGTTTTTTAAAATCAGGAATATATGTCTTAAACTCCAGGAAAGGGAATATATGAAAAACTGGTGGGAATTATGTCTGGTTCCTGTATTTTTTTATTGTGGTTTTTCTTTTCTGGCGTTTTTCCCATATACACTTTATGACAATCCATCTAATATACCAGGTGTTATAATTTTTATTATAACTATGTTTGTTTCTTATGTTGTTGTTATGAGATATATGGGAAGCCAGTCTGAGAATATAGATATTTACTGGAAAAATGTATTTATGGAAGAATATATTAAAGGGCTTGAGAACCAGTACCGTCTTGTAGAACAGTCAGAACATAACCTGAAAATACTGCGTCACGATATGAGACATTATTCAAGGATGATTGATTCTTTGCTGGAACAGAAAAAATACAACGAAATTAAAAAAGTTACAGAATATATTAATGATGTTATGGATGAAAATAAAATAGTTAAATACTGTAATAATTTAATTGCTAATACAATAATTTCAAAGATGATGGAAAAAGCCTTATTTTTGGGTATTGAGGTACAAATGGATATTATTATACCAAATGAAATTCCAGTTAACGAATATGAGTTTACTTCTGTAATTGCAAATTTATTTGAAAATGCGATGATATGTGTAAAAGAGTTTAAAAATAAGAAAAAAAGTATATATGTAAAAATACATTGTAATAAAGAATATCTGTTAATGCAGATGAAGAATGAGTATGATAAGGAAATTATACTAGATGAGGTTACAGGTTTTCCAAAAAGTACAAAAGGGGGAAACCATGGCCTAGGTATGCAGAGTGTATTGGCTTTTGCAGAGAAAATTGGAGGTGAAACAGGCTGTTATCTGGATAATGGCATTTTTAATATAATGGTCTTTGCGAAGTTTTAGACAGTTTTTGTGAAGAAACAGTATAAAGAGTTGATAGAAAACAGAATATAATAAAACTGCAAGTATTACTTCTGAATCTGAAGTAGTAAAATCCCACAGCATATTTTTTTGGTGTGCTGGTTTATTCGTTTGGTATGCTGTGGGTGGCCAAACCCCTTACAGATATCCAGGACAAAACCGCTATAACCCCTGGCATGTTCCTGGATATCTGTATATAAAATAATGTCCAGGTACTATACAGGGATTAAGGAGAGAGTCTGATGCAGAAAATATTTATTAAATATACTGTTGTTATTATGACGACAGCTATTTTTTTGATACTTTTTATTAATTTTTTGTTTTCTTTACATACACTTAAAAACCAGCAATTTGAAAGTTTTAATATAAAAACAGAACAGGTAATACATACTTTGGAAAATAACCAGGCAGAATTAAAGATTATGAATGAAAACCTGGATGAAGATTATCTGACAAGGGCAAAAGCAGCAGCATATGTATTTGAACGCCAGAAAGAAATTAAAATGAATGTAAAAGAGATGCAGTATCTTGCCAAATTGCTTAATGTGGATGAACTTCACTTAATTGATGGTAATGGGATTATTATTGCGGCATCTGTTTCTAAATATGTTGGCTTTGATATGTCCTGCCATAAACAGACACGTGCTTTTATGGACATTCTGGAAAGTGACGATGAAGATGCATATCTTATCCAGGAGGCACAGCCTAATGCAGCAGAAGATAAAATAATGAAGTATGTGGGAGTTGCCAGGAAAGACCAGAAGGGTGTTGTACAGGTTGGTTTTAAACCAATAAGGCAGTTAGAGGCAGAATCCAGGAATACTTATGAATACATTTTTTCAAAGTTTCCTACAGATATAGGAGAAGAACTTTTTGTATCAGATTGTAATACAGGTGAAATTTTAGGACATTCTGATGGCATGGACAGGCAATTTAATGATGAATATTATAAATTAAAGGAACTGGCTGGATGTACAGAAGGTGCATATAAAAAAGGCAAAGATGGCAAGGTTATGTATGTTACAAGTACAAGATATGGCAGTGTGCTTATCTGTCATGCCATACCAGGTAATGTTATATATAATAAACTTTGGAAGACTACTTTGAGTACATTTATATATTTATTATTTGTGGAAATTGCTGTTATACTTCTTCTTAATTATCTGGTTAAACGTAAAGTTGTAGATGGTATACATGGAGTTATAGAGGATTTATCTGCAATCGCAAATGGTAATCTTGATACTATAGTGGCAGCAAAGGGAAACCAGGAATTTGAGAAACTAAGCTGGGGAATTAATACAATGGTAAAGAGTATTGTAAGTATTTCTGACCGTATTTCTGCAATTATTGAAATAAGTGGTGTACCACTTGCTGCTTTTGAGTATGAAGATGGAGTTAAGAATGTATTTGCAACCCGTGGACTGGGACAGCTTTTAGATATTCCTGCATGGAAAGCAGATGAACTTTTCAGGGATTCTGGTATGTTTGGCAGGTATATACATGAAATAACAGAAGAGCCAGCAGAAGGGGAGAAAGATATATTCCAGATAAGTGATGTGAAATATATACGTATACATATGACAGAATCTTCTAACAGGTATCTTGGTGTTGTAACAGATGTTACTGATACTATGACAGAGAGAAATAAACTTAAATATGAGAATACACATGACCATCTTACAGGATTATATAAGTTCCAGCATTTTAAGAACCTGGCATCAGAAGTATTGCAGAAGATGCCAGATAGTGAAGTTTGTGCAGTTGTAATGCTGGATTTGGATTATTTTAAGTCAATTAATGATACATTTGGACATGATGCAGGTGATAAATATCTCCAAGGTTTTTCAGATGTAATGAAATCTATGCCTGAAAAACATTTTCTTACAGCAAGGCGTTCTGGGGATGAGTTTTGTATGATGGTTTATAATTGTGCCAGCAGGGAAGATATTATTGGATTTTTAGATGGTTTTTATGAAGTTCTTGGAAAAACTTATGTGAAATTATCTAGTACAGAATCAAGGACTATAAGTGCATCTGCTGGTTTTGCCTGGACATCAGATTATTCTATGAATATAACTACTCTTCTTAACCATGCGGATGAAGCTTTATATGAAATGAAGAGAAATGCAAAAGGCAGTTATGAAGAATATAAAGGATAGATAACTGGAACAGGATAAAATAAAAGGCATGTTATTCTAATAAAAGTATCTAAGATGCAAAGTTTATCTGGTAATAACAGATGTTGTATCCTGGATAGGTTTTATATAGAATAACTGCCTTTTTTGTAAAGTGTATAGGTTTTCAGAAATAAGCTTCAAAGTTTTGTCCAAGGCTTGGATCTGATGGAACTTCCATCATTTCTGCAATGCATCCAGCCTGTTCTTCAAATGTATCCATTGCCATGTCAAGGACAGCAATGCTTACATCAGTCATAAGTTTGTTCTGCGCCATTGCGGTTGAAAGTGCTGCAATATCCATTATAAAACCCCTCCTTTTATTTATTATTTTAAATATTTTGAGTTTCCCCATTTTTTTAATATACAGGTATTTTGGCTCTGGCAGTTCCAAAGTTTTACCACCGGCAGCCGCTTTCGCTTGGATGGGATGCGCAGTGGTGCATAAAATCTGAAAACACCAGATTTAAGCACCAGCGCCCCCAAACAGCTGCCTTTTGGTAAAACATTTGGAATCCGCCAGAGTAATATAATCTTTGTGTAATTTAAAAAATGGGGAAACTTAAATTTAAATATATATTGTATACATAATATTATTATAAATCTTTTTCTTATATGGGGCAAATGTTTTTTACAGGCTTTATATAGAATTTTATATGGTATTATAGTTATATAATATGTATAAAAATTATATTATTGAAGTATACAGCTAATCATGGTATACTATGGATTGTTGTGTTTTGGTTATTTCCTATAAAAATAACCCGGGTGTTCGGGACCTTCCACCCGTAAAACAAAACTAAAGGAGATTTTAATTATGAACAAGAAAGTTTTATTTATCACACAATCGGCGATGATTGCAGCAGTTTATATTGTACTTACATATTTTATAAGTGCTTTCAATCTTGCTTCGGGTTCTATCCAGATAAGGATTTCAGAGGCTTTGACAGTCCTTCCTTATTTTACACCAGCTGCTATCCCTGGTCTTGCAATAGGCTGTTTTTTATCAAATATCTTGATAGGAAGCCTTGTTCCTGATATAATATTTGGAAGTCTTGCAACGTTAATAGGTGCAGTTGGGACATATCTATTAAGAAACCATAAGTTTATGCTTACATTACCTCCAGTAATAGCCAATATGCTTATTGTTCCATTTGTACTTAAATATGCATATGGTGTGCCTCCAGTTATTTTTAAGGGTGTAGATTTAACTATTCCATTTCTTATGGCTACTGTTGGCATTGGTGAAGTTATTTCATGTTGTATACTTGGTACAATGCTTGTACGTGCATTGGGAAAATACCGTGGGCAGATGTTTGGAGTAATTGCTTCAAAGCCAGTTACAAAGGCACAAGCGGTAAATAAGAATTTATAAAAATAATAAAAAATATAAAATAAATAAGGTCTGGTGTGTTATCACATAATAGAAAATCCTGGAACGTAATGCACAGGATTTTTTATTATGTGGCATATTATTATATATTAATTTACTTGTAAATAAAAATGGAGTGTTCTATAATAAAAGGCAAAGAATGAATGGTTATTGATGTAAATATAAAAAATTAATAGAATTTTGGGCGGATATCATAAGAAATATTATGAGGTAAAAGGGATTATGAATATACCAAAATAGATATTTGTAATTTGTATATATTATATTGAAGGAGATAGAAAGGTTATGAAAAAGTATTTTCAAAATATTTTGATAAAAATTGAAAAGAAAACCTGGATTGCCATGTTAGCTTGTGCTGTAATTTTAATAACAGGTTCTGGAATATTGTCTGGATGTTCAGCAGCAGAAGAAAATAGCAAGTTGCAACAAGAAACAGATAATAATGAAACTGGACTTAATGATTCTGATGAAGAAAGTAAGGCTTTATCACAACAATTTTCTAAACAGATAGAAAAACTTGTTTATATAGAAAAATTTGATGGAAAAGAACTTGTATTTGATGAAATTGAATGGCTAGAAGTGCCAGGCAAACGTGCTAAGGAACTTGGAATAACAGAGGATGATGCCCCTTCAGGTTTTAAAGTTTATAATGAAGAAGTTATGGCAGAAGAGTTACCAGTTACAAGAAACTGTATTTGTGATTTATTAAACTGGACATCTAATTATGACAGGATGCAGGTTACACCAAAGAAATTTATGAATATTCTGGCAGACCGTAAAGGAACTAAAATACCTTATTATTTAACAATCGAAGATAATAAAATTATTTGCATTACTGAACATTATGTACCATAAAGTTGTATATTTGGTACAATAGCTGTATGGGCATCAGGAAATTATATAAAAGTGGGAAATTTATATATAAAGAAGAAAAATATAAATATATGTTACAAACATAAGGGAGAACAGTATGGTATCAACTTAAAAGGGATATATCAATAAAAATAACTAGAAAAATAATGGAAAAACAGATAAAAAAGGGACAGGAAATTTTCAATGGTTTTATGATATGGAATGTCTTAATTGTGGCAATAAATATTATGCAAATGGTCACGATATATGGTTGCGGAAATGTCCTGGTTGTCAAGGTGGAAAGCCTTAAATAATTACTTTTAGAAAAATAAGGGTGTATAAGTGAAAACTTATACACCCTAAAAGTTTTAGAACTTTTATTTTATGCAGTTTTATAATTAACCAAAATATCTTTCAAGGAGTCCTTTAAATGCTTTTCCATGTCTAGCTTCGTCACGTGCCATTTCATGTACTGTGTCATGGATTGCATCTAAGCCAAGTTCTTTAGCTTTCTTAGCTATAGCCATCTTGCCTTCTGTAGCGCCACATTCTGCGTCTACACGCATTTCAAGGTTTTTCTTTGTGCTGTCTGTAATAACTTCACCAAGTAATTCAGCAAACTTAGCAGCATGTTCAGCTTCTTCATAAGCAGCCTTTTCCCAGTAAAGACCAATTTCAGGATATCCTTCACGGTGTGCTACTCTTGCCATTGCAAGGTACATACCAACTTCTGAACATTCACCATTGAAGTTGTCACGGAGTCCCTGGAGAATTTCTTCATCAACACCCTGTGCTACACCAACTACATGCTCAGCAGCCCAGTTCATTTCACCTTCCTGTTTTTTAAACTTGTCTGCACCAACACCACACTGAGGACATTTCTCAGGGGCTGCATCTCCCTCATAAACATAACCACATACTGTACATACATATTTTGCCATAATTATATCTCCTTTATTATATAAATGATTTCAAATGTATTTATTGTTTTATACATTTGATTTAGTTTTTTGCTCGTTATTAGTAATGATTACTGATTTCTTGCTTATAATATCATTAATAATATTGTTTGTCAATACATTTTAAAAATTTTTTATTAGTTAATTTTGGAATCTGGCATCATGGTAACACATTTATGGCATATACCATAGAATATAACAGTGTGTCCTTCTATAATCCCATTAAATCCAGCATTTGCAATTTTGTCTATGTGCTCTATTGAGTCCATTTCTATATCTGACAGTGCTTTGCACTTGCGGCAGAAAAAGTGGTTATGGGGTTCTGTGCATCCATCAAAATGTATAAACCCGTCACCACAGTCAAGCCTCAATGCTTCTTCATGGTCTACAAGAAGGTTTAAATTCCGGTAAACTGTGCCAAGGCTGATATTTGGAAATATCTCTTTTACATTGTTGTATACCATTTCTGCAGTAGGATGTGATGTTGCAGATATAAGGTAATTTTTAATTGCTTCCCTCTGCCTGCTGTAACGTACTGCTTGCATTAAACACCTCCTTATCAGTAATTGTTACTATTATAAAACTATAGTAATACAAAGTCAACGGAAATTTATGTAATATAATCCTATATATTTGCAGAGATATTATTAATACGTTATAATGGATTTGTAAAATTTTTAAAAACATGGCAGAGCAGGGAGGCAGTTATGAAATATGCAGAAATGTATAAATTTTATGCAAGAAGGATTATAAGGAATTTTACAGTATTTACAAAGTGGGCTGTTTTTTCAGTTTTTATTGGATTTGTTGTAGGAGGTTTTAGTACGCTTTTTGCATTCTGTCTGCGTAAAGTTACAGAGTTCCGTACAGACAATACATGGATGGTCCTGTTGCTTCCATTAGCTGGTGTACTGGTAGTATTTTTGTATAGTATATTTAAGTATAAAAATGATAAAGGAACTAATCTTGTACTTTCAACAATACATGCAGAAGCAGAGCTTCCATTTAAAATGGCACCGTTAATATTTATATCTACAATAATAACGCATCTTTTTGGCGGTTCAGCAGGCAGGGAAGGGGCGGCACTCCAGTTGGGAGGAAGTATAGGGAACCAGCTTGGGAGATGGTTTAAATTTGATGAGAAAGATAAAAGGATAGTTGTTATGTGTGGTATGAGTGCTGCATTTTCTGCAATGTTTGGTACTCCTATAGCTGCAGCAATATTTTCAATGGAAGTTGTAAGTGTTGGTGTTATGTATTATGCGGCACTTGTGCCATGTGTATTTGCTTCTCTTGTGGCATCAAAAGTAGCTGTACATATGGGAATAGGTCCAGATGTATTTAAAATACTTCATGTACCACAGTTCCATGTAGTTCCAAGTATTAAAATAATTATTCTTGCTGTTTTGTGTGCAGGTTTAAGTGTAATATTTTGTATAATTTTACATTCTTTAGGTGATTTTTACAGGGATAAGCTGAAAAACCCATACATAAGGATAATAGTTTCAAGTGTTATAATAATTGTACTTACAATTATATTGGATACATCAGATTATATGGGGGCAGGAGTTCCTGTTATAGAGGAGGCAGTTAAAGGAAATGTTAATCCTGCTGCCTTTATATGGAAAATAGTTTTTACAGCTTTAACTATTGAGGCAGGTTTTAAAGGCGGTGAAATTGTACCTTCGTTTTTTGTAGGTGCAACATTTGGATGCCTTTTTGGACAGATTGTGGGAATTTCACCTTCAATGTGTGCAGCAACAGGTATGGCAGCAGTATTTTGTGGCGTAACAAATTGTCCTATAACATCAATGTTAATAGCATTTGAACTTTTTGGATATGAGGCAGTCCCTTATTTTCTTATTGCAATAAGTGTAAGTTATCTTATGTCTGGATATTATGGGCTTTACCATGACCAGACAATAGTATATTCAAAGTATAAGACAGAATATATTAACCGTAAGGCTAAAGAATAATTTTAAAAGGAGGATAAAATGACAGAGGTAAGGTTTTATAATAATGTAGATGATAATTTGCTTAAATTTGCAGTAATTATATCAAAATCAGATGGTAAGTGGGTATTTTGTAAACATAAAGAAAGAAATACATATGAAATTCCAGGGGGACACAGGGAGGAAGGAGAAGAAATTTTAGAAACAGCTAAGAGGGAACTTTATGAAGAAACAGGGGCAGTTGTATTTGATATAAAACCAATATGCGTGTATTCTGTTACAGCAGAATATAATTTTAATGGGCAGGAAACATTTGGGATGTTGTATTTTGCAAATATAAAAAAATTTGAAGGTGAATTATATAATGAAATTGAGAAAATTATCCTGACAGACAGTTTAGATATTGACTGGACATATCCTGGAATACAGCCAGAACTTCTTAAAGAATATAAAAGGCGTAATATTGTCTAAAAAAGTTAATATATTAAATGAAATTTTATAAAAATGCTTGACGTATTTTCCTATATGTGGTATTCTGTCAAAGGTTTTGCTAGAAGCAATGCCACACTGCCGTAGACAGCAGGTGCCGGATAACCGGCGTAAGGACAAGCCGCCTGCCGAGGAGAAATTATTTTTATGGAATTTTTGTCTCCCTGTGTACGTATGCAGGGAGTTTTTTCATATATAAGAAATTGTATTGGCTTGAAATTTATATATAATAATGGTTTGATGCATTTTCTTAAAAGATGTCTGCAAGCAGTGGGATAATAAAATATGGGCATGCCCAGGAAAGGAGATTGGCTCATGGCAAAAGTTGAAATAAAACAGCCTATAGTTGACGAGATTAAATCAAAAGTTGAAGGTGCTGCTACAGTAGTTTTAGTTGATTACCGCGGACTTAATGTTGAGCAGGATACAAGGCTCCGTAAAAACTTAAGGGAAGCAGGATGTGAATATAAGGTGTACAAGAACACTCTTATGAAACGTGCATTTGAAGGTACAGATTGTGCACAGTTAGACAGCCTGCTTGAAGGACCATCTGCAATAGCTATTTCAAAGGATGATGCAACAGCTCCTATAAGAATCCTTAATAATATGGCAAAAGAAGCAGAAGCTCTTGAATTTAAAGCTGCTATTGTAGAAGGAAACTTTTATGATGCTGAAGGAGTTAAGGCTCTTGCAAGTATTCCTTCAAGAGAGGAACTTATTTCCAAACTGCTTGGTTCTTTACAGTCACCTATTACAAATCTTGCACGTGTACTTAAACAGATTGCAGAGAAGGGTGACGGCGCTGCAGAGGCGTAGACAAAATACAGATTTTAATAATCTGGTTATAAGAAAAATTAATAATAATTATATTTATGGAGGTATATAAGATGACTACTCAGGAATTTATTGATGCAATAAAAGGCATGACTGTTTTAGAGTTAAATGATTTAGTAAAAGCATGTGAAGAAGAATTCGGCGTATCTGCTGCTGCTGGCGTTGTTGTTGCAGCAGGTGGTGCAGGCGGTGAAGCTGCTGATGAAAAGGATGAATTTGATGTAGAGCTTACAGAAGTTGGTCCTAACAAAGTTAAGGTTATTAAGGTTGTACGTGAAGTTACAGGCTTAGGACTTAAGGAAGCTAAGGAAGTTGTTGATGGCGCTCCTAAGGTTATTAAAGAAGCAGCATCTAAAGAAGAAGCAGAAGATATCAAGACAAAGATTGAAGCTGAAGGTGCTAAAGTTACTCTTAAATAATACAGTATGTATTAAAGTATTATTAATTGTATATAATATAGAATTATACCAGAGAAACACCATGGTTTACCTATGGTGTTTCTTTTTTTTACATGAACATGAAGAACACATATTGTCAAGCAGTTTTGAAACTTCATCCCATGAGCGTTTCAGGCATAAAATTTTACGGTTAAGAGCGATATTACATTGTGTATTTTTAATTATCAATTCTTTAAAACACATATAATCCTTATCTCCATACTATTTTTTATAAATTATATATTATTATATGAAATAACTGGCAAATTGTGTTATAGTAAGATTAATAACTTATAATAAAAAGGGGATGGTTTATAACATGAAATATGCATTAGTCACAGGTGCTACAAGTGGAATTGGCATTGCCCTTTCAAGGGTTCTTGCACGTAAAGGATATGGAATTATAATGGTGTCTTCTTCTATAAAAAACCTGGATAAGGCAAGGAAAAGCATGGAACAGAGATTTCCTAAGGCAAGGATATATATTATAATGGAAGATTTAGGTATAAAGGGTGCTGCTAGAAGTTTATATAATAAAATCCGTGAGAAGGGAATAGATATAGATATACTTGTTAATAATGCAGGGTTTGGTCTTATTGGTGGTACAGAAAAGATTGATGAAAATATGGATGAAAAGCTTTTATATCTTAATATGGTTACGCCAACTATTTTATGCAAACTATTTTTAAGGGATATGTATAAAAAAGGCAGAGGTAAAATTTTAAATGTTGCATCTACAGCAGCTTTCCAGCCAGGACCTTATAATTCAACTTATTTTGCAAGCAAATCTTATCTTTATAGTTACAGCAGGGCAATAAGATATGAAGCTATGGAACATGGTGTAAATGTATGCACATTATGTCCTGGAAGTACAAGGACAAAGTTTTTTAAAAAAGAAGGGCTGAAAACACCTTTGTGGGCTATGCCAGCTGGAAAAGTAGCAGAATATGCAGCAGACGGGCTTTGGAAGAATAAAGCAGTAATAGTACCAGGAAGAATAAACAGGATTATAAGGGCAGTTCCATCAGGGATAAAGCTGGCAGTAATTGCAAGGATGAAAAAGTAAGCACAAATGTGTCTGTTTACAGTATAAATTGTAAATCAATTCTTATTGTAAATCTCTGGGGTTGATATCAGTTTTTGTTAAATAAAAAAGCACCATATAAATGATGCTTTTAAATGCGCCTCCAGGGGTTCGAACCCTGGACACCCTGATTAAGAGTCAGGTGCTCTGCCAGCTGAGCTAGAAGCGCTAACATTGCTACTATACCATATATTAAAATATAATGCAAGTGAATTTTAAAAATTTTATGAAAGGACAGGTGGGAAAAGTTACTGTTCACAGGTCAGCTTGACATGAAGAAACCGATGGTTTAGACTATT
>CAQGLR010000009.1 GCA_948794795.1 uncultured Lachnospiraceae bacterium | reverse complement strand
AAAACAGGTTATAAAACCTTTTTATTGGTAATAACTTTTTATGCGGTTATCCTGTCAAAATTTCAATAAGTCTTTACACCAGTTATTTATTTTGATATAATATATCTAATTACAAGGTGTAAAATCTTACCATATAACCAAGGTTTTACACCTTCTTAATGAGGAGGAATATTATTATGGATGAAACATGTACACATGACTGTTCAAACTGTAGTGCAAACTGTGAAAGCAGGGACCCAAAAAGCCTGATAGAACCACCACATAAAGACAGCAGTATTAAAAAAGTTATAGGAGTTATAAGTGGTAAAGGCGGTGTAGGAAAATCTATGGTTTCTTCTATGCTTGCTGTTAATTTCCAGAAAAAGGGACTTAATACTGCTATTCTTGATGCAGATGTTACTGGTCCGTCAATCCCTAAAGCTTTTGGTATAACAGAGCGTGCTATGGGTGATGAAAATGGCATTTATCCTGTTACTAGCAAAACAGGCATACAGACAATGTCTGTCAACCTTCTTCTTGAAAATACTACTGACCCTGTTATCTGGAGAGGACCTGTTATTGCAGGAACCGTGAAACAGTTCTGGCAGGATGTAATATGGAAAGATGTTGACTATATGTTTGTGGACATGCCTCCTGGAACAGGTGATGTTGCACTTACTGTATTCCAGTCTATACCTGTTGACGGAATTGTTATTGTCACATCACCACAAGAACTGGTTTCAATGATAGTTTCCAAAGCAGTTAAAATGGCACAGATGATGAATATACCTGTTATTGGAATTATCGAAAATATGAGTTATATTGAATGTCCTTGTTGTGGAGAACACATTGAAATGTTTGGCAAAAGCCACCTTGACGAAGTAGCAGCAGAATATAACCTGCCTGTACTTGGACGTATTCCTATGACTCCTGCTATTGCTGCTGCAAGTGATGCAGGAAACGTAGAAGAGTTAGAAAGCAACTGGTTTAATGAAGCAATTAATGCAATAGAAAATATATAAAAAAAGTTGTAAGCCAAAATGACAAGCAGCAAATACCTGCAAGTATTTGCTGCTTGTCTGTTTTACTTCTTTTAATGGATAAAAAAACTTATTAATTTTCACACCTGGGTCATATAAAAAATCCAAAAAATAATCACCTTGTAATATTTTACAATTACTAATATCCAATTCTTTAATTTTATTTTTCCGGCAATCCAATGCACATAAAATTTTATTATTACTTATATCAAGGTCTGCCAGCAGATTATCACTACAATAAAGGAAATCTAATTTACGTTGGTTAGTAACATCCAATTTTGTTAATCTATTTCCATCACAATAAAGTTCCTTTAACTCTGTTAAATTACCCAGCTCCAGCTTTTCAATCAAATTTTCACTACAAGATAATACTTCAAGTCTATTATTATTTGATAAGTCCAGACTAGAAATATTATTATTATAACACCCAAATTCACGTAGTTTTAAACATGATTTTATATTTATTGCAGAAAGTTCATTACCACCACATGATAAATCCAACAGAGCTGTACATCCTGCTATATCTAATCCATAAAGCCTGTTACTATGACAAGAAATAATCTCTAGTTGTGTTTTTCTGCCAAGAAGCAATTTTTCAATTTTACCATTTTCAATATACAATTCTTTTAAAAGATTATTTTTTCTTACATCAAACTTTTTTATATTACTTTCTGTACAATAAATATATTCCAGCTGTGTATTTTCTGATAAATCTGCTTTTTTATAAAAATTACCTGATATATCAATCTTATTGGTTTTTTTACACTTTTTAATATTAATTTTATTTAACCTGTTATATGAAATATTTATATACAACAAATGTTTATTCTTAGATAAATCTAACTTTTCCAGCTGGTTCTGTTGTACAGATAATTCCCTTAATTTAGTATTGTTAGTTAAATCAAGATTATTAATTTTATTATATTGTATATATAGCTTCTCCAGATTTTTACAGTTTTTAATATTTATACTATCCAGGCCACAACTATCACAATTTAACTCTAATAATGACTTATTTTTACCCAGGTTTATGCTTTCCAGCTTAGGATTATCATATATAATGACTGACTTTAATTTACTAAAAACAGGGAACTTAATATTCCCAGTAAGATTACTATAACCCCATTTTATCCCTATTAAATTACCATATGCATCCCACCGGTAACTCCCATCTATATTTACATTTTTATATAATCTGGCACCCCTTTTAATTTGCAAATCCACAAATCTCTGGAGCATTTCCAAATCCTTTGCATTTCTATTTCTTCTTAAAGCCTCTGCTGGTTTAGAAACAATCCCTGCCATACACAGGCATATCAAAATAATACTTATAATTTTAATTAATTTTTTCATAACACAAAATATACTAAATACCCTGCAACCACATTATTTATTTTATACACAACAATTCTAATGTCCTGGTTTTTACTATTTATCCTTCTTAAATTTCTTCACAGTTGTGTATCCTAAAAAAGGAAGCATCACTAAATCAATAATTCCTATTATTCTTACAACAATATCAGATAATCCAGTTCCCATTATTCTTGAACCTGCAAAAATTATTGTTGCAATTCCAATTATCAATAAACTACTATACCATATCAAATCATTTTTATTTTTCATGTATATTTTCCTCCGTAAAATCCCGGTTTATAATTATAAAATCTTTATTTGCCATCTACAATGTATATTTATAAATTATTTCCCAATAAATACACAATTCCAAAAAGGCATCTGGAAATTAAATTTATACAAAAAGTATATTCTCTGGCAAATTCCAAATGTTTTACCATAAAGCACCAGCGTATCCATCCAAGCGGAATGCGTGCAAAGCCATGTGCAACATGGCTTTTTGTTGGTAAACATTTGGAATTGCCAGAGCCACATAACTTATAAAATATTTAATTGCCAAACACCCATAAGTAACTGGAAATTACATCTTTTTTGCTTGTGCCATCTCCAATGCAAGTCTCGCCGCCTTTACCGCATCCTCTTTTTCATCTGCCGCAATAAGGAATGCATTAGGATGACAGAACCTAAGAGTTTTGATACCTGTAATTTGTACAAGTTCATCTGGAGTCTTCCCGCACCACTCATCTGGAAAAGGACATACAAGGGTTTTATCATCAATACTTACTGGTACTCCCTGAGCACTAAATCCACCCCTGGATGAAGGATAGACAACAAATTTATAAGAACTTCCTGCTGCCTCGCCCTTCCATGGAGCAAACTCTGGAAGCACCAGCACATCACCATCACACTCTTCCATAGCCTTATCAACCAGGGTTCTTGCCCTGTAAATACCTGCCACAGCTTTAAAATGGTTCTCAAGTACCAGCTTTGCAAAACCAACAGCCTTCCAGAAACAGTCATCATACTCTTCCCCAGAATCCCATCCTGGATTAAATTCATCTATAATAGTTGCAAGTACATTACTTTTACCTGTATTATCAGACTCATCTAATGGCTGTACAAATTCATGGTCAAATCTTTCTGCTTCTTCTGTACCAACATAATACTCACCAAATTCACGCCATACAAGCCCAAAAGCAGCATATGGGCATCCATTATCACGGTATTCCTTATCCTGCTGGTGGTGGTCAAACTTTCCCCTACCAATATCATACACAATGCCATCAAAATCTTCTGGCACTTCAAATCCTCTTATAATTTCAATACCAGGATTAATAATTTTCAAAAATGCCGTTGCAAATACATCATCTGAATGGAATTTACTTCCATGAGTAAACCCGCGCAAAGGTATATCTATTGTTCCACTATATCCATTATCCATATTGGTTTCTGTCTCCTGCAATTACTTATACATTTTTATTACTTCATGCTCTTCTCGAGATTATTTCTAATTGCCTTAATAAAATCTCCACTATTTAATACATTAACATCCTTAAGGCTTGTAATAAGCGCAAGGTCTTTTGTCATATTTCCTGATTCTATTGTACCCAGGGTTGCTTTATCCAGTTTATCTGCAAATTCTATAAGTTCCTTTATATTATCAAGCTCACCCCTCTTACGCAGGGCACCTGTCCATGCAAATATTGTTGCAACAGAGTTTGTAGATGTTTCCTCACCTGCCAGATGCTTATAATAGTGCCTCTGTACAGTACCATGTGCTGCCTCATATTCATATACACCATCTGGTGATACAAGGACTGATGTCATCATTGCAAGTGAACCACATGCAGAAGAAACCATATCACTCATTACATCACCATCATAATTCTTACATGCCCATATAAAACCACCTTTAGCTTTCATTACACGTGCAACAGCATCATCAATAAGTGTATAGAAATACTCTATTCCTGCTGCCTCAAACTGTTCTTTAAATTCACTGTCATATACATCCTGGAATATATCCTTAAAATTATGGTCATATACTTTTGAAATTGTATCCTTGGTAGCAAACCATAAATCCTGTTTTGTATCAAGGGCATAGTTAAAACATGATTTAGCAAAACTTGTAATAGATTTATCTGTATTATGTATTCCCTGTATTACGCCACTCCCTGTAAACTCATGTATAACCTTACGTATCTCCTGCCCGTCAACACCTGTAAATACAAGCTCTGCCTTACCTGCACCAGGAACTTTTATTTCTGTATTTTTATAAACATCACCATAAGCATGCCTTGCAAGTGTAATTGGTTTCTCCCAGTTTTTAACACAAGGGTCAATTCCCTTAACCTGTATAGGAGTACGGAAAACAGTACCATCAAGGATTGCCCTTATTGTACCATTAGGGGACTTCCACATTTCTTTTAAATTATATTCATCCATCCTTGCAGCATTTGGTGTAATAGTAGCACACTTTACCGCTACCCCATACTTCTTTGTAGCTTCTGCTGAATCAATAGTAACCTTGTCATTTGTTTCATTACGGTACTCTAACCCAAGGTCATAATATTCAGTTTTTAAATCAATGAAAGGAAGAATAAGTTCATCCTTAATCATCTTCCAAAGAATACGTGTCATCTCATCCCCATCCATCTCAACTAACGGGGTTGTCATTTTAATCTTTTCCATGTTAAATTCCTCCATTTCATTTATTAATACATAAACGCCTTTATACCAGGCCATGTTACCTATTGTAACACGAAAATAAAATAAAGTAAATTTTTATATTGACATATTTAATTACATATGGCATACTTTATAAAAATATAACATCCCTCTTGTGCTCATAATTATATTTAAGGAGGGAAATACATGGATAAAAAATATATTAAAAAAACTATTCCAGCAATATTATTATCAATTTCAATGGTATTATGCCAAGGTCTTATAAAAACATCACATGCTTCTGCTAAAATCACCCCTGTTATCCTTCTGTCTGACTACCAGAAAGAAATGAAAATTGGTGAAGAATACTCTTTATTTGCATACTCATCAGATGGAAGGATTCCCAAATTCAGCAGTTCAGATAAAAAAATTGCCACTATTGACCAGTATGGCAAAATCATAGCTAAAAAAGCAGGCAGATGTACTATTACAGTAAAAGCATTTACCACTGAAGCATACTGCAGGCTTGAAGTCTTAAAAACGCAGATTACCCTTAGTAGTAAATCCATATCTATTGAAAATAATGAAACTGTCCATCTTTCTGTAGAAACTTCTAATAATTCAGTACCTGTCTTTAAAAGCAATAAAAAAAGTGTAGCTGTGGTTGATGAAGATGGTAATATAACTGGATGTAAACCTGGCAATGCAGTAATTACAGTGAAAGCAGATGGATATTCTGTAAACTGCAAAGTTACAGTAAGACAGCCTGTTATTAAACTTGACAGGCGTTACAAGCGCCTTTACAGATGCCAGCGTTTTAAATTAAATGCAGATGTTTCATCTGGTATTGCACCTGTGTGGAAATCAAGCAGGAAATCTGTCGCAACAGTTGATGAAAACGGCCAGGTTACAGCAGTAAAACATGGCACAGCAATTATTACCGCCAAAGTTGATGGCATAAGCAAATCCTGTGAAGTAGTAGTTGAAAAGCCAGAAATAAAACTTAGTGACAATAAAATAACATTAGAAGCAGGCTCTTCTTTCCAAATTGGAATGTCAATATCTTCTGGCAATGCGCCTGTCTGGTCTTCCAGTAAAGAAAATGTAGCTTCTGTTGACCAGCTTGGCAATGTATATGCTATAACCCCTGGTACCACTATTATAACTGCCAGTGAAGATGGCACTAAAACAAAATGTACTGTAAAAGTTATATCAAATGAATAACACCAGGTATCTATAAAGACAAAAATATTATTTAACAGTATAAAACCTAATTCTAAAAAACATATAGTTTCTAAATTCCACAAAATTATTGCCAATATTTTTCTAAGGGATGTTATATTTATAAAATTATACCCATTCTGTTGTCTTATCAAGTGCCAGCCTGCTTTTATGCAATATACATGGCCCGCCTTTCTCATCAGGATATCCTACAGGCATAATAAGGACAGGTTCCTGTGAATCTGGTATTCCAAATTCTTCTATAATTTTACCTTTATCAAACATACCAGCAATAGTAGTTCCAAGCCCAAGTTCTGCTGCCTGCAGCGACATATGTGCTGCTACTATTCCTATATCTACAAGCCCAAACCTCATACCCCTTTTTTCATCCATAGGTGAATTGCCTGTATCTTTATCAAGTGATATAATAATTACAGCTGGCGCATTAAAGTGACATGTAGTGCACCTTCTTATTTTTTCTATTCCCTCAGTGCTTGTAACTATCTTTAAACGGTGTCTCTGTAAATTACATGCTGATGGTGAAACCCTTGCTGCTTTTGCAATTTTTTCAAGTTTATCCTTTTCTACAGGATGGCAGGCATCCATATTTCTAAGTGAGTATCTTTCCTCCGCCAGTTCTAAAAAGTCCATATTTTATATCCTCTTTCATATTTAAATTTTCTTATATTGTCTATATATATTCCAAATTTTCTTTTTATCCTTTTTCCCACTTTCATTATAAAGCATCTTATTAAGTACAATTATTTTGTCTGGCATTTCATAATGTGCAAGCACTTTTCTAAGCTTATTAAATATACTATCTTTATTTCCAAGGGTTTTTAAAATATATTTATCATCCAGGCAATTCTCTTTATACTGGCTTTTTATATCAATAAATGCTACCAGAATATTATTATCATATATAACAACTGCCTCATGCACCTCTTCAGAGTTCTCCAGCTCATTTTCAATATGGGTTAATGAAACTTTGCGCCCATGTATTAAAACTATATCATCACTGCGCCCGTCAAAATAAAAATTGCCATTACTGTCCATATGTCCTATATCTGGCATAATATATGGACATTCCACACCCTCTGCATGAAAACTGCTGTCTACACAAATCCTGCCATTATCTATATATACACTGACCCCTGGAAATGGCTTTCCTATAAGGTTTTTATCTTCTGTCATATCCTGGTCCCTTACATATGTAATATAGTTAAGTTCACTTGCACCATAATATAATGTTATCCCTGCATTTGGAAATATATTTTTAAGCTTTGCTGCATCATTTATTCCAAGGCTCTGTGACCCCGATATAACTGACTTTATATTATTATTGGTTTCTTTTATAATACCAGGAAAAAGCATAAGTTTCGACGGAATAAGATATATTGTATTAACATTTTCTCTTTTTATAACATCTGCCCATCTCCTTGGATTAAACTTATTTTCTGCAACTATTGTTGCACCTGCATAAAACTGTGCCATATAAATATTCATATTTCCTGTAAAGGCAAGGCTTCCATGTACAAAGATAATACTATCTTTATTTATTCCAAATATTTTATTTTGTGTTGGGAAAAAATCCGCCCAGCTTCTGTATGTCCTGTATAAAAGTTCAGGGCTGCCAGTTGTACCCGAAGTCATAACTGCCATACATGCATTATCTGGTATATTTTGCACATCTGGATATACTTTGGCATCACAAGGTACAACTACTGGAACCACACTGGCAGCATTACATGCAAGAAATAATACAAGCTGTCTAAGTATAGATTCTTCTTTAATTATATAAACCCGTTTACTTAGATTAATGTGGTTCTTTTTAATTTCTGCTGCTTTTATAATAGCCATTTCTACAAGGCTTCCATATGTATATGGCTTCCCATCTTCTATAATAGCAGTTTTACCAGGGTTTACAGATTTTATTAAATTAAAGTAATCCATTACATATACTTCCTCTCCTGACAAGGGCGGCTGTACCCACACCACCTGCTGCCGCTATACTGCACACAGCATAACCATTATTTATATTGATATCTTCTCTTTCCAGAGCTTTAAGTGCATGTAACATTATAATACCGCCAGAAGCACCATAAGGATGTCCATATGCCAGTGCACCACCAAAAACATTATACCTGTCTGCCACATCTGGATATTTTCTTGCAAATAATTCATCTATCACAGCAAATGCCTCATTACACTCATAAATATCTATATTATGGTAATCCAGCTTATTTCTCTTAAGAAGCTTGTCTATTGCTGGTATTACAGAACATGGGCTTTTATCTGGGCTGGCACCTGTTTCTGCAATATCAATAAACTCCGCCACAGGTTTAATGCCATGTTCTTTTATATAACTGCCAGAACACATGACAACAAATGCTGCACCATCATTTGTAAGACATGCATTAGCTGCTGTTATAACATTGCCATCCTGTAGTACACATGGAATCCTGTCTAAAAGCCTCTGGCTCATACGGTCTCTTATCCCCTCATCTTTATCATATCCATCTTTTACCTGTACTAATATATTACTTAATATCCCTTTATCCCTTGTTTCCTTTGCCAGTTCATGGCTTCTTAAAACCCATTTATCAAGCATATCCCTTGTAATGCCCTCTGATACTGCCGCCATTTCTGCACCTTTAAGCATTGTATCCTGCTCATGCTTTCCTGGTGAGAATTTTGCAGTCTTGTACCATAATGGACTTTGCCCATATAAACTGTACCCAGGATGGTTTTTATTATAGGCACGCATTGGTGCTGTTGAACAGCTTTCAAACCCTCCAGCAATAACACACCCAGACTGTCCGCTTTGTATCCTTGCTGCTGCCACAGCAATGCTTTCAAGCCCTGAACCACACTGCATGTCTATAGTAAATGCAGGAATACTTTCTGGAAGCCCTGCCTCAAGAAGCATAAGCCTTGTAATATTCCCACCTGCACTTGCCGCATTGCCTGCCACTACCATATCTATATCTTTGATATTATATTTATTTATAATATGCTTTATAACCTCTGCACCAATTATCTCTGCTGGCATATTTTTATACATGCCATTCTCTGTCCCAATATAACTGCGTGCACCTCCTGTTATATATGCCTGTTCCATAACCAGCCCCCATACTGCAAATTATTACAGCCTCACAAGAATAATTCCCATAAAATACATTTATGCCCTTGTGCAGGCATAGCAAATATTCTGTTATCCCCTGTTTTATATAAATTTATAATTTCATCCGCAAATACAGGTTTTCTAAAAACTATTGTAAAATATTCTAAAACACAATACCCATTATTTACACAAAATACATTTTCAAGAACATCCTCAAACATAAGCATCCCTGGTACTACGGGTGTTTCCATCTGGTGTATATAATTACTGTCACCTGTACATTCTGTAAATTCCTTTATACACAATTTGGAATAAGCTGATGAATATAAATAAACAGCTCCGTCAGCATAAGGTGGCAAAATCTCTGTAACCTTTTTAAAACCATCTTTAGTAAAATTAATTTCTGCTGGTTTTATAAGATACATAATAACATTATATTCTATATCTTTATAAACCATATCTGCCAGAATAACAGCATAACTCTTACGTTGTTTAATAATCTTATTCTTTACCTCTCTTTCTGTTGTATTATCATCTTTTGCATATATATATGTTGTTTGTCTTATTATTTTAAATTCTGCTTTTGCTATCATCCAGCCATCAAAGCCTGCCAGTACCCGGAAGCTTTTTACCAGTTCCCTGTAAATACTTAACATACTAAGTACCTGCCTGTTATTATTAATTTTTTAAAGTATAAATCCTTATTAAATAATTGTCAACCATCTAAAAAATATAGTTGACAATTAAATGCCATTTTTGTATAATAGCAAAGTCAGATAAACTTTCACATAAGTAAAACTTTACATTCCCGTTTTGTTTATATGAAAATAAACCATTCCAGGAAATATAAATACATACAAACTATTCCTGGGGAAAAGGAGTTAAAATGGAAAAAACCAAAACAAAAAATATCTACACAACCCGCAGCCTTGTAATTATGGCTATGTTTACTGCAGTTCTATGTGTATCAGCATACATAAGTATCCCTTTACCAAATGGTACACATTTCACAGCACTAACTATTATAATTACTACAATAATCCTTACCTTTCCATTCCAGCAGGCGGCCTCTATAATTACTGTATGGATGCTTCTTGGCATAGCTGGTATTCCTGTATTTGTAGGTGGAATAGCAGGACTTGGTTATATTACTGGTCCATATGGCGGATATAATGTTGCCTTTCTTCTTACTTCACTTTTTATACCTATGCTCTGCAAAAGAAAGTACAACCGCTTGTATTTCTCTATGATTGCAATATTATCTGCTATAATTATTGATTTAACGGGAACTATATGGATTATGGCAGTTTCTAAAATAGCATTTAAAGCAGCATTTGCTGCAGGTTTTATGCCATTTATTTTATTTGATATTATAAAAGCAGTACTAGCAGCGCAGCTTGTCCCACAACTCCGTATTATTATAAACAATTTTGAAAACTAAAATCCAGGAACGCAGAAGCGTTCCTGTTTGCTTATACCAGGTTAATATACTTTTTAATAAACTTAAAAAATCCGTTTTCTACATTTTTATCTACCTCTTTATTATCAAGGTCAAAATAATATTTACCTGTTTTTATATCAATAGATATACTGTCTATCGGAAACCCTGCTTGTCTGTGCGGATGTGGTTTAGATGTTATAATAAATGGTTCACTTGCCATACTCTCTTCCATAGCACTATACACATGGTTCTCATCTAATATAAGGCAAATTGCATTCCTGTATTGTGCAACCAGGTTTCCGTATTTCTTAGCAAGACCTGAATAATAGGTTATCATTTCATCATCATTAAGACATTTTCCATTAATATTCCTTACATGAACACCTGGTTGTACTTTTTCAGGCGTATTATCAAAATAAAGTCCTGTATCACATGAAAATACTGGTTCTTTTAATGCTTTATAATAAGCAAATGCCTTTTGTTTAGCATTTTCTATAGGGTTTTTACCCTTTTCTTCTACAACTGGTATTTCTTTATCTGTTTCTTTTAATCCTACAAGCTCTATATTTAAACCTGCCAGCCTGCTGCGCATTGCAGACAATTTAGCAGGA
This sequence comes from uncultured Lachnospiraceae bacterium, assembly GCA_948794795.1. GTDB lineage: Bacteria > Bacillota > Clostridia > Lachnospirales > Lachnospiraceae > Butyribacter. The sequence continues at coordinate 89,574 of CAQGLR010000009.1, read as the reverse complement.
TTATTAGTCCCATATACTAATCTCATTATATTTCCTCCAAATATCTGGTTATTTCTCTATTGATATATCAAATATAGCCTCTTCAATAACTTTTACACATTCATCTGTATTCTTCTTTATTTCATCTCCCCAGAACCTTAGGACAGTCCAGCCTCTGAACATAAGCTGTTTATTAACATCCTCATCCCGTTCCATATTCCTGGTAATTTTTTTAATCCAGTAATCACCTTTTTCACCTTTTTCAAGCCTTGCTTTTAATTTATCCCAGTCTTTGCCATGAAAAAATTCACTATCGCAAAAAATTGCTAACTTATATTTCGTCAGTACAATATCTGGTGAACCTGGCAGTTCTTTATAATTCTTTCTATAATGGTACCCTTTTTTCCATAATGCCTTGCAAAGTTTTATTTCTATAGATGTATTCTTCCCTTTTATCCTCTGCATATTTTTCCTGCGTTGTTCCTTTGTAAGTACATCCATTTATACCATCTCCAATTTCAGACTATTTTTCCTTTTAATTGTATTCTTTTTCCTTTTCCTCCTGAAGGATATGTCCATCTGAATAATGTACCAAATTGTCCTTTTACATCCTGTCTTATACACTCTTCTATATATTCATCTACTGTATGTATTGAATAATGGCTGTTTCTTTCATCCAATGTTATAATATATTCTGCCCATTGTGTACTACTGTCACCTTCTCCTCCAGCTCCTCCAATAACCCATTTTGATAACTGGTACAGATATTTCTCCATACATCTTGATAATTCTTCCGCTTTTTCCTCTCCCATCCCCCTGGCTCCTCCTGCCTGCTGGAAAGCATATAAAAGTTCCCTTAACCCATTATCAGCAGGATTCAGGACATCAGCAAATGCATCTGCTGTATATTCATGTACACTTACCCATGAACTACTGCTTCTCTTGCAGCTAAAAGTATATGTTTCTATACCATCTTCTGTTTTTATATATAATAATACGTCTGTTTTTGGAGAACCGCCTGAAGGTAACTTAGAAATATCAGAAGTAGCATCTATAGCAATAACCTTTTCTTTATCCAGGCATAATTTATTTACAATATCTAAAAATAATGGATATAAATAACCAACAGATGTTTCTGAATTGTATTTCCATCTTTCAAAATTCTGCTGGTCTTTCATAGCATCCGCCAGCTTTGTTTCAAAATGAAGCCCCAGGCTTGCATGTGCTTTTCCTCTTGATAGAAGTAATACTGCCTTACGTTCTATCATAGTATAAATTATTCCAAATGGCAGGACACCATCAATAGCAGAATATATCTTTTTATTTACAATGCTTTTATTATAATTTAAAGCTTTATGTTTCTCTTCTTCACTAAGGTCATCTGGCACTACAATATATGCTTTTTTAACATTGTTGTTTAAAAGTTTAATATGCTCACTATGCCACTGCTGGCAGTTAATCCTGTCACGTATTGATGTTGTATGATGCAGAATCCATTGTTCATTATCCTGGAATCCAATTATATACTGGAATTTAAACTGTTTATTAGGATAACCTGGTTCTGCTATACTATAATTCTTCTTGTAAAGTGTAATATATCCTCTTTCATACAGGGCATTTACCATATTATCTAATGTTTCAATTCCCTTTGCCCCATGTAAATTCTTATTTTTATTTTCTTTCATAACTCCTCTTATGTTGTTATCAATAATATAGCAAAAAACTTGTTTATTCTAGCTAAACAAGGAACCAGAAAAATCCTGGTTCCTATTATTTTTTTATATCATACTATAATTTCCAGTATTTTGCAACTTATGAAGCATATATATTTTTCATATTTGCAATAATCTGTATAATTTCTTTCCGTATTTCTATTGGCTCTGCAAGTTCTGCTTTGTCCCCAAAACCCAAAATCCAGGTAATAAGGTTTTCTTTGTTTGTATATTCTGCCTGGAATAAAAGTTTTCCATCTTCCTGTTCTGTATAACAATCTGGTCCAAACTCTTCTACCAGCCTCCATTTACATTCTGGCTCAAATACAGCTTTTACAAAAATCCCTCCTGGAAAAACTTTATTATTTCCAAGGTCTGGCATAACACATTCACGTTTTTTAAAATATTTACCATTAAAATGCATTCTGCTGGTACGGTTCAGCTTAAACAAACGGAAATCCTCCCTTTTCTTGCACCATCCCCACACATACCAGGATGACCAGCAGAAAACCAGGTAATATGGTTCTATTTCCCTGTATCCTTCACCATTAGGGGAATAATACCAGAATCCAATCTCCATATTATTTTCAACCGCATTATGTATCATATCAATCTTAGGTACAACAGAACCTCTATACCATGAAGAAAGGTCTATTAGTACAGGCTGCCCACAATCCATAAAACATGAAGAACCTGCCGAAAGCTTTTCCATCAGGCGTGCATAACGTTTTGTACCATTAACACTGTCCAGACTGCGCAACCCTGCAAGAATATCCTGCATTTCTGTATTGGTAAGAAGGGCATTGCCTGTCTTATACCCTTCCATTATAGAAATCCCGCCATCATGTCCTTGTTTTGTAACTATTGGAATACCTGCCTTACACAAATCCTCTATATCCCTGTTAATTGTACGCCTGGTTACTTCAAACTGTTCTGCCAGTTCTGGTGCAGTTACTATATCCCTTTGTAATAAAATTGATAAAATCCCAACCAGCCTGTCTATCTTCATTATTTATCCTCCACATTGTTATAATTAATCTCTGGTATTATTTTAACAGCACTTGAAAAAATTACCAGTAAAAGATATAATCAAAAAAACTAGAAATCCTTTATTTTAGATGATAATATAGACCTGGTTAGTGAATCTGAAATGGATTACTGGATTAGATATTTAAAATTAAATACAGGCCTGCCAAACCTTTCAGATTATATTTTCTGGCCTGGTCTGGCAGGTCTTGATGAAAATGCTTCCTTAGAAGAAATTACTGATAAAATAATTGCTGATAGAAAATAATATAATACTATAAATTTGCATATGTTCATTGTTGGCATAATATTTATATATTCTGTAATGACCTTATAATCTCCCTGGCAAGTGCATATGCAAGTAATGGAGGTATTGCATCTCCAATCTGCTCATACCTGTCCTGTATTTTATCCCCGTGAAACTGTACATAAGGTCCTTGAAACTGGTACCAGTCCGGAAAACTTTGTAACCTTGCTGCCTCTCTTGGAGAAATTGCCCTGTTAAGATATGGATGCAAAATCTCATCTAAACAATGTGAAGTTACTGTAAAACTTATCTCTGTCTTAACCAGCCTCCGGTTACGTGAACTATAAATAGTATTAGGAAACAAATGCCTGTATTTACTAATTGTCCCTTCATTTGTCAGCCTTTCAAAAGCTATTTTCATACTTTCCTTTTCCTTTATAAGTGTAAGAAGTTCCTGTTTCCTTTTTATATGTCCTGGTGCTTTATGGCTGCTTATACTATTATCTTTAAAAAGCCCCTTTTCTACAAGATGTTTTGGAACAATGGCATTCATTATATCTGATTTATATTTTCCCCGCATAATATTAATAAAATGCTCCCTGTTTTTATTTTTATATTCCTTATTTTTATAGTGTGTGGTTTCCTCTCCCATCTCTACCTTTGGCAGGTCTCCTATAGCATCCTGTACAGTAATATATGGGTACTTCCTATCTGGCCCATACTCTTTTTCTGGATATACAAACTTCACCATATCTTCAAGGTCTGACCGTATTAATACAAGAAATACACGTTCCCTAAGCTGTGGTACACCATAATCACATGCCTTAAGTAAAATTGTATCCTGTTCCCTTGATACCAGGTTATATGAGGGTTTTACATTTCTATCTTCAAAAGTATCACATATATAATTAAATATAGCCCCTCTTTTGCCATCTTTTGCTTTTGAAAACAACCCTTTTACATTTTCAAACAATATCATTTTAGTATTAACCGTACGTGCAACGCGTACAATATTACTAAATAAATCATCCCTCTCATCATTTTCTGTCCTTGTGCCTGCAAGGCTGAAACTTTCACATGGTGCTCCTCCCGAAACAACATCCACTGTTTCATATACAGAATCAATTCCATATCTTGAAAGAAGAAGTTCTTTAACCATTTCACTACTGACTAAATTAATATCACCATGGATTAAAAGCGTCCTGGTACTTTCATGCATAAATGACTGTAAATAAGCTTTACATTCCTCTGTATTGCCTGTACTCTTTTCAAGCTCCAGGACTTCTGCATTATGTGTTATAGAATATGTCTGTGCTGTAGTATCAGTCCATTCTATTGCTATAAGCGGCAAAATACCTGCCCACTTAAATCCTGTACACAAGCCACCTGGTCCAGAAAATAAATCTATGCTGGTTCTTGTCATACATTCACCTGCCATGCGTTTCTTTAAGCTATCATTCATGCTGCTTTAAATCCTCCTTAAATATGGAAATTTTAAAATCTTTATTTTGTAAGGAATTCATTTTTACATTTGATATGTATTTTTTTATTTGATTTATTTTCAATTATATGTTATGCTGTTTTTACAGTTGGGGCGGTTGCAAGCACGCCCTTTCTGTGAACCTTTATTTTGATTATTCTAAAACCATCTTTTCAACTCTGTTATTTTACCACAACCTCACACACAATTCCATTAAATTTTTTAATCTCTATTTGCCCACTCCGTTTAATCCAAATAATGCATATACACCATTTTTTAAAGTTAAATTAATATTTTCCAAAACCTTTTTATCATATACTTTACTTATATTATGTAATTCTAAACTTATAAATCTCTTCATTTCTAAAAAATAATTTAATTTTTATATCTTTATTATCTTTTATAAAACCTTTACTAGAATTCCAGACAAAATAATAATATAAATAACTTAAAAATACAAGATAATATTATTTTTAAAAATATAAACTTTAAGTATTCTTTACATGGATAATATATCTTAAAAAATATTTCTTTATGTGTAAATAGCAGAGAAAAAATTGCAATAGCTGGAACATAATTCCTGGTAAAAACACATTAATAAAAGTTTTAGCAGATTTATACAATATAACTACAAGTGAAAATTATACCAGCCCTGCAACCGCCTGGCTGGTTCTTAGTTTACTTAATATATTTTTTAGTCTTTTATTTTCCTTAAATTAGACACCCTTTCTAAAATATTCTTTTCAAATTCTTCATCAGAAAAGCCTGGATCCCTTGTATCATGCCAGATATTGCAAGGTACATTGCTACAACTGCCACAACTTGTTAATCCCTTATTATTTATTGCACATTCATATATTGCACATGTTTGGTTATCTTGTATGTAAAATACTTTTCCAAGACATTCATTACATCCTTTACATTGTATTCCATAATAACCACATTTCCAGCACTCAGTCCCACAACAACTGGCTCTTGTAATATTTTTCTGTTTCTTTTTGCTAAACCCTGCAAGAACAAGCTGGTATGACTTGTCAAGCATATCCTTAAGCAAATCATCTGGAACATTCCCATCTGGTTTAACAGAATTCCAATGTCTCTTATCCATATAATATCCAGGAACTATATCCTCATACTGCTGCCTTAGAAACTCCCCTTCTGATGGTTCCAGTTTTAAAGTAATATAATATGGAATATCTTTATCATCCAGACATATTGCTGCAAACAATTTACCTCCTATCTGGTAACGTATCCAGTTCCATTCTTTTTTCAAATCTTTTGTAACTCCATTTTTAGCAAGTAAAAATCCATCAATCCATCCATACTTCATATTATATTTCCCCCTCATTTCCGCATAAATATATATGCTTTCTGTTTACCAATATCAACCTGCATTTATTACATGCAACACAAATTAAAACATGTTAATTAAAAAATCCAATTATTATTCTTTCAGTTTAAATAATAACTCTATTGCTTTTTATTACCGGCTCCTTTATAATTAATATATTAACATAATAAACATGACAACTATATGTCATGTCTGTTTTAAATTTTTATATTAATCCAGACAGTATTTACAATTTACAATGTTTTCCTGTAGACATATTGTAAATTCTTGTACTATTAATTTTAACTATAAGGAGAAAATATATTGGAAAAAAACAGAATACAACATATTGATATTGCAAGAGGAATTGCAATAATATGTATTATTTTAGGACATCTTGGAAATGCATATATAAATAGTGTAGTATTTACATTTCATGTACCTGTTTTCTTTTTTATCACAGGATATTTTACTAATAAAAATCTCTGCATAAAAAACTTTATTAAAAACAAAGCTAGAACACTTTTAGTTCCATATGTTTTCACAAGTTTTTTAATTATATTACTTGGCACTTTAGAATACTTGGTTTTTGTAGATAAAACGGCTTCCTGGCAGGCATTAACAGGGTGGCTGTATGCTGCAATATATGGGGCTGGTGATTCATATTCATCACCCTTTTATATTAAAGTAATAGGTTCGCTATGATTTTTATGGGCATCCTTTTGGAGCAGTATTTTTTTACGTTGTTTATTAAATACAAAAAAACCTGCAGCCAGAATTGTTATAGTCTTAGTTTTATTTATTGCTGGATACTGGTCCAGGGAATTATTCTGGTTTCCATTAAGTATACAAGCGGGATGTTGTGCAACATTATTTTTATATATTGGGTATCTGTTTCATAACTCAGAAGATATATTAAAAAAACTTCCAAAAGAATTAAAAACTTTTGTAACTATATTTGCATTATTAACCTGGTTGTCTTTTATAAGAAATTTCCAGTCATTCTGGCTTGTGCATTGTGATATAGGAAGAGGAATTATTGATATTTTTGGCTGTATATGTGGATGCTATATAATAATGCTTATTTCTTTATATATTAAAAATCATATTCCTATAATCTCCAAAGCACTTTCATTTTTAGGAAAATATAGTATATTTATATTATCTATACATAGCATTGAGCTTAACACCATACCATGGTGGCAGTTAACCCAGCTATTAGTTAAATATGGTATGCCTGGCTATCTCCAGCTGTACTCTGTTATCTTTGGAAAATTTACTGTTATTATTTTAGGTACAATAATTTGTGCAAACTGGAACCTGCCACGTAGAATCTTTGGCATGTCCCCATATCCTATACAAAGCAGGCAATAATATATTCACTTTTTCCCTGCCATTTTTTATACAAAACAAGCCAGCCTGGCAAAATACCAGGCTGGCTCTTAATTTTTTCATATACAATATAAAAGTTTCTTTTCACTGCTCAAGCTGCTTTCCTAAAAAGCTTGCAGCTGTTGCAGTAAGTTTCTTTTCTGTTTCACCAAACTCTGCTTTACCCTCTTTAGACAAAAGAACTACTGCACCTATTGCATCACCCTCACATATAATAGGGCTTATAGCTTCACAAGAAAAATGTTCTTCTTCATTTGCAATCGTCCTGTAATTCTTTTCTCCACCTGATGCAATTAAACTCTGCCTGTCATCAATCGCCTGTTCCAGCTCTTTACTTACAGGTTTCTGCAATAAATCCTTTTTAGCACCACCAGATGCAGCAATAACAATATCCCTGTCAGCTATTGCCACTATATGGCCTGTTGTCTGGGATAATGCATCTGCATACTGTTTTGCAAATTCACCTAAATCCCCCATCATTGAATATTTTTTTAAAACAATCTGGCCTTCACGGTCAGTATATATTTCAAGCGGATCACCTTCACGGATTCTCAGGGTACGTCTTATTTCTTTTGGAATTACTACGCGCCCCAAATCATCTATTCTTCTTACAATCCCAGTTGCTTTCATAATATTTAATTATCCTCCATTTCCACAAGACCACAGAAGGTATAAACTTAATAATACCTTTCTATGGTTATTTTTCATAATTGTTTATGGAATTATTATGTGAAAAGAGGAAATTTTTATTCATAATGTTATTTAACATTAACAGCTGTAAAATATCCCATAAATGTTAAATACTGGCATATTTTATAATATAGTGTTATATATTTCCAACTTTTTTTGACATTATTGCAAAACCTTCGCCAGACATTCCAGATATTCCAATAGAAGGCTGGTTTTTCTCCTGGTCCCATATAACATTTACACATGCAGTTTCAATATGGCTGCCATATTTTACAATTAACTTTCTATCTTTATATTCCCATGTACCTTGTATTGAACAACATTCGTAATAGCCATTTTTACCAAGTTTCACAGGCACAGAACAAGTAATTCCCTGTGGAAGCTCTGGTTTTAATGTTATTTTTTCATAAATTCCATACAATGCGTCTTCTTTTATATCCTGCTCTTTTTCACCTGCATATGGCTGTGCACTAAGAACAGGCCAGCCATCACAAGTCCAGTATATTTTACGTATTTGTAACTTTGAAGGTTCTGGACTACCTGTAAAATTATATTCCCTTATATGATAAACAATATACCATGAACCATCTGTATCATGTAATACAGAATTATGTCCTGGTGCCATATACGCCTTGCCATCATTCCACTTATAACCACAATGTATAAGCAGTCCTGTAGAATTATCACTATCAGACAAATCTGTCATACTGCGTCCGTTAAAATCTACATATGGACCAGTAATATTACGGCTTCTGGCAACTCTTATATTATAATCTGTTTTTAATGAACCATATGATACAAACAGATAGTAATAATCTGTATCAGGATTATACATTATATATGGACCTTCTATTGCTGCACTCATCCATTCTGGCCTTCTGGCAACACATATTCCAATGCCGTCTTCCGCTGCAAGCCCTGTTTCCTTGTCTAGCATAAGCATATAGCATCCTCCCCAGAAAGAACCATATAGCATATAAACATCACCCGTTTTTACATCTGTAATAATATTGGCATCTATTGCATTAACAGGCATGGCATCTGTAGTTTTAAGAACACATCCACGTGGTATAAATGGTCCCTCAGGACTATCTGAAACAGCAAGAAAAATACACGACTGTCTTACACCCCATTTAGAATTAGAACAATAAAGCCTGTATTCACCATTTATCTTAATAATATCTGGAGCCCATATATCATTACTTCCCGTCCATGAAACTGCTTCCTCTGGCGGTCCAGGTACTACTTTGCCAATCCTTTCCCAATTTATCAAATCGTCTGAACAGTGGCAGCCAGCTCCTGTGCAATATATGTAGTATTTCCCAGAAATATCATCTTTGTATATTGCAGGGTCATGTATAAACCAAAGCCCTGTATTAATACCAGGACGGTCTTTACCTTTTTTTACTTCTGGTTTAGGAAGGTCTGCTGGTGGTTTTTCTGGATAAATAAGTTCTGTGCCCATAATTAATACTCCTCCTTTAGTATATTTATTATTCATACCTTATCACATATAATCTGTTTTAACAACATTAATATTGTTTAATTTCCCATTTATTTAATATTATTCCAAATAATAATAAAGATATATAAAAAGCGCACAGAAATTCCATATTATCTTGTATTTAATTATTCAAAATACAATTATAATTCCAATTAAATTATATATTACTTTACCCAGTTATCTAATTTAAACCCATCCCCAATATATACTGCAGCTTTTCCAGCAAGCTCTCTTGTATCCGTTATTCCAATATTATTTTCTATTGCTTCTATAATCAAAACAAGAGGACTCACTGTACACCTATAATCTTTAAGTAAATGGATAACCACCTGCCGCAAAAGTGAATATGAAACCACATCAGGTACAATGTTCATGGTAATATATGGATACTGCATACTAAGATTTTCCACCATATAATAAATTGTCTGGTTATTTAATATATATTCAATATTTCCAAATATCTTTTCTTTTAATTTTCTTAAAATAAGTATTATATCTTCCTCTGTTTTACCTTTCTGCCTGCCTTTGTAAACACATACACCATTAATACAGATACTATACTGGTCTGGTTCCAGGTCAAGCTGGTCCATAATATGTATTACAGGAATAATTATACCCCACTGGGATGCTATCTGGCACCGTAAATCATTAATATGTGGAAATCCTTTCTTATCCTCTTCCACAAATAAAGGAACTATGTTTTCCCCAAAATGGAGCGAAATAATATCTGGCAGCAAATGCCTGCTGGTTTCTATTCTGTATTCAATACTGTCCTGGTCTAATAAATTCTTTTTGCCAGACTTATACTGGAACAAATAATCCAAAGAACAGTCCATAACTTCAGATATCCCATCCAGCATGGAGATATCTGGATAACTGGTTTCCCTCTCCCATTTAGATACTGCCTGTTCTGTCACTCCTAAAAGACCTGCCAGCTGTTTTTGTGTATATCCTCTGTCCTGCCTTACTGCCTTAATACGGTTTCCAATTCCTTTTAATGGCATATTCATGCACCTCCAATACTTTAATACTTTTATTTTATATTTATATTCTATATAAAACAACCAACTGTACAGGTACATATACTCACAACCATTAGTTTATATAAATTTTCTACACACAGACAGGATACTTTAAAGCAAACTTATACATCCTTATTTTTCCTTTGCAAGAATAAATATAACAGCCAGTAATATAAATTTATATTCCTTGACATATTCCATAAATTGTATAAAATAAATATAAAAGATTTATAAATAAAAACCTGCCCTGTTCAATTTGCATATACTGCGCATGGACTGGCAGGTTTTGGCAAAAACAGGAGAATTATTATGGAAATATTAGTCCATCTCGAAACAATACTTCATACAGTAGCAGAATTTGTAATAATAATACTTGAATTTATGGGTGTTGCAATTATTGCTGCTGCTGGTGCCAGGGGTTTTTACAATTATGTAAACCATTCCCCTGAAACAAAACGTACCCTTGCAAAAGGACTTGCTGTTGCCTTGGAATTTAAAATGGGCAGTGAAATCCTGCGTACAGTAGTTGTAAGACAATGGGAAGAAATCGCAACTGTTGCAGGAATTATATTGTTACGTGCCGCACTTGCATTTCTAATACACTGGGAGATTAAAGAGGAGGATATATAAAATATCCTCCTCTTGCCAGTTATATAAATAACTCTGTAACCTGCCTTTAGGCAAAATTATTTATTATCTGTTTTCCTCTCCAACAATCTTATAATATGTCCTTGATGTAAGCATAAATACTATTATATAAATAAAGATAAATACACCAATTGTTATTAAAACACATTTTATAAAAAGTCCAGAATTAAACATCCCAAATAACATTAAAAGCCTTTTAATCATAGGAAATGCAGCTGCTACATGGATTGTTGCCACAGCTATAGGCAAAAGGAAAACTGTCCTTATCTGTGAACGTATACTATTTTTTACATCCTTTTTGCTCATTCCTACCTTTTCCATTATAACAAATCTTTCTTTATCCTCATATCCTTCTGATATCTGCTTATAAAATATTATAAGAACTGTAATCATAAGGAACATTATTCCAAGAAATATGCCAAGGAAGAAGAGGCCTCCATAAAGGCTATAAAAAGTTTCCCTATTATTCTCTTTTGTTACAACATTTATAGAATTATACCCCAGTCTGGTTTTATTATTTTCTTTATCCGCAAATTCTTTAATTACGGCATCCCCACATTCTTTCTTCTGGCTGCTTGTGCCATCAATATCTACATATAATTCATACTGGTATATTTCATTATGTTTTTTATTTCTTAAGACAGCAGCTACTTTCTCAAGTTCATTATAATCCCTTGCCACCACCACATAGCAGTTGTCCACCATAATAGCATCACCTGAAAATAAATCCCCATCAGGTACAATACTTTTATTTACTTTAAATGACTGTCCCACTATTTTAACTTCATTCCCTGGAAACTCAGAAGTACCATAAATTTCAACTTCATTTTCTGCAATATCACCAGCTTTTATATCACTGATACTTTCAAAATCCTCCTTTGCCAACAGCTCAATATAAGATATTTCTGAAAAATCATATTGTTTTGTATTATTTCCATCATTATATAAATTAAATTCATTGCCATCCATAAGCATCATAAGTGATATAGCATTTTTCTTACATATGCTTGTAATATTTCTGCCATTCTCTTTTATGGTATTCTCAACAATCTCATTAAGTTTTGTACTATCCTCTATCTGTCCAGAATAACATGTGACATTTATTTCTGATTCATAACGGGTATCTATAATATCCTCTTCACCAATATACAGACACACAGTTGCTGAAACCATAACAAGCACCATAGTAGAAAGAATACATATATTAGAAAGCCCCGCAGCATTTTGTTTCATCCTGTAAATCATGCCTGAAACTGCTGTAAAATGCTTCTTTTTGTAATAATAATTCTTATTATTCCTAAGAATTTTTAAAAATGCAATGCTTCCTGCTGTAAAAAGGGAATATGTTCCAATAATAACAAGCACTACAGCAACAAAGAATAACATAACTGTACCTAGTGGGTCTTCTGTTGTAATTGCAATATAATATCCTGCACCAATACACACAAAGCCTATAATTGCCATAAGTATTTTAGTCTTTGGCTCTTTTTCACCTACACTTCCTCCTCTTAAAAGCTCTATAGGATTTGAAAGTTTTACCTGCATAACATTATAAACCATTGTTAATGAATATAATATTATAAAAACAATTAATGAATTGCATATTGATGTCACCGAAATAGTAAATTTTATACTTGTTTCAAAACCTAATATCTTATATAAAAACATCATTAAAAATTTATCAAAAAGTATACCTGTAAACAGGCCACATACAATTACAATAATGGCAATTACAATAGTTTCAATAAAAATTTCCATTGCAATATGTCTTTTCTCCATACCAAGAATATTGTAAATACCAATATCCTTTTTTCTTCTTTTCATTATAAAACTATTGGTATAGAATATAAAAATAAAACTAAATATTACAACAACTATAGTACCAAATTTCATAATTATTTCTATATCCTTACCACCTGCCATATTAGACAGTCCATCATTATAATAAATTGCCATCATATTATAAAAAAGCATAACTATAACAGCACCTGCAAGTATATATGGAAAATAAAACCTTTTACCATTCTTAATATTTGTTGTCATAAGTCTAATATAAAGCTTACCCATTATAATCACCACCTGTCGCAAGCATTGTCAGTGTATCAGAAATTTTTAAATACATATCTTCATTATTCATATTTCCGCGGTAAATCTGGTGGAAAACTTCCCCATCTTTAATAAATAACACTCTCTTAGCATTACTTGCCGCTTTTGTACTATGTGTAACCATTAATATCGTCTGTCCATCATCATTAATTTCTTTAAAAAGTGCCAGCAGACTGTCTGCTGCCTTTGAATCAAGTGCTCCTGTAGGTTCATCAGCAAGTATCAGTTTAGGTGATGTTATAAGTGCCCTTGCAACTGCTGTACGCTGTTTCTGTCCTCCTGATACTTCATATGGATATTTTGATAAAATTTCTGTAATACCAAGTTTTGCTGCTACTGGCCTGAGTTTCTGTTCCATTTTATCTGGTGACATTCCCTGCAGCACAAGTGGCAGGAATATATTATCCTTAAGGGAAAAATTATCAAGAAGATTAAAATCCTGGAACACAAATCCTAAATTATCTCTCCGAAAAGCAGAAATTTCTCTCTCTTTTATTCCTGTTATGTTTTTACCTTCAAGCAGTACCTCGCCATTTGTAGGCCTGTCAAGTGCTGCAAGGATATTAAGAAGTGTTGTCTTGCCAGAACCCGACTCACCCATGATTGCAACATATTCACCTTCCTCAACAGAAAAATTAATATTAGCCAGTGCATGTACCTGGTTACTCCCAAATCTTGTTACATATATTTTCTTAAGATTATTAACTTCCAAAATAGCCATTCTAAGTTCCTCCTGTTCCTTAATTACGTGTATGTTTAACTTAACTTACAATATAAGAATAACAGAATAAAAAAATGTAAGCCATAGATTTAGCTTACATTTTCCTGTTTTTTCTTACAATTTTGTAAGATTGGAGGATTTTATAAGTTCTATTTCTGCCAAATTCTAAGCGTACTAATTAAAACTTCCATCCCAGACAGGCATATTTGTAAGATATTCTTTTTCTACAGCAAGAACATAATAAGCACCATAATTATTAAGGCCAGCACGTTTCTCCTCTGGAAGTTCCACATAAAACCGGTAATATGGCATAAAGTATTCTTCCCTTTCACCTGTATTATAGTTATATGCCTTTAATATATATCCCGCCAAAACCTTGGATTGGTTGCATAAAAATAAAAAATTTATAAATATGCCCTGGATAAATATAACCTGTTTCCATATAAAATTAAATGAAGCAGGCGGGATACTTCCTCTTATACCTGCTTCATTATATTATTAATACTATACATTATGTCTATATAAAAACAACAATTAAACTTTCAAACAATTACCATATTAAAATTTATTTTAACCATTATAAATTGTCAAATCACCAGGGCTGCTATGGATTATACTTTTACATAAAAACTTTTATAATTTAACTACCAGTATAGATTTTCCAATTTAACATTATATTACTACAACCCTTTTATATTCTTGCTTACTTTTAAATTCATCTATACATACATCTACCTCAAGTTCATAGCTATCAATTATATGCATATTATCTGGAATTGTATTAAAATCAAATATATCCATATAATCTATATGTGTCCTGACAAGAATCATAAAAATACATTTTTTTGACTTACTTGACTTTAATAGTTTATTAACTGCTTCTGCTAAAGTTTCATCTTCTTTTTGAATTTTAACAGACACCGGCCTGCCGTATACATATTTTTTTAAAAAACCATCAATTCCGCTGTTTCTCTGGACAGGAATTGCATCCAGGCAATTAAGGATATTCATTTGGCTTTCTGATAAATTCTTATATGCTGCTTTTCCCTTTTTTAATAAATGTGATTCTGTTTTTATTAATCCGCTTAACCTGTTATTAGTTAAAGATACTGCATCTTCCGATATATCTATTCCTATATACTTTCTGTTTAACATCTTAGCAGCTACTACCGTAGTTCCTGAACCAACAAAAGGATCTACTACCAAATCATCTTCATCAGTCACTAATTTTATAATCTGTTCCAATAATATTATTGGTTTCTGGGTTGGATAACCTGCTCTTTCTTTAGCTCTTGGATTTAAAAAAGGAATTTCCCAAACATCTGATAATGGTACCCCTTTCTTACTCTGTCCTAAAACTGTTTCCCCACTTTCATCTAATTTATATACCGGTTTTCCATTTTCATCCCGTACACGCTCTTGTAATATCTGGTCAACATTTGTTGTTTCAGAATAATCTTTATATATCATGTTAAACTTAAAATTCTTTGTTTTACTATAAAATAAAATAACCTGATGGTTATTTAGCAAGCCTTTCTTTGAATTAGACCAACGTTTATAACTCCAGATTATTTCACTCTGGAAATTAACAATACCAAATATTTTATCCATTAAAACTTTTAGGTAATGTGAAGCATTTCTATCACAATGAAGAAAAATGCTTCCTGTATTTTTTAAAATCCTTTTACATCCATAAAGCCTCTCTTTCATAAAATCAAGATAGTCATCTATGTTATTCCAATTATCATCAAATGAATATTCTACTTTATTCTTTGAAACCAGACTATGCTTATCCTGGGTAAAAAAAGGAGGGTCAAGATATACTAAATCTACACTTTTTTCATCTATTTCTTCTAAAACTTTTAATGCATCCCCATGTATAATAGTATCTTTCTGCATATAATCACTCCTTTATGCTTTCAAATAGATTTTTTAAATCTATACCTGTTTCATTTTTTATATAATTCCATGCATCATTTCCTGAATAATATTCTCCCCCAATTTCCTTATAAAGTTTTCTTAACTTAGTTTGTATAGAAACAGCCTGGATTCTGTTTGGTTCAAAAAACATAATTCTAACAGGAATATATCCTGCCTTTTTAATAATCCTTATACGTTTATATTCTTTATTTATATGATCCCCATCTGTAGTTGCATCTTTCCATTTTATCTCATATGCCTTATTACCAACAAGACAATCTATTTCTACTGTTTTAGGACTGCCATTATCAATGGTATTACTTAATTTAAATTTTTGTTGTGAAGCTGGATATTTCATTTTAAAACACTGTATAGCCATTTCTTCTAACATAGAACCTGCATATTTATACAAAAAACGTCCAACATTTTGCTGGTAATCAATCTGGTATCCTTCTTTGCTTGTAAATCCAAGTGCATTATATACCATATAATGTTCTGTATTATCATTTTGCATTTCTATCTCTCTGTCCTTAATCTTCTTATGAAGCTTTTCCTTGTATTTATATAATATTTCCAATAATTCTTTATCTATATCCATAAGTACCTCCTCTACAGTAAAATTTATAATAATTATTTTACCACAAAATCTATGCGTTTTCCATTAATTACTTAAGATAAATACAATTTATTCCCATATAAAATTAAATGAAGCAGGCGGGATACTTCCTCTTATACCTGCTTCATTATATTATTAATACTATACATTATGTTTATATAAAAACAACAATTAAAATCTCAAACAATTACCATATTAAAATTTATTTTAACCTCATTAAGTAAGCCCTTTAAAATACACGCTTCTTAAGCGGTGGGTTTGATTTACCAGGGCTTACTTAGTCTGGCAGGAGATTGGGCTCCTGCCAGACTGCCGCAAAGCGGCAATGAGGTTGGGCTGTTATTGGGCAAGTAGCCAATGCCTGCTTGCAGGCAATGCGGATTGCGAATATCCGCTTGACCCATTATAAATTGCCATTTTTCTTTTTAAGCATAATACATCTCACTTTTTACAAATAACACCACATCCAATTTTAGTACCAGAATTACCTGATGGCTGTGTAGTAAAATCATCAGGGCTGCTATGGATTATAACAGACCTTCCTATAATATCATCTACATTAAAACGCTCTGTATAAAAAACCATGTATGCATAACCATAATTTGAAAGAAGTGGCGGCATATCACCAGCATGTTCTGGATGGGGCTCTGAACCAGGATTATAATGTTCCCCTGTTTTATCAAAAGGTCTTGTACAGTCACCATTTTCGTGTATATGCATTCCCATAAAACTCCCATTAGTACCTGCTTCCATTGGAAGCCCGTCAATCTCTGCTTCTACGAGAGTTCCGCCAAAAGGCGTTTTATAAAAATAAACTACCCCATGTAGTTTTCTGTTATCTTCATTTCCGCTAATAACTGCATACGCAGCAGGCTTTTGTGTAATATTTATTATTTTGTCCATAATAGCAATACCTTTTTTTATTATTATATTCATAAGACACATTTTTGACATTACTATTGGCAGGAAAAATAAGTTGTATTATTTACAGAAGTAAGTTATACTGTCTTTAGAATATGCCCGTATGCATCTTAAGAATTTATATAAATATATATCCATACTGACAAATTCTTGTAACAAAAATATACAATAATATAATAAAAAACAAAGCCAGACTGGGTACATCACGGTTTGCAGAAAAGAGGTAAAATATGAGAAAAAAAATATTAACAGCATTACTAGCGTTTTCACTATTAGCAGCCAACCTTTCACCTGCCTTCTTATTTCCTAACAATACATTTGTAGCAGAAGCATCAAAGAAAGCAACAAAGAAAAAAGCACCATCAATTAAAAAAATATATAACACCATAGTAAAAACATTTGGTGATAACTACCTTGCAGACATGCCTTTAACAAAAGAAGATATAAAAGCACGTTATGGTCTCTCCCAGTCATGGTATACAGATATTATAGCTGAAATACCAATGATGAGTGCACATGTTGATACTCTTCTTATTGCAAAAGCAAAGAATAAAAATACAAAGAAAAAAATTAAAAACAAACTGGCCGCTTACAGGCAGGGACTTATTAATGATACTATGCAGTATCCTATGAATTTATTAAAAATCCAGGCATCAAAAGTATATGTAAAAGGTGATTATGTATTCTTTATTATGCTTGGTTATGTTGACAGTAATACAGAGGAAACAAGTACAGAAGAACAGGTTATAGAAGCATATAAAGCTGAAAACCAGAAAGCTGTTGATGCAATTAATGCATTATTTAAATAAATTCCAATTTGCATAAAGCAGGCTTGTCCTGCTATACTATTTGAGCCGCCAAAGCCTTCATGGAGGATTATTATATATAACAAGTTAATTATTTTGTATTAAACAACTATTAGAAAACGCCAGTGTTTAGCCCTTGTACTTAATGTTTCCCATAAGCATCAAGGGCTTATGCACTGTTGTGTTTTTCATTAACTAGAATGCACCCTGAACCTATTATATAACCAGGAGGATATTTTATGGTATTTAGCAGCCTGCTGTTTTTATTCCGTTTCCTGCCATGTGTAATTATTATTTATTTTTTAACACCAGGATATATGAAAAATACATGGAAAAACCTGGTGCTGTTTTTATCAAGCCTTATATTTTATGCATGGGGAGAACCTGTCTATATAGTTTTAATGCTGTTCTCCACAGTAGTAGATTATATAAATGGCGGACTGGCAGGATATTTTGTAAACAGGGATAATAAAAAAGCAGCAAAAATTTTTGTATTTTTATCAGTAATAATAAACTTATCACTTCTCGGAGTATTCAAATATACAGGTTTTATAACTGGAATATGGAATGACATCACGGGAATGGATATTAAAGCCAAAGAACTAGCACTGCCTATAGGCATATCATTTTATACATTCCAGACCATGTCATATACAATCGATGTATATAGGAAAGATGCAAAACCAGAAAGAAACATTATTAACTTTGGAGCCTATGTTACAATGTTTCCCCAGCTTATAGCGGGTCCCGTAGTAAGGTTTAAAGATATCTCTGTAATGTTAAAAGAAAGAAATATTACAATAGAAAACCTGTCTTATGGGGCCATCAGGTTTGTAACTGGTCTTGGAAAAAAAGTTATCCTTGCAAACCAGGCGGGAGAAATCTTTAAAACTATTACAGCTTATTCTAATGAAAACCTTACTACTGTATCTGCATGGTTTGGAATACTAATGTTTACGATGCAGATATATTTTGATTTTTCAGGATACTCTGATATGGCAATAGGTCTTATGTCTGTATTTGGATTTAAAATCCCTGAAAATTTCAATTATCCTTATATGTCCAGAAGCATTACAGAATTCTGGCGCAGATGGCATATATCACTTGGTACATGGTTCAAAGAATATGTATATATACCATTAGGCGGAAGCAGGAAAAATAAATTAAATACATTTTCCAATATTTTTATAGTATGGTTCCTTACAGGTTTATGGCATGGCGCAAGCTGGAACTTTATAGCATGGGGGATGTACTTCTGCTTTTTCCTTATAATAGAAAAACTTGGGGTATTAAAAATACTTAATAAACTTCCATTATTCCTTAGCCATATATATGCACTTGTTATAATATATGCTGGATGGCTTCTTTTTGCATGGGAAGATATAACACACCACAGGATATTTATAAAAGCAATGGCTGGAATAGCAGATGCTGGGTTTATAAATACAAATACAATGTATATTATTGCCAGCAATGCCCTGCTTCTGCTTCTTTTAATAATTGGATGCACAAATATACCACTTAAAGCTGGCACATGGATTTGCAATAAAAATGAAATCTTTTCAAATATATTAAAAACAATTTTTTTAATTGTAGTATTTATTGTATCAGTTGCATATCTCGTAAATGGCACATACAATCCATTTTTATATTTCAGGTTTTAAATACATTTAAAAATATATTTAATATGAAAGGATAATATATTGCCTATGAAACGTTTTTTTAAACTTATGCCAGCATTAGCTTTATTAATTATGCTTATGGCAATTATGTTTACAAGTATAATAAAAGAAGATAATACATATTCTTCTGCGGAAAACAGGATGTTACAAACCTTTCCTAAACTTTCCGCCAAAAGGGTACTTAATGGAAAATTCCAGAAAAAATACGAAACATATCTTAGTGACCAGTTTCCACAGAGGGACTTATGGGTTAAATTCCAGACTAAAACAGAAAGGACTCTAGGTAAAAAAGAATCCAATGGTGTATATTTTGGAAAAGATGGATATCTTTTAGAAAAATACACAAAAGAAGATATTAACCCAGAACTTACAAATAAAAATATACGTGCACTTAAAAAATTTGTCCAGCAGGCTTCCAAATCTGCCAATGTTAAAGTTATGATGGTTCCATCAAAAACCTATACACTTGACAGATACCTGCCAGCATTTGCAGAAACCTATGATGAAAATATTTTCTACAACAAATTAGAAAAAAACCTTCCAGAGAATGTTATTGTACCTGTATATGACCTTTTACATAAACATAATAAAGATTATATTTTTTACAGGACTGACCACCACTGGACAACCCTTGGTGCATGGTATGGTTATACTGCTTACCTGGATTCATGTGGAAATAATATCCAGGATGCAGGACATAAGAAAAAATTTGAGAAAGTTTCCAGTAATTTCCTTGGCACAACACATTCAAAAGTAAATATGTATTCCCAAAAAGATGAAATAAATATTTATAAACCAGCAAATGAAATGACAGTTGTGTACAACCTTGGTGAAAAGACAGAAAATACATTTTACCAGACGGAATTCTTAAAGAAAAAAGACAAATATAGTGTATTTTTTGGTGGTAACCAGGCAGTCCTTGAAATATCTGGAGGTGCTAAAAATAAAAAAACGCTTCTTATGATAAAGGATTCTTTTGCTAATTGTATGATACCATTCCTTGCAGAAGATTATGAAAAAATAATTGTAGCAGATATGCGCCATCTTAATATAGGCATGTCCATGCTGCTAAATAAATATAAACCTACAGATGTACTTGTGCTTTATAATACTATACAATTTATGCAGGACAAAGAATTTTCAATAAAAAAATAAGTAAAAATTTGCCCTCTTCTGGCAACAGGAAAATAAAAATATTTAAGAGAGGAAGAAATACATAATGAATAACAACAGGATTATTAAAAAAGCCTTATACCTGTTTATAACTGCAATTCTCGCAGGCTTTATATTAACAGGAAACAACTGCCAGGCTAAACAGGAATTTATTGTTGGTTTTGACGCAGAATTCCCACCATACGGCTATATGGATGAAAACGGGGATTACACAGGTTTTGACCTTGACCTTGCAGCAGAAGTCTGTAACCGTAATGGATGGACTTTGGTAAAACGCCCTATTGCATGGGACTCCAAAGATTCTGAACTTGAAACAGGTGCAATTTCATGTATATGGAATGGCTTTACAATGAATGGCCGTGAAGGGAATTATACATGGTCAACCCCATATGTTGACAATTCCCAGGTAGTAATTGTGAGAAGTGATTCAGGTATTAAAGAACTTACAGATTTATCTGGCAAAATCCTGGCTGTACAAGCAGACTCATCAGCACTTGCTGCTCTTACAGGTGAAGATGCCACAGACGGGAATAAAAAAATTGCCAAATCTTTAAAAGAATTACAACAGGTAGAAAATTATAATTCCGCTTTTATGAACCTTGAAAGTGGCATGGTTGATGCTATTGCAATGGATATTGGTGTCGCTTCATACCAGCTTTCTACAAAAGGTGATAAATTTATTATGCTTGATAAAAGGCTTTCATCAGAAGAGTATGGAATAGGCTTTAAACTTGGAAATACAAAACTCAGGGATGTAGTACAGCTTACATTACTTGATATGCTGGAAGATGGCACATTTGAAACCATAGTAAAAAAGTGGGGACTTGAAGATAGTGCTTGTCTTAGCACAGAAGATACTACATATGCAGATGGAAGTAAAGTTCCTGTCCCTGGTGAAACTATAACAGATACTGGTACAAGTTCCAGTGATACACCAGAAAATACAGGCAATTCACCAAAAGTTAAAAAAATAAGCATTACACAGATTATAAAACAGCTTTCATCTGGACTTGCTGCAACAGTTGGCATATTTATACTTACACTTTTATTTTCAATGCCACTTGGTCTTCTTATAGCAGCTGCAAGGATGTCCAAATTCAGGATTCTTCAATGGATAGCCAGAATCTATATCTCTATCCTCAGGGGAACTCCTTTAATGCTCCAGCTTATTGTTGTATTCTTTGCACCATATTATTTATTTGATATTTCAACACCTTATTCATACCGTTTTTATGCTGTAATAATTGGATTTTCATTAAATTATGCTGCATATTTTGCTGAAATATACCGTTCTGGAATACAAAGCATACCACAAGGACAAAGAGAAGCTGCACAAATTATGGGATATAACAGGATACAGACATTCTTCAGGATAATATTCCCACAGATGGTTAAACGTGTACTGCCTCCTGTTACTAATGAAGTTATAACACTTGTAAAAGATACCTCCCTTGCATTTGCACTTTCTTATGCAGAAATGTTTACTAAGGCAAAACAGATTGCCGCTGCACAGACATCATTATTACCTCTGTTTGTGGCAGGAGTATTTTATTATATATTTAACTTTATTGTTGCTTTATTAATGGAAAGAATTGAAAAACGTCTTGACTATTACAAGTAAATGGAGGGTTTATAATGAATGTCTTAGAGATGAATAATATTAAAAAAAGTTTTGGAAACAAAGTTGTCCTTGAAGATATAACATTAAAAATCAACGAAGGTGAAGTTGTATCAATTATAGGGCCATCTGGTTCAGGAAAATCCACTCTTTTAAGATGTGCCACATTTCTTGAACATATTGATAATGGTGAAATTTTCTATATAAACAAACAGGTAGTTAAAAAAGGTCCTGACGGGGCTGTTTATCCACATAAGAAAGAATTACAGCAGGCATGTTCTAACTTTGGGCTTGTATTCCAGAATTTTAACTTGTTCCCGCATTTTTCAGTAATGAAAAATATTACTGATGCACCTATAGTAATACAAAAAAGAAATAAAGAAGAAGTATACAATGAAGCCCGGGAACTGCTTAAAAAGGTGGGGATTGAGGATAAGGAAAATGCATATCCATGTGAACTTTCAGGCGGACAGCAACAGCGTGTAGCTATTGCCAGGGCTCTTGCACTGCACCCTAAAATGTTATATTTTGATGAACCTACATCAGCACTTGACCCTGAGATTACAGCAGAAATCTTACGTGTTATGAAAAGCCTTGCTGCTGAAAAAATGACAATGGCAGTCGTAACACATGAAATTGATTTTGCAAGGGCAGTTTCTAATAAAGTTGTATTTATGGATGGAGGAATGGTAATTGAAGAAGGAAAACCAGAAGATGTTATAGACAACCCTAAAAATGAACGTACAAAAACGTTCCTAAAGAAACTGCACATATAAATAAAATTGGAGGTTTAATATAAATGTCAGTAGAAAATCTAATACAAAATGTTGACAGCCAGATTATTAATATAAGAACCAAAAGCCTTGATATATCATTTAATGAATTGTACGATATGTATAAAAATAATGAACTAGAGATTTCCCCTGATTACCAAAGACTTTTCAGATGGGGAGAAGAAAAACAATCACGTTTTATAGAATCCTTAATTTTGGAAATGCCTGTTCCTCCTATATTCGTAATAGAAACAGATGATGGCATTTATGAATTAATTGATGGTTTACAAAGAATCTCAAGTTATCTTCACTTCCGAGGAGAAAGGTTAGGAGAAACAGAAGATGATTTTCTGGTTTTAAATGGTTGTGATATAGTTAATGATTTAAACGGGTTAATATTTGACAACCTGCCCAAGGCTTTACAGATAAAAATAAAAAGAAGTTTTGTACGTATGGAAGTTATAAGAAAAGATAGTGAACCATCTTTAAAATATCATATGTTTAAACGTCTGAATACAGGCGGAGAACTTCTGTCAGCACAAGAAATCCGTAACTGTACAATCAGGCTTCTAGGTCCAGATGGAATTAATTTTATTAAAAGCTGTAGTAAAAATAAGGATTTTATATCCGTAATTAACAAAATTCCAGAAGAAAAAATTAAGACCAAATATGACCAGGAACTTGTATTAAGATTTTTTGCAGTAAAAAATGATATTGCCAGTTACAAATACCCCATAACAGAATATCTGACAAAATACCTTGAAAAAATCACAACAGGAGAACTTCCTTTTGATTATGAAAAAGAAAAAGACATATTTGAAAAAACATTTAATTTTATCAATAACAACTGGGGAAAAGATGTATTTTCAATAAAAAATTCTAACGGGACTATGCAAAATAAGTTTGTATCCTATGTTTTTGACGGTATTTCGGTTTCTACTGCTAACCTGGTTTATAAAATTTTAGAAAGCAGCCATCAAAAAAAACTTATTGAAGAAATTAACAATTTTAAAGAAAGTGAAGAACTTAAATCCTATAAAACAGGAAGTATTAATGGCATAAAAACAAGAATAAAATTATTTACAGAAAGGATGGAGAAAATTCTTGACAGCAAATGAATTAAGGGAAGAACTTGAAACCGAATTAGCATGGCGTCAGGAAGAACTTGCTTTTTTTAAAAACCAGTTAAATGAAATTGCAGAAAATAACAAAAATAAATATAGAAAAGGACTTATACTTATATTGTATTCCCATATGGAAGGTTATATAAAGATTTGTTTACAAACATATATCCACTATATTAATTCACAAGAATTAAACCGTAATGATGTAAGTACAGGATTAATGGTAGCAAGTATGCATAAAGAATTTATAGCATATGAAAATTTAGACCGTAAATATGAAATTTTCCGCAGGGAATTACCAGAAGATGCACGTTTACACCGTTTATACCGCAGGGTAGATTTTATGGAAAATATTGAAGGATTTAAAAGCCAGAAACTGGTTATTGATGATAATATAGTAGATACAGAATCTAACCTGTGGTATATAGTTTTACAAAAAAACTTATATAAACTGGGACTTCCAGTAGATTTATTTAGTGACTACCATAATGATATTGATGCTTTAGTAAACCGGAGAAATTCAATAGCACATGGCAACTTCCATGCAGGTGTTACAAAAAGTGAATTTACTAACTGGGAAACAAAAGTTTATGGCATATTATCAGGAGTAACAATGTTAATATATGATTATGCTAATAATAAAAAATATTTAAATACTGCCAATACATAATTTAGTTTTAATCCTTTTTTGATGGCAAAGCATTTTCATAACGCCACTGTCTTGGAGGGATACCATATACATTTTTAAATGCACGTGAAAAATGCAGCTGGTTCGGATAACCAACTGCATTTCCTATATCTGCAACTGGCAAATTAGTTAATTTTAATAACTCTGCTGCTTTTATCATTCTATATGAAATCAAAAATTCCTGTGGTGTCTTTCCAATATTTTCATGGAATATCTTTCCAAAATAACTTCTGTTCAGCCCACAGAACCTTGCTATATCTTCTATTGAAATCTCATTCTGGAAATTCTGTTCTATAAACGAAATTGCTTCTTTAATATAAAAATCCCTTAAATTATTACCTTTCGTCATCTGTGTAGAATTAGAAGAACGTACTAATGCATCAATAAAAAGATAAAGATGTCCAATTAAATGGAATGGTGAAGCATCTTTATGGTTTATAATATATAACATCTCCTCTTTCATAGTTTGTGCAGTATCTTTAAATCTTGCCTTGTACACTGGCTGGTTTATATTAAGACCTGCCATTTCAATAGTCTGTTTTACACGCAGGCCATCAAATTCCAGCCACGCATATTCCCAGGGGATTTTACTATCTGCTATATACATACATACCTGTTGTGGAAACATCATAAACCCTTGTCCGCTTTTTATTGAATACTTAACAGATTCACCACTGGAATTCATTGCCATTAATACACCTGTGCCAGATAAGACATAATGAAATAAGAAGTGGTTTCTTGATGCAGGGCCAAATGAGTGTGAAGGGTCACACTGCTCCCATCCAAACTGGTATAAACCCATATCAATAAAATTTTCACTTGGAAAAACTGAAAAAATAACTTCACTCATAAATATACTCCATTCTTGCTAAAGCATGCCGGTTAGTCATAATTAAAATATATGTAAAATAAAATAAATATATGTAAAATATATTATTTTCCAGCATGTATTCTGCTTTGGCAGCTTTGATTAATATTACCAATATACCAAAATGCTATATGGTTTTCAATATCTTTATTCAAAATAGCATTTTGATATAAAACTACAATAAACAGGCTATTTCAGGTAGCATAATGGTATGCTAAAATACTACTATCAAAAACGAAAGGAGCAATCATATGAAA
This sequence comes from uncultured Lachnospiraceae bacterium, assembly GCA_948794795.1. GTDB lineage: Bacteria > Bacillota > Clostridia > Lachnospirales > Lachnospiraceae > Butyribacter. The sequence continues at coordinate 63,271 of CAQGLR010000009.1, read as the reverse complement.
GGAAGAGGGATTGGAAAATTACTTTTTACAGGCTGTATTCTAATATTAACTGTTTTCTTACCAGGGTGTAGTTCTTCAAAGAATAATTCTGTAACGGAAATTGAAATTGTACAATATAAGCCTGAAGCTGCTAACTATTTCAAAATGGTTGAAAAAGCATTTAATGAAACACATGATAACATACACCTGACAATTAATTCACCAAATGATGCTGCTGCAATTTTAAGAACACGTTTTATACGTGAAGATTATCCAGATATTGTTGGCATTGGTGGTGATATTGAGTATTCTTATTATGTAGATGCACAGATACTTGCTGACGTTTCTAATTATAAAGGATTATCTGATATTAAACAGGTGTACAGGGATATTGATGAATCCCTGGAACTGGTGCCAACAGATGGAACATTTGCTGTCCCATATATGGCAAATGCAGCAGGTATCCTGTATAACAAGAACTTATTTGAACAGAATGGATGGAAAATACCAACTAACTGGAATGAACTTATAACACTCTGTGAGGAAATTAAAAAAACAGATATACTTCCATTCTATTTTGGTTTTAAGGATACATGGAGCTGTCTTGCACCATGGAATGCAATAGCAGTAGGCCTTACAGAAACTGATACTGTGAAAAAAGTAAATAAAGGTGAAACTACTTTTACAAAAGAGTATGCAGAAACAGCAGAAAAATATTTAAGCCTGCTGCAGTATGGTCCTGCTTCTCCATTTGCATATAGTTACAATGACGCATGTACAGCATTTGCAAGAGGTGAATCTGCAATGTATCCTATTGGCAGTTATGCAGTGCCACAGATACTTTCTGTAAACCCTGATATGAATATTGATTCCTTTGTAATGCCTGCTAGTGACAGCTCCGATGGCAATACACTTAACTCTGGAATTGACCTGCAGTTCTGTGTAACAGAAGCATGTGAAAACAAAGAAGCAGCTTACGAAGTCCTTGATTTCCTTTTTAAGGATGAAAATATCCAGGCATATGCTGATGCACAGAATGCAATTCCATGCAAAGAAGGGGATTTTAAACTTGCATCAATGTTAGATGGCATGAAAGAATATATTGAAGCAGGCAAAATGGCAGATTTCCATGACCATTATTACCCAACTGAAATGTCCGCTGATGCTCTGTTACAGACATTCCTTATTGAAAAGGATGTAAATGGTTTTCTTAAAACATTTGATAAAAACTGGCAGCGCTATAACCGTGATATTATCCGTAAAGTCAAGGAATATGAGGAAAACAATTCAAATTGAAAAGGGGGAATTTAGATGAAAAATGACAGGAAACGTACTTATCTGCTAATTACTATTCCTATATTAGCACTTTTTATTACATTTAATACAATCCCGCTGCTTAGAGGCGTAGTTTACAGCTTCACCAATTTCAGGGGATTTGGTAATTATGAATGGGTAGGGCTTAGAAATTATATTGATTTATTTTCTGATGCAAGAGTAGGAAGTTCATATATATTTACCATAAAACTTGCCGTTGTTACAACAATAGTTGTCAATGTAATTAGTATTATACTTGCACTTGCATTAAATAGCAAAATCCGCGCAAAAGGCTTTTTCCGTGGAGCGTATTTCCTTCCTAATGTACTTGGGGCACTGGTTGTTGGTTATATTTTTAACTACTTTTTTACATACCTTGTTCCAGCATTAGCTGATATGGCAGGTATTGAATCTTTAAACTCAAGCATCCTTGCTAGTAAAAATACAGCATGGATTGGCATTATGATAGTTTGTGCCTGGCAGGCAGTGGCAATGAATACTATTATTTATATATCAGGCCTGCAAACTGTACCAGAAGATGTATATGAAGCTGGTTCACTGGATGGAGCAACTGGATGGAAGAAATTCTGGAAACTTACATTTCCATTAATTATTCCTTTCTTCAGTATTAATATGGTACTTTGTGTTAAAAACTTTTTAATGGTATTTGACCAGATTATGGCACTTACAAAAGGTGGTCCTGCACAAAGCACAGAATCAATCTCATACCTTATTTACAACAATGGTATGAAAGGCGGGCAGTTTGGTTTCCAGAGTGCCAATGCTGTAATGTTTTTTATAGTAATTGTAATTATTTCTGTTGCACAGATGAAATTTTCTGGTAAAAAGGAGGAGCAGTTATGATGAAACGAAAATTAAACCCGGCGTTGCTTCCTATGGTATTATTAATCCTTGGATTGTCAACTATTGCTTTTCCTTTGTATATGACAATAGTAATTGCTTTTAAGCAGCCTTCTGAAATGTCAAATACAATAAGTGGCATATTATCACTGCCTAAACACTGGAGTTTCTCCAATTTCAGTGAAGCAATGGAAGTTACCGATTTCTGGCGTTCACTGGGATACAGCCTTTTAATTACACTGGTTACAGTTGTATTATCAATAGTTATACATTCCATGATTGGCTATGTACTTGGAAGAAATAAAAACCACAATAAATTTTATGGATTTGTATATCTTTTTATAGTAAGCGGCATGTTTGTACCATTTGCTATACTTATGATGCCACTTGCAAAAGAAACCGCAGAGCTTGGACTTGCAAACTGGTTTGGTGTAATACTTCTTTATGTAGTATTTTACATGCCAATGAACATTATGCTTTATTCAGGATATCTTGTAAATATCCCGCTGGCACTAGAAGAAGCAGCAAGAGTAGATGGTGCTTCCACATGGAGGACATACTGGAAAGTTATATTCCCACTTATGAAACCAATGCATGCAACTGTTGCTGTAATAACAGCACTGGCTGTCTGGAATGATGTAATGACACCACTTGTTATTATGGCAGGTTCTGGGGTAAATACATTGCCACTTGCACAGATGAATTTCCAGTCACAGTTTGGAACTAACTATAACCTTGCATTTGCATCATATTTACTTTCATTAATACCAATACTTGTTTTCTATATAATTTGCCAGAAACAGATTATAAATGGTGTTGTTAATGGCGCAGTAAAATAATTAATACAGAGGTGGACTATGGCAGTTATTTATAACAAAGAGAAAAATCTTTTCACTTTACAGACTAAGAATACTACTTACCAGATGAAATCAGACCAGCTTGGTTATCTGTTACATCTATATTATGGAAAAAAGGTGGACCAGGATATGGACTATCTGCTTACTTATGCAGACAGGGGATTTTCTGGAAACCCTGCAGAGATGGCAGATAACCGCACATATTCTTTAGATACATTGCCACAGGAATACCCCGTACTTGGAACTGGTGATAACCGCAGCACAGCACTGGTAATCCGCAATGCGGATTACAGTGAGTGCTGTGATTTAAGATATGTATCACATGAAATAATAAAAGGCAAATACAAATTAGACGGGCTTCCTGCTGTTTATGCCAATGATAAAGAAGCAGAAACTCTTTCAATTATCCTTAAAGATAATTCAAACGGGGCACAAGTAAAACTTCTCTACGGAATATTAGAAGACGAAGACATTATTACAAGAAGTGCTATTATTACAAACAACGGGAAAGAACCCCTGGTAATAGAAAAAGCAGCATCTGCATGTCTTGATTTCCTTACAGGTGACTATGAGCTTATACATTTCCATGGCAGGCATACTATGGAACGTAACATGGAACGTATTCCTGTTTCACATACAGAGATTAAAGTTGAAAGCCGCAGAGGGGCTTCAAGCCACCAGCACAACCCTGGTGTAATCCTTGCAGGACATAACACAACCGAAGACCTCGGAAACTGTTATGGCATGCTATTTGTATACAGTGGTAATTTTATGTGTGAAACCAGCAAAGACCAGTTTGACCAGACCAGGCTTGTAATGGGCCTGCAAAGTGAACAGTTCCATTACAGGTTAAAGCATGGCCAGTCACTTATTGTACCTGAAACAATCCTGTGTTTTTCAGACAAAGGTTTCTCTGGCTTATCACTTAAATACCATAACTGTATACGCCGCCATATCTGCCGTGGAAAATATACATGCAGTCCAAGGCCAGTGCTTCTTAACAGCTGGGAAACTGCTTACTTTGATTTTAATGGAGATACTATAATTAACCTTGCAAAAGAAGCTGCAGGTCTTGGAATTGACCTTGTAGTCATGGATGATGGCTGGTTTGGAAAACGTGACAGTGATAATTCCGGGCTTGGTGACTGGGTTGTAAATGAAAATAAACTTGGATGTTCCCTTAGTGAACTGGTACAGGGTGTAAATAAACAAGGTATAAAATTTGGTATCTGGATTGAACCAGAAATGGTTTCTGAAGACAGTAATCTTTACAGAGAACACCCAGACTTTGTATTACAAATTCCAGGACGCCAGCCAATACGTTCAAGAAACCAGCTTGTATTAGACTTTTCCAGGGAAGAAGTAAGGGAAAATATATTTGAACAAATATGTAGTGTACTTGACCAGGCAAATATTGAATATATCAAATGGGATATGAACCGGAACCTTACAGAATTATATTCAAATAAAAATTTTCCAGGATGTGTTGCATATAATTATGTACTTGGTGTATATGATTTCCTTGAAAAACTGTTAAACCGCTATCCAGGACTGCTAATTGAGGGATGTTGTGGCGGTGGCGGAAGGTTTGATGCTGGCATGTTATACTATACACCACAAATCTGGTGCAGTGACAATACGGATGCCATTGACCGCTTAAAAATACAGTATGGCACTTCATTCTTCTACCCAGTTTCCACTTCTGGTTCACATGTATCTGCAGTGCCAAACCACCAGACAGGACGGATTACAAGCCTGCATACAAGAGGGGTAGTTGCAATGTCTGGAATATTTGGATATGAACTTGACCCTGGAAAGCTTTCAGAAGAAGAAAAAGAAGAAACCAGGCAACAGGTAAAAACATATAAAAAATATGCAAACCTTATACAATCTGGTGATTACTACCGCTTATCAGACCCATTTAAAGATATATATACAGCATGGGAAAATATTTCAAAAGATGGCACACAGGTAATGTTAAGTATTGTTATTAATGAAATCCATGGAAATATGCCAGTATACTATGTAAAATTAAAAGGGCTTAAAGCAGATACTATATACAAAGACATAGAAAATGGTATATGTTACCAGGGTACAGCTCTTATGGAAGCGGGACTTCCTGTAAGATGCGGGCTTGGTGAGTACAACTCTTACCAGATAATATTAAATGCAGAAAAATAAATTAAGAAAGGATAAAAACAAGCATTTCTGCTTGGGTCTTGGTGCAGATTATGAACCATAATTATGGATATATTAATACAGACATGAAAATCCATGAAAAACTACAAAACTTATTTCCATGGCAGCCTCCAGAAATAAAAGGAAATATACCACAAGGTGATATGCCAGGAGACCAGGCACAAGGTTTTGGAGACCTTGGTCCAAAGGCAGAAACTATTTTTCCAGAACTTGCCAGGCTTCTGCAAGAAACAACCGGTAACAGCCCGTATGAAAGAGCTGTAGTTTCTGTATGTGGAGGCTCTGGTACTGGCAAAACAGGAATTGCATCACTATTATCTTATTACTTAAACCAGGCTGGAATTGGCAGTTATACACTTTCTGGTGACAATTACCCACACCGTATACCAGTTTATAATGATGCTGAACGCCTAAGGGTATTCCGCAGGGCAGCACTTCATGGAATAATTGACGCAGGCCAGTATACCCCTGGAAGATTTACCCAGATAAAAATATGGCAGGAACATAATATAGATGCTGATACATCATATGCCATAAAAAATCCATGGTTTAAACCATATATAGAATCAGGACGTGAGGGTTTAAGGAAATATCTTGGAACAAGTAAAGAAATTGATTTTAAAGAAATTTCTTCTATTACAGAAGCTTTTAAAAATGGGGCTGATACTATATGGCTAAAGAGAATGGGACGTACCAGCAGTGAATTATGGTATGACAAAACCAGTTTTGAAAAAACCAGTATCCTTATAATAGAATGGACACATGGCAACAGTGATTATTTAAAAGGTGTTGATATTCCAATTTTCCTGAACAGTACACCAAAAGAAACTCTGGAATATAGAAAAATGCGTGGCAGGGATGGCAATACTGACAGCCCGTTTACAACAATGGTACTTGGAATAGAACAAGAATTGTTACACCAGCAGGCACATAAAGCCAAAATTATCCTTTCCAAAAATGGAAAGCTCTTATCATACAAAGAATATCTGGAATTAATCCAGAGTGAACAGGAAGGAGGCATAGAAAATGAGTGACGGGCCAATGTTTAATGCCTATCCTGACAGTCTTGGCGGGAAATTAAGTGATATAGTTTCTATTTTAGAAAAACCAGAATTTAAAGATGTATTCCAGTCATTTTATATTCTGCCAAGTATATACCAGTCAGATTTAGACAGGGGATTTTCCGTAACCAGTTATAATATTAATGAAAATCTAGGAAATATAAAAGATTTAGAAAATATTAAAAAACTTGGAATAGATTTAAAACTTGATTTTATATTAAACCATTTATCTGTACAATCCATGCAGTTCCAGGATATAATTAAAAATGGAGAAGCTTCTGTTTACAAAGATTTTTTTATTAACTGGAACAAATTCTGGGAAGGTCTTGGAGAAATGTCAGAAGAAGGTTATATTATTCCACGTGAAGAATTAATTAAAGATATGTTCTTCCGTAAACCAGGGCTTCCTATACTTATGACAAGGTTTCCAGATGGCAAAGAAGTTCCATACTGGAATACGTTTTACCAGGAGGTAAAATACCAGCACATTAATATACAAGATATAATTCTAGAAACAGGACTGCCAGAAACTGAGGCACAAAAGCTGGCAGATTATATAAACAGGCAATTAGATAGTGGAAAGAAACCTGGCAGCATTTCTTTTGAAGGATATAATGAATATAAAGATATTATCACAGAACTACTTGAGTCTGGAAGAAATTATCTTGGACAGATGGACTTAAATATAAAGTCTCCTCTTGTATGGGAACACTACAAAGAAACTTTAAAGAAACTTGCAAGCTATGGAGCGAAAATTGTACGTCTTGATGCATTTGCATATGCCCCAAAAGAACCAGGCAGGAAAAACTTCCTAAATGAACCAGAAACATGGGATTTACTAGAACAGATACAAAACCTGGCAGACCAGTATAATATTACATTGCTTCCAGAAATACATGCAAGTTATAGTGAGAAAATATATGAACTTCTTGCTGCTAAAGGCTATATGTCTTATGATTTCTTTCTGCCAGGACTTATAATATATGCAACTGAACATAAAAACGGGGATGTGCTTGTAAGATGGGCAGAAGAACTGGTTTCTAAAAAAATCCGCACAGTTAATATGTTAGGCTGCCATGATGGAATTCCTCTTCTGGATTTAAAAGGATTTCTTCCAGATGAAGAAATTGAAGAATTAATTGATACACTTACAAAGCGTGGAGGCTATGTTAAAAACCTGCATGGACAGAAAAATATGTATTACCAGGTTAATGCCACATACTACAGTGCACTTGGGGAAGATAAGCAAAAATTGCTTTTCGCAAGGGCATTGCAGATATTTATGCCAGGCAAGCCACAAGTATGGTACCTTGATTTATTTGCTGGCAAAAATGACTATGAAGCTGTTAAAAAAGCTGGTTCTGGCGGACATAAGGAAATTAACCGTACTAACCTTACCCTGTGCCAGGCAGAAGAAGCTATAAACCAGGATATTGTACAAAAGCAGCTTGGACTGCTGCGTTTCAGGAATACCTGCCCTGCATTTGGGTTTGATGCAGAACTTGAAATACAAGGGCAAGGAAGCACTATAATGTTTAAATGGAGTAAAAACGGGACTGAAACTACACTAGATGCTGACTTCACATCCTTTAAATTTGAACTAACCTGCAAAACACTAGACAAAACATGGGTAGTAGCTGCAAATTAAATACTTTACAAGTTATGTGGCTCTGGCAATTCCAAAATTTTACCAACAAAAAGCCATGTGCAACATGGCTTTGCCCGCATTCCGCTTGGATGGGATACGCAGTGGTGCATAAAATCTGAAAAAACCAGATTTAAGCACCAGCGTCCCCATAACAGCTGCTTTTTGGTAAAACATTTGGAATTTGCCAGAGTAATATAATCTTTGTATAAATTTAATTTTCAAACATCAATAAGTCCTTTAATTTATTAGGTTGTACTAGATTAAATGACATGGCGCCAGAGTAAACTCTTAAAAGGCTTACTTAATTAAACAATGGGGCTGGACTTTTTTATTTAATTTTAGGTTAAATCTCTTTATACCTTACTAAAATTTTGGAATTTTGTATTTATTAGTTATATCAATATTTCTTGTTTATCAGCATTTTGTTTTAATATTAATGCTAAAACTCCTGATAAAATTCTTGCAAAAACTGTACTCCACCAAATCATTATCTGTCCACCAAATAAGGGTGGCAAAATAAGCATAAGTAATAACATCAATAATGGTTCTATAAAAGTAAGTATATAAGAAAATGTACTTTTTTCTGCCGCATAAAAACTTGCTGTTGTAATACGGTTAATAGCAACAAAAGGAACTGAAACTAAAAAAACAGGAATTATCTTTGCAATTTCTATATTTACTTCATTTGATGCACCAAATAATATTCCTAAATTTCCTCTTATTAAGTACATTATTATGCAGCTAATAACAGATAATAACATTGAAAAACCATATGCTAATTTCCGTACGTTTCTCATTTTATTAAAATCCCGTCCACCATAATATTTACTTATTAATGGCTGGCTTCCATCTCCACCCCCTGTAAAACAAGATAGATTATACATATAATATATGCAATACATGCATAAGTGGCTATTGCCTGTTCTCCGCCATATTCTACGGAAAAACGGTTTATAATAACTAAGGATATGTTTGGAACCATAACAAGCCCAAAAGGAGCAATGCCTGTATAACAGCTACAATGGGATAGGCAATATTAACAGCAGACAATCCCATATCACCCATACTGTTTCCAATAAAGAAACCATCAACAACCGCATAGACACCTGACAATGCAAAAGATAATACAGATGGAATAACATATTGAAAAAATGTTTTTATATCATTATTCTGTTTCATTGTCATTTTTACCTCCTGCTTTTCTAAAAAGTTCCACAAATAAAGCTGTATTGTCATTTAACTGTTTCATACTCTCTATACCCATTTCCTCAATTACAAACAACTCTGCTTTCCGCAGTTGTAAAATAATAGAATCTGCATATCTGCTTCCTGCTGGCGTAAAGCGGATAAGTTTATTTCTTTTATCCTCCTGCATAGGAAACATTTCAACCAGGCCTTTTTGTTCAAACCCTTTCAAAACCATATTAATTGTTTGTTTAGGTATCATCCATCTCTGGCTGATTTTTCTTTGTGTACAGTCTTTGCCTCCTTCATGGATGGCAGACAATACTAACAGACTATTAACAGATAAACCATGTGCTTTTGCCCATTCTTCATACACATAATTGTACTCCTGCCATACTGCATAATATTTGTTTAATTGTTCCATAAAAATAGTATTGTTTATCATAATATCCCTCCTTGCAATTAGTCCAATCTTGTACCATTTTTAATATAGTCCAAAACTGTACTAATTATCAATAATTAAAATTTATTTTTTATAAAATACCCTGTTTTATATAACGCTTGTACAATGCAAAAATTACAGTACTTAATTATAAAAGTGTATAATTTTCTAAAATTTATAATTGTTATAATGTAGTATTTATGATATTGTATTAAATAAGAAACAAACACCCCGTTGCAGGCTTATTATAAACCTTCACTTTGCCTTCACGGAAGTAACCAGCACAAGATATAGATAAATAGTGAAAGAAAAAAGAGGAAAGGATAAAATGCAGATACATATTTTGTTTTCTGTGTCTGCACCTCAAATAAAAAACCAATATTTTACTTGAGGCTTGGTGCCAATTTATGGCTAAAAATAATACAATCGGAATATGTGTGACAAGTATTCACAGACCTTCTATCCATAGGACTCTAAGGGCTCTTGCCACAGAAGCAAGGAAACGCGGTTATTATCTCCAGATTTTTGCGCCACTTTCAGACTTATACCAAAAGACTAAAGATGATGCCGCCCAGAAACGTATCTATAATTTTGTAGATTTTGACAAAATATGCTGCCTTATATTATTTACAGAAATGATAAAGGATGCACCAGTCAAGAAAGAACTTTATATGCGTGCAATGTCTGCTGATGTTCCTGTTATTTCAATAAAACAGCCTCTTAGCGGAAGCTGTAATATTAAATATGATTCTGAGACAGCACTTGCAAACATTATACGCCATGTTATAGAAGTACATGGATGCCATAAAATTAATTTTATGGCTGGACCACGTGATAATGATGTTTCAATAGAACGGATAAACACTTACAAAAGCGTACTTAATGAATATGGAATACCTGTAGAAGAACAGCGTATAGGATATGGTGATTTCTGGTCAGCGCCTGCAATAAGGGAAACTAAAAGATTCTTAGAATCAGAAGACGGGCTTCCTGATGCCATTGTATGTGCCAATGACTCTATGGCTATCGCTGTAAGTGACTATCTTCTTAAACTTAAAAAAAGAATACCAGAAGATATAATTGTAACAGGTCTTGGCGGAATACTTGAAAGAGAATACCATATACCACTTCTCACAAGCGCCATTTATGACCCTGTATTAAGCAGCGAATGTATATTAGACACAATGGAAAAACTTCTTGAAGGTAAGCTTTTATACAATAAAACTGTAGTAATTCCATGCAAACCAGTATATGCGGAATCATGTGGATGTGTTAAAAGTGATAAACGCAAGAATGACCACAAACTTGAAGCATTGTTTGTAAATTCTGAAAATGAACATAACTATAACCATGCAATACATGAATTTAATTCACATATTAATATTAACTGTGCATTAGAAACCCTGGCAAGGCTTTTGCCGGATTATTTATGGGGCCCAGGCATCTCTTCGCTTAATTTATATATAGAATCAACTCTGGCTTCTCCAGAGGATTTTGAATATGATAATATAAAAGAACCACACCTGATTCTTTTAAACCAGATTTCTGATAAGGAATGTCTTACACCACTGCTGCCTGTACAGTATAATGTTGTTTTTGATAAAGACCATGAAGTTAATAAAAACTTTACACATATGCTAATTATTCCGCTTAATGTAATGGATGAAAACCTTGGCATTATAACTATTGATTATAACGATGGACACATCTACCATGAATGTCTTTATGAGTTTATTGTAACTCTAGACAATATTCTTGGCACTATCAAAAACAAAATGGAACTTGTTAAGATTAACCAGCAGCTTAACACCCTGTCGGAGCAGACGATACAGTCACTTACTGAAATTGTTGAAGCCAAATCAGAATTTACTGGTCTTCATGTAAAAAGGGTCTCTGAATATACAAGGGTACTTGCAGAAGCTATGGGTTATACCCCAGAAGAAGTTGATACAATACGCATAGCATCAATGATGCATGATATTGGCAAATTAAACCTGCCATCTTCTATTATTGAAAAACCTGGCAAACTTACAGATGAAGAGTTTGAGATAATTAAAACACATGTAACAGAAGGCGAGAAACTTCTCCATAACTGCCCAGGTAAAATTATGGAAATTGCAAGGATAATTGCATTACAACACCACGAAAAATGGAATGGCAAAGGCTACCTTGGCCTTAAAGAAACAGAAATAGCGCTAGAAAGCCGTATTGTTGCCCTGGCAGATGTATTTGATGCACTTGTAAGCAAACGCCCTTATAAAGAAGCATTTTCAGACCATATGGCTTATGATATTATCACTAAAGACAGTGGAAGCCACTTTGACCCAGATGTAGTAAGGGCATTTGTTAAAAACTATTACCAGTTTATTAGCATACATGCAAAATATAATGACATGTGAAATTAATTCCCTCTTAGATGCAATGTCATTTAATTAAGCAGAACCTCTGTAAATTGCAGACAAAAAACTGTTTTTTAAGTATACAGCAACCTGCTTTATCATATGCCATAATAATGCTATTTACAAAAAACAGTTTCTTTGATAACCTGCTTTACCATCCTATATTTATTATATGCCAGTTTCTTTGACAACCTGCTTTATCACCCTATATTTACAATATGTATGTATACAGCAGTTCCCATATACCAGTTAAATAATTTTCCATCAAAGGGGGTGCTTTGGAAACGCCAGTGCTTAGTTCTTGTATTAAATGTTTCGCAGAAACATTAAGAACTTATGCACCATTGCGTATCCATCCAAGCGCAATGCGGGCAAAGCCATGTTGCACATGGCTTTTTGTTGGTAAAATTTTGGAATTGCCAAAATATTTAATTTTCAAACGCCAATAAATCTGCCATTTATGGAAGGGTTTCTTAACTAAATGACATTGTAGCGCAACGGAAGCGTACCCCTGGATGGAAAATATTTAATGGTATATGGGAACTGCGTTATATCACCAGATATGTAATATAAGGTAATATATTAATTATTGCCTATAAATACTTTCTCCAGTTTATCAAGGCTAAGCTCGTCTTCAGGATTAAAAAGCCCTGAAACCCCATACTCTATAATTGATTGTGCAAAACTCCTCACCTCAGGGTAATCTGCTATTTCACTTAACCTGCTTGTACATACTAAAAGCTTCCCATTACCAGCTTTACCTTCAAAAAGTATTCCAAGCTTATGGTTTCTCTCAAAATTATCAATCATCTGTACTATTGGCTTATATCCCTTGTCTGTCACATCATCAAGAATTACACATCTGGAATGTGAAACTATTTTATACCACTGTGGTGTTGCATACATATACGATGGAAAATTAAAAAGTGCATTATGTTTATCCTGTATAAGAAGCCCCATTGTGCCAACAGCAACTGGTTTCTTCATCCACTCACATATATCACGGAACATAGGGTAGCACCAGAAATCTGTGCAATAAAAACCTTCTATGCTTCCACTAACTTCTTCTGGAAGATAAAGCACATTCTTTCCTTCTTCCAGTAACTTCCTTGCATCCCCAAAAATATTTGTAATATAAAGCTGTTCTTTTCTTTTATTTACAACAATACCATTGCTTATATCTGGCATAGCTATGTCAGAATTATAACAATATATCTCATAACTGTTATGCATATCTGTGCCTGGCACAGAAAGCTTAAGCGTATATACTACTGTTTCTGTGGAAATTGGCATTTTAAACAAAATATCCCCTAATTCCACAAGCCCATATGCACCTTCTGGAACTGGCACTTTTTCCAATATAATTGTACTTCCATTATATATAAGTTCTACCCTGGCTTCCTTATTAATAAGCTTTTCAGGATTATAATAGCGCATTGCAAGCTTCATTTTAAACTCTTCGCCAGATGTATAAATGTATTTATCAAATTCTGCAAGAAGTATAGCATCAGAACAGTATCCTGCCCATTCCTCCTGGGTAACAAGACCTTTAGAATCCATAAATGCATCAAGTATTCCTACAAGTGCTGTTCCCTGTCCTGGGAAATCCTGTATATCAAGTATCTGGTACCCCGCTATAAGACGGCTTCTTGCTGCTGCTTCCAGTTCTTCCTTATAACATTGTACAGAAAGCTTCCCACTTGCATAAAAGAAATCATATGCCTGGTCTCCCATGCCTTTCTCTTCAAGCCTCTCCCTGAACACCTCAAAGTTACGTGCTTTTAATACTCCTGTATATTTATCTATCTCCCGGAAATCAGGATATATTGCATACTGGCCTATCTCATGTGTAACTACTGGTATTTCTGGAACCAGCATACCGCCTGCATCTGCTGCTTTTACCTTCTTAACACCTGTACCATACTGTATCTCTATCTCTTCTTCACCTGCGGCAGCAGCACTTTCATTACTAGAAGGATGTATAACAGAATCATAATTATGGCACGTAGCTGGTTCATCAGTCTGTATATGGCCAAGAGGTGCATCACACATTCCATAAGACCCTCTTATAAGACGGTTCTTACTTAAACGTACCCCTACAAAAAAATCATCCTCTGGAAGTATTACAGGCGTATGCTGGAAATTATTAGAACCTTGTGTATAAAGATGCCTGCTGTCAGTGTCTTTATATCCTCTAATTATTGCAGCCATGCGCTCTTTGCTTCCCCAAAGTTCATTGCCAAGTGACATCATACAATATGACGGATGGTTTCCATATGTGTCAAGCATCCTAAAACCTTCATCTATAAGATACTGTTGCTCTTCTTCATTATGCCCCTCATCACCTGGTGCTGTCATAGTACCCCAGAACGGAAGCTGTGGCTCCATATAAATGCCCAGCAGGTCTGCCGCTGTAAATGCTGCTTCTGGAGGGCAGCAGGTATGGTAACGGTAATGGTTAATACCATAAGACTTTGCAATTTTAAATACACGTATCCACTCTTCCACATCTGTTGGAAATGCACCTGTCAATGGAAATACAAGACCATCATGTTTCCCACGCAGGAATACAGGAGTGCCATTTATACAAAATTCCATGCCCTTAGCTGAAAACTCCCTAAGCCCGGATATAGTAGAAATTTTTTCACCAGTCCCATCTATCTCCAATGTAATGCGGTATATAACAGGATTATACTCACTCCATAACTGGGCATCCTCACCAAGAAAATATTCATATTCATATACAGATGTGCCAGCAGGAAAAGGAATATTTTCTATATGTTTATCTGCTGCCTTTCCTGTATCCCCGTTAATATCACAAAGCATTGCCGTAGTATTTACAGGAAACTCTGTATCACTGTCTGTATCATTTACTGTAGTTACTTTTAACTTTACACTTTTTTTATTAATATCAGGATAAGTTTTAATATCTGATATATAGATACTATTATAAATATCCAGTGAAATATTTCCAATAATTCCATTCCAGTTAGTTTGTGTATCAGGTGATGTAAGATGTCCTCCTTTCGTTGGATAATCTGTGTTTGATACAAGTACTGACAGCCTGAAATCTTTATTTTTAATATACTTTGACAAGTTATACTTATGTGGTGCTGCCAGGCTGTCCATGCTTCCAGCCAGTTCATTGCCAATCCAGACTTTTGTAAGCCTTGTCCTTTCAAGGTTTAAAAAAATATTTTTTCCCATATCTTCATTATCAAGTGATATTTCTTTAGAATACCACGCATAACCTTCAAATAAATATGGGTCTGTAAGGAACCCCGTTTCCCTTACATCTGAAGCTTTCCCCTTCTTTGCCATGGAAGTAGTACCTGGAAGGGCAATAGTACCAGATGGCATTCTTTTATAAAATTCCTTACTGATACCCTCCTTTGCCTCATCAAGTGTAAAATCCCAAATTCCTGATAAATCAATTCTTTTAACCATATAAATCCTCCATACCGCCTCTTGCGGCCTAGACAGCTAAGGCTGAAGTATATTCCAGATTGTAGTTTTTGCTGTACTGTAATCATTTTCCAGCCTGCCTTCCCCATTCTTTTTATTTTATTATATAAAGGAGCAACATTACATTCTACACCAAATACAAGGTATTAAAGACATCCTGCACCTTATATACAATGTTAATATTATACAAGCTATAAAAAATACTTTCAATCTAATATACACAATTTTTACTAAAAAGAATGGAAAAGTTGCATATAAGACAGATATATTGTATACTAAATAGCAGGCAGATTATTAATTTATTCATAAGATGAGATAATGAGGTAATAATGAAAGAAAAAGAGTGGCAGAAATTTGCAGCACAAAGCGTTGCACTTCTTGCTGTTGTACTTATAATATCTTTCTTATTTATGGAAGATATTATTAAAGATAATGGGACAAATGGTACAGCAGCTGCAAAGAATATGGAAACTTTACAGGAATTAAATGCTGTCCCTGCATATAAGGCTTCTGTACTTTCAGATGAAGCACATGTAAAAGAAAGAAGCAGTACATATATCCAGATACCAAAATCTGCTGTTACAACAGGGGCAGCAGTATATATGACAAGTGACTATATGGACTCTTCTGTCAGGATTGTAATTAATGGCAGAAAAGACAATGTGTTTACAACAGAAAATATAATAAGGTATAATAATGGCAGAAAATATGCTGGAAAGATAAAACGCAATAATAAAAAGGATATTTTAAGCCAGCTTGATATTTCAGCATCCAGGCTGAAAAATAAAAAATACAGAATAAATATAGATATTAAAACCAGGAAACTATATGAGCCTGTATTGTATGAAACATCTGATGCATATTATATATCTCTTGCAATACCACGTGATATATATGATAAAATAGTAGTTATTGATGCTGGACATGGTGGTATAGATGAAGGTACTGTCTCTGTTGGTGGCAAATACTATGAAAAAGATTATACATTGCTTATACTGCATGAATTAAAAAATATTCTTGACAATTCGGATATTAAAGCTTATTATACACGTCTTGATGATATACGCGTAAGCAAGCCTGACAGGATAGCACTTGCCAATAAACTTAAAGCAGACCTGCTTATAAGCATACATTGTAATGCATCCGATGCTGGTGATAATACAGCTTATGGTGTAGAAGCATTATATTCCAGACAAAAACCTGCAGGCTCAAAGCTAAACAACAGGAAACTTGCAGAAACCATTATGGAAAATGTCGCTGATAATGTAAATAACAGGAAACGTGGTGTTATCAGAAGAGAACATTTATACCTTCTGCATCATTCAGATGTGCCAGCTACTATTATTGAAATTGGATATATGTCTAATAAATCAGATTTAAAATATATAAAGAGAAAAAGCGGACAAAAGAAAATTGCAGAAGGAATATATAATGGAATAATGGAGGCATTGGAATGAAAACTATTATTGTAGCTACCCGCAATGAAGATAAAATGAAAGAAATAAGAGAAATCCTTGCGGGAGATGGTATAGAATATATATCACTAAATAATGCAGATATGCCAGACACTGAAATTATAGAAAATGGCACTACTTTTGAAGAAAATGCAATAGTAAAAGCCAGCACCATATCAAAAGCCACTGGACAAATGGTACTTGCAGATGATTCAGGGCTTGAAGTTGACTATCTTGGCAAGGCACCAGGTGTTTATTCTGCAAGATACCTTGGTGAAGACACACCTTATACAGTTAAGAATAATTATATAATAGACCAGTTAAAAGATGCTAAAGGCAAAGAGAGAAGTGCAAGGTTTGTGTGTGTTGTTGCATGTGCATTTCCAGATGGCAGGACTATTACCGCAAGAGGAACAATAGAAGGCCAGATAGCATATGAAGAAAGTGGCGGAAATGGATTTGGCTATGACCCTGTATTCTATCTTCCAGAAAGAGACTGTACAACAGCACAGCTTGAACCAGAAGAAAAGAACAAAATAAGCCACAGGGGCAAGGCATTAAGAAAAATGTATGAAATGCTTAAAAAGGAGAATGTAATATAAATGCCAATGAAAATATTAGTAGTAAGTGACACCCATGGAAACAATACAAATCTTAGGAAAGCTATTGCAAATATGGGTAGCAGCCTTGATTTAATGGTACATCTTGGTGATTTTATGTGCAGCACTGATATAATAAAAGAACTTGCAGGATGTCCTGTTGAAATGGTTAAAGGAAACTGTGATTCCTTTTGTAATCTACAATCTGCTGCACTTATAGAGATTGCAGGGCATAAGGCATTTATTACACATGGACATATATATGGCGGGAAATGGGGTATTAGTACCATGAAAGATATTGCACTTGAAAATGGTGCAGAAATTATTATGTTTGGCCATACACATGAACCAATTATTGAAAAATATCCTGATATAACAGTAATTAACCCTGGCAGCCTTTCAAGACCAAGGCAGGACGGACACAGGCCTACATATATTGTTATGACTATTGAAGACAATGGAAATACAGATTTTTCTATTGTAACTATGTAATAGATATTAATAGATTAGAAATTTTATAATATATTAATGGAAGGTTGGTAAATATGCAGCTGACAGATAAAGAATTTTCATGGATAGTATCATATGTACATAAAAGATACGGAATTAATTTGTCACAAAAAAGAGTATTAATAGCAGGAAGGCTTGAAAATTACCTGTTAAGAAATGGCTACCAGAATTACAGTGAATATTTTGCCAAAGTTGAACAGGATCCAAATGGTGAAGAAGCCACTAACATGATTAATGTACTTACAACGAACCATACATTCTTTATGAGAGAGTCCCTCCACTTTGATTATATGAAGAATGTTGCACTTCCCTGGGTCAAACAGCACGCAACATCCAAAAAAGATGTAAGAATATGGTCCGCTGCTGCATCTACCGGAGAAGAACCTTATGCTATTGCAATGGTTTTAAAAGATTTCTTTGGCCTTGATACCCAGTGGAATACACAGCTCCTTGCCACAGACCTGTCCACAAGGGTACTTAACCATGCCATTGAAGGAAAATACCTGGCAGAACAGATAGCACCCCTGCCAGATAAATGGAAACGTGCACATTTTACACGTATCTCAAATGAAGAATATGAGGTTAAAAAAGAACTGAAAAAAGATGTTGTTTTCAGACAGTTCAATCTTATGGATGATATTAAATTTAAAGGGCTTTTCCATATAGTTTTCTTACGTAATGTAATGATATACTTTGATGAACAGACTAAGAGAAATCTTTTGAACAGGATATATAACCATATGGAAAATGGTGGTTTTTTATTTATAGGAACTACAGAAAGTATTGATAAAACTGGTACAAATTTTAAATATGTACAGCCATCAGTTTACCGTAAATAAATTGAACCAGATTAGATTAAAGAAGGGATGTAAATAATATGAGACCTATACGAGTTTTGGTTGTTGATGATTCGGCACTGTTTAGGAATATGTTATCCCAGATTCTTGAAACAGACCCTATGATTCATGTTGTTGCTACTGCAGCAGACCCATACCAGGCAAGAGATATGATTATACGCTATGAACCTGATGTTATGACACTTGATGTTGAAATGCCACGTATGAATGGTATAGAATTTCTTAAAAGGCTTATGCCACAGCATCCTATACCTACAGTGATGATTAGTTCCCTTAACTCAGCAGTTTTTGATGCAATGGCAAATGGTGCAGTTGACTTCGTAGACAAACCAGCCAATACAAGCCATGAAAACCTGGCTTCCTGGATACAAAATGAACTTATAACCAAAATCAAGATTGCATCTACTGTAAAAGTCGGCAAGTATAAGGCGGCAGAAGAATTTAAAGTAAATTCCACTGGACGTACATACCCTAATAAGGTAGTAGCAATAGGTGCATCAACAGGTGGTACAGAAGCCATTTTTGATGTAGTAAAGAAATTTAATGTTGACATACCTGGAACTGTGATTGTGCAGCATATGCCTCCAGGATTTACCAAAATGTATGCTGAAAGGCTTAATAACCAATGCAGGGTTGCAGTTAAAGAAGCAGAAAACGGTGATGTACTTGAAAGAGGCAAAGTACTGGTTGCTGCTGGTGACAAACATATGAGGCTTATACGTTCAGGCAATATATACAGGGTAGAATGCAAGGAAGGCGAAAGGGTTAACGGCCACTGCCCTTCTGTAGATGTTTTATTTAAGTCTGTTGCATCTGCTGCTGCAAGCAATGCTGTGGGTGTAATACTTACAGGAATGGGCGGGGATGGTGCCTTAGGTATGCTTTCAATGCGCAAAGCAGGTGCACATACAATAGGGCAGGATGAAAAGAGCTGTGTAGTTTATGGCATGCCGAAGGTAGCATATGATATAGGTGCTGTTGAATTCCAGGTACCACTGGAAAATGTTGCGGCTAAGGTATATAATATACTTAATTCGATGCCTTAATTAATTAATTATATAGATGTATTACCATGTTTATTTATATATGGTGGAATGGAGGATATTATGAGAATACTTATTGCAGAGGATGATTTTGCCAGCAGGAAATTCATGTTAAAATTTTTATCCCAGTTTGGGGAATGTGATGTTACAGTTGATGGTATGGAAGCCGTAGATGCATTTCTTATGGCACTTGATGCAGATACCCCATATGACCTGGTCTGCCTCGATATTATGATGCCAGCCCTTGACGGATACCAGGCATTAAAAGCAATCAGGAATATTGAACAGGAAAGAAAAATTCCAGAAGAAGAACAAGCTAAAATTATTATGACAACAGCCCTTAATGAAAGCACCAATGTAAACAGGGCATTTGACCTTGGATGTGTGGGATATGCTGGAAAACCTATAGACCAGGCGAAATTTGAAACAGTTTTAAAGAAACTTGAATTAATACCATAAGAAAAAGAGTTAAGAAAGGAGTTAGAGATGGCTGACGATATAATTACTGATGGTATGCTGGATATGTTTATATTTGAGACCGAACAAGGTCTTGAAAACCTTCAGAACATTTGTCTTGACAGCAAAGATATAGGAGAATTTGACGAAGACAATGTAAATGAAATATTCCGTATTATGCATACTATAAAAGGTGCTTCCGCTGTAATGATGTACCAGAATATTGCTACATTATCGCATAAGCTTGAAGACGTATTTTATTTTATAAGGGAAAATAATCCAGAAAATGTACCTCACGAAGAGTTAGTTGATGATGTTCTTGAAGTATCAGATTTTATAACCAACGAACTTGAGAAAATCAAAGAAGGTTCAGAATCTGATGGGGATTCAACTGGACTTATAGAAATATTAGATGTATTCCTTAAAAAAATACAGAATGTAACTACAGGTGAAAATGTGCAGCCTATACAAGAAAGACCACTGCAGGAGAAACCACATTTCTATATAGCACCTGTTGCTTCTGAACACAGCAAATTCTATAATATCTTCATTACATATATGAAAGATACAGATATGGCAAATATCAGGGCATACATGGCTATTAATTCTCTTAAAGGAATTGCAGAAGATATACTTTTTACCCCGGATGATATTATTGCTAATCCTGCCAGTTCAGATGTAATCCATGAATTTGGCTTTAAAATTGCCTTACAGACAACAGAAGGCCCAGACAAAATTATGGAGCTTATCAATTCAAGTGCAGGCATAGAAAATGTTGAAATCAATGAGTGTACAGGCGAAGAATTCCTTGCATTCTGTGCTGAAGCAGAAACACCTGCTGTTAATCCAGATGCACAGGCAGCTCCAGTTCCTGCACCTGCTGCAGTAAATACACCTGCTGCTCCTGCCACCCCTCCTGCAAATACCCCCGCTGCTCCTGCAGAAACACCTGCTGCTAATACTGCACCACAGCCTGCACCTGTAGCAGCACAGACAGAAACCAAACCAAAGAAACCAGCTAAACGTCCTGCTGC
The DNA here is from genome assembly GCA_948794795.1 of uncultured Lachnospiraceae bacterium. Taxonomy (GTDB): domain Bacteria; phylum Bacillota; class Clostridia; order Lachnospirales; family Lachnospiraceae; genus Butyribacter. Next base: position 41,908 of record CAQGLR010000009.1, on the reverse strand, counting down.
TAAAAAGGGTGAGGCACAGAGCTTTATCAGTGTAAATATCAAGAAAATGGATTTACTTATGGACTTAATAGGTGAACTTGTAATAGCAGAAGCAACTGTATTACAAAACCCTGATTTAAAAGTTCCAGGAATTGACCTGTCAAACTTCCAGAAGTCAGCAGCACAGCTTTCCAAAATCACCTCTGAACTCCAGGATGCAATTATGGCAATGCGGATGATGCCGCTTAAAAATACATTCCAGAAGATGAACCGTATTGTATATGATACATCCAAAAAACTTGGAAAAGATATAGAACTTGAAGTAATTGGTGAAGATACAGAAGTTGATAAAAATATTATTGAGCATATATCTGACCCTCTTATGCATCTTATAAGAAATTCTGTTGACCACGGAATTGAAAGTAATGAAAAACGTGCTGAAGCTGGTAAAACTGAAAAGGGCAAAATTGTACTTGAAGCCAAAAATGAAGGAGGCCAGGTATGGATATCTGTTTCAGATAACGGACAGGGATTAAACCGTGAAAATATTATTGCGAAAGCAAAGTCAAACGGGCTTCTTGGCAACCGTTCTGAAAAGGATTTAACTGACAAAGAAGTATTTAACTTTATTACTCTTCCTGGATTCTCAACTAAGAAACAGGTTACAGAATATTCTGGCCGCGGTGTTGGAATGGATGTTGTTGTTAAAAATATACAAGGTGTAGGTGGTATGCTTGATATTGAAAGTGTACAAGGAGAAGGTTCTACCATGACTATGAAAATCCCTCTTACACTTGCTATAATAGATGGTATTATATTCTCAGTGGCAGGTACAAACTTTGTCGCACCTACAAACAGCGTAGCAGAATTTATAAGGCTTACCAATGATAAACTTATTGTAGAGCCAGATGGTGAAGAATATGTTATGATACGTGACGAATGTTACCCTCTTGTAAGGCTTAATAATTTCTATCATCTTAATGGTGCAGTTGACAATATTGAAGATGGTATAGTAGTTGTACTTACACATGAAGATAAAAACCTGGCAGTATTTGCAGATACTCTTGTAGGTGAACAGGAAATAGTAGTTAAACCTATACCTCCATACATTAAAAAGGTAAATGGCCTGTCTGGCTGTACACAGCTGGGGGATGGCAGCATAAGCCTTATTATTGATGCTGGGGCACTTGTAAGGGCATAAACCTGCATAATATTTTATTAGAGTATTTGAAAATCCAACTTCTATTTCTGTCTGGATGGAATACTATTATATATACTGTTTTATTATACAGAACTATTTAGATAAAATGCCACCAGAAACATATATGGTTTCTGGTGGCATTATTTTAACTTTATTTAAGAAAGGAAAGAGCATATGTTTTCAGAGCAGCAGTTAAGTGGTATTGTACAACAGATTACAGAAAATTATAAAAATGAAGATATTTTTTATATAAAAAGTGGACAGTGTATGCCAGACAGGGACTGCATTATACATATAATGCTAAGACTCAGGCAAATTATGTTCCCTGGGTATTTTGATGATGAATACCTTGGCAGGACTATACCTGAATATTTTGTTGGCCACAATATACTAAGGCTTTATGATGATTTATCATGCCAGATAAAATCCGCTTTTATACAAGTTTCACCAGAAGATATTCCTGAAAAAGAAATAGAACAAAAAACAAAAGGAATTTGTATAAACTTTTTCTCATCACTTGGAACTATACAGAAGTACCTGGTTAAAGATGTAGAAGCAGCATATAATGGGGACCCTGCAGCAAAGACCAGACAGGAAATTATCTTTTGTTATCCTGGTCTTCTCGCAATATTTGTATACAGGGTTGCACATGAACTTTATAAAATGGAAGTTCCACTTATTCCACGTATTATGTCTGAATATGCCCATAGCCATACAGGCATAGATATTAACCCAGGAGCACAAATAGGTGAATATTTCTTTATTGACCACGGAACAGGCGTAGTCATAGGTGAAACTACAATTATTGGCAATAATGTAAAAATATACCAGGGTGTTACCCTTGGTGCACTTTCAACACGCAGCGGCCAGCTTTTACGTGATATTAAAAGACATCCTACTATCGAAGATAATGTAACTATTTACTCAAGTGCATCCATACTTGGTGGTGACACGGTTATTGGTAAAGGTTCAGTTATTGGTGGCAATGCATTTATAACGGACTCTGTACCACCAGGAACACGTGTAAGTGTTAAAAACCCAGAACTGGAATTTAAACAAAAAAAGGCAAGTTTGTCTATAAATGAACTTTTTGATTAAAATGTATATATATTTCTTTAATTACAAGTTCAATATTACAACAATTTCCTATTAAGTTAAAAAGCGGTCTGGATATAATAATTTATACCAGGCCATTTTTATATATTAATATCCGCACAAGCAGCAAATAATTTCCATACAGGGGCACACTTCTGTTACATCAGAACCACCTGACAGGCTAAAAACTAAAAAATACCTGTCTTTTATTACCTGTTAGTGATAAATATGTAATATTTTTTCACATTTATTTAATTTGACATGTTAAATAAAGTCTTATATAATATTAATAAAATATGTTCACTATAGAACTGTTCAAAAGTGAAAATAAAAATAACCTGGTAATATAATTCCATTTTCTGTTTTAGAACATGGGGGGGGTGATAATATGGACGACCATTTAGAATTACTTTTAAATGGCCAGCTATACAAGAAACTAAATGAAATTGTCTATAAACCCGTTACAAATACTTATAACCTTAGCATGTTAGAAATAAAAGTACTTTTATTCTTAAAAGAACATACTATGTATGATACTGCAAGGGATATTGTGGAAGTCCATTATCTTACCAAATCATATGTGTCTAAAGCGGTTGATACCCTTATTGAAAAAGGATATCTTAAAAGAAAACAAGATACACATGACAGAAGATGCATACATCTTGAAATGCAGGAAAAAGCCCTGCCTGTAATTGATTATGTTAAAATCAAGCAAAAAGAACTTCTGGGAATATTATTTAAAAACCTTACAGAAGATGAAAAACATTTAATGCGTAATATTGCAGAAAAAATAAGTAATAATATTGCAGAAGTGTTAGAATCTTCTGGCAGTTGAAAAGTATTTAACCTCATTAATTAAGCCCTTTAAAATACACGCTTCTTAAGCGGTGGGTTTGATTTACCAGGGCTTACTTAGTCTGGCAGGAGTCCAGGCTCTTGCCAGACTGCCGCAAAGCGGCGATGAGGTTGGTTTGTTATTGGGCAAGCAGCCAATGCCTGCTTGCAGGCAATGCGGATTACGAATATCCGCTTGACTAAATTTTAACCAGACAGCTGGTTCCAGGATATATCTATACCCATAAATAAATTTGTGCATTTTTAATTTTCTATACACACCTTGGGGTTAAAAATATTTCTAAAACAAAAAACCAGCACAGAAAGGAGATTTTAATATGCAAGAAGAAATTAAAACTGATAATTTTGAAAAATTTATGGATGATTATACCAATAAATATATACATGTATGTATAGAAAATAATTCTATTGACTCAAAATTATTTGATAAATATGGTGTAAAACGTGGACTAAGGGATAAAAATGGTAAAGGGGTTTTGTCTGGTATAACTAATATATCCCTTATTAAAGCTACAGATATGGTTGACAACCATATTGTCCCTTGTGAAGGACAACTTTATTACAGAGGTTACAACATATATGATTTAGTAAACGGGTTCAGGAAAGATGGAAGGTTTGGCTTTGAGGAAACCGCACACCTTCTGCTTTTTGGAGACCTTCCTGGCAAATCACAGCTTGAAGAGTTCCAGAAAGTCCTTGCTAAAAACAGAAGGCTTCCTACTAACTTTGTAAGGGATGTTATTATGAAAGCCCCAAGCAAAGATATTATGAATTCATTAACTAAAAGTGTACTTACCCTTTCTTCTTATGATGATAAAATATCTGATAATTCGCTTGAAAATGTTATGAAACAATGTATTATGCTTATAAGTGTATTCCCTATGCTTGCAGTTTACGGCTACCATGCATACAACCATTATGAATGTGATGAAAGCTTCTATATACACAGACCTATGGACAGCCTGTCCGCAGCAGAAAATATCTTAAGAATGTTAAGACCAGATAAAAGTTATACTGATATTGAAGCAAAAGTACTTGACCTTGCACTTGTACTCCATATGGAACATGGCGGTGGCAATAACTCAACTTTTACAACAAGGGTAGTAACATCTGCTGGTTCTGATACTTATTCAGTAATAGCAGCTGCGTTATCATCATTAAAAGGCCCTAAACATGGCGGTGCAAATATTAAAGTAGTTGAAATGATGCAGGATTTAAAGGAAAATGTTTCTGACACAAGTGATGAAGATGAAGTAAGGGCATATTTACACAAGCTTGTACGCCATGAGGCATTTGACAAACGTGGCCTTATATATGGAATGGGACATGCTGTTTATTCTATATCAGACCCAAGGGCACTGGCTTTTAAAAAGTTTGTAGAAATGCTTGCCATTGAAAAACACCAGAAGAAAGAATTTGAACTTTATTCTATGATAGAACGCATGGCACCAGAAGTAATTGGTGAAGAATGTGCAATTTACAAAGGAGTAAGCGCTAATGTAGACTTCTATAGCGGATTTGTTTACAATATGCTTGGTATTCCAATGGAACTCTTCACCCCTATATTTGCAATGGCACGTATAGTAGGCTGGAGTGCACACCGTATTGAAGAACTTATTAATATTGATAAAATAATAAGGCCAGCATACCAAAGCATTATGGTTCCTAAAGTATATGAATCATTAAAAGAGCGTTCAACACCAAAGATAGATACAAATTATCTGAAAGAACTGCAGCTTTCAATGAAAGAAGAAAGCTGCTAACCAATGGAATTATTTTAAAAGTTATCTATAAAGGGAGGACTAAAATGAACCAGAATATTGATGATAATTGTATTTTCTGTAAACTTGCACATGGCAGGATTCCTACTAATTCAATTTATGAAGATAATGATTTTAAGGTTATACTTGACACATCTCCTGCTTCAAGGGGACACTCAATTATACTGCCAAAAACACATGCTGCCAATATTTTTGAACTTCCAGATGAATATTGTGAAAAAATATTTAAAGTTGCTAAAAAATGTGGTGCTGCAATTAAAAATGCATTTGGTTATGAAGGTTTAAATGTATTACAGAATAATGGTGAACCAGCAGGACAGACTGTATTCCATCTTCATGTACACCTTATCCCACGTAATACAGATGATGGTATCACTATAAAATATGTACCAGACAATAATATGGATGATACAGTTGCTGCTGAAACAGCTGAAAAAATCAAAGCACAAATGTAATAACTATATATTTTTGTTTTAAATACAGTATTAAAAAATAACAGCCGTATAAATACGGCTGTTATTTTTATGCTTTAAATCCCCTTGCATACTCATTTGGATTCATAAATACTTCGTTTAACGTTCCTCTTCCATAAGTAAGCCCCGCATATACCTGTTGCGTATTTTGCATAACTGCACCAGAATTATCCTGCTTTGCAACTTCAATAAATGACTCCTGGAGTGCTCCCATAACTTTCCTTATCTCACCAAAATTAACAGGTGCCTGCCTGGTAATTGAAGTTATAATATGCCCATGTACATACTTATACAGGCTTGCAAGATTATATGAAATCTCATAATGGAAATCAAGGCTTCTTTTTAGTTCACAAACACAATCCTGCGCTTTCCTAAGATATTTTACAGCTTTATCTTTGTCACCTGAATTAAAAGCTTGTTCTGCCATATCAATACTATATGCAAAAAGCTCATAAATTATATTTACAAGACCACTTTTATTCGACTGTGAAATACGTGCTGTATATTCCCTTATCTGCTCTTTATCCATAATAATAACCAGGCCTTTCCATTAAATAAAGTTATATATTACATTCCCTGAAGCAGGTTCATAACTTCCTGAGGCTTACTGTTTGCCTGTGACAACATTGTAGTTGCTGCCTGCTGGAGCACTGAAAGCTGTGTATATTGTGTCATCTCATCAGCCATATCAGTATCCATTATACGTGACATAGAGTTAGTTATATTATAACTTGCCACATCAAGGCTGGATACTGTACTTTCAAGACGGTTCTCATATGCACCAAGTTCTGCACGCACTGCAGAAACCTTTGCTATTGCATCATCAACTTTTCCTATTGCAACGCTTGCACTATGCTGTGAACATAAGTTAATCCTGTTCTGCCCATCTGCCTCACGCAATGCAAGAGTCCTGCATGTAACTTCTTCAAAGTTCATATATAATGACTGATTTTCATTAGCACCTATCTGCATACCCATATATCCTGCATTATATACATCAAGTTCAACTGTTCCTAATGTTGCATTTTCTGGAACTTCTATAACCATTTCAAAACCGCTGTTATCTTTAATAGTAACTTTACTTCCATCTGCTGATGCCTTTGCATTAGTAGAAAATGCCAGAACTGGTGGTGCTGCAGTAGTACTAGGAGTAACTTTTGCATCTTTTCCATTTGCTATAATTTTATTCTGTCCTGGCATTCTTAATTCTATCTGCTGGTCAAAACCTGTGGTCTTTGTTGTAAGTGTAAAATTTGATGGAGCTGTAAAATCTACTTTGATATCCATCTTGTCACATACTTCAAAAATCTTATTATTAACAGTAGTTACTGAATCTGTAGAATTAATCTTTATATCTGCTCCATTTATACGAATTGTACTTGAACCACTGGCAGGTATTGTAAAACTTCCTGTTACTGTTGCTGGTTCTGGAGCAGCATCCACGGTAATATTATATTTACCACTAGGTACATTCATAGATGTTGAAACTGCCCTTATTTCATCTATATTGCTTGTAAAAGACCTTGATGATGAACCATCAAGAAGTTTCTTACCATTAAATTCTGTAGTGCTTGAAATACGGTCTATCTCATCAAGAAGCTGGTCAACTTCCTCCTGTGCAGAGTTACGGTCATCAATAGTGTATGTATCATTTGCTGCCTGTACACTCAGTTCACGGACACGCTGCAGCATAGCAGCAATCTCATTTAATGCACCATCAGCTGTTTGTACAATAGACTGTCCATCCTCTGCATTTCTTGAAGCCTGGTCTAATGCCCTTATCTGTGTACGCATCTTATTTGAAATAGCCATTCCTGCTGAATCATCTGCTGCCTTTGTAATTTTATATCCAGAACTAAGCCTCTCAAGGCTTGTTGCTACTCTTCTCTCATCCTTTTTTAAATTTATATTTGCTATCTGTGCTGTAATATTATGGTTTACTTTCATCTATATACCATCCTTTCATTGTATGCTAATATATTTTCATTTTATATCTGGTATGGTTTTAAAGTTTATCTACAGATATAATTTTATACGGATTTTTATTGTTTTTTATTTTATAAATTCTACTTTCATCCCTGGTCTTGTAAAACATTAATATTTTTACTTATTATACCAGAAATATATTTTACTGCAATCTTTGCTGCTTTATATAAATCTGCTGTAGATGTATCACTGGTATCTGCCTTTTCCTTTAACATAGTATCCCTTGAAGAAGCCCCTATGCTGCATGATATGTTTTTCACTGAAAAACCTGCTTCTGATAATGCAGTTTCAAGTTCTTTGCTGCTTTCCCTGGCAGTTTCATAACCTTCCCTGCTTCCACACAGAATAAGCCCTTTTAAAGCTCCTCCTGATATCCTTAACTCTGCAGATATATTTAAGTTACTTCCTGGTGTATTTTCCATATCCTGGTGTGTACCAACTGATATCTGTACTTTACCCTTATCACCATAACCACTTAATATAGTAACATTCATATTTGTAATTGTATCACCTGTAAGTACTGGTATATCATAACTTCTCCTGCCAGACAAAAGACCGTTTAACTGGATTCCCCTTCCAAGCATTTTAAGCTGTACCAGCTCATCAGATGAAATATCTGGTGCTGAATATGACTTTGAAAGGATTTCTTCCATATATCTGCCAGCTTTTTCACATTCCTCCTGGATACTTTCCTCTGAACCAAGTGCATCTGCCATACTATCTATAGTTTCTTCAAATTCTTGCTGTTCTTGTCTGTCTAAAACATTTCTTCTGTTATAACATTCTTTTAAAAGATTATATCCCTCTTTAAGCATATTTCCTGCTGCGTCTAAAACAGCAACTGTAACAGGTATTTGTAAATTAGAAAGATATGCTTCTGCTTCATTATTGTCCTGTACTATTTCACGTACTTCTTCTGCCTGTTGTTCATAATACTCTTTCTCAAGCTTACGTCCAGCTGTTGAAGCCTTCATATCCTCTGCAAACTTTTCAAGGGAAGTATTTAAAATCTTCTCCATATCACCATCAGATATTTCATTAACACCATCAGGCGTAATATTGTTTAACGCTTCTGAAACAAGGTCCTGGTAATACCTGCTGCTGTCACTGTCCCTGTTATTATTATTTGTGTTATTATTAAAGCCTTCATTAATCTGTGCAGTAATTGTCTTACTATGGTAAACCAGTTCTTCCAGCCCGCCAAAATTACTGCCAGCCTCTATATTAATACCCTTGCCTTTGGCAGTCCTTACAGCAGACAGAAGGTTGCCAAGGGTCATTTCACGCCTGCTCTGTAATACAGCCCCTATTGCTGCACCATCAGTTTTCTCTATATTATTAAGAAGCCTGTACACACCTATATAACCTTCACGTTCCTGTTCTGTTATGGCATTGCTTCTCTCTAACTGCCATAAATACCTGCTGTATTTCTCCTCTGATGAAATATCCCTGTTTTGTGCAATATCTGACAGTTCCTTGTCAAGTTCACTTATTGTCTTGTCAAGAGGGTTACTTCCATTTCTTATAAGTTCAAGTACAACAGATGGCTTCATATTGTCTATTACCTTGTTAAGCATTGAATCATATTCTTTAACAGCCTGTATACTTTCCTCTGTAATCTCCATACTGTTATATCCAAGTATCCTGGCTGCTCTTTCATTAGCCTGTGTATCTTCTAATCCAAGACCTTTTAAAATATCAGGAATACTCTTAAACGCCTTTGTAATAGAATCACCATATTCTTTATTTGCCTCTGTTGAAACCTTTTCATATATTTCCATAAACTGCTGCCTTTGTGCAGTTTCACTTGTTGCTGCTGCATGAAGCCCGTTAAGTGTTATAAGGTTCATCTGTTTAACACTTGTGCCTATTACAGATGCAGGTGCATTAGCTATATCCGCAGTTTTCTGCAATGTTTCCTGCATAAGCCCAAGTTCTTTATCTGTTATGTCCCCAGATGTACCAAAACGTGCCTTATAATATGAATTTTCTATATCCCTTAATTCTTTAACAACATCCTCAAGAGGTGCAGTTTCAACATTTATTCCCTTTTCTGCCATTATACCAGCAGACTGTATAGTCATTTTAAGACAGATTTCCGCTATATGCCTTTTAGCAGTAACCGCCTGTATATCCTGTTCTGTCATACCATCTGTAATTACACCAGGTATAACATTTATATTCTGGTTATTATTATTTTCATTTACCTTCTGTGCCTGTCTTATAAGTTCTAAGTTAAGCACCATCTCAGCAGCTGTGCTTGTTGTATCACCTGACATTACACTATTTCCTGCAATGTTTACAGCAGTAATTATATCTTTATCAGTAACAGACATAAAACTGTTAATAATATCCCTTGCAATTACAAACTGTGATGTATCAAGCAAAGCCTGTTCCGCCCCGCTGCCTGCTGACATAGCCTGTACAATCTGGTTTATAACCACATCCGGAGTTATATTTTCTTTAATATCACTAAGCACTGACAGCATCTTAAGGTTATCTGCTGTCACAGGAAGCTCATTTGCCAGAAGCCATTTTGCGTCCTCTGTTGCCGCCTGTTTATCAAGTCCTGTAATATCTATAATATTATTAACCTGCCCTGAAAGTGCGTCCCACATCTCATCATCATATACAGCCCCATCAAATGCATCACTTCCAGAATACTGTCCATGATAAATATTTTCAATAGTAGGAGGAAGGCCATTACCAATTATATATGCCCTTACATCATCTGACATATTCCCTGCTGTCTGGCTCATCTGGAACGCAGAAATAAACTTTGATATATTTTCCTCTGTAGGCGGAATATCTGCATCACGCAGAAGCTGTGCTATCTGGGCTTCGGTCTTCTGGTCAAGGAAACCGTTCTTCTGGATATTCTCAAGACCTTCCTTAAGTTCCTGGCAAAGTTCCCTATTGCTCTCCTGGCAGTTTTCTTCCCACTGTTTCTGCTCTTTTACTCTCTCTATCGTACGTTCAAGGCTTGCTTCCCCGAAATCCTCTACAGCTCCTTCTTCCTTTTCAATGCTTTCATAGTCTTCTCCTGTAAGGATAGCTATGTTTTTATTTGCTTCCTGTTCTCCTGCTGCCACCTGTGCGCTTTCCTTTATATAAGCATTATGGGAAAGTGCGCTTTCTGGCACTTTGGTGTTCACCATCGCTTTAGTATCACTCTGGCTGTGTGTATTTCCAACCTCTTTCAGTACAATATTGTCCTTTGACACATCCATGATTTGAAACTTTCTTACTTCGCCTTCCGTGGCTCCCCGTACTGCAGAATTAGGAACTTTTACCTCAATTCCGTTAAAGCTGATGGAAATCTTATCTGAAACTTTTGATACCAGACCTTCAACAACCTGCCCTTTGCTTCCTATAGACAGAAGCTGGCTGTTATTGCCAAACACACCCTGCATACTGGCACTGTTACTTGCCTGGTACATAATATCCCTTATATTCATAGATTTCTCACCTTTTATGTACCTTTCTTATTTATAAACATTTCTCTTAAATACTTCGGCATAATCTTCAGATATCTTAACCAGATAGGTAAAAAAGTGGGCGCATATACGCCCACTTCAGTTATATAATGGCATCTGGCCTTTTTTACTTATCTTCTTCTACGGCTTCTTCCTTACGTATTTCCTTTGTACGTATTTCCTTACATATATCATCTATAAATACTTGTAAATCCTTCTGTCCCTCATCTCCTGCAAAGCGGCTCCTTACAGATACTTTTCCTGCTTCCTCTTCCTTTGCACCTACTACAAGCATATATGGAAGCTTATCAAGCCTTGCCTCACGTATCTTATACCCAATCTTCTCTGAACGGTGGTCAGCAGTTGCATCTATACCATTCTTTTTAAGCTCTGCAAGCACTTTTTCTGCATAGTCTTTAAATTTCTCTGATATAGGAAGTACACGTACCTGTTCAGGACAAAGCCATGTTGGGAATTTACCTGCATATTTCTCTATAAGCCATGCAAGAGTACGCTCATAACATCCCATTGATGTCCTGTGTATAATATAAGGACGTTTTTTGTCACCATTCTCATCTATATAATACATATCAAAACGTTCTGAAAGGAACATATCAAGCTGTACTGTAATCATTGTATCTTCCTTGCCATACACATTCTTTGCCTGTATATCAAGTTTAGGCCCATAGAAAGCAGCTTCTCCAGCTTCTTCTGTATATTCAAGCCCTATATCATCAAGTATCTCACGCATAGCACCTTCAACTTTATCCCATTCTTCTGCTGTGCCAAGATATTTATCCTTATTTTCAGGGTCCCACTTAGACATACGGTATGTTACATCTTCTTCCAGGCCAAGTGTTGTAAGGCAGTGTCTTGCAAGCTCAACACATTCTTTAAATTCATCTGCAATCTGTTCTGGTGTACATACAAGATGGCCTTCTGAAATAGTAAACTGGCGCACACGTGTAAGACCATGCATCTCACCTGATTCTTCATTACGGAAAAGTGTTGATGTTTCACCCATCCTGTATGGAAGGTCACGGTATGATTTCTGCCTTGCCTTATAAACATAATACTGGAACGGGCATGTCATTGGACGGAGTGCAAATATATCATTGCCTGATACACTATTGCCTTCTTCATCCTCATCATCTTCACCAAGGATAAACATACCTTCTTTATAATGTCCCCAATGGTCCGAAATCTTATATAAATCTGATTTTGCCATAAGAGGTGTCCTTGTCCTGACATATCCCCATTCATTATCCTCCAGGTCTTCAATCCAGCGTTGTAACTTCTGTATCATCTTAGTTCCTTTTGGCATAAGAAGCGGAAGCCCCTGGCCTATTACATCCACAGTAGTAAATAAATCCATGTCACGTCCAAGTTTATTGTGGTCACGGTTCTTAATATCCTCAAGATATGCAAGGTATTCTTCTAAATCCTGCTTTTTATTAAATGCAGTACCATATATACGTGTAAGCATTTTATTATGCTCATCACCTCTCCAGTATGCCCCTGAAGAAGATGTAAGTTTAAATGCCTTAATCTGCTTTGTACTCATAAGGTGTGGTCCTGCACAGAACTCTACAAAATCTCCTTGTTTATAGAATGTAAGTGTATCAGTATCTGGATGTTCATTAACCATCTCAACCTTATAAGGCTCATTACGTTCTGTCATAAGCTTTACAGCTTCCTCTTTTGACAGTGTATATCTTTCAAGCTTATCACCTTTTTTAATAATTTTCTTCATCTCTTTTTCAATATTGTCAAGGTCTTCCCTTGAAAGGCTTGGCATATCAAAATCATAATAAAACCCATTATCTATTGCAGGCCCTATAGTAAGCTTTGCTTCTGGATAAAGATTTTGTACTGCTTCTGCCATAACATGCGCACATGTATGGCGGTAAGCTTTCTTTCCACCCTCACTGTCAAATGTAAGTATATTTAATTCACAATCTTTGTCAACAACAGTACGTAAATCAACAACCTGCCCGTCAATCTCAGCTGCACATGCTGCCCTTGCAAGACCTTCACTAATATCAGCAGCTATATCAATAACTGGCATTGCAGAAGAATATTCTTTAAATGAGCCATCTTTTAAAGTTATTTTCATTTCATTTACCTCCTATAATATAATTTTTATAAAATTCCTACAACAAAAAAACCTCCTGGCAAAATGCCAGAAGGGACGCTACATAACCAGTACCGCGGTTCCACCCTGCTTCAATGGTAACCAGCTTACAATAACAGCACAGTTCCATCACTGCTCTTATTACTTAAAAGTAATATGGATTATAACGTAATCAACGGACCGGATTGGGGCCACTCCGAGGTAGTCTTCAGCTGCAGTGCAATAAGATGTTCCCATCACCCATCTCTCTCTTGGATTACATATATGCGGCTTACTCGTCTCATCAACGTGTTAAGGATACTTTTTATTTTATTAAATATTTTTATTGAAGCTATTCTATATCAGTAATGCAGATTTGTCAAGGTGTTATCTTTTAAAAATTCTTGGATTTAACTGGCTGTAAATATAACCTTGCATTTACAGAACATTAAAAACAAACCATTTAGCCCTGTTCCATATACAAATAAACAGGCTATATTACTTTTGCATAGAAATAATAACAAATTATAAAATTATTCTTTTCTATCTATAATAAACTGCACTTCATCAATTTTCTTTTTAGAAATTTTTGCTATTGCTTCTATTCCAAAACCTTCCTTATACATATTTATTATCATTTTTTCTTCCCCAAGTGCAATTCCCCTGGCTTCTCCTTGTGCAAAACCATCTTCAAAAACACCCTGTCCCAGATTACACATTATTTCCATCTCCTCTCTGCTTTCCCTTCCCAAGGAAATATTATACTCATTTTCTATTATACCAAGCTTCCCTTTGACAGACAATACATTTGACAAAAGTGCCCCAAGCAGACGGTGCAGCCCATATCCACTCCTTTTTTCTGGCAGTTCTTTTGAAAGACCTATAAAAATAATATTCAGCATATCTATTTTTCCCTGCCAGTTATAATCTCCCATAAGCTGTTCCTGTGTAAGATGCACATGGTTAATGGAATTTACTTCCATATTCATACATACCCATATGGAATACACCTTCTTTATACCATCATAATCTGTCTTTACAAAATCCCTTTCCTTTTGTGAAGAAACAAGACGGCAGACATAAAAAATTGCCCTGTTTAATAATTTATACTCTTCTGGGTTATCTTTCTGTGCTTCTACATTTATAACCATCTGTGCAGGCACACTTTTCTCTCCATCTTTAGATGGCATATTTACATAAAATACAATATCAAACCTTATTAAACCTTCATTTATTTCACTGTTTTCTGTATTTATGCCCTTTATCCTCCCACTTTCCACATCTTCCATTGTATTAGTCATCCCTGGGTCTGCTGGCACTATGCCAATCTGTGGATTTCCTTCAATAAGAGGCACTATATCCTGTGGCTTCATTCCTTTAAACTCTTTTACTGTCCTTGCAAGTATATGTGCAAGAATAATTTTCTGCCCTAACAGATGTTTTGCCTTTTCATCATACTGTGCTTCTTTATCTGTAATTTTTACAGCATTTTTAATCCCATTATCCACAACCAGACTCCTTTTATGTTAAAGATTTTTAATCTATTATACTATAAACAGCCCTCAAAATCTATATATAGTATAATTTGAGTTTCCCCATTTTTTAAATTCCACAAATATTATATTACTCTGGCAAATTCCAAATGTTTTACCAAAAAGCAGCTGTATGGGGACGCTGGTGCTTAAATCTGGTATTCAATGCTTAATAGAAACTTTTGTTGGTAAAACTTTGGAACTGCCAGAGTCACATAACTTGTGTACTAAAAAAACGGGGAAACTCAAAATAGTATAAGAATTTACCAGTATTAAATATAGCTGATACTGGTAAGTTATAGAAATATAGAATTATTTATTCTTTATTATGGTACACCACTCTACAACTTTACGCATAGTAACCAAATGACAAAAGTACCAGTTCCAGTGCCTTTACAATGACATTGGATTTTATTGCATTTCCAACATTTTTCAGATATACTGGTTGAATACCTTAAACAGAATTGATATACTATAATAAAAGAATTAATAGTTTTATAAGAGCTCCAGATGTTCTTAATTAAAACAACCATGTAAAGATGTATCTCCTGGTATCTTTCAAAAGATTTTATCCCATCCAGACACCAGGCTTCTGCTAAGATTAGTTTAAATCCAGATATCACTTTATAAACACACACATCTTCACCAGTAAAAAATTATAGAATGGAGGTTTATTTCTATGGGATATTTTTTAAACAATGAAGAACCATATGTTATATACCAGGAAGCAGCAGCACAACCATATTTTATAGATAAAACTGAAATATTAAAAGAGATATTCCCTTTAATTAATAGTACCGAAAAATATATCTGCATAACCAGGCCACGGCGTTTTGGCAAAACAATTATGGCAAACCTTATAGGTTCTTTTTTTTCCAAGGCACGCAATTCAAGAAATATTTTTGATTCCCTAAAAATTTCCAAAGATACCACTTATCTTAAGTTTATAAACCAATATAATGTAATTTATATTGATTTTAGTGATATCGATGATGAATGTAAAAGTTACAGTTCCTATATTAAAAATATTAAATTTCTTCTACGGGAAGATTTACATACTGCTTATCCACAAATTGAATTCCGGGATAACGGCAATATCCCAGAAGACCTTAAAAGGATTTATGCTGTTACACACGAAAAATTTATATTTGTACTAGACGAGTGGGATGCAATTTTCCATATGCATTTTATAAAAGAAAAAGACAAAAAAGCTTATCTCCTTTTCCTTAAGGGTCTCCTCAAAGGAAAAGCTTATGTTGCATTTGCATATATGACTGGTATACTTCCTATAGCAAAATACTCCAGTGGTTCAGAATTAAATATGTTTATAGAATTTACAATGGCATCAAGCCCTGCTTTTAGCAATTATTTTGGATTTACAGAAACAGAAACAGATGAGTTATATGCAAGGTATTTAAAAATATGCAGTACCCCTTCTATAACACGTAATGGGCTAAAAATATGGTATGATGGTTACCAGACAGCAACAGGACAGAAAATTTATAATCCACGTTCTGTAGTTCTTGCCTTAAAATTTAACAACCTTGAAAGTTACTGGACAAGTTCTGGCCCATTTGATGAAATTAGTTATTATATAAATAAAAATATAGCAGACGTCAGGGAAGATTTAGTTTTGATGGCATCAGGTGAAGCAGTTAATGCTAATGTCCAGGAATATGCTGCTGTTTCAATGGACTTAAATACCCGGGATGAAATTTTCTCTGCCATGGTTGTTTACGGATTCTTAAGCCATTATAAAGGAAAAGTTTCCATACCAAATAAAGAACTGATGGATAAATTCAGGAATATGCTTGAAAAAGAACCTTCTCTTGGATATGTATACAAACTTGCTAAAAAATCTGAACAAATGCTTAGGGCAACTATAGCAGGAGATACAAAAACAATGCAAGAAATCCTTGAATATGCGCATGATACAGAAATACCCCTGTTAAGTTACAATAGTGAAATTGAATTAACAGCGCTTGTAAACCTAATCTACCTTTCTGCAAGGGATACTTACCGTATCGAACGTGAAGATAAAGCTGGCAGGGGATATGTTGATTTTATTTTTTATCCGGAAACAGATAAAACAGCAGATTGTATTATACTTGAATTAAAGATTAACAGTACCCCAGCAGAAGCAATACGCCAGATAAAAGAACGTAAATATGCACTACGTTTTAAAGGAAGTATTGGAAAGGAAAGTGAATACTCTGGAAGAATACTTGCCGTTGGTATTTCTTATAACAAGGATTCTAAAAAACATAAATGTATGATTGAAATTTTATAATTCAGACTATAAAACATAACCTGGCTTTTTTAACAAGCCCGCCCCAAAAATGAGGGGCGGTATATCTAATTTCTATGGGTATACCAAGACGATACCAGTAAACTTGTATACCCTCATTTTAAAATTACTTTATCATCCCGTAATTATAACACTAAATGACATAATAATTGCATTACTGCAAGCATGGAAAATAATACTGCTCCAAAGATTTTTATTACTCTTATAATATATTAATCCTAAAGCAAAACCAGCAACAAGATGTTCTGTCATAATCATTTTTAATGAATTAATTATATTCCCCGCTGTTCCATCCCATAGATAAAATGCAAATGGAAAATGATATAATGCAAATAAAATACTGGAAACCAGAATAGCTATGTATGGCTTCTTCAATAAATTTATCAAACATCTTTGAATAATACCTCTAAAGAAAAATTCTTCTGTAAATCCTGCTGTAAATATCATTAAACAAAAATATATTAAAAATTTTACTAATATTTCTGGAATATTGCTTAAAATACTTGCTGTTTCTTCCCCCAGGCTAAAAACAAGAATAATTACACCAATATATAAAATGTAAACTAGCAGTACTTTTATTAGTGTATTTTTATCCATACGTTTTAAACCAATTTCTTTAAGGGTTTGTATCAGTTTCTCTTTTCTTAATTTAGTTAGAATTAATAGAGGAAAAAGAACCAAAAACAGCCAGTTGGTAACATCGTTTATTATATCTATATTAAATGCACAACTTAGCATAGCTAATATAATATATAACAAAAACCATAATAAACAGAATATTAACTCTCTTTTATACCCTGTCTCTGGCTCTTCTACAAATTCAATCTTTTGTTTCCTAAATATAACAAACGTTAATATAATTACTATTATTGTAAAAAAAATTAAAAACACCTCCCTATATAATAATGCAGGCAATCAAGACTATTTTAATTAATAAATTTCTATAATATCAAAATATTATTTATATATTCTCAATTTGTAATATAATTCCATTCTATTTAAAGATTTACATGAACTTTTTCAATTTCTCATAAAACAATTTAAATATTTTTTTATAACCAGCCATTTAATTATTCATATAAATTATTTTCTAAATACTTGCCTATATTAACAAATTAACCTAAAATAACGTGAGTTCGATATAAAATAAACAAAATATATACCCTAAATATTTGGGTTATTTAGGCATATCAATATCTTTATAAAATTATATTACCATAACATTTATTTGTTTTTTGCAAAAATAATTATAGAATCTTACCTATTGCTGTATAATTTTTATATACTTTTACTAATAATTCTCTTGTTTCATTATTCAGCATTTTTATCACCTCTGTCTTTATTATACATTCCTTGTCAATACTTGTCAATTTTGAGTTTCCCCATTTTTTAGGTTTAAGTATCATCAAGCCCCGTTTTTAATATGGTTAACAGGAAATTGGCAGCATAACAGAGCCTGTTTTCTAAAATAATTCATTATTCCAGGACTTGTTTTAGAAAAAATTTGTTTAAAAGCATATCCCATTGCATAAAAAACAAATTTGGGAATTTTATATATCCTTTTTGAACATTCAAAAATTTTGTCCGTAAACAGGCTTCCACTGTTTCTGGAATAAAATATTCCCAAATAGCTAACTGCCAGTGTTGCAAAAAATTCAGGTTACGTATTGAATTTAATGACATAACACGTAAATCCTCAAAATTAAACTGCTGGTTTTTAAAACGGAAGTATTCTTCTATCCTCCACCTCATAAGATAAATTTTCGCAACAATAATACAAAGTTTTTTCTTCTGTTGTATCTTCTGTATTTCCATATTTGTAAGAAGAAGCATTGGATTTTTTCCAAATCCGTACACCACAACAAGTACCAGGTCTTTTCCTGGGAATGCACATAGTTTTACTGGTATATAACTTATTTTACACTGGATTTTTTTACCATTCCTGCCTGTAAACCCCATACAGTAATTACCTTTATATTTTTTTGCCACGTCCATTATATTACAGGTTTTATTTTTGTAAATAATATCCCTGTTTTTCTTTATATGTATTATAAATTTTTCGTCCCTTTTAAGGAAATACCTGTAATAATCTTCTGCATCAAAGCCCCTGTCAAGTGTCCTTATGCATGTTTTTCTGAAATTTGCAGACAAAAAACCAAAGCATTTTAAATTTTCATCTGTTTCACTTAAAAAGCCTTTTTCTGCTACTGAAAAAACTTTTTCATAAACAGGCAGTGGCATTTTACTCCCATTTGATAAAACAGCGGCTTCAATAGTAAGATATCCTTTTTTATTCCGCCAGTACTGCCGTCCCTTACATCAGAAAGGGCTTCCATTTTTTTACTGTATGTTTTATGTAATATCAGAATTATCAATTATGATGACAGAACTTTTTTCATTAATCTCTTTTTTTACAAGCCTGGTATAATTTTTTGTTATATTTTCTTTGCCATTAAACGAAGAAAGATTCCTTGAAAGCCTGTCAATAGTTTTTTTCAGGCTGGTGTTTTCTTCAAGTGAACGGGCAATTCCACTTAAATGTACTTTATTACCTGCCAGTATGCCATAAAGCATCTGGAGTATAAACTTTTTTGCCGGGTATTTCATCCCTTTTGAAATTTTTTGTGAAAAAACTGTTAAATCCTCTTTTAATTTTCCTGCCAGTCTGTTATAATTAACCATGCAAAAACACTCCTTTGTTAGATTTTTTGTCGTGATTAAATTATAACATTTTTTGGTGTGTTTTTGCTTTTTTTATGAAATAATTTTTATAAATAAAAGTTTTATATTGCTTATACCCTTGTTTAAGTTACATTTATAATTTAAAAATGGAAAAACTCAAATATTGGTATTTTATTCACAGAAATCAATTTTTAAAAAGCTAAAGATAAGATATAATGAAGGCATGGATAGAACAACATTAACCGACTTCTTTGAAGAGGTAGAAACAACAGAAGAATACAATGGATATTTTTGCAGTATTGCAGAAGCAATTAGCATTGTGGTACTCGGAAGCCTGTGTGGTCTGAAAAATATCAGTCAAATTCATCAGTGGGCGGAAAGTGAACGTGTAAGCGGATTTTTGAAGGAGAAATTCGGAATAAACCACATTCCATGCTACTATTGGCTTTTGGTGCTGTTGAAGATGGTGAAAACAGACACACTGAATCAATGCCTGATGAGATAGGCTACCCAGTTTTTACCCGAAAACCGAAGCCAGACTACCATTTCCCTGGATAGAAAAACAATCCGTTCCACGACAAGGATGAAACATATGGGCAGCCCTCTGCACATTATTAGCACTCAGATTTGTGAACTTGGCATTACCCTGGCGTCAGAAACGGTTTCAACCAAAAGCAACGGGATTCCTGCAGTACAGAAGCTGCTGGAAAAAATAGATATTGAAGGATGCCTGATTGTTGCGGATGCACTGAACTGCCAGCAAAAAACTGCGGAGATAATTGTCAAAGGGAAAGGCGATTACCTATTGGATACAAAAGGCAACCAGCCGGACCTTGAGAGGGAAATTTCTGAATATGTCCAGGACGGTACACTTAGGAAATGCATGGACTGTGAAAGAAAAACAGAGAAAAACCGAGACCGGATTGAAACCAAGACCGCTTATTCCACGGGAGATGTTGCGTGGCTGTATGGGAAAGAAAAGTGGAAAAATCTAAATTGTATAGGCGCAATTAAAACGGAATTTGAGAAAGACGGAAGAAAAACAGAAGAATGGCACTATTATATTTCCAGCCGGAAACTGTCAGCGGCGGAGCTGCTTCATCATGCCCGGATGGAATGGGCAGTAGAAACGATGCATTGGTTATTGGATGTTCATTATGAAGAAGATTATTGCCGCATTTAGAACAGAACAATCCAGCAAAATTTAAACCTGCTCCGAAAATTTTCCATCAGCCTGCTGAAGCAGTATAAGACAAGAATTTCATCAAAAAGAGCACTGTCTAAAATAATGCTGGATTGCTTGCTTGAGTCTTCCAAGATTTATGAGATTTTTGAAAATTGATTTCTGTGTATTTTAATGGATTGCTATAGTAATTTATTGGATTGCTATAAGTTTCCAAAATAAGATCAAAACTATAGACACAAAATTAATAACACTAATTATACTAAAGCTTAACATAAAAGCACTTCCATATAAATTCAAACAATAATTTATTTTGTTTATTTTTAAAATAATATATAATCATATTAAATACTTTTCATTAAATATCTACAAAAAAATACTTCTTATTTTTTGTAATTTTAAAATAATTATATATAAAATTTAAAGACAAAATTATAATAACAGTATTTTTTATTATCTCTATTATTTTTTTCATTCTAATCTCCCATTTATTTCACCTTTTAATATAGTTTAAATAAATTATTCCCATAGAAAAACTAATGTGAATAATTTAATCAGCCAACAATTGATTTATTAAAAATTACAACCATAACATGACATTTTATAAGCTTTCTAATTCTTACATATTCAATCAATTTTACTTCATCCCCTTAAATATCTCACTAGTAACCATTCCTTGCATTAATTCTTCATTATTTTTAATCCAATCTTGATACTTATTTTCATCAGGTATTACCACTACTTTTTTAGCCCAATTATAACAATACTTACAATAATTGCTTTTCTCATCTAAGATATCAACATCTTCACCATTCCAACAAAGCTTATCATTGCAATTATAATTCATAATAAAATGATTTATAAATCCATCTAATTTATTATTATCAATATATGGTACAGGTATATTAAAGGAAGCAAAATATTTACTAATTATCTTTAAATTAATATCACCATCTGATATACCATTTAAAAAACCATTAGGATTACTAGGAGTTTGCAATTGATTAGGCCAATTTAATAAATCATTAAGATTTCCTTCATATTGCCTGCTTAAATAAGCTTTTATAACATTTTTTAAATAATCTGTTGTTTTTGTTCGTTCAACTAACTTTATAACAAGATTTTTGTTCCCAACTTTCTCACAAACCTCTTCATATACATGTATATCTTCTGGACGTATCCAATCAGATGATATCAAATTACTAATATATTTTATTCTCCTATAGTAACAATTAATCAAACTATAATCCACATAGTATTCTGATGTTTTATTCTTAACACTAACATGTGAAATTGTTGCACCATGATTAATTTCAAATGGACATTGATGTAAACATCCATTATTGGCAATTAATCTAATAAAAACTCCTTTCCCTTTTAAATATTCAAGGATATGTTCTAATAACTTAAAATTTCTATTTATATCATGTACAAGAGTAAGCCCATCCGCTCCCAAAGCAACCCATTGCTTTACTTTCATTAACGAATTTATACCCGCATAAATACCTATAGTAACCTTTATATTCGGAAATTGTTCTTTTATAATTTCACACAAATATGGTGAATTTACTGTTACAGCTGTAATTCCTCTACTTTTTAACTCTTCAATTAAATGAATAATCTCAAAGTGCTCCTTTGAATTAACATCTTTTCCCCCTAAACAAAGAGGATTTAATAAATAATTAAATTCAATACCTAAATCATTACATTTTCTATTATAACTTTCTAAATAATCCATATTTATTTCATTCAACATATCTGCTGGTCGGCCTCCACCAACACAATCATATTTTAACTTTCCATATAAAGAAACAATCTCATGATTAGAATCTATTTCTTTTATATAATTTATTAATTCTTCATCAAAATTTGTTGCAACATCATACTTCAAATAATATCATCCTCTCATATATTTTACTATAACTAAATAATATAAAACCATATTATCTCTTTTATAAAATTATCATTATTATATTATCCTAAATATATATACCTTACCTATATATATTATACTTATTATTTTATAATCCTTTACAAACTAGATATTTTCTGTAGTTTAAATAATTAAAACTTAATACTACCTTTAGTAAAATACAAAAAATGTACAATAATAATTATTAATTTCATTAAAAGTATTATTAATTTGTTTCTCGCTTTTTTTGAATAAATATGGCAATACCAAATGATACTATAAAATAAACCAAAATAACAATACAATTAGTTACTATACTCCCAAATTCCTTATTTTGTATAATTATCTTATCTAATGCCAACATATAAGAACCTGTTGGAAGTAAAGATGAAAATTTTCTAAATCCATCTGGAACATTTTCTAAAGGAAACCATAAACCTCCTAAAGGTGATAACAACATAATAAGAAAAAACGATATTCCTATTGAAGTCAACCTATTTTTAGCTATCACAGAAACTAATAATCCTAATGAGGCAGCTTGAATAATAAATATAATATTTAATAACAATAATAACCTTACATCCCCTAAAGGAACATCTAAAATTTTATGACCAATTGTAAAGAAAATAATAAATTGTAAAAAAGCAAGTAAAGCGATATAAAACATCTTTGATGCTAAAATTGTAGAAAATTTTACAGGAGCAAGACTCAATCTTGTCATTGTTCCATCTAATTTTTCTTCTAAAATATTACTTGACCCCCATAATAAACATAAAAATAAAATAAACATAGCTGTCATACCACATGTTGTCTGATTATAACTAGACATACTATTATTTTTATCTGAAACGCCTATATATTTTGTATTCAGTACAATATGAGCACTATTATCATTAATATAAGTTTCTGCATCATTTGAAATTTTTTCAATATCAAATCCATCACTATTATCACTCATAACTTTAATAGTAGTAGCAATTCCTGTAGCAATAGTATTGTATTTTTCAACATATCCATTTATAATTCCTTCCAATGCTTGAGCTGTTATAGGTCTTGCTTTATTTACATAAAACCTTATTTCTGCTTTATCATCAAATGATTTAGTTTTATCAACAAAATTTTTCGGAATTATTATATACCCATCAACATTTCCACTATCAACTGCTTCATTTGCTATATCTTTTGATTTATATTTTTCGACATTAAGAGCATCAATTTCATTTAAATTATCTAAAAAACTTTCTACTATATCATCTTCATTAACAGATTCATTTATAATTCCTAATTTATATGATTTCTCTTTATCTTGAAATGCATAGCCCATTATAAAAATTATAAAAACAGGAACCAAAAATAATATAATTAACACTCCAATATTTTTTCTCAAATTATACATTTCTTTTCCTAATAATACCAAAAATTTCATTGATTATCCTCCTTATTTATTAACACTTATATTCAAAATTACTTTCTATTTAATAGGTTCCTTAATAAAGGAAATAAATACATCTTCAAGATCAGCCTTTTTTATATTAATATTTTTAATCTCCAATTTATAACTTCTGGCCATACCAATTAGTGATTCCATATAATTTTCCTGATCTGTTTTTACTACAATATCAATTTTATTATCAATCACATTTATTTTTTCACTATTAATATTATTATTGATATCAACAATTAATTTTTCTTGAATCTTGTTTATAATATTATAAAATTCAATACTATATGTTATAAATAAGCCATACTTTTCAATAAGTTTAGATGGAGAACCTTCTGCTACTTTAGTACCTTTTTCAATAATTATTACATTATCAGATAATTCTTCAATTTCTTCAATATAATGTGATACCAAAATAATACTCTTTTTCTTTTTTCTTTGATTTTCAATAATTTCCCATACAGCTTTTCTATTCTCAGGATCTATACCTACAGTTGGTTCATCCATAATAATCAATTGTGGATTATGTACAATAGCAGCAGCTATATTAACTCTTCTTTTCATACCACCTGAAAGCTTTCTTACTTCAGTATTGGCTTTATCTTCTAAGTGTAATTCTTCAATCAAATTATTCACACCTACTAACATCATTTTTCCTTTTAATCCATATAAACGGCTAAAAAGAACAAGATTTTCTTTTACAGTCATATTCTCGTATAGACTAATATCTTGAGGTACAATACCTAAATTATTTTTATACTGTTTATCTAAATAACTCATTCCTTTATTTGCAAAATTAATTTCACCACTACTACACTTAGACAAACCTGATATTATTTTAATCATTGTTGACTTTCCTGCTCCATTACTCCCTAATATTCCTAAAACCTCTCCCTGTTTAATTGAAAAAGATATATTATTTAATACTTGCTTTTTTCCATACCTTTTACACAAATCTTTAACAAAAAAAATTTCTTCTTTCATCTATTCTACACTTTCCTTTACTATACCATAATATTTTCCTAATATTTCCATATTTTTATTTACGACACATGATATATTATTATATATCTCATCTTTTTTTTCTTTATTGTCCTTACTAATCTCAAACTCTTCCTTATATATAAACTTAGTAATATTTCCATACTTCTCATATATATTCAATATTACCATATATTCAAAAGGATCCGAAGGACTTTTCCTCTCTGTTATAAACATTGCCTTTTCTGGTAATAAAATTCTACGTGAAATCCATTTTCCCACCCCATTAATATTTAATTCATATTCTATCAATCTGTCTTTTTTATATAAAATATTAAATTTATTATTTTCATCTAATATTTTATTAAAAAAATTAACATCACTCATATCATCATATATTTTTTTAATTTCTACATCTAACAGTAATTCTTTTTTTATTACCATATTACGTTTCCTTTCTTTCAACACTTATACCTGTCCTAAATCTTAAAACTGCATTCTGTGATAAAATTATATAATAACACCCTTTCTCTAATTTTTAATTATAAAAAATCTTTAATTACTTTAAATACCACTTTTTCTTCTTCTAAATACATAAAGTGTCCACAACCTTCAATAATTTCAATTTCAGCATTAGGAATTAAATTATACACTTTTCTACATGAATCCACAGGTGTTACTTTATCCTCACTTCCTGCAATAACCAATGTTCTCTGTTTTATACCTTTAAGTACCCCTGTTAAATCTGGATGTTTTAATTGCATTACTAAGGCTTGATGAATAACTGGTAACATATTTGACCAATTACTAAACACTATTGGCTCAATATTTTTATATCGTTCAAGAATAAAATAAGGTCTTAAGGCATTTTTAATTATATTTTGTATATTTTCCGAAGATAAATCTGTATTTTTAATATTTTCTTTTTTTATCATGTCTATTCTAAAAAATGGAACAAATTTTGCTGACGTTCCCATCAAAACAAGATTTTTAATTTTAGAACCGCCATCTGCCAAAGCAAGTTGTATAGCTATTGAAGCTCCCAAAGAATGCCCTATAATACTACATTCTTCTATTTTTAGAACTTCTATAAATTCTTTTATATCTTCTACAAATTCTTCAAACTGATACCCTGATTTAGGTTTATCAGATTTTCCATGTCCTCTTAAGTCAATAGCAAAAACCATATAATACTCAGCTAAATCATCAATTAATCTATCAAAATTTGTTTTAGAATCTCTATTTCCATGTAAAATTATAATCTTCTTTCCTTGCCCTTTCTTTATATAAGACAACTTTATTCTACCATTTATATCTATCATATTTTCATAATTTTTCACTTATAACCTCCCAAATACAATTATCTATATTTCTTAATAAGAATAGCAGAATTAATTCCTCCTCTTCCTCTTGCAATCTGTAATACTACTTTTATATTTCTTTTTACCTTCTTATTAAATGTACACTCTAAATCACAACTCTCATCTCTATATTTATAATTAATAGTTGGAGCTACTATTCCATTTTTAATAGTCAAGCAGTTTACAATCATATCCATTGCTCCTGCCGCTCCAAATGTATGACCATAACTTACTTTAGGTGCACTCATTGAAATATTAGATAGACATTTACCAAAAAAGTCCTTAAGTATCCTTTGTTCTATGTAATCATCCTTTGGATTTCCTAATCCATCTAAATTAATATAGTCTATTTCTTCTTTAGATATTCCAGCTCTTTGTATACATAAAGAAATTGCTCTTTTCAAACCTTCTCCATTTTCATCAGATTTTATATAGCTTACACCATCACATGTTGATGCATATCCTAATACTTCTGCATATATTAGTGCATTTCTTTCTAATGCACTTGATAAATTTTCAAGTAATAAAGTTCCTGAACCTTCTCCCATAACCAAACCTTTACGTGCTAAATCATATGGTCTATATGCATCTAAACTATTATCAGTCGTAATAGTATTACTTTGACAAAAACCAAGATAACCATATGGATGCATTTGTCCTTCTGTACCACAAACCAACACATGTTTTACTCTATTAAGTTTTATTGCCTCAAATGCTGCTCCAAATGCTACATCCGAACTAATACGGTCTGCTACATATGTTTTGCTATACCCTTTTATATTATAATAAATAGATATTTGACCTTGTGGTGCTGCATAAAACCAAGATATAGCTTGATATGGACTAACTGCTTTACTACCATTCCTATATAAATTATATAATTCTTTTTCACCAAACCCAACACCACCAAGACAATTTCCTACAAATATTCCTATATCCTTTTGAAATATATCTTTTAAAACAATTTTTGAATCTCTAATACACATTTCAGTTGCTGCTAATGCATACTTTGTAAAATCATCAATTTTATGTTCTAACCTCTTAGACATACCATAATTCAATAAACTAAATTCATTTACTTCTCCAGCAACTTTACAATTAAATCCTCTAGTATCAAATTTACTAATACATTTTATTCCAGACTTTCCTTCAACCAATCCATTCCAAAACTCATCTATAGTTTTTCCCAAAGATGATATAATTCCCAAACCAGTTATTACTACTCTATTTTTAACCATACTTGACTTCCTCCTAAATTTTTCCTAAAATAAGCGCTGAATGGATTCCTGAAAAACCACTTGCATCTGTTAGAACATATTTAACATTTGACTTAATAGCATTATTAGGAACATAGTTTAAATCACAGTACTCATCTCTATTTTCATAATTAATTGTTGGAGGAATAATCTGAGTTTCCAAGACAAAACAACATACTATAATTTCAACAGCACTAGCAGCACCTAATGAATGACCTAACATCGACTTAGTTGAACTAATAGGTATATTATATACCCAATCTTTAAAGACCCTTTTAAATGCTCCTGTTTCATTATTATCATTTTGTTTTGTTCCACTTCCATGAGCATTTATATATCCAATATCTTCTTTATTAATTCCAGCTTCATAAATTGCATTTTCAATAACATTAGCTAAATCTTCACCATCTGGTTGTAATCCAGTCATATGTATAGCATTATTTCCTGATGAATAACTCTTTATCTCACCATAAATATGTGCACCTCTTTTTCTAGCGTGTTTATACTCTTCTAAAATAACTATAGCAGAAGCTTCTGCTAAGACAAATCCATTTCTTGTAGCATCAAATGGTCTTGAAGCTTTTTCACATGGAATATTATGCTTTGATAATGTTCCAACACTTTCAAAAGCAGCAATTGTAATGGGTGTAATTGGAGCTTCAGATGCGCCTCCAATTGCCATATCTAAATTGCCTAAACGAATTTCATCAAAAAGGGAACCAATTGAATCAATTCCAGCTGTACAACCTGTTGATATTGTACAACAGCTACCTTTTAAGCCATATCTTCCGGCAATCTCATTTGATGTTGTATTAGGCATAGATTTTGAATAAGCATATGGTGATACATCCTCTATACTCAAATAATCATTCATTCCATTATTAGTAAGTACTAAAAACTCCTCGTCCATAAACTTAGTACCTGCTACAGCATTAGCTATATTAACACCAACTCTTTCCTTATCTATAGTTTTCCAATCTATTTTAGCATCTATTACTGCCTCATCTGCAGCAACTATTGCAAACTGTGTTAATCTATCCATTCTCCTTATTTCTGATAATTTCAGTCCAAATTGTAAAGGATTAAAATCATCTACATAACCAAAAGCAGTTGATTCAAAATGAAATTTATCAAACTTAGGTAAACTTTTAGTTCCACTTTTACCATATATATTACTATTCCAAAAATCTTCTTTACCTATACCAACTGGTGTTACAAGTCCTATTCCAGTAATTACTACTCTATTCATCCAAATCCATCTCCTACTATAGTATAACAAAATTATTTTGCTTAAATTTTCCTATCTGTAACTAATATTAAGTTTATTCTTTATTTCATATCTTCAATAAATTTTTTAAATACCATCATTTCTTTTATGCTTTCACTATTAATATGTTTCTCTATTTCAAAGTCGGTATATCCTGTATCACTATGCATTGAAAAATCCTATATCCATTTCATTTCCGTTCCATTACTTACAGATGACAAAATAACATCTAAAATCCAATATTTAAATGGATATACTGGCTCTAAACGTACTCCCTGCGCAGAATAATTTTTATAATTTATAATCCTTTGAGAAATCCAATGTTCAATTTCCCCATTATCTTCTGCAAAAACTTCAAAAATAATTCTTTCATTTCCATCACATAATTTTTCCCTATTTTTTAACTCTACCTTATTATAACCATGTAATACAGGCCAATTGTTTACATCATTAATAATTTCAAATACTTTGTTTATATTTTTATCAATAACAATTGAATTTACTGTATATCCCATAAATTATTTCCTCCTATTTTCTATATCTTCAATACACTGAATTAAATCAAATATAGTATCACATTGTATTATTTTATCTAATGGTATATTTAATTTAAATTTACTATTAATACTTGTTGCCAACTCAACTTTTTCCAAGGAATCAATATCAAGTTCATCTCTAAATGATGCATTCTCACTTATACTATCATCCAATTCTATCTCCATTTCTTTTATTAATATCTCTTTTATTTCTTCATATATATTCATTATTATCCTCCAAAGTTTATTATAAATCTCCTCACTTTTCAAAAATTTCTATTCCAATACTATTTTTTCAATCTCATGACATATCAAATTTACCTCAGCATTATACATAGACAATTTTTCTTCTCCAGCTTCATTAAATACTTTTACACAAGTAACCATGTCATTTGTTTTTACATTCATAGCATTTATTATAGAATCATCAAAATCTATTAATGAAATTTCACCATTCATAGTTCTTTTTGTAACTTCTGATCTTATAAAATCATAATGAATAAAATCAGGTATTCCTCCAATCCTAGCTATCATATTAACTTTTACATAATTATTATCCATATATTTTTTATAAATTATTTCGTTAATTTTAGAAGCATCATCAATAGACATTGCTCCACTTCCAATAATGAATACAGCAAATTTTGACCATAATGAATCAACTATAACTTTTTCTGCTAAATTATTTTCTAATTTTACTTTTTTTAATTTCTCTTTTACATTCATAATACATTTCCTCAATCAATTATTCTATTATTGCTACTGCACGAATCCATCCTGCACAAAGATTTTTCAATTTAATTGGAAAACATGCAACTTTAAATCCTGTTATTTTACCAATAGAATTTAAATTCGCTAACCTTTCAATATGACAATATTCATATTCCCGTCCAATAAAATGTGCTGGCCATAAAACATTTTTACTCTTAGTTATATAATACTCATTAACCATTGTCATAATAGGTCTATCTAATGAATATGTATCAATGCCTATTATTTTTACACCCCTTAATAGAAGATATTTTACTGCTTCTCTGCTTAATCCTGGTGCATCAAAAAAATATCTTGGGCTTCCCCACAATTTATCTGTACCTGTATAAATTAATACAATATCAAAAGGTTTTATTTCATAACTTATTTCTAGAAGCTTATTTTCTATATCTATTTGTGTTATCTCTTCCCCTCCTTTTTTATTACTAAAATCAAGCAAAACTCCATCTCCATAACACCATTCAAGTGGTATTTTATCAATAGTTTTAGGTTTTTTATTTTGACACTTAGTTCCAAAATGAGCTGGTGCATCTAAATGTGTTCC
This sequence comes from uncultured Lachnospiraceae bacterium, assembly GCA_948794795.1. Classification (GTDB taxonomy): domain Bacteria; phylum Bacillota; class Clostridia; order Lachnospirales; family Lachnospiraceae; genus Butyribacter. The sequence continues at coordinate 11,175 of CAQGLR010000009.1, read as the reverse complement.
TGTATGTGTAGATAAAGAAATAGTTTCTTCATTTATAAACTCTCCATTTGGAAAACTGTTTTTAGTAATTCTTTCTGCTCCATTTATATACTTAACTATTTTTTTAATTCTTTGCCCAAAACTAGCCTTTCCAAAAAAAACAAGTTTTCTCCCAAATTTATTTCCTCCAGAGTGTGGTCTTGTTTTAACTTTTACTTTCATTGGCTCAGAAGGTGTATCCTCTATATATGTACTTAAATCAACAATTTTCATTTCTATCAATTACCTTCCTCTAAAATTTTAAGTATTTGTTTATATAAAACATTATTTTCTTCGCTTAATTTTTCTTTTGAAAATTTATTTAATAATAAAAAATCTCTATGAATATATGCATTATAATTTACTCTCTTCATATAAAGCAATTTTTTATATGTTTCAAAATTATCTTTATTTTCATCATATAATGCTATAAAACACAAATAAAAATATGTAACCATCTGTAATACACATGGCATTCTATCAACTTTAACTTTTAATAATATTTTTTTTGCATATTCAACATCATTATTAATAATTGCATATTCAGCATAATTTAAAAACAAATTAAAATTTTCTTTATTATTTTCAATTAAATTTAAATAATATTCATATGCTTTTTTATAACCATTAATTTTTCCATATAAAAAAACAAACTTTTTTATTATCCATGTATCATTTGGTTTAATACTTATAGCTTTTTCCAAGTATTCAGCTGCCTCATAATTTTCTCCTATCTGTTCCAACAGCAAAGCATAATGACTAATATACCAAGCATTATCAGGCTCATTATTAATTGCTATATTATATAACTTTTTTGATTCTTCTAATCTGTTATCTTGAGAAAGTAAATATGCATAATATCCTAATTGCTCATCAAATCTTGGATTATTTTTCAATATTCTTTCATAATATTTAATAGCTTTCTTATAATCTCCTTGCTTTCCATAACAAATACATAAATTTAATAATTCAATACTATTATCTTTATTATAAGCAATCAATCTCTCTGCTATCTCAATACTCTCCTTATATCTAAGTCTTTTTTGTAAACATATCATATAGTTTCTTAATTCTTCTTCTGTTAATTTTACATTTTGTACTTTTACTAACTCATCATATAACACTACAACTTCTTTATATTTTTTTAAATTAAAAAGATCATTAACTACAGCCCTATTTACCTCCTGTATAATAAATCCCTCCTAACATAATTTTATACTAAACTAATCTTAATACTTATACAAATAATCACACAAAACAATACACACTTCCTGTCAAATTTTAAAACTTTGGTAACTCAAATTCACATCACAAAAACCAGTAATCAATTGCCATAACATGAAAACTGTAATAACTCACTTTAATATAAAAAAGGCATATTAAAAATATTTAGAATTTTTTGTTATATTAAATAAAAAGTTTATGTACAAAATCCAGATAAAATTATAATTTTCTATTACCAGCATAAATAAAACCAACAAGAATTAAATCTTACCACTAGTTTTAATTATAAAACAAATTTTAAAGTAAATATAAAAACATTGATAAAATTTAATAAGTAACTTCTCTTTGTTCTATATGTAGATAGATAGTATTGTTAATTTTGTATCTATAATTTTTTATTTTATTCCATAGTTTACAAAACCTTGTAAACTATGAAAACTTTGTTAATTCCCAATACTGTAAATTGATAAATATTATGTTCTCAAAGACATAAAACCATGTAATATTTACTACCATCCTAAAATCTTCCAGAATATATCAAAAAAAGTTAAAAACATTATTGTCTTCTTTCATAAAAAATAAGCTACAAGTTCTATACTCATAGCCTACTACTTTAATTTACAATTTTCAACTTATTTCCGATAAACGGTTCAATAATCCGGCAAACGGTCATATTTTAAGATAAACTTCTGCTATATAATAACCATTTTCTATTCTATAATTATACTCTCCATTATATTTATCTACTGATGAAATTATATTTTTTATGCCAAAACCATGCAGTTCACTATTATTTTTAGTTGTTACAGGAATACCATCTTTTAATATAATATTATTGTTCATCATTGTATTTTGAACCCTCATAAGCCAAAAACTTTCTCCCTGTCTTACCTCAACTTTAATTTCTCCTGCATTACCAGAATAATCTTCTAATGCATCTACTGCATTTTTAACGATATTAGAACTTATAATGCACAAATCTCTCATAGAAATGTTTAGTTCATTACTGATAAATCCTTTTACCTTAATACTTATTTTTTCTTCTAAAGGAATAAGATAATAATTTATTACAGTATTTATAATCTCATTACCAACATCATAACTAGCTTTACTAATTTGTGAAATACCCATTAACATTTCTGATATATATTCTTTTCCTTTTTCATATTCATCTTTTTCTAAAAAACTTTGTATTTGTGATAATTCAGATATAATATCATGCCTGAACTGCTTAGTATCTTGCTCCTTTAAAAGAAGCTGCTCAAAGTATTTTTTTTGTTGCTCATTATATGTTTCAAGCATACTTGTTTCAAAACTATATTTTTGCTTAATATTATAATAATAAAGAACAAAATAGTTTAATACAAAAACTACGAAACCTCCTGCTGTTATTAATATAACCCCTTTATTTATACCCTGTCTATGTAATACCTCTGTTAAAATAAATGTAAAATAAGATATCATTAATGCAAGTAAAAATATCACTATGGAAATAAGCAACCAGATTATCCCAGGCATATTAAATGCTTCTTTATCCAATTTCCTTCCTAAAATAAAATAATATACCCATAATTCTATAATAATACATAACAGATATATAACACATGTACCAGGCTTCCCTACATTATACAATGTTTCTACTATATAGTACATGATTGTTTCTAAAAAAGATAACGAAGAAAAGGCTACAAAATATAGTTTTACAGTTTCTCTAACTGAAATCTCAAAAAAATACTTAGTCATAAAAACAGAAGTAAATACACCTGCTAAATTTAATATTGCAACATCCCAATTAATAAATCCTAAATATCCCAGCAATATAATAACAGGAATAATATATAAAATTCTTTTTATAGAACCGGCACACAAACTTTTACGGAAAATAATATAAAAGAAAGATATATATTCAACTATTACCTCAATAAACATAATTACATTTAACACCCATTCCATATTCTGTTAATCTCCCCTTTATAATAATTACATTTAATGGTTGCTTATATCATATTCCACGAATTTTTGCATAACATCACTATGTCTGCGTCTTGAAACTGGAACTTCCTTTCCATTTTTAAGCACAATGTTATTTTTACAAACTTGTTTTACCTTTTCAAGATTTACTATGTAACTTTTATGGCAATCTGTAAAAAGCTTGTCATCAAGCTCATCCTTCCAGCTTTTTAATGTCCTGTCACTTTCACATATCCTGTTATCTATATAAATTTTAACATAATCACCACAAGCTTCTATATAATCAATGTTATATTGGCAAAATTGGCATAGCTTGTTCTGGAACCGTACCTGTATTTTACAACACCCCATCAATGACCTGGCTACATCTTCCAGAGCCTCATTAAATTCTTCTTTATCTACAGGTTTTGTCACAAACCTGTATGCACCAATTTTAAATGCTTCTTTAAAACGTTCAGGTTTACCTGTAAGCATAATAATCCTATATTGCCTGTCCTGCTCTGCAAGCCTTTGCGCAGCCTCTATACCATCCATATCTGGCATATCTATGTCTAACATCAAAACATTAAACTTTTCCTTACTTTCTAACAGTTCTTTTGCAGAAAAAAAATGTACAATTCCATAATCACAATCTTTTTCTGCAAAATATTCTTTTAACATGTTATCAACTCTTTCATGCACATATTGCTCATCATCACACAATGCAATATATATATTCCCATCCATAAATAATTCATTTCCTCCATATTGGTACCATTTAATATCCTAATTATATCATTTACTTGTAAATATGTCCATATCAAATTAAAGTATATGACATTCACTTATTATAATACTTTCTTTTAAAACATATTATTTTTATAATAATACCTATAATATCTCTAACACTTATTAATTACTGTTAAATTAAAAAGAGCTGCCACACTAAGTATAATGTATACAAAACATAGCTTATATATTTATATAACCCACTATACCATGTATCATTCTTACTTTGTGTAACAGCCTTTCTTAAAATATCTTAAAGTAATTTCTTGTTAAAGTTCTCCTTATTATCTTTTAGAATTACCACATTATAACTTTTCCCACTTATAAGAAACCAATGTTCCATCGGCACTATATTCCAGTTCATATTTTTTATTTTTATCATACATTTCGATTTCATATTTTGCATCATCTGAATCGTAATCAAATTCTGTAATTGTTGCATTTTTAACCTTTTTCCCTGCCATACGGCGTATAGTCTTTTCTGAAACTTTCTTGCTGGCTCTCTTATGGCTTATCTTTTCCCACTGGTATTCAACCAGCTTTCCATTTGAAGCATTATACTTAAGCTCATATTTCTTGCCACCCTTCTTCATATCTACTTCATATACCCATACACCATCATCGTCATCTTCCTCTACATGTAAAACTGTAGCACCTTTAACATAATCCAATGCAAGTTCCTCTGCTTCTGTATTACTTGAAATTTTCTTTGCCTGTGCAGTAATACATGACAAACTGCTAAGGCTTAATGCTAAACCTATTGCTATAATTCTTTTATTCATAACATAAAACCTCCTTTATTATTTTACAATTTCCATTATTATAACACTATTCTTTTAATTTTCAACTCTTAATAAATTTTTATTTCTTAGATGCCATAACTACATTTTGTACTCTATGAAGTATAATCCTCAAATTATATGGTTTCTCAATAAAATCAACAGCACCAAGTTCAAATGACTTCCTGACACTTTTCTCTCCAGCTTGTGATGTTACAATTACTGGAATATGTTTATATCTTTCATCCTTTCCAAGATGTTTCATAAGTGTAAAACCATCCATAACTGGCATTACAAGGTCAAGCATTATTATATCTATATCCTTATAATTCTCTTTTATATATTCAAATGCATCAGCACCATTTTCTTTTTCAACAACTTTAAAATACGAAGAAAAGGATGTGCTTAATATCTTACGGTTAAGCACCAGGTCGTCAACTATAAGCATAACTCCCTGTGACTTTTTAAACTTAAGCTCCTCCAGTCCGTCTATATTTATATCATCCATTTTACCAATAGTATTATGTTTTAACATATATGCTTCAAACTCATCTGGAGGCATAGGCTGTGCATAATAATACCCCTGTACAAAATTACAGTCCATATTCCTAAGCATCTGTATTTGTTCTTCTGTTTCTATGCCCTCTGCAACTACTGCATAATCCATCCATTTTGCCAGTCCTATAATAAAACTTAATATATTGTTGCTGTTTGTCTTCATATCACCTTGCACAAATCCCATATCAAGTTTAAGTATATCAATAGGCAGCTCATTAAGCATATTTAATGAAGAATACCCTGAACCAAAATCATCCATTTCTATAACAAAACCAATAAGTTTAAGCTTTTTAACAACATCTATAATCTGTCCTGGATTATCAGTGTATGCTGTTTCTGTAATTTCAAGATGTATATTTTCTGGTTCAAGATGGTGTTTATGTATAATTCCAAGTATTATTTCTATAAAATCTGGATTGTAAATATCTGTCCTTGATACATTTACAGATACTGGTACAACAGGATAGCCATTCTTTATCCAGTTTTCTATATAACCACAAGTAGCATCCCACACATATTTATCAAGTTCTGTAATAAATCCATTTTTCTCAAAAAGAGGTATAAACTCTCCTGGACTCATAAACCCCTTTTCTGGATGCTGCCAGCGGACTAGCGCTTCAGCTCCTGCAATCCTTTCCGACTCCAGGTCATACTTAGGCTGGAAATATACAATAAACTGTTTTTCCTTAAGTGCCTCTTCCATACAATTAATTATTTCCTGTTCATACAGCTGCTTTTCCCAGATTTCTTTATCATAATATGCAACATATTGCCCATACCTGCCTCTTATTGTATCAGCCGCCAGCACTGCCCTGCTGCACATAGCCTGTACTGGCATATTTATATCATCTATCTTATATACACCAAACTTAAGCCTGATAGACATACTAACTGGAAAATCATTAATAATCTTTACTATAGATTCAAGATTTTTATTTAATGTTTCTTTATTATATTTAAGAAAAAGTATAAAATGGTCTGCTTCCATCCTTCCACAAAGTTCATCCCCACCTATAAAATGCTTAAAAACTCTTGCCATATATACAAGAATATTATTACCTGCATTTTCACCAAACAAATCCTTAAGCAGTCCGAAATTCTCCATATCAGAATATACAATACAATATTCCAGTCCAGGATTTTCAAAAAGCATATGTGAAACTTTTTTGCAGAATATCTCTTCTGAATATACGCCTGTAAGCCGGTCTTTCTGTAAATATTTTGCCATTGATGCATTCTCACTAAGCCTGATAATATTATCCAGACGTTTCTGTAATACTACCAGATTGTATGGCTTATAGATAAAATCACCTGCACCCATTGATAATGCATTAATCTCTAGTTCATCATTATCTGTAACCGCTGTTATTATAACAGGAATCTTTGAAAGGTTTTTCCTCTTCTTCATAATATGCAAAAAACCATATCCTGATTTCACATCGGAAGTAATATCCAGAATAACAGCAGCAATTATACCTGCATTGGCATCCAAAACCCTTATGGCATCTTTACTGTCTTCTGGTTCTATAATATTATAGTCCCCATTTAAAAAGCCAGATATCATTTCCCTGTCTTCTTTATTATCATCAATTATAAGAACTGTCCTTACTACTGCCATACTTCTCACCCCTTCTGGATAATTTTGCCTAAGACCAGCATAATATTATTTTACTATATAAAACCTTAAAAGGCAATGTCCTGTAAGTTTAAAAAGCACATATACATACTATATATGTAACAAAAAATAACTATATCACATGTTTTATTTTATAAATATTGTATTTTATGGATTAAAGAAAATTTAATAATTTGGGTATGGTAATTATGTTAAAATAATAAAAACAACATTTTTAGAAAGGATATATAAATAATTATGAAAAAAATAATAACCATATTTATCACCTTTTTCTGCCTGGCATTAATTCCTCCAGCCAATGCAAAGGCAGCCAAAAGAAATGCAAATGATATAGCTAAACTTAAGAAAATTGTAAATGAACAGCTAAAAAAGGGAGCCACCATTTCCAAAGATATAGAAAATGATTACAATTATACATGGGATAAAAACGGCAGGCTTGAATCAATTTCATGGGATTATTGTAATCTTATTGGAGATATTAAAATTCCTTCATTTAATAAATTAAAATCCCTGAAAATAAGCCGCAGTAAGGAATTAAAAAGTATAACTGTAGAAGATAACAAATCATTAGAAGAGATTGCATTTTTTGGTTATGAAGATTACGAAAATGAACAGTCTGTTTATTTTCCATATGATAAAATCGAAATAAAAGGCTGTATTAACCTTAAATCCATAACAATATATAATGCTAATAAAATAAAAACTGGAAGTTCTGGTCTTGATTTAAGCAGGTACACTAATTTAAAAGAATTAAACCTGCAGTTCTGCAGCCTTAAAAATTTGGACATATCAAATAATAAGAAATTAACAAGGTTAGATATTTCACATAATAATTTTGAAAAAATAGATTTATCTAATAATAAAAATATCCAGACCCTGGTTTTAGATTTTAATAATTTTTCTGCTATTGATATTAAAAACAATACTAAAACTGAATATCTGAATATAAGCTTTAATCCATGTACAGAATTCTATTTCACTACTTTAAAAAATTTAAAAATTCTCACATGTGAAAGTACAAAATTAACAAAACTTGATTTAAGTGATTCAAAAAAACTGGTTTCACTAAGGACTGCAGATGGGGTATTATCTGATGGCGGACTGCTGCTTGGTGAAAAACCGGAGCTTACATTTATGGACTGCCATAATAATAAAAAATTAACAAGTATTGATTTAAACGGGTGTACTGCTTTAACCAGGTTTAACTGCAGTGACTGCGGCCTTACAGAATTAAATCTTGATAAAACAACCAGCCTTATTAAATTATATTGTAAAAATAACAATTTAAAAGAATTAAATACCTCAAGTTTAACTAACTTGGATATCCTTAGCTGTAGTAATAACCAGCTGGTTTCACTAGACCTTTCCAATAATAAAAAGCTTAGGAAACTGCTTTGCAAAGGCAATAATATAACAGGCCTCGATTTAAGTAATTGCCCAAAACTTCTTGAAACAGACAAGGACTCTTTTACATATGACGCAGAAACAATAATTATACAATAATAAATATTACCACAGATAGCTAAAAAAATAGGAAAGGATACAAAAAGCAAACACCATTATTTACCATTTGTGTTTGTATACTTGGTACAAAATATGAAAAAGATAAATAAAATCTTTATTTTAACAATAATTTTTGCTGGAATATTTTTAACAATTCCAAAACAGGCTGGAGCTGCCAGTAAAAACAAAGCAGATATTGCAAAACTTAAGAAAATCGTAAGTGAACAGATTAAAAAAGGTGCAACGCTTTCCACAGATATAGAATATGACAGACACTATACATGGGATAAAAAGGGAAATCTTGAATCAATTACATGGGAAGAATGTGGACTTACAGGCAGTATAGAAATTCCTGTATTTAATAACCTGAAAACTATAATTATTGATTCTAACCAAGGACTTAAAAAACTGGTTATAAAAGATAACAAATCATTAGAAAAAATTGACTGTCCTGATGTTGAATATGGATGTGCTGTAAGAAAAAAGGCAAAACTTAATAAACTGGTTATATATGGATGTACAAATCTCAGCTATCTCCGTGCTGGCGGAGGAAATAAGATAAAACTTGGATTTGATATAAGAAAATTTACCAAACTAACCACCCTTTCTTTAAGTTCAAGTAATCTTAATAAAATAGATTTATCTAAAAATAAGAACCTGGTAACTTTGTTCCTTAATGACAACAAACTTAAAGAAATCAATTTATCTAATAATAAAAAGCTGGATTCATTATTCTTGTCAAATAATAAACTTGGCAAAATAGATTTATCTAATAACCAAAAGCTGGATTCACTTGAACTTGATGGCAACAAACTTACAGTAATTAATCTGGACAATATTAATAATATCAGCTGGTTAAATATAAATGGAAATGGATGTAAGAAACTTAATTTTACTTCTATTAAAAAATTAAATACTTTACTTTGCAGTGAAAATAAACTTGAAAAGCTAAATTTAAAAAACAATAGCAAACTACAACGTATTGAATGTGATAATGGAGGATTATCTGGCAAAGGGCTGCTGCTTGGTAATAAACCTGTACTGGACAAACTTATATGTAGTAATAATAATTTAACAGAAATTGATATAAGTGGATGTACAAAACTTTCATTATTGCAATGTAATAACAATAAAATAACCAGCCTGGATTTATCTGCCAATAAAGAACTTTCAGAATTTAACTGCAGTAACAATCCTCTATCAGGGCTTTCACTTGACAATGTAAAATTTCTATATACTTTATTATGCAGCAGCTGTGGATTGGATAAATTAGATATAACAAAATTATCAAGCCTTAGATATCTTGACTGCAGAAATAATAAACTGGATTCGCTAGATATAACAAATAATCCAGAAATCGGTGAACTACATTGTGAAGGTAATAAAATTAAAGAACTTGATATAAGCAAGTGCCCATATCTTAAAAGTAAACTGGTTAATCCAAACCTGCAATGTGATAATGGAATTACAATTAAAACAAAACAAGATACCTCCCAGTAAAACAGTATATTACTGGTATCATTAAGTAAACAGGCAGCTATTCTATATAACAGCCGCCTGTTCACTTTAACCACAATTTTATTTATTTTTTAAATTTTTACTTTATTGCAACTATAATATATGCAATTAAAGCACATATTATCTGGAATATAATATACCTGAATACAACCTGGGTATCAGACCAGCCTTTATTTTTCCTTGCATGGTCATGCAAGGGTGTCCTTGTATTGGTTAATATTGATATTTTCAAGAACCTCTTAAGTGATACTTTAACAAGACCCAGCCCGCCATCAAGTATAAGAACCAGTGCAAGTAATATATATGCCAGCGGATGCCCTGTTTTCATAGCAATTATGGCTATATAAAATCCAAGCGCCCTTGAACCTGCATCCCCCATAAGCATACTGCTTGGAGATGAATTAAAATAAAGGTATGCAAGAAGCACAGATACAAATATAAAACCTGTAATTACATAATACCCAAGCTCTTTTGCAAAAATTACTGTAAAAGAAGATATTACAACACAACAAAGACTTGCACAAAGCCCATCAACACCATCTGTACAGTTTGTAACATTAATAGATACCCACAAAAGTATAATACCAAGTATAAAATAAACTGGTACAGGTATATCTATAAGAAAAGTACCTATATGTATCTTTAATAAACCTGGGTTATAATTTACAAAAGTCCACATTGTCATTATAGATATTGCTAAATCAATAATACCCTTCTTATACTCATTCCAAGGCGTCTTTGAGGCATCATCAAGATAACCACTAAGCATTACTGCCAGCAATAATATACAATATATTATGTATTCCCTGCTTATTGGCATAAATAGCAATGAACAGGCTATAAATACTATTACAAATGTAAATCCAACACCTCTTGTCTTTCCCTTTGAAAGTGCACCATTTACAGCAAACTCCCTGCCATGGTCAACAGGCAGGAATGGAAACGGGAACCTAAGACCAGCAAATGTAAGCACAAATGCTACAAGAATGCCAGCTACCGCTATCTGGTTTGGTTCTAGAAAATCCTTTAAAATATTGTACATCTTTATCCTCCTGGAATTAATTTTCACCTAAGCAACACTTTTCTATTATAACAAAGTGTCTGGAAAGATACAAGGCTGTAAAAATTTTAGTCACATCCGTTTTATAAATTCGTTACTGTTCACAGGTCAGCTTGACATGAAGAAACCGATGGTTTAGA
>CAQGLR010000008.1 GCA_948794795.1 uncultured Lachnospiraceae bacterium | reverse complement strand
CAGAATGGCAAATACACCTTATGATGATGTATTCAGGACACTGCTGAATGACTGCAGCAGGCTTGTGCTGCCGTTGTTAAATGAAGCTTTTGGGGAACACTATAAAGGTACAGAAGAAATAACATTTTTGCAGAATGAGCATTTCCTTAACCAGAAAGATGGAAAAGAGGACAAGAGAATAACAGATACATTTTTTGAGGTATCAGCAGAAGAGAAAAAGAAATACCACTGGGAATGTGAAAGTGGTACAGACAGAAGTATACTTGCCAGGTTTTTTGAATATGATGCCCAGATAGCACTTGATGGTGGAAAGATAGAGGAGGGTGTGCTTGTATTGGATTTCCCTAATTCAGCAGTACTGGAACTCAGGGCAGGCAAGTCCATTGGAGATAAAATGAGGACAAGGATAAATACACCAGGAGGGACAGTGGAGTATGATACCAGGGTAGTGAAGATGAAGTCATACAGCTGGGAAGAACTTTTTGAGAAAGACCTGCTTTTCCTTTTGCCATTTTATATCTTTAACCATGAGCGGAAACTGGAAGAATATGAGTCAGATGAAGAGAAATTTAATAACCTGGAAAGAGAATACCAGAAAATAAAGATAAAACTAGAGGAATTAAAAGATAAAGGGTTTATAAATGAATATACAAAGTGTACATTAATGGATATGTCCAGCAAGGTAGCAGAGCATATAGCAGCTAAATACAGTAAAGTAAGGGAAGGGGTGAAGAAGATTATGGTAGGGCAGGTACTTGATTATGAGGCAAAAAGAATAAGGAACCAAGGGATAGAAGAAGGAATAGAAAAAGGGATAGAAAAAGGGATAGAAGAAGGAATAAGAACTGTAATAATACAAATGAACCATAAAGGTTTTTCTATACCAGAGATAGCAGATATTACTAATAAGGATAAGAGCGAGATTAAAGATATTATAGATAATTGGAATAAGGGTTAAATATACAATTTAGTTTTATAAGGAGAAAATTATATGCCAGTAAACTATGATTTAACAGCAGACCAGGTTCTTAGAATTCTTGGCTATAATAAACCATCTGGGGATACAATGATTAATCAATTTGAACGTGAGTATAATATTAAGATGCCGGCTTCTCTTAGCAGTTTTTTACGCATAGCATATGAGTGCCCAATGCTTTCAACTTGTGATTTAAAAGTTAGTGGAAGTCCTGGGTTCTTATATGAAGAAATTAAAACAATAATAGAAGAGCGTAGGGAAGAATGGGATGAAGACCCTGAATGGTGTGAGGAAGATGATTATTATATTTATTCTAAGATTCCAAAGGAGGACTGGTATAAATACACTAAAGATTATCTTATTACAGGGTCTGGTTATGGTACAGGTGTTGTAACATATGGTATATGTAAAGACGATATGGATAAAGAAGACCCACCTTTATATCTGCTTTTTGAGGATAATGAGCCAGCAGGGTGGGAATTGTGCTCTGATACACTTACGGATTTTCTTATGATGCAGATATGTTATGTAATTTTAGGAATAGAATATGATACAGCGGAAAAAGTTCTTATAGAAAATGGATGGAATTACAAATTGTATGAAGGAGATAAAGCTGTTAGAAGAATTAATACAATGGGAATAGATATGCAACAGGCAAAAAGACAGCTTTCATGGGATGAAAGGGAATTAGTATGTGGTTATGATGATGTGGCAAAAGAATTGTTTATAATTTCTAATAGTGATAATGAATGTGAAATCTGTATTATTAACAAATAGTTATTATCTTGGAGTTATTAAGAAGCAGGTAAGTAAATACTTATCCTGCTTCTTAATATTGTGGACTACCCATTGTTTAAAGCTATTGGAATTGCGGTCACATTATTTTCAAGTAAAGTGAAAATTGCCATAGCCAGTAAATTTGTGCAATCTTCAAATACACCATAGGAATAGCCAGTTATTTAATCTTATTAAGAATCACATTAAGAAGTGCATCATTATCTTCTGGTTTCATAAAACAGAACCTGATATATTTATTGTCAAGAAATGGGAAAGTAGAGCAATCCCTTATCATAAGTCCTTTTTTAATTGCTGCTTCAAATAAATCTTCTGAAGTAATATTGTCATTTAATATACGCAGCAGAATAAAGTTGGCATTAGGTTTGTAAAACTTTATTCCAGGTGTTGATTCAAGAATTTTGCATATACGTTTTCTTTCAGAAGAAATAAGGTCTGTTGTTTCGTTAATATACTCTTTATCATTAAACATTATTTCACCTGCAATAGCAGCAAGCGAATTTATTGTCCATGGATTCTTGTGGCTGTCTATTTCTTTAAGCAGCTGCCGGTTACTGCATACCGCATATCCGAGCCTTAGCCCAGGAGCAGCAAAGAACTTTGAAATACCACGTAGTATTATAATATTATTATAATATTCAGTAAGTGGGATTGAAGTTATATTCTTATAATCTTCTGAAAATTCTACATAAGTTTCATCAACCATTACAAAAATACCTTTTTCTTTGCATGTATCAAGTATTTTGCGCATAATGTCCCTGTTAATCTGTGAAGAAGTTGGATTGTTAGGGTTGCATAATATAAGTAAATCAATTTTAGACGTAAGAGCTTTTTTAAGTGCTTCAAAATTCAAATTAAAATCCTCATATTCCTGAAGCCTGAAATAGTGGGACCTGCCATTATAAAGTGAAACTTCATGTTCATATTCAGAGTATGCAGGACCTGCTATAAGAGCCTTGGAAGGTTTTAAAATCTGTATAACAAGTGAAATAAGTTCTGTAGAGCCATTGCCAACAATTATGTTTTTATAGTCAGCATTTGCATACTCTGCAATACATTTGCGGAGGGAAGTATATTCCCTGTCTGGATAAGAAGTAATGGCATCAATATGTGAAGCTAATTCATTTTTTAACTTATATGAAATACCAAGTGGGTTGACATTAGCGGAGAAGCTGGTAATATCTTCCTTTTTAATACCATATGCCATTTCTATTTTTTCTAAGTCGCTTCCATGAAAATGTTCTTTGTGTTCTATCAAAATAACAAGACCTCTCTTTCTGTTTATAGGAAACCTGCTGCCTATAGCCTATATTACACTTAAGCTGTAACCAAAGCAACTATATTTTGTATGGTTTTTGTAAAATGTATAAATCCAGTGCTGGAATTGCTGTTTATATTGGTAACAAGCTAAATAATAAACAAGAAAAATGATGTTTCATTCCAGTCTGTGGTACAATGCTTTACACATGCATATAAAAAGTGTTATAATAGAAATAATAATGTCAAGCTGGCAGTGGCATCTGGAGGAGTATATGAAAGAAAAAGTAGATGAGATAGCAAAAGGAATATTCAAAAACGGTCCGGCAGCTCTTATGCTTACACCGTCCCAGATAAAACTGGAAGCTGGTTCAGGGGAATCCTCTGATGGCAGCTTTGTTGTTACCAATAACAGAAACAGGGTTATGAAAGGGATTGTATGTACCAGCTGCCACTATATTGTACTTGGACAGGAGTCTTTCCAGGGAGAAACTGCAACAATACAGTTTCATTTTAATGGAAAGAACTTTATGCCAGGAGAAGTTATAAAAGGTTCAATCCTGGTTATTACAGACTGTGGAAGTGGATATGTCCAGTTCTGTGTTACTATAAATGTACCTTCCTGTACAGTTTCTTTTGGAAGGATAAAAGATTTATTTCATTTTACAAACCTTGCAAAAGAGAATAGTACAGAAGCATTACAGCTATTTAGAAATAAAAATTTTGAAAATGTATTCTTGTACAGGGATAATACAAATATAGCATTATACAGAGGTCTTGTGACAGGGACAAGCAAAGGAATTGCAATGGAGGAGTTTCTTATTGCAATACGTAAGAAACGTCCTATACAGCTTTCTGTAAGCCAGACTTCATTTAAATATGACAGATGCCGTGAACGGTTTATGGATAAAATAATAATATCAAAAGATAACTGGGGCTTTGGTGAATTCCATATAAACTCAGATTCGGGTTTTATAAAGCCAGAACATAAAATTATATGGGCAGATAATTTTATAGGAAATACATATGAACTGTCGTTTATTGTTGACCCTGCACAGATGATGGCAGGAAATAATTATGCAAAGATAAAGATAACATCAGTGCACCAGACTATTGATATAGATATTACTGCTATAAAACCAGGTGTAAAACATGATGTTGTACTAGGTAAGATTGATTCACAGAACAGGTATTATAAACTTACAAAGCTTTATCTTGATTTTTCGATGGATAAGATTGATAAGGAAGAGTATATTAAAGAGGCTGGACAGCTGGTATCAGGGATTGCAACAATGGATATGATAGCAGAACATGAACTGCTACGTGTACATCTTGGGATAATTGATAATAATGAAAGCATAATAGAAAGCGGGCTTGCGCATCTTGAACGCATGTCACAGGATTTGTATAGGAAAGATATTAAACTGTATTGTGCATATTTATATCTTAAAGGATTGTGGGCAAGTAATTCAAACGAAAGGGATGAATGTATAAAAAAGATACGCAAGTGCTATGAGGACAAAGATAACAGCTGGCAGCTCCTATGGTTTTTGTTCTATCTTGACAACAAGTATGAAACTGATAAGATGAAGTTTGAAGGTATATTGTCCCAGTTAAGGGCAGGGTGCCACAGTCCTGTGCTGTATATTGAAATATGTAATATATTTAATGATACACCAGATAAACTTAATGAACTTAATATGGAAATAGTTGCATGCCTGCATTGGGGATGTGTTAATGATTACCTTGAGAAAGAACTTGTATTGCGTTATACATATCTTGCAAGCAGGCTTAAGAACTATTCAATGCTTATATTGTCTGATTTGTGCAGGTTTTATGAGAAATATGGTGATGATGAAATTCTTGCAGCAATATGCGGCATGTATATGAAAGGGCAGATAACATCTGGCAAAGCATTCAAATGGTATTCATTAGGCATTGATAAGAACCTTAAACTTACAGATTTATATGAATATTATATGTATTCTCTGGACGAATCACAGGAAATACAGCTTAAACATTCTGTACTTTTATATTTTTTATATGATAACCATCTTACAGCGGGCAAGAAAGCGATGCTTTATGCTTATGTAATCAGAAATAAGGAACAAATACCTGATACATATAATGCATATAAAAATAATATAGAAGAATTTTGTTTTGCCCAGCTGCACCAGGGGCGTATAAGTGAGAACCTGGCAACGATATATGAAGACTGTATTAATGAAGAAACAATTACAGATAATGTTGCAGCAGAGCTTCCAAAGGTTATGTTCAGCCATGAAGTTATATGTAACAATCCTGATATAACAGGTGTATATGTAAGGCATCTTGAGCTTAAGAACGAAGAATATGTGCCACTTATACATGGGAAAGCAGTAGTACATATATATACGGGGCAGCCATATATATTTCTTGCTGACGGGCTTGATAACAGGTATACAACATCTATTGATTATACCACCAATAAACTTCTTGCACTTGACCACCTTGCTGCAAGTTGTTTTGAGAGAAATAAAACAGATATAAGGCTGCTTTTATATCTCTACGACAGGGATGTGCATCTGCACCAGACAGGTATACCAGCAATAGAAATATACAGGGAAGTAATAAAAATTGAAGGCCTGGGAGACCACCAGTACAGAAAAGTATTTGCTGCATTATTAAAATATTATTATGACAACTTTGAAGGGGAGCTTCTGGATGAAGCATTGCGTTCAATAGAATGGGATAATGTAAGCAGTTCAGACAGGGTCCAGTTTATAGAATATTGTGCTGTACGTCATTGTTATGACAAGGCAATAGAAGGTATACTTGAATTTGGGTATGATAAAGTACCAGGTAAGCGTCTTCTGCAAATTTCGTCTTCTGCATTTGAAAAAAATATGGAGAATGAAGATACAAGATTTGTAAAGCTTGCATGGCATATTTTTAATACAGGTAAATTTGATGAAAATGTATTAAAATATTTATGTGCATATTTTACAGGTGGAATAAAGGAAGAAACAAAAGTATGGCAGGCAGCACGTGGTTTTGAAATAGAGTGTAAGGATTTTGAAGAACGTATAATTGCGCAGATGGTTTTTACAGAAGAAATACTGCCAGAGGCATACCAGATATTTTATAATTATTATGAGGATGGTGACAATAAACGTCTTATAAGGGCATTTTTAAAATTATCTGCATATAAATATCTTATTAAAAACTGGCTTATTCCTGACAAAATGTTCAAATATTTTTATGATGAAGTGAGGACACAAGAAAATATGCACTGTCTTGTTGCTGTATTAAAGTATTTAAGCCAGAAAAAGGAACTTACAGATGAAGAAACCAGTTTTGCAGATTACAATATTACAATGCTGTATGATAAAAGTATTGTATTTCCTTTTTATAAAGATTTTTATGGAAAAGTTTCACTGCCTATACATTTAATGGATGAACATTATGTGGAATATATTGCAGACCCTGGATGTGAAGTAAAGATACACTATCTGATAACTTCTGTTAATGAAGCTGTTAAGCATGATGGTAAATTTATTACCGAAACAATGAGAAATGTATTTGAAGGAATAAGGATAAAAGAATTTGTACTATTCCAGGATGAGTTTCTCCAGTATTATATATCAGAAACAAGCGGGGACGGGGAGAAGATTACATACAGCAGAAGTGTGCACTTTGATGAGTCCATGGACAATGCAAGGGAAAGCAGCCGTTACCATACTCTTAATACAATGATGATAGCAAAAGAGATAAATGATGATGCAACACTTATTGAAATGATGGAGGAATATGCAAGAGAACGTGAAAATGTAAAACACTTGTTTAAGCCGTTGTTATAATAATATATTAAGAAGACGGGGTGAAAATATACATGAGTGAGGAAAGGCAGCTTTTAGTTGGAATTGATTTAGGAAGGCAGATTTCACAGATTTCATGCTTTGATAATAAGATATATGAACCAGTTCCAGTTGGAAGGATGCGTGGGGATGGGAGGGAATATGAAATACCTGTTGCATTTGCAATAAATAAACAGACTAACGAGTGGTTGTGGGGTGGTGATGCAGTTGAGGCTGGAGAAGAATTTATCCATATCAGCAATCTGCTGGAACACCTAAAATCTACAGAGAAATTTGAGGTTATGGGTTACACTTTCCGCAGTAAAGAGGTGCTTAAGCGGTTCCTGATAAAAGAACTAAGCTTATTAAAAGAATATTACCCTAATGACACTATAAAAAGGCTTGTGATAAGCATAGAAGATGAAGATAGCAAAGTTTCAGAGAAGATAGCGGATATATGCGAGGAACTTGGTATTGGCGCAGACAGGCTTGTAATACAGACACATAAGCAAAGTTATATGTATTATGCTGTAAGCCAGCCAAAAGAACTGTGGATGAATAATGTAGGCATGTTTGAATATAACCTGGATGGGCTCTCTTATTCACAGATATCTATTGATATGAAGAGCCTTCCATATATTGTTGGTGTTGAGAAGCGGGTTTTATCCGATGTAATGCCATATGAGATGCTGTCTGGCACAGATGATGCAAGGCTTGGATATGCTTTTATAAATGTTGCCAACACAGCACTCCATAAGCAGATGGTTACTACAATATATGTTACAGGAAGCGGGTTTGAGGGCAGATGGGCTTCTGATGCATTAAAAAGCTTGTGTAATGGCAGAAGGGTATTCAGGGGACAGAACCTTTTTACTAAAGGTGCATGTTATGCTGCAAGGGAACTTTCAGGTGAAGGTAAACTTAAAGACTTTATTTTCCTTGATGAAGATATGATTACTACTGATATACTTATAAGGACTTACCATAATGCAAAATTTGGTGAGGTAGTGCTGGCAAAGGCTGGCTCACGCTGGAAAGAAGTAGATGCAAGCATAGATGTTATACCAGATGATGAAGAGGAGATACAGATTATTGCAAGGAATGTACTGCTCCATGAAGCTAAAGCACATATATTGTCATTAAATGGATTTACGGGCAGGGAGAACAAGATGACACGTTTTACTGTAAGGATACGCTTTGCTGGCAAAGATACATGTATTGTTACACTTAAGGATAATGGTTTTGGTGAATTCTGCCCGTCAACTAACAGGGTATGGGAGCGCTATATTGATATATAATAATGGAGGGATAATATGGGTAAATTAATCCAGTGCAGCAGCAGGCTCGCAAAGAAGCCATATTATTTCAGGATTACAGATACAAATGTATATTCTATTGAAGAAGTATGTTATTATATCCGCCATAATATTTATATATTACAGGCAGAGTTATTTAATTATGATTTTGCGGTATGGTTAAAAGAAGAGCTTGGCATGGAAGATACCGCACATAAAATGGAAAATATGGTTTATGGCCAGAACAGTTTAAAGGATATAGTAGTTACATTATGCTGCAGTTGTGACTATTATGATGAGATGGAGATACATGAACTTATTAAAGTTATGGATGAAATCCAGAACCTGCCACTACGTAAAAGGCAGAAAATAAAGGCGGACAATTATTTAAGGTGCAGTTCATTTGAAAAAGCACTTGAAGAATATGGACATATATTAAATAGTGATGATATGCTGGCAGCAGATATAACAGAATATGGTACAATATACCATAATATGGGTGTTGCCTATGCATGCCTTGGTGATTTTAATAAGGCAGGGTCTTATTTCTCACAGGCATTTGAAAAAGGAAAAAATAAAGAATCTATAAGGGAGTATATATATTGCCTGCTTCTTTTGGAGGATAATAATAATTATGAGCTGGTATGCCGGCAGTTTGGAATTACAGAGGAAGAAAGGGATAATATTAAAAATGATTTTAAAGAGGCAGACAAGCTTAGCAGTGTTTCAAAAGAGGTTGCAAGGATATCACGTCTTAGGGATGTATTAAAAGCCGGATACCTGGAAGAATACTATGATAAAGTGGGCGGGTATATTAAGCGCTGGAAAGATGAATACCGTGAGGAAATCAGTGTTTAAAAATAATACACACCAGCTGTATTTTGGTAAGAATGGAGGATTTATATGGCCTTTTGGAATAAAAAGAATAAAGCAAAAAATACAGTGAATCCTGAAACAGAAGAACCAGATATATATCAGGAGGACAGCCTGGCAAAACCGGTGGAAGACAATACCAAGACAGAAAGCCAGGATATAAGCAGCGTTAATGGCAGTGCTGTACAAGCGGGTGTAATAGATGGAATTGATTTAAATAAGCAGGAGAAGTTACATTCTGTAAATAGAAAAGACCAGAAAAGGCTTGTGCGTGAATGTTGTGAGTCAGCAATGGAGAATGACAGGCAGATAGGTGAGGCAAAAAAGGAGTATGAGAAGATTACATCACGTCTTACTGATATACAGAAAATAGACAGGATAAGCGGCAATGAACGCAAGGAACTTACAGATATATGTAAGAATATAATTAACCTTGTTAATGAGCGTAACCGTTATAAGAACCGCAGTATGACTATTACAGAAGCACAGATGAGGAAGTTTGAGCCATATGAAGAAGAGCTTGTAGACGAGATAAAAAAGATGTACAATGCAGAAACTTACCAGAAAGCTATAGAAAATGATATCTCAAACCTTAATAAAGAAAAACAGCTTCTCTACAGTGAGCAGAAAGAAATATTTGAAAAGCAGAATTCACTAAAATCTATGGCTAAAGTCTTGTCATTGCTTATTGTTTCGCTGTTTGTCTTGTTTATTGTAATTTATTATGCATTAGAGGTTGATATGACATTCCCATATCTTGGAACAGTATTGCTTGCTGCAATATCCTCAACGGTGATTTTTATAGAAGCTAATAAAAATAAGCATGATATGTTACTTAATGACAGGAAAGTTAATAAGGCAGTTGGGCTTATGAACCGTGTAAAGATAAAATATGTCAATAATGTAAATATGCTTAGTTATAATTGTGAGAAATATGGTGTAAAAAGTGCTAAGGATTTTGAAAGCAAGTGGAATGAATATTGTAAAATGAAAGAGTATGAGAGGCGTTTTAAGGAAAATACAGAAAAGCTTAATTTTAATAGTGAATGCCTTACAACCATGCTACGTGAAAATGATGTTGCAGATAGTGATATATGGGTGAGCCAGGCAATAGCGATAGTTGATGACAGGGAAATGGTTGAGATACGCCATGAGCTTAATAAGGGAAGGCAGAAACTTCGTGAACGCATAGAATATAATGAAAAGATAAAAGCAGATACAGTACAACAGATAGATGAACTTATACAACAGTATCCTGATATGCAGAAAGAACTTTTTGATATAGTCAAAGAATACAGTGTTGCCGGGGAATAGACAATAACAGGAGACAGATAATAGATTTTACGCTCTCGTTACGTGATGTACATGCCTGGGTAAAAGCATCTTGAAAAAATGTTTTGAGTTTCCCCATTTTTTTAATATACAGGTATTTTGCCTCTGGCAATTCCAAAATTTTACCAACAAAAAGCCATGTTACACATGGCTTTGCACGCATTCTGCTTGGATGCAATGTCATTTAGCTAAGAAAATTTCCTATAAACGGCAGATTTACATGGATTTGAAAATTAGATATTTCACAAGTTATGTGCCTCTGGCAATTCCAAAATTTTACCAACAGCAGCACGCTTCCGCTTGGATGGATACACAATGGTGCATAAAGCCTTAAAAAACAAGGCTTAAACACCAGTGTATCCATAACAGCTGCTTTTTGGTAAAACATTTGGAACTTGCCAGAGTAATATAAGTTTTGTGTAATTTTAATTTTCAAACCCATATAAGTCTTTTATTGGTTAGGATTTTCTTAACTAAATGACATTGCGCTTGGATGGGATACGCAGTGGTGCATAAAGCCACAAAAAACGTAGCTTAAGCACCAGCGTCCCCATACAGTTGCTTTTTGGTAAAACATTTGGAATTTGCCAGAGTAATATAATCTTTGTGTAATTTTAATTTTCAAACATCCATAAGTCCTTTAATTTATTAGATTTAGTTATATTGAAGGTTTTGCAGTTCCTGTAAAAATTTCAGTATATTTAATGCTTCATTATGTGAGATCATCTGCATTTCAAGTGCTGACATATTTTTTCTATTTTTATAATTATCAATATGTGCACTAAATTTAGCAAATTTTTCATAATTTAAGTATAATTTAATGTCATTCAGGATGTTAAACTTAACAGAGAATTTTACGTTGTCCCAAGACAGAAGTTTTCCATTCTTGTAATATCCCTTTGTTGTTACAAGATATTTTTCATAAATTAGTGGATATTCCCCTTCTTGTAAAGAAATATTGCTGCCATGTACATATTCTAAAAACTGCACATGGTCTCCTATATATGTAAAAAGCCCTGGATGTTCTGTTGTTATAGCAGGCCCGTATTTACAATGTCCGCTTATATACTGGTATACATTATGGTTAAATGCCAGCTTTATCATTTTATTATAAATATCTTTTCCAGGTATATCTTGTGTAATATAAGGAATATCTGCTTCATTTGTATCTTTTTCATTTTTATTCCCGGTTTTTTTATACTGCTCTGCTGGTGGTGCATTAAAATCTATGTTTAAAGGCGTTTCCATATTTAAAGGTTTATATCCGTCTGAATCATGGTGTTTTATTCCAAATGGTATATAATTTTCATCTAATAAGACAATTTCATTATTTTTAAGATTTGGAAACTGGTTTGCAATTCTCTTTAGCACTTCCCACTCATCCTGGGAATTTTCCTTATTGCTTTCTTCAACTGCCATAATGGCAGCATTAATTTCTTCTTTATTAGAAGTACCCCAGTAAAGCGGATGTGGCTGGAATGCTAAATGGTAAGAACCATTTGAATAACGAATAAAGCAGGAACAGGGAATTTTTTCATATAGTTCCTTTTTGGCGCCATCTATATCTTTAACTATAAGATTATAACAGCCATTTATTATTTCTGCCCCGTTATATGCAACCATATTTGCTATTGCCATTACAGTAAGAGGTTGTGTCTTTACAATAATGCCAGGGACTAAAAGCCCTTCTTCATAAATTTCTTTAAGGTAACTGTCTGGAATCTGGCCAGTGCCACGCCATAAGAAAAATAAAGCCAGAAGCCCAAAAACTATAGTAAAAGCAAGTTTAACATGGAAAAGTGCTATTGCAAGGAATATACATATAACACATATTATTTTTGACTCTTTGCGCTGTTTCAAAGCACTTACTATTATTTCATCCTTTTTTCTTATACGTTTTGGTTCAGGGTGTATTCCTGATTTAATGCTTGCCTCAAATTGTGAATAATCTGTCATTTTTAATTCTCCATTTACCTATAAAATATGTATATAAATTAAGGATTGTTATCTGTTTTATAAGCCAGGTAATAAATTATTGCCATTATTATCTAAGAATTACATTTTAATAATACAAAGTACAAATAACCCGATAGCAGAAGCCATCATAAACAAATAAAACAGTCTAAGTATAACAGGTGGTCCAGCTTCTTTGATTAAAAATTTCTTAGTCCCCTCATATTTATATTTATCTTCTGTACTTGTAATAACCATTTCTTTTTGCATGGTACGTATAAATCTGGCAGCATTGGCAAAGAAAATAAGTGCAATATAGAAAAAACCTCCATTAAAAAGAAATTTCTGCAATCCATCATCAAGTTTAAAAATAGCAAATACACATAAAAGAATTGCTAAAATACCAATTATAAAGTTAAAAAATATCCACCGGGCGGCTTTTCTTTTTGACTGGTCTGTTACAACAATTACTGAAGCATCTTCTGGTCCATACCGGCTGCGTGTAAGAAGTGAACGTCCAGTATCATTATCTATTCCAAGGTATTTTATAAGTTCATTTTCATTAAATTTTGTTTTGCCGCTTTTTGTATCAGGCTTGCCACTGTTTTCCATATATGATAAAGATACAAAAAATTTATCATTTAAACTGGAAGTGTACAATGAAATTTTGTAATGGTCAACATTAATATTGTAAAGTGGTTCTAAATATGTAAGCACTTTATAATCCCCTAAAAGAAGTTTTGTTATAAACAATTCGTCATCTTCTGGAACACTGCTTGTAAGTACAATTTTTTTCATCCATTTGCCAGAGGTTTCACAAAAAGGTTTACAGCTGTATTTATAAAATTCTAATGCAAAAAATATTAATGAAACAATACAAGATACCATGAATATAATAATACATATATTTCCTGGCACTGTAAAAAAACCTTCACCTTTTCTTCCAGTGATTAAAACTCCATTATTTTTAAGCATAGAAAATGCATTAGTTAATTCTTTAAAAGTAAACATCTGCAAAATTCTTGATGGAGATTCATTTAACAAATAAAATGATTTCATAGTAAACATACTTTTTACTGGTAAATAAAATATTACAAAAAAATACCAGTAAGAAAGTCCGGCAATAATTCCACTTACAGCAGAAAAACCAGGGTTGCGCACCTTTCCTGCCCTTACACAGCATAATGCGCTGTATTTTACAATTTTTATTATAGCAAAAATGAAAATAATGGCATCAAACAAAGAATATGGAGAAAAATGTATAATAAATACACAAACAAATGAATATATGGCAATTATAAAAAGTATAATAAGAAAAACTGGCAAAAATAAAAAAGAAATTTTTCCAGATGGTTTATAAACATGGTTCATAATACTGCTTTCCTAATATAATAATAAAGTAGCCAGCTACTATTCACAGCCAGTCAAGACTACTTGGTTAATATGTTTCTATATATCAGACACCAGATAAAACAAAAGCAAACAGCGTGCAGGTGTGCCAACAGTTTATAATTATGTTACCATATGTCCTGGGCCGTTTCAAGTAAAGAATAACTAAAAACAGGATAACCTTATAAAATTAAAACAGGATTAAACTTAGTTATTTAAAAATAAAATGTAAACATTATATAATTATTTATTTTTAAATTCTAATTATATAAAACTTATAACAAACATTTTTTGTTTAAAGAAAGGAAAAAATATAATAGTTTCTTCCAAAAGAGAAGAAAATTAATTATATTTATTCTGTATTAATAAATGTTATACAGCTTTTAAAAATAGTCTGGACTTATATTATATTTTGTTTTAATAGAATAAGATTAAACCTAACTTAGGGTAATAGTTTATAATATCTATCCTAAGTGTTTTTATTTTATGCTTTAATTATGACATATTAACCTGATAAATTATTATTTATAAGGAGGAGAAATATATGGCTGGAAAAATATTAAAAAGAACTATATTGGACAAATATTGCAGGATTTTTCTATTTACAGGATTTTTTCTGTTTGCATGTATTTATTATAATAATGCAGATACCAGTGCAAGTGATGGAAAGATTGTTGTACATATTGAAGATAATATTATTACAGGAGGTGAAGGAAAAGGAATACTTACTATTGGTAAGAATATAAAATATATATCACTGGGGAAATCATTGGAAAGTGGAAAACTCAAAGTAACAGGATTTAAAGTTGCCAAAGGCAATAAATACTTTACTGCCAAGGATGGCATTTTATTTAGTAAAGATAAGTCTATACTGCATTGTTACCCAAATGCTAAAAGTGGATTATCATATATTGTCAAACCATATGTAAAAACTATATCACAGAGTGCTTTTGCTTATAATGAGTATCTTGAAGATATTATAATTGAAGATGGTGTATCTGTTATTAATGATAATGCCTTTTTCAAAAGTAATATTAAATTGATTTCTATACCTGGAAGTGTAAAGGAAATTGGTTCTTATGCGTTTGAGGATTGTACAAAGCTTGAAAGTGTAATATGTAAAGCGGATATAGTTTCTATGTGTGGTACATTTTATAACTGTAAATCGTTAAAGACATTTAATATTCCTGACAGTGTAAAAGAAATTGGTGAATATACATTTACTGGCTGTAAAGTACTTAAACTGGAGATAGGAGAAGATGTATCATATATAGATGCAAATGCTTTTTATAAATCAGAAGTTTCATTGGAGGTTGATAAAAATAATAAATTTTACACTGTTATTGATGATATTATTTATTCAGCAGATGGAACAAGGCTTGAGTTTCTTGCAGATTCCAAACGGGAAGAGTATACTATACCAGATACAGTAGAAAGCATAAACAGATATGCATTATATGAAAACAGGAATATCAAAGAAATTACAATAAATACAAAAAAATTTAATATGGACAATTTATATGGGTGTGTAAACCTTAAGAAAATTGTATTTTCAAGTGATATAGAAAATATAATTGCTGGTGACAGGGATGAATGGACTGCAGTAACAGGTTATAAACTTAGAAGCCTGGAAGATATTGTTATTCCAGAGGGTAATAAATATTATAAATCATATGAAGGTGCTCTTTATTCTGCAGATTATAAAAATATGTATATGGTACCATCAGGGCGTGATACATTTATAATTAATGAAAATGTAGAAAGCATAAAAGATGACTGCTATTGCCAGAATAATTTTAAGTCAATAAGTATTCCTGAAAGTAATAAATTTTTCCAGGTAAAGGATAATGTACTTTATGATAAGGATATAACTAAAATAGTTATTTTTCCAGGGCAGGGCAAAACATATGAAATTCCTGCAACTGTAAGTGATATATCCGTTATCTTAAATGATTATCTTTTAGACTTTACAGACCCAGGATTTGTAAGATATAATAATGCTGCATATAATCTTGAAAGTGTTACAGCAGATGAATTAAATAACTTTTATAAAGCTGTAGATGGTGTACTATATAATAAAGATATGACAGAGGTTATCTTGTATCCACAAAAACGTAAAGGAGCATATGCTGTGCCAGTGGGCATTAAGGATTTTAACCCAGCAGTATTTACAGATGCGGAAGGATTAACAGAACTGTCTATTCCACTGAATGGCACAATAGTATTAAATGGCTGTGATTCGTTAAAAAAACTGGTTTATACAGAAGGTGTGACAGGCATAACTGTTTATGGAAACTGGCTAAATACAGGCGGGGTACAGCTTGAGGAGGTATACCTTCCAGGGAGTATAAGAAATATAAATCTGATAAAAATTGGCGGAAATGCCACAGTTTATGGATATAATAATACAGGTGAATATTCAGACGATGGAAATCCTATAAAAGGTATAAAAGCTTATGTTACAGAGATGGGATATAAATATAAAAGCCTTGGTTCTGCACCAAAAACTGTAAATAATGGAAAAGCTGTGTCAAGTGGAAAGAATATAAAGGTATCCTGGACAAAATTACAAGGTGCTGGTGGTTACAAAATATCATATATACCAGATAAGAGAAATAAATATAAAGAAATTATATTAAAAAATATAAATGGAGGCAGTAAGACTTCTTGTACATTTAAAAAGAGTAAACTGGATGGAAAGAAAAAAATTTATATAAGAGCCTATAAAGTTATAAATGGAATTAAAGTATATGGAAAGCCTTCTGAAATAAAATGTAAATAAAATACCATTTTATATATTACACAAACTAAAAGAAAAATGTTATAGCAGCATTTATTGTTTTACCAGAAAACTGCTGTTATGGTTTGTAAAATGTGCTGGTGCTTAAGCTTCATCTTTAATGCTTAATAGAAACATTTATTTCTATTAAGTATAGGACTTTATGTAGCACTGCGTATCCTGCCAGGCACAATATCATTTAGTTAAGCAATTTTTGATTAATAAAGGGGTTATATGTGTTTGAAAATTAAAAATCCCACAAAGATAATATTACTCTGGCAAATTCCAAATGTTTTACCAAAAGGCAGCTGTTATGGGGACGCTGGTGCTTAAGCCCTGTATTTAATGCTTAATAGAAACATTTGTTTCTGTTAAGCATAGGGCTTTATGCACCACTGCGTATCCCATCCAAGCGGAAGCGTGCTGCCTGGGGTAAAATTTTGGAATTGCCAGAGCCACATAGCTTATAAGATTCTTAATTTTCAAACACGCCGCCATTATAAAATTCCAAAAATTTGCTTGACAAATATTCTATTATATGGTAACATGTCAACTGCTGTACAGATACAGGCAGCAACGAAGTAGAGTAATCCACTCTCACCTCAGCATATATACATGTCCAGGGGTTTTATGGTTGATATATTACAGGCAGAAGTAATAACTTACACATTATGTGCATATATATTAATTGATAAACGTGGATTGTCTTTGCTTTCCACGTTTTTTCGTATTTATAATTTATTTTTGGAGGTGTACTACCATTAGCGAGTTAATGATTAATGAAAGAATCAGGGATAAAGAAGTCCGGCTGATTAGTGAAACTGGGGAGCAGTTGGGTATTATGCCAGCAAAAGAAGCTATGAAGCTGGCACGTGAAGCAGAGCTTGACCTTGTAAAGATTGCACCAGGTGCCAAACCACCTGTATGCAAGATAATTGACTACGGTAAATACCGTTATGAGCTTGCGCGTAAAGAAAAGGAAGCCAAAAAGAAACAGAAGACAATGGAAGTAAAAGAAGTAAGGCTTTCTCCCAATATAGATAAGAACGACCTTAATACTAAGGCAAACCAGGCAAGAAAATTTCTTACTAAAGGTGACAAAGTTAAGGTTACACTCCGTTTCCGTGGACGTGAAATGGCACATGTAGGTTACAGCAAGCAGATTCTTGACAGTTTTTATGAACAGTTAGAAGATGTTTCTGTAATAGATAAGCCGCCAAAGATGGAAGGGCGTTCAATGGTTATGTTTTTATCACAAAAACGTTAGTAAAGTTTGCCTGGCAGCAACAGGCAGCCTTTAGGAGAAGCCATAAAGCCTGTAAAAACAGGCAGGAATATCTTTTACTGCCCAGGGACAGGGGGATGGTTATAATAACAGTAAATATAATGGCTTCAATAGATATAATCACAAGTTAAGGAGGAAATATAATTATGCCAAAATTAAAAACAAAGAGATCAGCAGCTAAACGTTTTAAAGTTACAGGAACGGGTAAGCTTATGAAAATGAAAGCAAATAAAAACCATATTTTAAATAAGAAGACAACAAAGAGAAAAAGAAGGCTTAGAAAAGCAGTAGAAGTTGACGAAACAAACGTTAAGATGATGAAACGTATGTTACCATATTCAAAATAATTAAAGGAGGAAAGTTAAGATGGCACGTGTTAAAGGCGGTTTAAATGCAAAGAAAAAGCATAAAAGGATATTAAAACTTGCGAAAGGTTACAGAGGAGCAAGGTCAAAACAGTACAGAGTTGCAAAACAGTCAGTTATGAGGGCTCTTAATACTTCCTTCTCAGGCAGGAAAGAAAGAAAAAGACAGTTCAGAAGATTATGGATAGCACGTATAAATGCTGCTGCAAGGCTTAATGGTCTTTCATACAGCAGGTTTATGTATGGTCTTAAACTTGCAGATATAGGTCTTAACAGGAAGATGCTTTCAGAGATGGCAATCAGTGACCCAGAAGGTTTCACTGCACTTGTGGAAATCGCAAAGTCTAAACTTGCATAATGTTTGCAGCAGATGGCGATATTAAATAAATAGGCTGAAAATAATACGCCCTTTGTTTGACGCAAAGGGCTTTTTGTTTAACAAATAAAAGGCAGGAGGGGAATTATGGCCAAAGAATTGGAGAAAACTTATAATCCTTCTGATATAGAACAGAGGACTTATGAAAAATGGCTGGATAAGAAATATTTCCATGCAAAAATTAATAAAGATAAGAAGCCATTTACTATTGTTATGCCGCCGCCTAATATTACAGGGCAGCTTCATATGGGACATGCGCTTGATAATACACTCCAGGATATCCTTATAAGGTTCAAGAGGATGCAGGGGTATGAAGCACTCTGGCTTCCTGGTACAGACCATGCTTCTATTGCAACAGAGGCAAAAGTTGTTGAGGCAATTAAAGAAGAAGGCCTTACAAAAGAAGAGCTTGGCAGGGAGAAGTTCCTTGAAAGGGTATGGGACTGGAAGAAACAGTATGGTGGACGTATTGTAGAACAGCTTAAGAAGATGGGCTCATCATGTGACTGGGACAGGGAAAGGTTTACAATGGACGAGGGCTGTAACAAAGCAGTTAAAGAAGTCTTTGTAAAGCTTTATGACAAAGGGCTTATATACAGGGGAAAACGCATTATCAACTGGTGTCCTAAGTGTCTTACATCTATTTCAGATGCGGAGGTTGAATATGAGGAGCAGGCAGGGCATTTCTGGCATTTAAGGTATAAAACCACAGATGGCACAGGATATATTGACCTTGCCACAACACGTCCTGAAACCCTTCTTGGTGATACAGCTGTTGCAATTAACCCTAATGACAGCCGTTATAAACATATGGCTGGAAAGATGCTTGACCTTCCTATAGTACACAGGCAGATACCAATTATAGAAGATGAATATGTAGACATGGAATTTGGTACAGGTGTTGTTAAAATTACACCAGCACATGACCCTAACGACTTTGAAGTCGGGCTGCGCCATAACCTTGAAATTGTAAATGTACTTACAGAAGATGCAAAGATTACAGAAGATTATCCTAAGTATGCAGGCATGGACAGATACGAAGCAAGGAAAGCAATAGTAGCAGACCTTGAAGCAGAGGGCGCACTTCTGAAGACAGAGGAACACAGCCATAATGTAGGCACATGTTACCGCTGTGGCACTACAGTAGAACCAAGGGTGTCCAAACAGTGGTTTGTAGCTATGCAGCAGCTTGCCAAACCTGCAATAGAAGCAGTAAAAAGCGGTGAAACTAAGTTTGTACCTCCGCACTTTGAGAAGACATATTTCCACTGGCTTGAAAATATACGTGACTGGTGTATATCACGCCAGCTGTGGTGGGGACACCAGATACCTGCATTTTATTGTGATTCATGTGGGAAGATGACAGTTACAAAAGAAGATATAAAGACTTGCCCAGAATGTGGCAAACCGGTGCACCAGGACCCGGATACGCTTGATACATGGTTTTCATCCGCTTTGTGGCCTTTTTCAACACTTGGATGGCCAGAAGAAACAGAAGAAATGAAATATTTCTATCCTACAAGCACACTTGTTACAGGATATGATATAATTCCATTCTGGGTAATGAGAATGATGTTCTCAGGAATAGAACAGACAGGCAAAGCACCATTTGATACCGTACTTATACATGGCCTGGTACGTGATTCACTTGGGCGTAAAATGAGTAAGTCACTTGGCAATGGAATAGACCCGCTTGAGGTTATTTCAAAATATGGTGCAGATGCATTACGCTTTACACTTGTTACAGGTAATGCTCCAGGCAATGATATGCGTTTCTACTGGGAGCGTGTTGAAGCAAGCCGTAACTTTGCCAATAAAGTATGGAATGCTTCACGTTTTATTATGATGCACTTAGAAGACAACAAAATTACAGAGCCGGCATATAATAGCTTATATCCTGTTGACCAGTGGATACTTTCTGCAGTAAATACACTTGCCAGGGAAGTTACTGAAAATATGGAAAAGTATGAGCTTGGCATAGCTGTGCAGAAAATCAATGATTTTATATGGACAGAATTCTGTGACTGGTATATAGAATTTGTAAAGCCAAGGCTGTTTAACAAGGATAATGACAAGGAAGCTGCTAATGCTGCATTCTGGACCCTTAAAACTGTACTGGCTTCTTCACTTAAGCTGCTTCATCCATTTATGCCATTTATTACAGAAGAGATTTTCTGTACAATACAACCAGAAGAAGAATCAATAATGATATCTTCATGGCCAGAATACAGAAATGACTGGGATAATAAAGAGGCAGAACAGAAAGCAAGTATTATGAAATCTATTACCAGGGCAGTGCGCAATACCCGTACATCCATGGATGTTGCACCATCGCGCAAGGCCAAGGTTTATATAGTTGCAGATAATGAAGAAACAGCTGGTTTATTAAAAGAACTTTCAGAATCATTCCTGCATATGCTTTATGCGTCAGAAACAGTAGTGCAGATGGACAAAGCAGGAATAGAAGACAATGCAGTATCAGCAGTAGTTGAGAATGCAACAATTTATATGCCATTATCAGACCTTGTTGATTTTGCCAAAGAAAAGGAAAGGCTGTTAAAAGAAAAACAGCGTCTTGAAGGTGAATTAAAAAGGGTAAATGGTATGCTTGGAAATGAAAAGTTTATAAACAAAGCACCTGCTGATAAAGTAGAAGAAGAGAGGGAAAAGCTCGTAAAATACCAGACTATGATGGATAAAGTAGAAGAAGAGCTTGCAAAGTTGCAAAAATAGCCATTAAATGCGGTTTTAGTTTTATTTAAGGCTGGTATGGGTTCTTGCAATATGCGGTAAACTCATATATAATTAAAATATGTAAATCTGCTCTTAGATAGATTTTAGTTGTATAAAGATATAACAATGAAGGAGGGATTTTATGCAGGAAGAGTTAGAAAAAAATGTTTGTAATGTCCAGATAACTGTATCTGATGATGAAACAGCCGCATATATCTGTGTAGGTACACCAGGGGTAGATAAGGAATATACAGTAGAATCCCTTGTAGCCCTTGCTAAAGATGCAGGGGTGGTTCATGGTGTTAATACAGAGATATTAAAAGCTATACTGGTTAAAAAAGCTTTTGATAAAACAGTTAAATTTGCGCAGGCATCACCAGCAGTTGATGGCAAAGACGGATGGTATGAGTTTTTATTTGATACTAAGATAGATACAAAGCCAAAGATATTAAAAGATGGTTCTGTTGACTATTCAGAGTATGGAAGTGTGCCATCTGCGGTAGAAGGGGAGAAGCTTGTTATATACCACCCTCCTGTTGCATGCAAAGATGGGATAAATGTATATGGAGGCTCTATTCTTGCCAAGAAAGGTAAAGACCTGGCAAGGTTAAAGGGCAAAGGTTTCGTTATTGATGAAACCAATACAGTTTATACAGCTAAATATGATGGCAAAGTTACGTATATAGCTGAAAGGCTTGTGGTAGATAAGGAACTTGTTGTAGAGGGTGATGTATCATATACTACTGGTGATATTGAATTCCAGAATGATATACATATCCGTGGCAATGTATTTTCTGGAGTTAAGGTAATTTCGCAGAAGGGTTCTATAATTGTTGATGGGTATGTTGAGCAGGCAGTTCTTTCTGCAAAGAAAGATGTTGTGCTTAAAAATGGCATGCAGGGAAATGGCAAAGGTTCAATAGAAGCTGGCGGTGATGTAAAAGGTAAGTTCTTTGAACAGTCACAGATTATCTGTAAAGGCGATGTAAATGCAAACGCTATTATGAATACCAGGATTGAATCAGGACAGGATATAATAGTATCTGGAAAATATGGTGTTATAGTAGGTGGTTCAGTATCTGCAATGAGATATATAAGCGCCAATATTATAGGAAATATGTCAGAAGTCAGGACAGAGATAAAAGCAGGCGTAGATGGTGATTTGTTTGCAATGCTTGCACAGTGTGAGCGTAATAAAGAAGAAAGCGAAAAGGCGTTAAAAACAGTTACTGATGCCATTGAGAAAGTACAGCAGGTAATGGATAAAGCGAACAGCCCAGAACTCTCCAAGAAACGTATGCAGCTTATGAGAAGTAAGATTGAGTGTGATACAAAAGTAAATGAACTTGCTAAAAAAGAACAGGAAATATTGGACCAGATGGGCAAGGCAAACCTTGCCAAAGTTACTATAAATAAAGTAGTAAACCCAGGAACAGTTATAGTTATTAATGGGGTAAAAGTGTTAGTGACAGAAGAAAACCACCATGTTGAATACGCAAGGCGTGGAGCAGGAATTATTGTATATAATATAGGGGAATAGTAAAATAGTTTGTGGAACAGGATTTTTGAATTATTATGTTTGGGGCATGGCTGCATTTCAGCTGTTTTATAGCTGCAGGTGCAGCCAGATATTATAATTGGTGTCGATATTTGCGGTGGATATTTGTTGATGATTAACAGGAGGTAGTGTAAGATGGATTTTGAGGCAGAGTTGGCCAAGTTCCAGCCAAGTCTTGATATAGAACAGGCTGAGGATGCTATTTATGGCAATAAGACAACTGATGTGACAGACCTGATACAATCTATACTGAATAGTATGGAACCAGGCAATGGAGCTGCTGGCAGCAAGTCTATAGAATGGGTGGAGGAACCATGAACTGTCCAAGATGTAATGCTTTAGTAGCATTTAGTAAAAACAGGTGTGATAATTGTGGCCAGGATTTAAGAAATTACTGGAAAATCGTAAGTTTATCAAATATCTATTACAATAAGGCCCTGGGCCAGGCAAAGATAAGGGATTTAACAGGGGCAGTTGCTTCACTTAAGCAAAGCCTCCAGTTTAATAAATTAAATACAAATGCAAGAAATCTTCTGGGACTTATATATTATGAAGAGGGTGAGATAGTTTCAGCCCTTAGTGAATGGGTTATAAGCAAACATTACCAGGAAAACAATAATGATGCTGATATGTATATAAATGAAGTCCAGGCAAATCCTAATAAACTGGAGATGCACAGCCAGACTATCAGGAAATATAATTCAGCATTATTTTCTGCACAGCATGGCGATGAGGATATGGCAATTATACAATTAAAGAAAGTAGTGAACCTTAATCCTAAATTTATACGTGCTAACCAGCTTCTGGCACTGCTGTATATGATGTCAGATAAAAAGGATGGCAAGGCAAGGGCTTTAAAAATCCTGAATAATATTATTAAAGTAGATATAACTAATACAACTACTTTAAGATACCTGCAGGAACTTTCGGATGTACGCATAAAGCCAGAAACATCTTCTATAAAGAATGAGCAGAAAGCTGTTAATGCCAGAAAGACACTTCCAAGAGTGGAAGAATCAGACCAGTATAAGACAATAACCCCATATAAAGAAGAAAAGCCATCTATACTGCCATTTGTAAATGTGATTGTAGGTATTATTATAGGTCTTGCACTTATGTACTGCCTTATAATACCACATATGAAGTCAAGTGAAGCAGACAATGCAAACCAGAATTTTAAAAAATACAGTGAAAACCAGGCAGCAGCAGAAAGTGATGTTGTAACTTTAAAAAACCAGAATGAAACTTTACAGGCAAGAGCAGAGGAACTGGAAAGAGAATTAGAGGAACTTAAAGCAGATGGCAATGGTACAAGTGATGCCATGCTGGAAACATATGATAATATACTTGCAGCTGTTAATTCATATATAAATGATGATAAAGAGAAAGCGGCACAGAAGCTTAAAGCTATTGATACAGACAGCCTGTCAGGAAGTGCGGCAAAGAAAGTGTGTAAAAAAGTTGCAGAAATGACATTTAAAGATGAAAGTGCAAGACTTTATATACAAGGAAGGGATGCATATAATGGAGAGAATGAATATGCAGGTGCCCAGGATTATGATAAGGCAAAAGAGCTTTTAGAAGAAGCGCTTGAATATGACCCAGACAATACAGATGCGATGTATTTCCTTGGAAGGACATACCAGCAGATGTCAAAGCCTAAGAAGGCAATAGAGTATTATGAAAAAATAATTAATGATTATCCTGCTTCAGCAAGAGTGCAGGAAGCAAGCAGAAGGCTGCGTGAGCTTGGCGGATAATTACTATTACTTTGGAAATTAATATATCCAGGATAAAGGCAGTACCCTGCCAGAATAGCATATGATGTGGTTCTGGCAGGGTACTTTTTGTGCAGGCAGATTGTGGATTATTATATAAAAACAGGGGGATAGTTATGCTTAAAGAAGATGTAGCAACAGGGTTTCATTACGAACTTTATAAAAACTGCCTGGTGGTTTATGTGACACAGGATTTAGACCACCATGCAGTACAATTTCTCAGGGAACGTTCGGACAGGCTTATTGAAGCTGGTGATGTTAAACATATAGTGTTTGATTTTAAAGATGTAGAATTTATGGATAGTTCAGGTATAGGGCTTATTATGGGAAGATATAAGAAAGTTATGTTCCTTGGCGGCAGGGCAGCCGTAAGCAATGTAGGCAGAGTTGTAGACAAGATATTCAGGATATCAGGTTTGTACAAGATAATTGAGAAATATGATACACCTGTAGATGCAATTAAGGCTTTGGAGGTTAAATATGAAGATTATATTTGAAAGTTGTTCAGAAAATGAAGCATTTGCAAGGACAGTTGTGGCTGCATATATAACCAGGCTTAATCCTACGCTGGAGGAGCTGTCAGATGTAAAAACAGCAGTATCAGAAGCTGTTACAAACTGCATTATACATGGGTATGAGGGCGGGGAAGGTGATATAGTTATGGAGTGCTGTATACATAACAATGACATAAATATTACAATAGAGGATTATGGCATTGGTATAGAAGATATTGAAAAAGCGATGGAGCCACTTTATACAACCAGGCCAGAGTGGGAACGCTCCGGAATGGGGTTTGCTTTTATGGAAGCTTTTATGGACAAGCTTGATGTAGAATCAGTCCCAGGCAAAGGGACAAAAGTTATTTTAAAAAGAACAATAGGCAGCTGCGGGTGAAAATAACATGTTGTTAAGGATGGTATGTGCATATGGATATAATGGAATTGCTGGAAAGGGCACGTACAGGTGATAAGGAGGCAAGAAACAAAATTGTTGAAGAAAATACAGGACTTGTATGGAATATAGTAAAAAGGTTTACTGGCAGGGGGTATGAACCAGATGATATATTCCAGATTGGCTGTATTGGGCTTATTAAATCAATAGACAATTTTGATACACAGTTCGGAGTAAAATTTTCTACCTATGCAGTACCAATGATTACAGGTGAAATCAAACGTTTTCTAAGAGATGACGGCATGATTAAAGTAAGCAGGACAATAAAAGAGAATGGATGGAAGATAAAAAAGGCGGCTGACACATTAGGCCAGGAACTTGGAAGGACAGCAACAATAAAAGAGATAGCAGCAGCTACAGAACTTGAGCCAGAAGACATAGTGCTGGCACTAGAAGCAAATAGTGAGGTTGATTCAATATACAGGACAGTGTACCAGTCAGAGGGTAAAGATATTTATATGGTAGACCAGATTGTAAAAAACAGCCAGGGAAGTGCAAGTTATATTGCAACTGCTGCAAGGGATGGCGGACGTGGTGTTGGGTATGATGGTTCAGTACAGGATGAAGAGAAAGAAAAGCTTTTAAACCATATACTTTTAAATGAGCTTTTAAATGAGCTTGATGAAAAAGAAAGAAAATTAATAGAATATAGATATTATAAAGATATGACACAGACAGAAGTTGCAAAAAAGTTAGGTATAAGCCAGGTACAAGTAAGCAGGCTGGAAAAGAAGATTTTAAAAAATATGCGTGAAAAAGCAAGGTGTTGATTTTGGTAATTTATAATGTATATTAAAATGAATATAAGCCATACTAAGCATATAAAAGGGGGATTATATTATGAAGAAAAATAAAGTATGGTTTATTGCTATTGTATTTGGACTTATGATTATTACAACAGTCTGCTATCTTACAGCTGTACGTAATACACGTACAGAATATGCCAATGGCAGGGTAGTAGAAAGATACCATGAAGAAGAACCAGATGCTGGCATAGTTGCTTTTAACTGGAGCCATAACAAGCTAAACCTGCATAAATAAATGCTGGATTAATTGTTGCAACATGTACAGCGTTATATATAAAGGACGGAAGAATTAATGAAATCTAGCGTAGTATATCTGAAAACAGACCAGAATGTCCAGGTATTAAATAAAAAAATACTACTCCAGGATATTGCTGAAATATATTCAAGCGATAATAATTTAATTAAAGAAATTGGAAATATAGTTTTATACACTGTAAAAGGTAATAAAAATGAAATCCTTGTATTTTCAATTATGAAAGTGATTGGGATAATACAGAAACAATACCCTGATATTACTGTCCAGACTATTGGGGAACCAGAATTTATTGTAGAATATAAAATGCCTGTGCCAGATAAAAGGTGGGCAGAATATATTAAACTTATATTTGTTGCGCTTATTCTTTTCTTTGGTTCAGCATTTACAATTATGACATTTAACACAGATGTAAGTGTAGGTGATGTATTTAATGACTTTTATTATCTTGTAACAGGAGTACACAAGTCAGATGGTTCTATAGTAGAGATTGCTTATAGTATTGGGATTCCAATAGGCATACTTGGCTTTTATAACCATTTTAAAAGTTCAAGGGTACATGATGACCCTACACCAGTCCATATGGAGATGCGTACTTTTGAAGAGGACTTAAATAATACAATAATAAAAGATTCATCAAGGGAAGGCAAGATAATAAAGTGATATAGAGCAAAAGAAAGGCAGGGGCTGTATGGAAATTTTCCAGGATATAATTCTTGCTGTAATAGGATTTTCAGGAGGAATTGCAGTAGCGGCGGGGACATTTGCCCTTATAACTATACTTGGGATAGTACCAAGGCTTACAGGTGCTTTAAAAATTGGATGTGATATATACAAGATGGAAACTGCAATAGCACTTGGGGGTACTGCGGGCAGCCTTATAACAGTATATAAATTTAATCTTCATATTGGTATTGTGGGTATGGTAATATGTGCTTTGTTTGCGGGGATATTTGTAGGTTCACTTGCGATGTCACTTGCAGAAAGCCTTAAAGTAATACCTATAATGTTTAAAAGGACAAGGCTTAAGACAGGGATACCAGTTATTGTAGTTATGATTGCACTTGGTAAAGGTCTTGGGACATTTTACCAGCTGTTTATATGTGGCGGCATATAGGGGCAGCAGGTGTAAGATATATATCCGGAGGTATGGCAGATTATAAAAAGGGAAGGTGGTTGTTATGAAGGAGAAGGACAGGGATAATCCTGGAATAGAGGAAATTATAAATGAGAAAGACAGTAATATCCAGAAAGAGAAATACAATGAATATGTAAAAAATATGACACCAAAAAGCAACGGTTTCTTAAATTGTGTTAAAGCATTTGCAGTGGGAGGCTCAATATGCCTTCTTGGTGAAATATTTAGTGAAATTTATAAATCAGTGGGAAATGATGACAAGCTTGCTGGTCTTTATAGTACAATGACCCTTATAGGATTAAGCATAATACTTACAGGGCTTAATATATACCAGAAACTTGGGCAGTTTGCAGGGGCGGGCAGTATAGTGCCTATTACAGGGTTTGCTAATTCTGTAGTATCCCCTGCTATTGAATTCCAGGCAGAGGGCGATGTATTTGGTGTAGGCTGTAAGATATTTTCTATTGCGGGGCCTGTTATTTTATATGGAATATTTAGTTCATGGATACTTGGCATAATATACTGGCTGTACAATGTTTTTGTAAAATAGGGTATTATAAATGGGGCGTGTTTGAAAAGCCAGACAGATATTTGTAGTCTGTAATGTTTATTTCAAATACGTCCTGTTATTATATGCATTTAAACCCAGTATTCGTGTAAAAATACGCATATAATGAATATTAGTTGGTATAATTTGCCATTATAATTAGAGATAAAGTACGTTGTGGGAATGAGGTGTAATAATGGCACTAGATAGTGAATTTATCGGTGGAAGAATCCGTAGCGTAAGGGAAATCCATGATATGACACAGAAAAAGTTTGCTGAAAAGATGCATATGACGCAACAAACGCTAAGCAGGTATGAGAATGGAACAACACCGATTCCGTACACTGAACTTGCTAATATTTCAGTAGAATTCAGTGTTCCAGTTGGGTACTTTTTTGGTCTTGATACAGACGGGGTATCTGGTGAGGAGCTGATTCTTGTTGAATATTACCGCAAAATAGATGAAAGGTTAAAACGGAGGGCATTGGAATTAATGAAGACACTTTCTGAGGAATTTCCGGGTAGCGGTTAAAGATAGAAAAGGTAAAAATAATTATGAATGTTCTGATTTTAGAAGATAATAAAAGATGCAGGGAGGCATTAGAAGGAATTGTAGAATCATGCCAGAATGTCAGCAGGGTATTTTGTTTCGCACGCAGGGAAGAGGCTTTTATTTGTGCTGCTGATTATAAGATTGATTTATTTTTAATTGATATTATTCTTGAAACAGGTAAAGATAATGATAATTCAGGGATAAAGTTTGCAGATTCTTTAAGGGAATGTACATCATATAAACTTACTCCTATAATTTTCATTACAGCACTTGCAGGACTTGAAAGGGAACTTTTAAAAAGGGTACATTGTTATGATTATATTGAAAAGCCAATTGGTGATGGCCAATTAATCAAGGAACATATTAATGAAGCACTGGAAGCAGTTGCACTTGGGATGAAACCAGAGAAACGTGAATATATACCTTTGCGCCATGATGGCATTGGTTATATGGTTTTTGCAGATGAGATAGTTTATTTCCAGAACAGGCGTGGGATATTGTATATACATACTATTGATGATATTATAA
Organism: uncultured Lachnospiraceae bacterium; assembly: GCA_948794795.1. Lineage (GTDB taxonomy): Bacteria > Bacillota > Clostridia > Lachnospirales > Lachnospiraceae > Butyribacter. The sequence goes on along the minus strand of CAQGLR010000008.1, from coordinate 79,364 downwards.
CCATTCCTGGGCTTTCATCAAAAAAATTTATGAAAAAAATAAAAAGGACTAAGTTTTTAATACCAACTTATGGAACAGGAGTGAATGCAAATTACATATCAAGCATTGATTTCCGTAATAAAGAGGTTTATTTAAAGAATAGTGAAAGTATTATTCCAATTGGCGGGAGAAAGTTTAAACAATTTAAAGAGGAATATTTAAATTGGCAAAGCTAATTGATTATATTGTAATTATTAACAGCCTTTTTGAAATACTTGCGGCAGTAATTATTTCAGAAGCTGTTATTTTTAAAAGCACGCCAAAAAACAAAGCAGCAGGCTGGATAGCCTGTTTTGTAATTACAGGTTTTATTATAATATTAAATATATTTGGTTTTAGCAGGCTGCTTTTATTAGCCGTTTTTTTGTTTATGGCATGCTTTATAAAATTGCGTTATAAGACAGGAATGCCAGACGCTTTTTTATATGCTGTTTTTTGTATTATTTATATAAAATTTATAGAATTATTAATATACATACCAGTTAATATTTTATCAATATTATATTTAAATAACAGTGATGTTTCGTTATTAGTAGTTATAATTATGGTAATAGTCTGCTATATATTGAAGAAAAAAGGATTTCTTATATGGGCAGGATACTGGTTAAAGAAAAAGGAACAGGTGTTTTATACGTTCCTTGTTGTTTTATGCGTTTTTTTAACTATTTATGCGGATATTTTAAAGCCAGGAGAGGAAGTTTTCTGGAAAGTTATATATCTGGTAACTGTCATGTTTTTATATATTGGCATGTCATATAAATTAAGCCTGTGCAATGCTGGAATTGAGCTTTATAAAGAATATTTAGATAAGTATAATGATGCAGTTACTGCAATACAGGCAAGGCAGCATAAATTTATGAACCAGATTAATGCAATATATGTATTATTTGAGCTTTATGACAATTATGAAGATTTAGTTGCAAAGCAAAAAGAAGAAATAGAGAATTTAAAACAATATATTATGCCAGATACAATTATGGTGCTTGGGCGTCCACTTGTTATTGCACATATTTATAAGAAAATATGTGAGGCGGAGGATATGGGTATTGTTATGAAAACACAGTTTTCATGCAGTCTTAAGGATATAAATATTCCAGATATATATTTAATTGAGGTTATAGGAAATTTAATAGATAATGCAATGGAAGAAACCATAAGCCGTAAATTAAATGAGAATATTTTTGTTTCTATCTCTGCAGGCTTAGAAGAAATATGCATACATATATACAATGAACATAGCAGAATCCCATATTCTGTATATAATAAGTTCTTTGAACAGGGGTTTTCTACAAAAGGGGATGGAAGAGGTGCAGGACTGCCATATGTAAAACGTATTGTAAACAGATATGGAGGCAGGATTGAAATAGGAAATACAGAATTTAATGGAAAAAACTGTTTTTCTGTATTTATATATTTTAAATAAAATAACAAATTTATATTTATAATATTTTGCCAGAATAAGCTGGTGTATTAAAAAACATTATATAGTATGTTTTTTGATGCACCAGCTTTTTTTAACTTAAAATATAAACGCTAAAAAAATATTAATAGTAATTAACCTGGCTTAATGTTAAAAACAGTAATGCTAGTGTAGAGATATTATTGCTACAATGTAATATTTTTCAAATAATACACATAAACAAATATACATTGCTGGTATTTCTAATAATTCTGCGTGTTTCTGTTATTATAAAGGAAACAACAAGTAACAAAAATTCTTAATATTTATTGCTAATGCTTGTTTAAAGGGAAAGCTATATTGCTATAATCAAATGAAAAGAGGAGATGTATTATATAATGAATGATGCAAAAGAATTAACAGCTGGTAAGAGGATTAAGAAATTAAGGCTGGAAAAGAGATACACAAGGGAGCAGTTAGCATATCTTGCAGATATATCAGATAAGTTTTTATATGAAATTGAAAGTGGTAAAAAAGGATTTTCAGCAGTAACTTTAATGAAATTATCAAAAGCCCTGAATGTCAGCATGGATTATATTATGGCTGGTAAAGATATGAAAAGTTCAGAGGATGGAATCGTAGCAACATTAGAACAGTTTAAGCCAAATACTTTAGAAAATGTAGAAAGGCTGATAAAAATTGCTTATGAGCTTACAAAGATTAATGAATAAACTATGCTCTTGTCTTGTTAAAAGGTATTATGTATATGTACATAGTGCCTTTTTTAAGTTGCCAATAATTTCTATATGTGGTATTTTAACTATAAAACTATTATAAGAAAGGAATAGGCGTTTATACGTTACAGGCAGGACAAATGGGATATTTATATTTAACAAGGCATGGGCAGACTGTGTGGAATGTTGAAGGAAAAGTATGTGGTACTACAGATATAGAATTAACAGAAAAGGGAAGAGAAGAAGCAGTAAGCCTTGGAAAAAGGATTAGCCAGGATAAAAATATTAATATAGATATTATAGTGGCTTCACCTCTTAAAAGGGCAAAGGATACAGCTGGTTATATTTCCTCTGCCACAGGAATTTCTGTGCGTACAGATTCACGTATAACAGAACAGAATTTTGGAAAATATGAAGGAGGAGGAAGGCGTTCTGATGAATTTATAGAAGCAAAGCACCATTTCGCTGATAATTATGAGGGTGGGGAATCAATGCTCCGGGTGGCACAAAGGGTGTACAATTTTCTTGATGAAATTAAAGAAGACAAGGATAAAACTTATCTTATAGTGGCACATAACGGGATAGCGAGAATTGTACATTCATATTTTTATGATGAAACTAATGAGGAATTTTCAAGCTATTCTATAAAAAATTGTGAACTTGTATGTTATAAATGGAACTAGCAGAAGTGTTAAACTGGTGTAAAGGAGAGAATATGTATTATATAGGAAATCATTTACCTGTTGCAAAAGGATATGCTGTTATGGGAGAGATGGCTCTTAAGCTTGGCGGGAATACATTTGCGTTTTTTACAAGAAACCCAAGAGGTGGGAAAGCTAAGGAAATTGATGAAGAGGATGTAAAGGAATTACTTAAGATAACAGAAGAAAATGGTTTTGGGAAGCTTGTTGCACATGCGCCATATACAATGAACTTGTGTGCTGTAAAGGAAGATATCAGGAAATTTTCAAAAGATGTAATTTCTGAGGATTTAAAAAGAATGGAATATACACCAGGGAATTATTATAATTTCCATCCAGGTTCACATGTTGGACAGGGAGCAGAAAGGGGTATTGCAATTATTGCAGATGTGCTTAATGAGGTGCTGTCACCAGAACAGTCAACTATTGTGCTGCTTGAAACAATGGCAGGCAAGGGGACTGAGGTTGGCAGGACCTTTGAAGAAATAAGGGAGATTATTGACAGGACAGAACTTAAAGATAAGTTAGGGGTATGTTTTGATACATGCCATGTATGGGATGGAGGCTATGATATAGTAAATAACCTTGACGGGGTTATTAATGAATTTGACCAGGTAATAGGGCTTGATAAGTTATATGCTGTCCATTTTAATGATAGTAAGAATGAATGTGGTTCTCATAAGGACAGGCATGAAAGGGTTGGATATGGACAGATAGGGCTTGAGGCAATGAAACGTGTTGCACTACATCCTGAGCTGGCTGGGAAGCCATTTATCCTTGAAACTCCTAATGATGATGAAGGATATATAAGAGAGATTGCAATGTTTAAAGAATGGATGGGGGAATAAATATATAGCCAGGAATTCTACAGTTTATGCAGAATCCTGGCTGTATTCCCCACAGGTGTACCAGGTGTTTATTCTCCTTTTACAGGAAACCACAGGTTAAAATCCCGGCCTTCAATACGTATTCCTGCGACATCTTCTATATTAACAGGGCTGTCAAATGTCTGGAATATGCTATAAGTGTTGCCAGATTCACTGCCTCTTGGACCTGTACTTGAATTTTCTACAATGGTTCCATCTTTTAATTCAACGGTTATATCATAAAAGAATAAATTAGACATAAATCCTAATTCACCATTGGTTTTAGTTCCATCTATTCTAAGTGACAGAGGTGAGATTTCCATATTAGTAGCTGGGTAAAGTCCTTGTGATGGCAGTAGTTCTTTATCAAATGGTATATTATAACTTTCAGTAATCTTATTAATAGTAAACTCACTGGCAGTTTCTCTTGCTATAAAACTGTCTTGTTTGTCTGGCAGTTTTACCTGCACTATAACGCCTGGTTTTATTATTTCCCTTTCATCATAGGTTATCAGGTAACATCCTTTTAAAGTACCATCTTCCTGTATTTCTGAAGGGAGTATAGAGAATTTGCCTAAAAAGTCTTCCCAGTCCAGGCGGTTTTCTGTATTTTTAAAGCAAAATATTAAATTTCCTATTTCATTTTGTATTTTTTTATACAACATTGTGCCATATATATCTTTATTTGCTGGTAATGCTTCACCTTCTGGTTCTATAGAAAATGGAATACACATAAGGATTTCATCGCATACGGCAGCTTCAAGTGTAATAGTACAACTATCTAATTTAATTTTATTATCTAGTATATTTCCATATTTAGTATATATATTTTTCTGTTCTTCTGTAAGCTGGGTTTCATGGGAATTAAGTAAAGCAAATGCTTGTGTAATCCTGTCAAGCACTGGTGTATTTGCAGCAAGTACAGGTACTGCAGCAAGCAGGACAATACATGCACATGCTGCTATGGCTGGTATATGGAACTTTTTACGTGGTTTTGATTGTATCTTGTAGTTTTCTTTCTCAAGACAGCTTAGTATTCTTTCTTTTTGTCCACTGTCCAGATGTATATTGTTATACATTTCTTTAAATAATTCTTGTTTCATTTCTAAATTCCTTCCTTTCTTCTATAATTTCCTGTTTTATAAATTTTTTTGCACGTGACAGCCTGGCAGATACCAGGTTTGGTGTTATGCGCAGTATCTTTGCAATTTCTTTTACCTTGTACTCTTCATAGTAACGCAAGTATAATACAGTGCGGTATTTTGGAGGCAGTTTTGCCATTATTTCATAAAGGTTGTTGTAATCTTCATATTGTGGCATAAATACTGCTTGTCCTGTTTCTTCTAGTGGCTGTGTGCGTTTCATCCATGCAGAAGAAACCATGCTTTTACAACAATTTACTGTTACACGTATAAACCATGCTTTTTCATGCTGGCTGTTTTTAAATTGTGGCATTTTCTTCAGGAAGCGCAGAAAAACTTCCTGGACAACATCTTCTGCAAATTGTACCTGGTTCCCATATGATATGGCAATCCTGTAAACCATATCAGAGTATTTTTCAAACAGTTCTTCTATGTCATATTCTGTATACATAATTTTCCTTTCTGGTTTTAAACGTATTTATTTAAACCTGTTTTAAATGTACATTCATATATAATACTATTTAAGTTACTGGAATCTGACAAAAATATTAAAATAAATTATTTTTTATTATATTTATTTTTTACTTGCCAGAATAATATAATCTTTGTGTTGTTTAAAAAATGGGGAAACTTAAAATAGAAAACTGTTGAAAATAGAAAAGTACTGTTGTATTATAAGAGAGCCAGATATAGAAAAAGACATATGACAGATTTATAGAAAACATGGACAGGGCATGTCTGGAAATTGCACAAATATTATTTTAGATAATAATTTATGTGTTTTGGGATTTACAGACAATCCCTGGTATGGAGGGATAATAGTGAGGATACCAGGATTTTTAAAAGATGGAGGTACAATAGGTTTTGTAGCACCATCATTTGGATGTAATATAGAGCCATATAAAAGCGGCTTTATAAGTGCCCAGGATAAATTTAAAGAAATGGGATATAAACTTGAAATTGGAAGTAACTGCTATGAAGGATGTGGAATTGGCATAAGCAATACACCTGAAAAGTGTGGTGAAGAACTTAACTATTTTATGACAGGTAAAAAAGCAGACGTAATTATTTCATGCGGCGGTGGTGAGCTTATGTGTGAAGTCCTGGATTATGTAAATTTTAACAGTATATCCAGGTCAGGACCAGTGTGGTATATGGGTTTTTCAGACAATACTAATATGACATTCCTGCTTCCAACAATTTGTGACACTGCTGCAATATATGCGCCATGTGCACCTGCATTTGGCATGAGGACATGGCATAAGTCAATACAGGATGCATTTGATATAATTACGGGAAGGATATCAGAAGTACATGGTTATGATATGTGGGAAAAGGAATCACTTAAAACAGAGGAAAACCCGCTTGAACCATATAATGTTACAGAGAGAAAGAACCTGGTTTATTATAATGGTAATACTAACAATGGCAATGGTGCAGATATAAGTGGAAGGCTTATAGGAGGCTGTCTTGACTGCCTGGGTACACTTGTTGGGACAAAGTATGACAAAGTGGCAGGGTTTAATGAAAAGTATAAAGAAGATGGCATAATCTGGTTTATGGAAGCCTGTGATTTAAATGTAATGGGGATAAGAAGGGCATTGTGGCAGCTTGCACATGCTGGATGGTTTAAGTATGTAAAAGGATTTCTTATAGGACGCCCGTTTTGTTTTGGGGAGGAATTTCTAGGTCTGGACCAGTATAGGGCAGTAACTGGTATTTTGGGAGAATATAATGTACCAGTTATAATGGATATGGATATAGGCCATCTTCCTCCAATGATGCCTCTTATTACAGGTGCTAAAGTACATGTAAGGGCAGAAGGCAATGAAGTTTCTGTAAAATATAATTAAAGTTTATCTGTAAACTGGCAGGGTATATATACAATATTTGCCCTGCCAGTTATATTTTAATAATTATATTTACTAAGAATTTCTTTAAGTTGTCCAGCATAGTACATCATTTCTTTGCTAGTTTGTGCATTTTCATGTGCTGTTGAAGAATTGTTCTGTGTTACCAGTGCAATCTGTTCTAATGCTGAATGTATCTGGGTTATTGCCTCAGACTGGTCTTTAGTTGCCATTGAAATACTATTTATAAGTTTATCAGTGTACTGGTTCTTTTCTGCTATATTTTTTAATGATTTAAGTGCAATGTCCAGGTCATCCATTCCGTCTTTGACATTACTGCATGTTTTCCCAATAAGTTCTGCAGTTTTTGCCGCAGCATTATTACATTGTGCTGCAAGGCTGCGTATTTCAGAGGCTACTACTGCAAATCCTTTTCCAGCTTCACCAGCTCTTGCAGCTTCGACAGAAGCATTCATTGAGAGCAGGTTTGTCTGTGATGCAATACTTTGCATAAGGTTTGTAATGCTGCTTATTTCATTAGAATTTGCTTCAATATTATTCATAGAGTTTGCAAGTTTCTGCAGGTTTTTATTACCTTCTTCTAATTCTTTAACTGTTGATGCCATCATTTCATCAGCAAGTTTTGTATTATTAGAGTTTTGTTTAACTTCTTCTGTAATTCCAGTTAATGATGCAAATAATTCTTCTGTGGCACTTGCCTGGTCTGAAGTTCCATCAGCTAACACTTGTACTGATACATCAAAATTCTGTATGCCAGTTATAAGTGCTGCTGAATTTTGATTAATATGCCGTATTGTTTCTCCCATACTTTCATTAATTGACTTTAGCGAAGCAACAAGATTACTGAATTCACCCCGGAATTCATTAGAAATAGTTTCACTAAAATCACCATTTGCTATTTTTTCAACAAAAGAATTTATTTCAAGCATAATATTTTCCAGTGTGTGTGTAGTTTTATTAATATTAATTAACAGCCTGGCACTTTCATCATTGCCACGGATTTCATGTGTAACTGCTGTTAAATTGCCTTCTGCGAGATTTTCAAGGCTGTTAAGGCAGAGACGGATTGGTTTTGTGATAGTCCTGGCCACAATAAGTACAAGAATTATAGCAAATATTATTGCTATAATAGTTACAGTTATTCCAGCTTTATTAACCTTTTGCAGTAATGACAAAGCTTTATCTTTATTGTGTAGTGTAATAACAGACCATGTATCAGAAACCCCATCAAGCTCTATAGGTGAATAACTTGCATAATAAGGCATGTTGTTATACATTACTTCTGTTGAACCACTCTTGCCTGACATGACATTTGAAACCATCTCTGAAAAATCTTTTGAAATTTTTATTGGTTTTTCTGTAGTAAGTATATTTCCTTCATTGTCATATAAGGTCTTGCCATCAGAGTCTTTTTGGGATATTGTCCTGGTAAGGGTTTTATAGTTATATAATTCTTCATAATAAATACTTTCAGGGTGTGCAAGTATAGTACCTTCACCATCTATAATAAAAGATATCCTGTCATTTTCCATATCTGATGATTCTTCAATAAGTGACTGCAATGTAGTGAGTTTTATATCAGTTGCAAGTATTCCTTTCATCTGGCTGCCAGTTATTAATGGATAAAAAATAGATGCACATGCCATATTTGTTGAAACTGAATAATACGATTTGGATATAAATGGTTTTTGTAATTCCATCATCTGTTTAAACCACCATCTGTTTGCCCTGTTACTTAATTCCCCAACAGAACGTGCAGTCTGGTCACCATTGGTGTCCTGTATGTATACCAGTTCAAAATAATCATTTCTTTGTGCAGTACCTTTTATAGCAGGAGCTTGTAATTTGCCGTTCATAGTAAGTATTGCTTTTGAGTATGCAAGTTCTTCTGTAACTGCATATGCTTTATTCATAAAGTTTCCAACAGACTGTGCTATGAAACTATTGATTTCACTGTCCTGCTTTATAATCTGGCTATTGTATGTGTCTTGCAACAGGTTTCCAGTAATGCCTAAAATAGTGGCAGCAAATATGCTTAAAATTAGTATCATTGGAAGCATGAATTTGCTGGATATGCTTTTGAATTTCATAGGATTCTCCTTTTGTTTATAGAAACTCCCATTATTAAGGGGCCTTTATAGTATAACACATTTTTAACATACATTACACAAGTTTTTATTTTTTGTTTAAAGTAAAATTTGTTGATATGGAAATATAATAGATGTATAATGTAATTAAAGGCAGTATTATCCAGACCGCTAATATTTAAACCAGACTGGGGAAGATTGATGGAAAAGAATGATGTATATATAATACAAGGTGAAGATTATAAACAGATGACACTTAATATACTCCGTGCTGCAAGGCTTGCGGAAGATATTGGGGACAGAAACAAGAGAATTGGAGTAAAACCTAATATACTTGGTGCAAAAAAGGCAAAGGACGGAGCAGTTACACATCCTGAACTTGTAGACGGTGTACTAACTTACTTGCAGGAAGAAGGTTTTTCTAATATTGTTGTACTTGAAGGTTCGTGGGTAGGCGACGTTACTTCAAGGGCAGTAAAGACTTGTGGTATTTATGATGTGTGTATAGAACATAATGTACCATTTATAGATTTGCAGAAGGATTCTTCAAAGACTTTAGATGCATCAGGAATGATGCTTTCTGTATGTGATAAGGCACTGGAACTTGATTATCTAATTAATATTCCTGTTGTAAAAGGGCATTGCCAGACAATGGTTACATGTGCACTAAAGAACAGCAAAGGGTTAATTCCAAATTCTGAGAAACGAAGGTTCCATACACTGGGGCTTCATAAACCTATTGCACATCTTAATACAGTAATCCGCCAGGATTTTATACTGGCAGATAATATCTGTGGGGACCTGGACTTTGAAGATGGCGGCAATCCTGTTGTAATGAACAGGATACTTGCATTTAAAGACCCAGTTTTATGTGATAGCTTTGCTGCTGAGAGTATTGGATACCATCCATATGATATTGGATATATACGTATTGCAGAACAGCTTGGTGTTGGCAGCACAGATGTAGCGGGCGCTAATCTTATTTCTTTAAATGAAGGTGGGTCCGGTATAAGGAAAATACACCATACGCAGCGTGTGTCCAAGCTTGCAGAATATGCAAAACCCAAAGATGCGTGTTCAGCTTGTTATGGTTCACTGGTTTATGCACTTGGGCGTATTAATGAAAAGCATGGGCTGCATGGACTGCCAAAGGCTTCAATAGCTATTGGGCAGGGGTACCGTGGAAAGAGTGGGGAATTAGGTGTTGGACAGTGTACAAAATGTTTTAATAAAAGCCTTGGAGGATGTCCACCAAAAGCTGTGGATATTGTGGGGTTTTTAGAAAAAGAATGGATAAATTAAAAGTTGTCTGGCAGCAGGTTTTTATAATAGTATAAGATATTGCCAGATACCAGTTGCAGAATGGAGGTTAGTATGTCAATAAATTATAATATAAAAGCAGACCAGATTCTTGGAATACTAGGTTATAACCAGCCAGCAGGTGAGGAATTTCTTAATGGATTTGAAAGAGAAAATAATGTAAAGCTTCCATTATGCTTACGTAATTTTTATAAAGTGGCATATAAATGCCCTCTTTTATCAACTGCGGATATATGGACAGATGATATGTTTTTTTATTATAAACAGATAAAAGAAGAAATAGAAGACTTTAAAAAAGATTACTGGGATGACCCAGAAGCAGATGATGAGGATATTGAGAGAACCAGTTTCTGGAAGTTTCTTTATGAAATCCCTGAAGAACAATGGTCAGAACATGTTGCTGATTATTTGGAAATAGGAAGTGATTATGCTGCAGGGGTAGTCAGGTATGGTATATGTGCAGATGATTTAGATAAAGAGGACCCTCCTGTTTATGAAATTTTTGAGGATGATGAATTAACAGAATGGAAGCTTTTGTGTAACAGCCTGTCTGAATATTTCCTTATGGTTATATGTGATGTACTTTTGTGTACTGATTATGATACAGCTGGATATATTTTGCAGGAAAATGGCTGGAATTATGATTTGTGCAGTTATGATGAAATAGAAGAAACAGCAGAATCAACAGGTATAGATATTTCTAGAATGAAATCACAAGAGAATTTTTCCAGAGGCAAAGTAACATGTGGTTATGATGAAGAAAGAAAAATGTTAATAGTAGCAGGTATATATGAAGGTGATAAATATCCTTTTGTAGTATGTAATATTTCTAAAAACTGATATTGGTATATTTTATAACAGATAAACATGATTATTTAACAGAAGCTGGTATTTATAATGTAGTATTATGGCAGGTATTAGTTGCCTGCCTTTTACAATATGCGAAAATATAAGCAGTGTTTTCTGGTAAAGAGGAGCTGGCAGGGAATGAAAACAAGTGAAATTTTAAATCATAGTGATTATAATTTTATAAGGACAGATGAACATCTGGGGAAATATGTGGTTCTGCTTGGACTGGCAGGAAGTTATTCTTATGGAACAGATATAGCATCCAGTGATATTGATATACGTGGAATTACTTTGAACCGGAAGCCAGATTTATTAGGACTAGCTAAATATGAACAGTATGTAGATGATAATACAGATACAGTGATTTATGCTTTTAACAAGATTATTAAACTGCTTCTTAAATGTAATCCTAATACAATAGAATTGCTTGGGCTTAATAAAGAACATTACCTGTACCTGCATAGTATAGGACAGGAACTTCTTGATAATAAAAAAATGTTTCTTTCTAAATGGGTAGTTAATTCTTTTGGCGGATATGCGGATGCACAGCTTAGAAGACTGCAGAATTTTCTTGCAAGGGCTTCTTTTCCACAGAGTGAAAGAGAACAACATATCTTTAATTCAGTAAAAAACGCAATGCATAGTTTTAACTGCCAATATAAGAAATATAGTAAGGGCAGTATTGAAATATTTATTGATAAGGCAGAAAATCCAGATTTTGATACTGAAATTTTTGTAAATGCAGATTTAAAACATTATCCGTTAAGGGATTATGCAAATATGTGGAATGTTATGACAAATGTTGTAAGGGATTATGACAAAGTTGGCAAACGTAATAAAAAGAAGGATAATTTTCATCTTAATAAACATGCAATGCATCTTGTAAGGCTTTTTATAATGGCACTTGATATTTTGGAGAAAGGCGAAATTAACACATACAGGGAACAAGAACAAAATCTTCTTATGGATATCCGTTTTGGAAAATTCCAGAATCCTGATGGGACTTTTGATGATAGTTTTTATGATTTAATTGCGGAGTATGAAAAGAAACTGCATTATGCAGCAGATAATACAGAACTCCCAGATGAACCAGATTTTGATAAAGTCCAGGAGTTTGTAATGTCTGTGAATGAGAGGGTTGTAAGGGATGAAATATAAGGATTATGAAGGGCCGGTTAAAGAACTGGTTCTTATGAAAATAAAAGAGATTGAAGAGAAAGAAAATGTAAGGGTATTACATGCAGTGGAGTCTGGGAGCAGGGCATGGGGTTTTGCTTCACCAGACAGTGATTATGATGTACGTTTTATTTATTTAAGGAACATGGACGATTATCTTAGTTTACATGATATAAAAGATTTTATTAACTGGGAGCTTAATGAAGTCCTGGACATTAATGGATGGGATTTGAAAAAAGCATTACAGCATTTTCATAAATCTAATGCTACTTTATTTGAATGGGCAAATTCTCCTGTGGTTTATTATTCTACTGATGAATGGAAAGGATTATATGAGAATACGGCTAAACAGTATTTTTCAGTTAAAGCAGCTTTATATCATTATTATGGAACAGCCAATAAAAATTATAATGAATATTTACTGGATGATATGGTGAAGTATAAAAAATATTTCTATGTACTACGCCCAATCCTTGCGTGTAAGTGGATAGAACAGAAGAAGAGCCCGCCGCCTGTATTATTTGATGACTTAACCAGGTCTGTGCTGGAGGGGGATATGGAGCCAGTAGTTGCAGGACTGCTCAGGAAAAAAGTGAAGATGCAGGAAACAGATAAAGCTCCAAAGATTGATATATTAAACCAGTATATTGAAAAAAACCTGGAATATTTTAAAACATTGGCTAGTGAAATGCAGGATGACAGAAAGCCTGGATGGGAACCACTTGAAACTAAGTTTAGGGAGGTATTATTTTATGGGTATAATAGAAAATAAGATTACAGTAAAGGACTTAGTTACGAAATCAAACCTGCCAGCAAGTGATTATGTGATAAATCCATATGTAGGCTGTCCGCATGCCTGCAGGTATTGTTATGCCTGTTTTATGAAACGGTTTACGGGCCATAGTGAAGAATGGGGGAGTTTTATTGATATTAAGCAGTGTGATAAGCCTATAAGCCAAAAGAAACTGCAGGGAAAGTCTGTTTTCCTTTCATCTGTGACAGATTGTTACAATCCATTTGAGGAAAAATACAAAATTACACGGAATATACTTGAACAGTTAATTCCTATAGATTGTGAATTGAATATTTCAACAAAATCCAATCTGGTTCTGAGGGATACTGATTTGTTAAAGCAGTGTAAAAATCTGAAAGTATCTATATCTGTAAATACACTGGATGAACAATTTAAAAATGATATGGATAATGCCAGTAGTATCCAGGAACGGCTTGAAACGTTGGAAACGTTACATAGAAACGGCATATATACAGTTTTGTTTATGTCACCTGTCTTTCCAGTAATAACAGATTATAAGAAAATAATAGAAAAGACAAATAAATATGTGGATGAATATTGGTTTGAAAACCTGAATTTGAGAGGTAGTTATAAAAAGGATATTCTAAACTACATAGAAAGAACCCGTCCACAGCTGTTAGAATTATACAATGAATTATATATAGATGGAAATATGGAGTTTTGGAATGATTTGTCTGTTGAAATTGAAGAGTATTGTAATATGCATTTGATAAAACATATAAATTATTTTTACCATAAAAAACTGGTAGAGGACAAGCTGAAACAGAAGTAACCAGTTGTAGCATCCGTTGCAGCCCAGTCTTCTGCCTTGCAGATAGTAATTTATTCTGCGTAAAATGCATTGATACTTAACTGCCTTGGTAATATTTATATAAAATTATCCAGAAAATATATCTGTTATTAAAGGAGGAATAGCTGTGCAAGAAAGCAGATTATTTAAGATGGTGTATTATTTACTTGATAAAGGAAAAGCTACTGCTCCAGAGTTAGCAGAAAAGTTTGAGGTATCAACCAGGACAATTTATAGAGATATTGATGCACTAAGTGGGGCAGGTATTCCTATTTATGCAGAAGCGGGCAGAAATGGTGGTATTTATTTAATGAATGGTTTTGTATTGGATAAAGTTGTACTGTCAGAAGAAGAAAAACAAGAGATTCTTACAGCATTACAGAGTATAAATACTACCCAGAATATTAGCAACAGCCAGACATTACAGAAACTTTCTGCAATCTTTAATCTTAATTCAGAAGACTGGCTTGAAGTAGATTTTTCCAGATGGGGTGATAAAGAGTACGACAATGAAAAGTTTGAGCTGCTAAAATCAGCAGTAATCCATTGCAGGAATATTAAAATCCATTATGCAGGTTCTTATGGAACCACAAGTGAAAGGATAATCCAGCCATTAAAACTCGTCTATAAATCAAAAGCATGGTATTTAAAAGCATTCTGTACGGAGAAACAGGACTTCCGGATATTTAAATTAAACCGTATTTTAGAATTAGAGGTTTTAAATGAAAGTTTCCAGCACCGTGATTTTCCAGAGCAAGCCAATATTTCTGATGCAGAATGTAATAAAATTGTACTTCGCTTTCCAGAAGAAATGGCATACCGTGTTTATGATGAATTTGATAAAACGCAGGTACAGCAACAAGGGGATGGAAGCATGGTTGTTTCTGTAAGCCTGCCAAAGGATGCGTGGTTAACAGGTTTTCTATTGTCTTTTGGAACACAGGTAGATATAATTTCACCTGCTTATTTGAAAGAAGTAATAGCAGAACAAGCAAAATTAATATATGAGAAAAATAAACCTTGACATAGGATGTCAGTATTATTGTAGTAAAATTCTAAACAGAAGTTTACATTAATAAAAATAGAAAAGCTGTAATGGCGTGTTTGAAGATTTTTTTGGTGTGTGTTACAAAGCAGGGGGCACAGGCCGGAATTGGTTTTAAACATTTCCTAAGAAGGCTTGGCATTTTATGCAGAAAGGAAAATAGATATGGGAAGACCAACAACAAAAGCAGATTTATTAACTGCAGCAACTACAAACTATGAGAAGCTCAATGAGCTTATTTCTGGAATGACAGAAAAAGAGTTATCAACCCCTTTTGATTTTTCAGATGATGTGAAAAAGAAAGAGGCTCATTGGAAAAGAGATAAAAACTTAAGAGATGTTTTAATTCATCTTTATGAATGGCACCAGCTTTTACTGGACTGGGTATATTCAAACCAGAATGGTGATAAGAAACCATTTCTTCCAGCACCTTATAATTGGAGAAATTATGGTGATATGAATGTAGAGTTTTGGAAAAAACATCAAAATACATTATTAGAAGATGCAAAGAGCATGTTTGAGAAATCGCACAATGAAATTTTAAAATTAGCTGGTACTTTTTCAAATGAGGAACTATTTTCTAAAGATGTTTATGAATGGGTTGGTGGAAGCACTTTAGGTTCATACTTTGTTAGTAATACATCAAGCCACTATAACTGGGCCATGAAGAAATTAAAAGCACATAAGAGAAATTGTGCTAATAAGTAATAAGTGAGGATTGGATAAATGCATTTTGTTAAAGCAAAAGGAATATTATCTTCAAAAAATGGAATAAATTTATACCGTGGCTGTTCCCATGGGTGTATTTATTGTGACTCAAGGAGCAAATGTTACCATATGGAGCATGATTTTGAGGATATTGAAGTTAAAGAGAATGCTGTGGAACTTTTAGAGTATGCCCTTAAACATAAACGTAAAAAATGTATGATTGGTACAGGCTCAATGACTGACCCTTATATTCCTTTGGAAATAGAAACCAGAAATGTAAGGAAAGCTTTGGAACTGGTATATAAGTATGGTTTTGGATTTACAGTTATTACAAAATCAGACCTGGTTTTGCGTGATTTAGACCTTTTGCAAAAAATAAATAAAAAGACAAAATGTGTTGTACAGATAACTTTAACTACTTATAATGAAGATTTATGCAGAAAAATTGAACCATGTGTAAGTACAACTAGGGAACGTTTTGAAGTGCTTAAACAACTGCGGGATGCCGGAATACCTGCTGTTGTATGGCTGTCACCTGTTTTGCCGTTTATCAATGATACAAAAGATAATATTTCTGGTATTTTAGATATGTGTATTGAAGCAAAAGTCTATGGCATTATTTGTTTTGGCATGGGGATGACTCTCCGGGAAGGAAACAGGGAGTATTTTTATAAAAAGTTAGATAATCTGTTTCCAGGATTAAAGGAAAAATACATACAAGAATATGGAAACCAGTATATAATTGGAAGTCCAGATAATCATCAGTTGATGAAATTATTTTATGATAAATGCAGCAAGAATGGAATTGTCCATGATAATAACCAGATATTCCAATATCTTCATACTTTTGAAGAAAAAGATTTTTTAAAACAATTAAGCCTTTGGGATTTTGATTTAACCTGATACTATAAGAAATCCTGTGTTCAGAGGTATACAAGATTAGTAGCAGACACACCTTGTCTAGTAGTAAAATATGGCATTTCCCACTTTGTGTCGTGTTTTTGGCAAGGCATTTTTGATAAGATTGTTCTGTAAGGAGGAAAAGTAATGAATCAAGAAAAAACCGGAAAATTCTTAAAAGAGCTCCGTAAGCAAAAAGGACTTACCCAGGAACAGCTTGCAGAAAAATTTAATGTATCAAACAGAACAATATCCCGTTGGGAGAATGGCAACAATATGCCAGATTTGGATATTTTAATTGAAATATCCGATTATTATGAAGTTGACCTGCGGGAAATTTTAAATGGAGAAAGGAAAAGTGGGAACATGGATAAGGAAATGGAAGAAACTGTATTGCAGGTGGCAGATTATACAAATGCAGAGGCGGAACGGTATAATAAGCGTGTACGTATATGTAATGGCATTGCGTTGCTTTTAGTAGCCGCCTATAATATTATTAAGGATACAAGCCTTTATAATAATCCAACAGTAATTATAGGATTAGATATTGCACAAGGATTAGCAATTGGAATGCTCCTGGCAGGTTTATTATATTCAAGCCGCTATGGTGCAAAAATCAGGGCATTCAAACATCGTTTACTGAAAAGACAAGGATAAATTCCCAATGTTTTACTATAGTATATAAATATTTCTGAAAAATCATTGACAAAATTCACTTATTTGGTAGAATACTATTAAAGGAGAGTCCTGCCAACAAGTGGACGTTCAAAAAGCGTTAGCGTCGCTACGGTGACACTACATTCAAGGACTATGGCAACATAGTCCTTGAAATATTTTACAGGAGAATTTTATGACACAGTTACCATTAGAAGTTTACCGGATAGACATGAAATACATCAGAAATCTACATAATATTGACGATAGAATTTTTTCTGTATCGCCACAGATAGGGAAAGATGAACGTCCTTTTCTTGGTATAATTATTATATGCAATGAACACAAGTATTGTGTACCAATGTCAAAACCTAAGAAAAAGCATGAAAAGATGCGTGATAAGATAGATTTTAAGAAAATTATACATAATGGACTTTTGATAGGTGTTTTAAATTTTAACATTATGATACCTGTTGAGAATGCACAGATACAACGGATTGATACAAAAATCCGCAAACATGATAATATGGACACAAGAAGAAAAAAGGAACTTCTTATTAAAGAATTAGAATGGTGTAACGTACATATAAACGATTTGGTTAATACTGCAAATGTTCTTTATCAAAAATATATTACTGGAGAGAATTTTGCCGCTAGAAAACAATGCTTGGATTTTAAGCGGATGGAGTTGGAATGTGAAAAATATAATTTAAAAATAAAGGGAGGCACAAAATAAACCTTTCCAGCTTTTTTATGGTAAAATAAGGAAACAAAAGCGATAATAATAAAACTTGCAATAACAAATAATTAACAATAGCAGGTTAAGAATATTAGATATAAAGTATAAAATATTAAGGAAGTATAGAAGTGAGGTTATAAGCAGATGAAAGAATTACTTGTCTATATAAAAGAATATACCAAAGAATGTATACTTGGACCATTCTTTAAGCTGTTAGAGGCATGTTTTGACCTGGCTGTGCCTCTTGTGATGGCATCAATTATTGATAAAGGTATTGCATTAAATGACAGGGGATATATCTTTAAGTATGGTGGTATTTTAGTGCTGCTTGCAATTATTGGGCTTACATGTTCAATAACTGCACAGTTTTTTGCTGCAAAAGCCGCCACAGGGTTTGCTGCCAATCTGCGGCATGCCTTATTTAAACATATAGAGTCACTTTCATTTACAGAGATGGACGGGATAGGTACATCTACAATGATAACACGTATGACAAGTGATATAAACCAGCTGCAGTCTGGTGTAAATATGGCATTAAGGCTTTTTTTGCGTTCACCGTTTATTGTCTTTGGTGCAGCAATAATGGCATTTACAATAGATGTAAAAGCAGCGCTTGTATTTGTTGTTGTAATACCACTGCTTGCTATAGTTATATTTGGGATAATGCTTATAAGTATGCCGCTATATAAAAAGGTCCAGGCAAACCTTGATAATGTACTTGGAATTACAAGGCAGAACCTTACAGGTGTACGTGTAATACGTGCATTTAATAAAGAACAGGCAGAACTTGGCAGTTTTAATAATGGTAATGAAAGCCTTACAACTATGCAGCTTTTTGTAGGAAGGATTGCTGCACTTACCAACCCGGTTACTTATATAATGGTTAATATAGCACTTATAGCGCTTCTTTGGGCTGGCGGGCTGCAGGTAGATGCAGGAAGCCTTACACAAGGTGAAGTGGTGGCACTTGTAAACTATATGTCGCAGATACTTGTTGAACTTGTAAAGCTTGCAAACACAATAGTGCTGGCTACAAAGGCGGTAGCATGTGGCGGCAGGGTACAAAGCATACTTGCTACAAGCTCTTCAATGGAGGACGGGGAGTATAAGGAAACAGGCAGCAGTAAAGATAAAGGAGGCATAGACGTAGAGTTTGAAAATGCCAGCATGATGTATAAAGGGGCTGGGGCGGATTCTATTTCAAATATAAATTTTACTGCCAAAGCAGGAAGTGTAACAGGTGTAATTGGTGGTACAGGTTCAGGAAAGTCTACCCTGGTAAACCTTATACCAAGGTTTTATGATGTTTCACAGGGATGTGTAAAAGTTGGTGGCAGGGATGTAAGGACATATGAAATAGATACATTAAGACAGAAAACTGGTATAGTTTTGCAGAAAGCTGTACTATTCCGTGGAACTATAAGGGATAATATATTGTGGGGGAACCCAGATGCAACAGATGAAGAGATAATAGAAGCATTAAAAGCTGCCCAGGCATGGGAGATTGTTACAGGCAAGGATAAGGGGCTTGACTACGTTATAGAACAAGGAGGACGCAACCTTTCGGGAGGACAGAAACAAAGGCTTACAATAGCCCGTGCACTTGTACGTAAACCAGCTATACTTGTATTTGATGACAGTTCATCGGCATTGGACTTCGCAACAGAAGCAAAACTTAGGAAATCTTTGCAGGAGCTTTCTTACAGCCCTACAATATTTATAGTATCACAAAGGACATCATCAATACAGCATGCAGATAATATACTTGTACTTGATGATGGTGAACTTGCAGGACAGGGAACCCATGATGAGCTTGTAAGGAACTGTGAAGTATACAGGGAAATATATAATTCGCAGGCATAATAATGGAGGCAGTGATGAAAAAGGGAAAAAATAATGATACTATAAAGAAAGTTTTAAAATATATAAAAAAGTACAGGATATCAGTTATATTATCGCTTTTTTTTGCAGCAGTGACAGTTGTACTTACTTTATACCTGCCTATCCTTACAGGTGATGCAGTAGATTATATGATAGGAAAAGGACAGGTGGATTTTGAAAAGCTTGCAGGGCTTATAGGCAGGATGGCTGTTATAA
Organism: uncultured Lachnospiraceae bacterium; assembly: GCA_948794795.1. Classification (GTDB taxonomy): domain Bacteria; phylum Bacillota; class Clostridia; order Lachnospirales; family Lachnospiraceae; genus Butyribacter. The sequence continues at coordinate 59,433 of CAQGLR010000008.1, read as the reverse complement.
TATGTGCAACAGGTATTTCACAATGGATTATGAATATATGTAACAACAAGATAACATACAGGGTAGTAAAGGATATAAGGGAAGATGCATTTAGCAAGATGGAAATACTTCCACTTAAATATCTTGATGCACATGCGCCAGGTGATATAGTAAGCCGTATTATTGCGGATGCTGACCAGTTTGCAGATGGCCTTCTTATGGGTTTTACGCAGGCATTTACAGGAGTTTTGTCAATTATAGGTACTCTTTTGTTTATGTTAAGTATTAATGTATGGATAACTTTAGTAGTTGTAATTGTAACCCCGCTTTCATTTTTTGTAGCAGGATTTATTTCAAGAAGGACATATAAAATGTTCCAGCTGCAGTCAGCTGCCAGAGGGGAACAGACTTCACTTATTGATGAGATGGTAGGCAGCCAGAAGGTAGTGCAGGCGTATAGCCATGAAGATGCAGCATTGGAGAAATTTAGTGAAATAAATGGAAGGCTTAAGAAATATTCACTTGATGCAACATTTTATTCATCTATTACAAACCCTGCGACAAGATTTGTAAATAATCTTGTATATGCAGGTGTTGGAATTACAGGTGCATTGTTTGTATTAAATGGATATCTTACAGTAGGAGGGCTTTCATGCTTCCTTGGGTATGCCAACCAGTATACAAAGCCATTTAATGAAATATCAGGTGTTATAACAGAACTGCAGAATGCGCTTGCATGTGCAGCACGTGTATTTGAACTTATAGAAGAAAAGCCACAGGTGCCAGACGCCAAGGATGCCAAAGCACCAGATACAGTTAAAGGTGAAGTAGTATTTGATAATGTACATTTCTCATATGTACCAGATAAAAAGCTTATAACAGGGTTTAACCTGCATGTAAAACCAGGACAGCGTGTAGCTATAGTTGGGCCTACAGGCTGTGGGAAGACTACAGTTATAAACCTTATTATGAGATTTTATGATGTGGGCAGCGGAAGTATTAAGGTTGATGGTACAGATATAAGGCAGATGACACGCCAAAGCCTTAGAGGCAATATAGGAATGGTACTACAAGAAACATGGATTAAGGATGGTACAATATTTGACAATATTGTAATAGGAAAGCCAGATGCATCAAAGGAAGAAGCAATAGAAGCAGCTAAAGCATCACATGCACATAGTTTTATAAAAAGGCTTCCAGATGGTTATGATACTATTGTAAAGGAAGATGGAAGCAATCTTTCACAGGGACAGAAGCAGCTTTTATGTATAGCAAGGGTAATGTTATGCAGCCCGCCTATGCTTATTCTTGACGAGGCAACATCTTCAATAGATACCCGTACAGAATTAAAGATACAGAATGCATTTGCAAAGCTTATGGAAGGCAGGACCAGTTTTATAGTTGCACACCGTTTATCTACAATACAAAATGCAGATATAATACTTGTTATGAAAGATGGCAATATAATTGAACAAGGCAACCATGAGAACCTGCTTAAAAAAGGCGGATTTTATGCTAATCTTTATAATAGCCAGTTCGCATAATAATAATATAGATACAAAAATGATGCAAAATAGTTATAAATTATATAAAAATTACAACCAGGAGGAGTTATCTGAAAGGATGCTCTTCCTGTTTTGTATGGTGAAAATGGCGGTAAATTATGAATAAAATTTTAATTGTAGAAGATGAAGAGGCTATTGCTGCATTAATCCGTATGAACTTAACTAAAGCAGGATACCAGTGTGATTTAGCCTGTAGTGGTGATGAAGGTGCAGACAAGCTTTCTGAAAATAATTATGATTTATGCCTGCTTGATATAATGCTTCCTGGAATTAATGGGTATGAACTGCTTTCTTATGCGAAGTCACTTGAAGTACCTGTTATTTTTGTTACAGCTAAGGGTACTACTGAAGATAAAGTAAAAGGTTTAAAATCAGGTGCAGATGATTATATTACCAAACCATTTGAAGTGCTTGAGCTTCTTGCCAGGGTTGAGAATGTGTTAAGGCGTTTTAATAAAACGGGAAGGTATATAAATATAGCAGGGCTTAACATAGATACTACAGCAAGGATAGTAAAGAAGGATGGTACAATCCTTAAACTTACGTATAAAGAATTTGACCTTCTGCTGCTTTTTGCAAGAAACCCTGGCACAGCACTTTACAGGGAAACTATATATGAACGTGTGTGGGACAGCCCGTATATGGGTGACAGCAGGACAGTTGACCTGCATGTGCAGCGTTTGCGCAAGAAAGCAGGGCTTGAGGGGAATATTGAAGCTGTATATAAAGTTGGATACAGGTTTGTGCCAGGGGAAGATATATGAGGTTATTCTGGAAATTATTTATAACAATGTTATGTTTTGTAACAGCAGCATTTATGGTATTTGGAAATATAATTATAAATATACCATTTAAGTCTTCGCTAGAAAGGGAAACTGACAGAAGTGTGGAAGAAATGCATATTTTATTGTATGCTGTTACGGCTTCACTTGATGGGCTTCCTGACGGGTACAAAGCTTCTGATATGGCAGTTGCTGAAATAACAAAATCACTTGAAAAAAACCTTGAAAATAATAATAGCGTAGTTGTTTATAACGAATCCAGGGAAATTATATATAATAGCAGTGGTTATGAAAGTACATTGGTTAATGCAGGACAGAAGGACAATTATGGTATATATAGTATATCAGAACATAATGGAAGTTATTTTATAGAATGTTTTTTTGAAGTTAAAAGCAAAGCAGGAAATTATTATATTGGCATAAATAAAGAAATAGATTTTATATTTGAGGACAGGGAAATATTATATAAAAATTACAGGTTTGCACTTGTAGTATTATTTATATTTTCGGCAGTTTTATCTTTTTTATTTTCAATAAGTTTTACAAGGCCTGTAAGAAAACTTTCTGTGGCAACAAGAGACCTGGCAGGTGGCAATTACCAGAGACGTGTAAAGCCGTCTGGCAATGATGAGGTAACAGCACTTGTCAATGACTTTAACAGTATGGCAGGGCAGCTTGAAGATAATATACACAAGCTGGAGGAAGATGCGAGAAGGCAGGAGGAATTTACAGAAGCATTTTCACATGAACTTAAGACCCCGCTTACATCTATTATTGGTTATTCTGATATGCTGCGTTCAATGGATTTGTCCAAAGAAGATATTATCACATCTGCTAGTTATATTTTTAAGGAGGGCAAGCGTCTTGAAAGGCTCGCTTATAAAATGATGGAACTTTCTTTTGCTGGCAGGCAGAAGATAGAAATGGCAGCTGTAGATACAAAAGAACTGGAAGAAAAGATAAAAAAGAATACAGAATATCTTTTAAAACCTAAAGGAATTTCCCTTGTTACAAAAGTAGGACAAGGAGTTATATATGGTGATATGGATTTACTGGAATCGCTTTTTTTAAACCTGGTTGATAATGCACGTAAGGCATGTGGGGCGGATGGAAGCATTATTCTGGAAGGAAGGAATGAAAGTAATGGATATTGTTTCTGGGTAAAAGACAATGGCTGCGGTATACCAGAGAGTGAGATTAAAAAGATTACAGATGCTTTTTATATGGTGGATAAATCACGTGCAAGAAAAGAAGGCGGTGCAGGCATCGGGCTTGCTTTATGTGTTAAAATTGCACATCTGCACAATGCTGGATTTGAAATAAAAAGCAAGGAAGGCTGTGGTACACAGGTTATATTAAAGTTCAGGAAGGATAGAAATGAATAAAAAAAGACAGGTTATAAGTACCGCAGCAGGCATTATACTTGTGTGCCTGCTGTTTACACTTGCAATGGTTCTGCCAGGTTATTATACAGATTATACAGACAAGAAACTTCTGGATAAGATGGAATATATAAATGCAAGTTATGATGCATATGAAGTATCATATACCTCTTTTGTAGAAAAAATAAAAGCAATAGGCAAAATAACATCTGCTGGCAACAGTTATAATTCTGTAAAAATAAATGACAATAGTATTAGTTATAAAAATATAAATAAAATTATAAGAAAAGAATTTAATGTTTTATATAAGTGTGGTGTATTAAAAAGAAAAATACGGCTGCGTACAGGGAAAATAGCTTCATGTGAAAAATATATGTTATATCCGTCTGCTGGTAACAACAATATAAAGGGAATAACATTTATAAAAACAGTATACAAGTTAAAAAAAGGTGAAATAGAAGTTTATATTGATGAAGAATACCATAAAATATATGATTTTACAATTCCGTATGAATTGTATATTGAAGCTGGTAATGAAGCTGCCAATAGTGCGAAATCCCAAAGTTATGATTATGTAAAAGAGAGTCCAGAGTATACAGAACCATATTACACATTTTTAGAATGTTTGTTTAATTATTTTAATTATAATATATCAGGAAATACTATAGTATTTAAACAGACGGATATAAATAATGTTTATAGTGCAGGGTTTATAGAATTTGAAGATGGTACAATAGTTGAAGCCGGAAGATGGGTTTATACAGATTTAAAAGAGTATGTCCATATAGGAATTAACTTAAAGTATAAATTATAAAATAGTAATTATGCATTTATGATGCAAATTTGAAATAAAAATTATACAGCAGGAAGCTATTATTATCTAAAGTTTTATATGTAAAGAGTAACAGTAGTGCTTTTAATACAAAATGGTGCTGTAACCAGATTGTAACTTTAGATAAGGAGAATAGCAGAATGGTTAAAAGAATATTTAAAAGTTTATTATGTTGTGTAATTTGTGTGGTAATGGTTTTAGGAATGTTTTGTTTTATGGCTTTGAAAGGGGGCAGTAAGGCAAAATTAACAGAAAGTGCAAAATATAATGTAAAATTAAGAGCTAATTATAATAAGCAGGACAGTTTAAATGATTCTTATACAAACATACAAGATAGTATTGGTATAAATAATGGTTCTCATAAAAAGAAAAGTAAAAAGTGTCTTAAGATTTTTAATAAAAATAAAGAACTGCTTGTGCTTGCTAATAAGGATAACCCGCTGGAATATGATTATAACCCGTTTTTAATGTATATATGTAATGGAAGGTTACAGGCTTCTTTTTATCTTTATGATGATTTAGTAAATATGCTTGCAGAGGCAAAGGAACATGGTTATAGTTACTGGATAGCTTCTGCTTATAGAAGCCCTGAGAAACAGCAGAGGCTTGTTGATGAGGATGTAAATGCATTTATAAATAAGGGTATGTCATATGAAGATGCATTAAAAGAAGTATATAAGGAAACTATGCCAGCAAGGTGCAGTGAACACCAGACAGGGCTTGCACTTGATATACTTTGTTCAGGTAATACTAATATGGATGTTTCCCAGACGGAAGAGCCTGGTAATAAGTGGCTTAGGGAAAATTGTTATAAATATGGTTTTATATTGCGCTATCCAGAAGATAAAACACAGGTTACAGGAGTTAATTTTGAACCTTGGCACTTTAGGTATGTTGGGAAAGAGGCAGCACAATATATAAGGGAAAACCATATTACATTAGAGGAATTTTACCAGAGGTTATAAATGGGGAGGTTATGGATGTGCGAAAATTAAATATCTTACAGGTTATGTGGCTCTGGCAATTCCAAAATTTTACCATCGGCAGCCGCTTGCGCTTGGATGAATACGCAGTGGTGCATAAAGCCCCAATGTTTCTGTGAAACAAATGTTTCACAGAAACATTTAATACGGGACTTAAGCACCAGCGTATTCATAACAGCTGCCTTTTGGTAAAACATTTGGAACTTGCCAGAGTGATATAATCTTTGTATAAATTTAATTTTCAAATACACATAAAACACCCTGTCTATTAAGGTTTGTTTAAATAAATGATTTTTCCCCGGATTAATTTATTTCATATAAAATCCTGTTTATGTATTTTAATAAAATTAAGTTTTTATACTCATTATACATTTTTTAAAATGATAATTACAGTAAGGGAATTTATTTTCTATAAAACTTTTCTAAAAAACATTTCCATAGGCTGGTCAAAGGGTGTATTATTAAATACCAATCCGCCACAATCTATATATCCTAGTTTACGGTATAAATGTTGTGCTCCCTCATCAACCTGTGTTGAAATCAAAGTCATCTTATAGCCCTGGTTTTTCATTTCATTTTCCCAGCTAATTATTGCCTGTTTTGCCAATCCTTTATTACGGTATTCTTCTTTAATAAATAAAAAGTTCATAAATGGAATATTATCCCACAAAATACAGTGTACTATTATTCCGGTACGTTGGGTTTTTTCCCATATAACATAACCAGATTTTGTATATACCAGGTTATTATAACCTGTATCATTAATATGTTTGGCAATGCTCATTACAAATTCTTTATCATTATTTGTTACAGCTTTTATTTCCAAATGTTTTTCTCCTTAAATTGCCAGTAACAGTTAAGTATGTATTTCTGGTATTGTGGTTTGGGTTTGCTTAATTGTCCAATATAATTATTTTATCATAGATATATATACAATTCCATTAAATTTTATTGTATCTTTTCAATAATTGTCTGCCGTTATTGGATTGTGGTAATGGGTATTAATAAACAGGCTGCATAAACAAAGTGTGCCTTAGTTATGCAGCCTGTTCCTTGTATAATCCTGTAAAGTTAAGATTCAGGATTTATTTTAAAATTTTTATAGCCATGCATATTTCCCTGTAATTTAAATCAGAAATTTTTATGCCTTCCTTCATATTGCTGGCATGTATTACTTGTCCATTTCCATCATAAATAGCTGCATGTGATAATTTGTCTTCTAAAGCTGTTCCGCTGTATATTATGATATCTCCTGCAGATAATTCTGTTAATGAAGTTTCTGTCCCGGTAGCGGCCAGTTCATTGATATCTGCTGGCAATTTAATTCCAGCTAGTCCATAAATTGCCTTTACAAATCCTATGCTGTCAACACCAGTGGTTAAATCTGTTCCACCATGTTTATAAGGATTGCCTATATATTTTTGTGCTATTTTGACAATCTGTTCATTTATAGCACCTGTTTCGTTTTTTTCTGTAGTTTTAGTATCAATAATTGTTTGCTGGTTTTCTGTATTGCCAGTTATGGTTTGTTTATCTGTAGTTTCTGTTTCTTTTATCTGTGTTTCTGTTGTATTTATATTTATTTTTTCTGGTGTTCCTTGTGCTGAAACTGTAAATGCTGTTATTGTACAACAAAGCATTCCGGCTGCCAAAGCTGCTGCTTTCCATGAATATTTCTTTGTTTTCATAATTGACCAAATCCTTTCTTCTATTTCTGAATGCCTGGAGAAACAAGCATTAACTGGACCAACAGAGTTCTGGCGGTTTTCTGCCATACGGATTAAAATAAGTGCATAAGTTTTCTTAAAACTGCCAGGATATTTTTTTATAACCTCTTCATCACAAGCCATTTCTATATCCCTGTCCATCAGTATAGCCATTATCCATACCAGTGGATTGAACCAGTAGATGCATACTGTCAGGTATAGCAAGTATTTTACAAGGACATCCCATCTGCGTATATGTATCCATTCATGCTCCATAATACATAGAAATTCTTCTTCATCCAGGTCTGTTCCAGAAGGAAGTAAAATTACTGGATGGATAATTCCATAAGTCAATGGGCTTTTTATTAATTCAGATTTACGCAAATCTATTTTACGGAAACTATGATGTGCCTGTAACCATTTAGCAGCTCTTTCTTCACAAAATGGAAGTGATATATTGTATAGCCTGCAGCTTTGAATGTGCTTTATGCAAATTCTTATAGCAAGAAAAACAGCTATTGACAGCCATAAAGTAAAAAGAATATTTTTTAGTAAAAATACTGTTTCTGGTGCTGGTTTTACTGTTTTACCAGAATTTGTACCGCTGTTGCATATTGTATGTCCATCAATAAGCTTATTATATGAATTATTGTTACTTATATGTTGCTGGCAGGATGTTTCTGTTATATTCCAGTAAGTGGCTGATGAAAGCCTGACTGGAATGGAAATTGGTAAAAGTAAACGTGCTATAGCAAAAATCCATAAAAATACCATAAACCGTTTTGGAACCTGGTTTTGGAAGAAATGCCTGAAACACATAATTACTATAATCAGAAACGAACCAGTTATTACCATGTATAACATTTTATCCATATATCACCTCATTTCAAATCCTCTGCCATTTTCTTTAATTTTGCAATTTTATCTGGTGTTATTTCCTGGCCGCCAAGCAAAGATGCAATTAATAAATCTTTTGAGCCATCATACATTCTGTTAATTAAATCATCTGTTGCAGCTTTTTGTACTTCTTCCCTGCTTATCAAGGGCGTGCACATAAAACCTGGTTCTGTACGCAGTATAGCCTGCTTTTCCACACATTTTTTTAATACCGTGTATGTAGTTGTTTTGCTCCAGTTAATTTGTTCTTTTAAACGCTGTGCAATTTCTTTTGCTGATAAATCACCTTCCTTCCATAATAAGTCCATTACCTTTAATTCAGACTCAAATAGTTTAACAGACATAATAATACCCCTCCTTCTATTGCAATAGAATGACCATATTCTATCTCAATAGAACCAACTTGTCAAGCCCTGGTTTTAAATTTATAAATAAAATATTTTATTGTTGTATTTATGGTTTTTCATAGTATATAAAAATTTCTAACTTGTATGGCAACAAGCCGGTTAGTGTCCATTAAAACATTTAATTTGCTCCCCATAAGTATGCTGTTTAAAGAATATGTATAATAATAAATAATTTTTATATAATTAAAGTGAAAAATATTCATTGCCAAAATGAAAGAAAATATTCAAAATCCCTTTACTTTTTTTTAAAGCAAGATATAATTATACATGCCACTTAAAACCATGAGTGGTGTTTGTATGGTAAATTATAGATTAACATAAGAATTAAAAAGATAAATTAAAAGTAAAAGGAGATTATAACAATGAATAACGGAATTGAAGTAAGATGGCATGGAAGAGGAGGACAGGGTGCAAAGACTGCAGCATTATTGCTGGCAGATGTAGCATTTAAAACAGGACAGAATGTACAGGGATTCCCAGAGTATGGTCCTGAGCGCATGGGTGCACCTATTACTGCTTATAACAGGATTAGTGCTAGCAAAATCCGCGTTCATTCAAACATATATACACCAGACTATGTAGTAGTAGTTGATGAAACGCTTCTCTCATCAGTAGATGTTACAGCAGGAATTAAAAGAAATGGTGCTATTATTATAAATACACCTAAAAGCAGGGAAGAAATTGCAGAGAAATTAGAGGGATATGAGGGACGTATTTATACAGTTGATGCAAGGAAGATTTCAGAAGAAACACTTGGAAAGAACTTCCCTAATTCACCTATGCTTGCTGCCATTGTAGCTGTAAGCGGTGTTATGGACAGGGATACATTTATCAGGGAGATGGAAGCATCATACCAGCATAAATTTGCTAAGAAACCTGAAGTAATAGAAGGTAATATGAATGCACTGAAAATGGCATATGATGTAGTATGGACAGCTATGGAAGAAGATAAAATGAGTCTTTCTGCATAAGGCATATCCTGTTATTTTAAAGTTCCTCATTTTTTAAATTATACAAAGATTATATTACTCTGGCAAGTTCCAAATGTTTTACCAAAAAGCAGCTGTTTGGGGACGCTGGTACTTAAATCTGGTATTCAATGCTTATATAGAAATTTTTGTTTCTATTAAGCATTTGCGGTTTTATGTGCCACTGTGTATTCCATTCAGGCATAATGTCATGATGTTGGGGTCAAAATGTTATTTCTATTCAAAAGGTGCCTATATTATGTAGCAAAATATAATCAAACCACTATATATTGTATACAATTTGGTATAAAAAAGCTTTTGACTCCAACATCATGTCATTTAGTTAAGAAAATCCTAACCAATAAAAGATTTATAGGGGTTTAAAAATTAAAATTATACAAAGATTATATTACTCTGGCAAGTTCCAAATGTTTTACCAAAAGGCAGCTGTTTGGGGGCGCTGGTGCTTAAATCTGGTGTTTTCAGATTTTAGGCACCACTGCGCATCCCATCCAAGCGCAAGCGGCTGCCGATGGTAAAACTTTGGAATTGCCAGAGCCACATAGCCTATGAAAAATTTAATTTTAAACCCCTATAAATCTGCTATTTACAGAAAGATTTCTTAACTAAATGACGTTGCATCCAAGCGGACTGCTGTTGGTAAAATTTTGGAATTGCCAGAGCCAGGATACTTGTGTATTAAAAAATGTGGAAATTTAAACCTGACATTATAGTGCCATAACAAAAGATTATATTATTATAAGATTATACTGATTGGAGAAATTTGGTAATGAGAACTGATATAACAAAGATTAATGAACACAGCCCGCACCAGGACCTTACAGAAGGTCTTATGGTATTTGCGGGAGGGACTTCAAAGCTTTTTAATACAGGGGAGTGGAGGACTAATACACCAGTTTTTTATAAAGATAAATGTAAACAATGCCTTTTATGTGCACCAGTATGCCCAGACAGCAGCATACCTGTTAAAGATGGCTTGCGTGGGGATTTTGACTATGACCACTGCAAGGGATGTGGTATCTGTGCAAAGGCTTGTCCATTTGGTGCTATAGAGATGAAGGAGGGTATTGGATAATGTCTATTAAAGAACGTATGTCTGGAAATGAAGCTGTATCATATGCTATACGCCAGATTAATCCTGATGTTATGCCAGCATTTCCTATAACTCCTTCTACAGAAATACCACAGATGGTTTCTACATATATAGCAAATGGTGAGATGGACACAGAGTTTATACCTGTGGAAAGTGAACACTCTTCGATGAGTGCTGCAATAGGGGCAGAAGCGGCAGGTGCAAGAAGCCTTACAGCTACGTCATCAGCAGGTCTTGCCCTTATGTGGGAGGAACTTCTGCTTGCTGCTTCTAACAGGCTTCCAATAGTGCTTGCACTTGTGAACCGTACATTATCAGGTCCTATAAATATTAACTGTGACCATTCTGACAGCATGGGAGCAAGGGATACTGGATGGATACAGATTTATGCAGAGAATAACCAGGAAGCATATGATAACTTTATACAGGCATATCCTATTGCAGAGAATGAATCTGTACATCTTCCTGTAATGATTTGCCAGGACGGGTTTATCACAAGCCATGCAGTTGAAAATATTGAACTTATGGAAGATAAGGCTGTAAAGAAATTTGTTGGTGAGTACCAGCCAGAAGAATATCTTTTAAATCCTGGCAAGCCAGTTTCAGCAGGACCTTATTCTATAAGTAATTATGCTATGGAAGCTAAGAAGAACCAGGAGATTGCACTTGAGAATGCCAAAGAAGTAATACTTGAAGTTGCCAGGAAGTTTAAGAAAATTTCTGGCAGGGAATATGGGCTTTTTGAAGAATATAAAACTAAAGATGCAGATTATATAATGCTTATAATGGGTTCAGCAGCAGGGACTGCAAAGCAGGCTGTTGATGAGATGAGGTCACATGGCAGGAAAGCAGGTGTACTTAAGTTAAGGGTTTTCCGTCCGTTCCCTGCAGATGAGATAGCACAGGCGCTTAAAGGATGCAAGGCGGTTGCAATTATGGACCGTTGTGAGAGCTATAATGGAAACGGAGGACCACTTGGAAGTGAAGTTACATCTGCATTGTTCCGTAATAAAGTTATGGTTGAAACTGTAAATTATATTTATGGGCTTGCAGGGCGTGATTTTACAGTTGAAGAAACAAAATCTGTTTTTGACGGGCTTGAGGATATGGTTGTAAATGGTAATAAACCTGAACAATACCAGTATATAGGATTAAGGAAGTGAAATGCACAGTATATAACATATGTTGCGGCTGGTATTGTGCCACTTTTACTGTTGGGCATACTTCTGTGAAATGTCTGTGATGTTCCTGGATTTTGGGATTTTTACATGTATTTTAGCTTATCCAGCTTAAAAATACATTGAATTTAAAAAAATAGGTAAAAAAACTGTGATAATTCGCGAAAAACCTTGACAAATCCATATAATGAGGGTATAAATAGACATGTAGGTTTTACGGAAATATTTTATGAGGAGGATTTATCCATGAACAAGACAGAGTTAGTAGCAGCTATTGCTGAGAAAACAGAACTTTCCAAGAAAGATTCAGAGAAAGCATTAAAAGCTTTTATTGATGTAGTGTCAGAAGAGTTACAGAAGGGTGAGAAGATCCAGCTCGTTGGATTTGGTACATTTGAAGTTGTTGAAAGAGCTGCAAGAGAAGGCAGGAATCCGTTAACAGGTGCTAAAATGAAGATTAAAGCTTCTAAAGCTCCTAAGTTCAAAGCAGGTAAAGCTTTAAAAGATGTCGTTAACCAGTAAATTTTGTTTATGGTATTTGATGGGGCTGTTTTAACAGCCCCTTTTGTATCTTTAATAAAACCTGCTTAAAGCTGGATGCAGGCATATCTGTGCCAGCCATGCACTCTTAATATATATGTTTATAACCAGGAGGATATGACATGAGATTAGATAAATATCTTAAAGTTTCAAGGCTTATCAAGAGAAGGCCTGTTGCCAATGAGGCATGTGATGCAGGAAGGATAAAAGTTAATGGTAAAACTGCCAAAGCATCACTTAATGTCAAAGTTGGTGATATTATAGAAATAGGATTTGGTGACAAGCAGGTTAAAGTTGAGGTTTTAAGCCTTGAAGAAACGTATAAGAAAGATGAAGCCAAAGAATTGTATAAAGTTTTATAGGTAATAATTTATAATGCTCCCTCATATATTGTGATAGAAATATGAAGGGAGTTTTTTATGGAAGACAGAAGAATAGACGATAGACCAAGTAAACAAGTACATAAGGTTTACCTTAATGGAAGGAGGACTGCTGTATTATCAGGTGTAAGGGATGTGTTGTCATTTGATGCAAAAGAGGTTTATCTTGAAACGGAACAAGGTATTCTGCTTATAAGAGGTGATGAGCTTCATGTAAACAGGCTTTCCCTTGAAAAGGGTGAAGTTGACGTAGACGGAAGGATAGACAGCTTTGCATATTCTGATAAGGAAGAACCAGCTAAAAAAGCTGCTTCATTTCTTGGGAGGATGTTTCAGTGAGCGAAATAATTCATGGACAGGTTACTTTTCTTTTAGTAACGCTGTGTTGTGGAATGGCACTTATGTTTTGCTATGAGGTATTAAGGATTTTAAGATGGATGGCAAAGCATACAGGTATAGTTATCTGGATAGAGGACATCTTATACTGGGCAGCAGCATCTATACCCGTATTTTACATATTTTTTATATATAATGACGGGGAAATAAGATGGTATGGTATTCTTATGCTTGTTATGGGGGCGTGGCTGTATGAAAGTGGGATAAGCAGGCCTGTAAGGAAAAGGCTTGTTAAAATCTTTGGCAGCCACAGGCCTTCATTTTTAAGATGGATTAAAAATAAGATAAAGAAAGCACAAATAAAAAGGAACCAGAAGAAACAGATAAAAAAGATAAAAATAAAAAGAGGTTAATTACAGGTTGAAAAATTTATAAAAATAGTGTATTGTATATCAAAAGAGACTGGAAATAATTAATAGAAAGGCAGGTGGATATATGGCACGGAGAAAAACAAGAAGCAAAAAGCGGATAAGCCGTTTTACAGTTGCAGGAGTTATTATTTTTTGTTCAATTACATGCGGGATACTTGTATATAATGGTTCGGTTTTAATGGACCAGGAAAAGGAGTACGAGAAGCAGATTACACAGCTTAAAAAGGAGAAGAAGGAAGCGGATAAAAGGGCGGAGGAGCTTAAAGAGTATGAAGAATATGTAAAAACAGACGAATACATAGAAGAAGTTGCAAGGGAAAAACTTGGACTTGTTTATAAAGATGAGATAATATTTGAACCAGATAGTGATAATTAATATGCCGTTTAGATAGCGGCATATTTTTTTTGTTCCCACCTTAGATTTGACAAAATATGCAAAATTAATTTTTTATACTGTGCAAACAAATGCACTGTGCAGGCAGAATGCGGGCTTCGCCAGTATGAATTTCAAAATTAAAAATATTTATGTCAGACTGACAGAAGGGGAGGTAACAATGAAACAGATTCAGAAACGGATGCTTTTACAAATTATACTGGGCTTTTTTTTGGGGCGTGTAAGCATATTTGGGCTTAACCCATTTGGTATTGCGTATTTTGCGGCGGGATTTACGGAAGGCGGGGCAGTGTTTCCAGTAGCACTTGCGGTATTTATAGGTATGATAGGAAGCAGTACAAGTATGGAGACTGCTATCTGTGGAGGAATAGTTATGGTTTCACTTATACTGGCTGCAGATATTCTTGATAAAAGGGAGATACATATAAAGATGGGACATGCAGCACTTATATCGGCAGCGGTTTCAGCGTCACTTTGGGTACTCCAGCTGTGGATTATGCCATATAACAGTTATAAACTGTGGATTGCAGTATTAAGCAGTATACTTCTGGTTGCATGCACCAGGGTATTTTATGATGGGATACATTTTATACTTTATTCAAAGAAATACCAGAATCTTGATAATGAAGAGATGATTAGTATTATAATTATTGCTGCCCTTTCGGTATTAGGGTTTCCAAAGGTATTTGTGGCAGATGTTTCTATTGCAGGGATAATTGTTTATGTTATGCTTCTTATGGCAGGATATTGTTATGGGACAGGGACAGGTGCGGTTGCAGGCGCAGCAGCAGGAATTGTATTTACAATATTTGGCGGGCAGGCAGAAATGGTTGGGATAATGGCACTTCTTGGAATATGTGCTGGTATACTTAGAAGCCAAGGTAAACTTTGGATGGTATCTGTCTTTTTTATTACAGCTATGGCGTTAAATTATGTACTAGATGGTAATATTATGGAAGCAGGGACTATTAAAGCTGTTGCAGCAGCAGGTGTAATTTTTTTATGCATTCCTTCTTTTTATCTGAGGAAATTTGGACATTATGGCGGAAATGCCTCCAATGATAAAAAGGGGGTACAAGATATGATGCGCCACCGCCTTGAAGAATTTTCAGACGCATTCCTTAAACTTTCAGGAGCACTTATGAAACAGACAGAAGATAAATATGAGATGAATAACCATGATATGCGTGAAATGATGAAAGAGATGTCTGCAAGGGTATGTGGCAACTGTGAGAATAGTACAAGGTGTATGGGACAGGATGTACTGTGCAAGCCTGAAATATTTGGCACTCTTGCAGTTGCGCAGGAACAGGGGTGTATTGTGCCAGACCAGATGCCGGCAGAATTTTTAAGTGAATGTATATATCCTGACAGGTTTCTCACAGAAGCTAACCAGAACCTCTATATGACAAGGACACTTATGGGGTTCCACAACCGTATGGCAGAGAGCAGAAGGGTAGTTGCAGGGCAGATGAAAGAAGTTGGGGATATGGTACAAAGGCTTGCAGATAATATGCCGCATATCAAAGATTTTTCTATAGATATTGAGGAAAAGATTGTTACAGAACTTGAACGCAGAAGAGTTATTGCAGATGATATATTTGCATATGAGAAACAGGATGGAAGGCTTGAGATAAGCATGCAGGCAAGAACAAGCAGGGGAAGGCTTGTTACATCAGCAGAAGTCGCAAGGATATTGTCACAGGTTCTTGATAAAACGATATGCCCGTCTGATGAGTCAAGGAAAGTCCTTGTAAATGAAATGATGCACTTTGTATTTGTAGAAGATACCCCTTTATATTCTATTACAGGCGTGGCAAGACGCCCAAAGGACGGTGGGGAGGTTTCAGGAGATGCATTTTCATGTATATCACTGCCTGGCGGGGAAATGCTTCTGGCACTTTCAGATGGGATGGGAAGTGGTGATGAAGCTATGGAAGAGAGCAAAACAGTAATAGAGCTGCTTGAACAGATGACCGAAGCTGGTTTTTCGCATAATTCTGCTATAAGGCTTATTAATTCCCTGTATATGTCGAGGGATGAGGAAGATGGGTATGCAACTGCTGATATTGTTATACTGAATCTCTTTAAAGGGGATTGCTGTTTTCTGAAAAATGGGGCTTCTGCAACATATCTGAGGCATAACAGGCGTGTAATGATGATAGAGGGGCAGACACTTCCTGTAGGTGTTGTCCATGAAATTGAATCATATGTGGGAAAAGTTGGAATATCTAACGGGGATTATGTTATAATGATGACAGATGGTGTTTCGGACTGTTTTATGAATAGTGAGGATGACCTGTCTGAATACCTGAAAAGATGTGAAATAATAAACCCGCAAGAGATTGCAAAGCATATACTTGATGAGGCTGTGCGCAGAAGCGGAGGAAAGGCGGCGGATGATATGACTGTGATAGTAGCAGGGATATGGGAACGTGGCAGGCAGTAAATTGGAGGGTTGCTGATGGATAGCAGTATTTACTTAAAGATTAAAAAGTTTATTGAAGAGAACAGGCTGTTAGAATATGGTGATAAAATAGTTGCAGGTGTTTCAGGAGGTGCTGATTCTGTGCTTTTATTTACTGTTCTGGCAAAGCTTGCTGGTGAATATGGGCTTGGGCTTTGTGCAGTACATGTAAACCATGGCATAAGGGGTGAGGAGGCACTAAGGGATGAACAGTATACAGTGTCTTTTGTGGAAGGGCTTGGATATAAATGCAAGGTATTCCACAAAGACATTAAGGCAATGGCAGCACAGCTAAAACTTACAGAGGAAGAAGCAGGGCGCAGGTACAGATATGAGTGTTTTGAAAATGTAAGAAAAGAGCTTGGATATAATAAGACAGCGGTTGCGCACCACAAAGATGACCAGGCGGAAACAGTGCTTTTCCAGCTTATAAGAGGAAGCGGTATACGGGGGATTGGCGGTATGAAACCGGAGAATGGCAGTATTATACGCCCGCTTCTTGATATAAGGCGCATGGAGATAGAAGAAGCCCTTAAGGCAGAAGGCATAAGCTACTGCACTGATTCCACTAATGAAAATAATAATTATGCAAGAAACATGATACGTAATAATATAATTCCATATATAGAAGATAATATACAGCCTGCAGTTGTAGAAAGGTTTGCGGGGACTGCAAGGCAGCTGCAGGATATATATAGTTATATCAGGAGGCAGGCAGCAGCACTGTATAAAGAAATTGTTACACATAATAATAATATATATATGGCAGACGCAGAAAGGCTTTCAGAGGCTGATATAGTTATACAAAGGGAAGTGCTTATGTGTATGGCAGGAAATGCGGCAGGAAGCCGCAAAGATATAACATCAAAGCATATAGATATGTTTACAGGCCTTCTTGGTGGTGGTACAGGCAGGCGTTTAAACTTGCCATATGGTTTGTGTGCTGGCAGGGATTATAATAAAATATGGATTAGAAAAGGCAAGCCAGAAGATGGACATACTGTAACTGGAAGAATAAATATTTGTGTGCCGGGAAGTGTGGAACTTGAATATATTAATGGGAAAAAGCATATTATTTTATTTGAAAAGAAGCATAGGGAAGAGCTTCCAGCAACTATTGAAAAAAATAACTGTACTAAATGGTTTGACTATGATAAAATAAAATTTATGCCACAGTTCAGGTATCCAGAAAATGGAGATTATATGTGGCTGCGTACTGATGGCATCAGGAAAAAACTTAGCCGTATACTTATAGATGCTAAGATACCTGCTAGTGAACGTGGCAGGACCTGGGTACTGGCAGAAGGAAGCCATATACTCTGGATACCTGCCATGGGAAGATGCAGTGCATATTATTATGTCACAGATGGAACTGGAAATGTATTATGTGCAAATATGTATACAGAAGGAGAGAAAGAATAAGATGGGTGAAATTATACATGAGATGATAACAGAGAAACAGATAACAGACAGAATACGTGAAATGGCAGAACAGATTAGCAAGGATTATGAGGGAAAAGAAATACGTATTGTATGTATATTGAAAGGGAGCGTATTTTTCTGTGCTGAGCTTGCCAAGAGGCTTACAGTCCCTGTTACTATAGACTTTATGCAGGTATCAAGCTATGGTGACAAGACTAAGACATCAGGAAACCTTACTGTGAAAAAAGACCTTGATAGCGAGGTAGAGGGGCTTCATTGTATTGTAATTGAAGATATAGTAGACTCAGGATATACACTAAGCCTTACTAAAAAAATGCTTCTTGCACGCAATCCAGCAAGCCTTAAACTTTGCACTCTTTTAGATAAGCCAGACAGAAGGGAAACAGAAATTGAAGCAGAGTATACAGGTTTTGTTATACCTGATAAGTTTGTTGTAGGGTATGGGCTTGATTATGCACAAAAATACCGTAATCTTCCGTATATAGGGGAAGTTGAATTTATAGAGGATTAAATATTGTGAAGGAGATTATAAATGAAGAAACAGATGAAGACAGCCGGGATAGGATTTTACATTATTATACTTGCGATAATATTTGTTGCAGTATATGCGTCAGGTGTACTAAGTAATTCTTCCTCAGGTTCTTATAATATCAATACTTTTAAAGAAGACCTGGAAAGTGGTAAAGTCCAGTCAGTGGAAATACTGCCAAACCAGGAAACACCTACAGGTGAGATAAGCATTGTATTAACTGGAGGTACAGCAGTAAGTTTCTATGTATCAGATGTAAAAGAAGTTGAAGAGCTTCTTGAAAATAACAGTGAACTTGCTGGCAGGTATAAAGTACATGATATACAAAAGACATCATGGATTATTACTACATTGCTTCCATATGGGCTTGGGATAATTGCGATATTTTTCCTCTTCTCATTTCTGTCTGCACAGTCAGCTGGCGGAGGCGGAGGCAATGCCAAAATGATGAACTTTGGCAGAAGCCGTGCCCAGCGTATAGACCCAGGCGGACAACATGCTAAGACATTTGCAGATGTAGCAGGACTTAAAGAAGAAAAAGAAGAATTAGAAGAAATAGTTGATTTCCTTGCCAATCCTGGCAAATATACAGATGTAGGTGCACGTATTCCAAAGGGTATTATACTTGTAGGACCTCCTGGAACAGGTAAGACACTTCTTGCAAAAGCTGTAGCAGGTGAAGCAGGTGTCCCATTCTTTAGTTTATCAGGTTCAGATTTTGTAGAAATGTTTGTTGGTGTTGGTGCTTCCCGTGTAAGGGATTTATTTGCAGAAGCAAAGAGAAGTGCACCATGTATTGTATTTATAGATGAAATTGATGCAGTTGCACGTAAGCGTGGTTCTGGTCTTGGCGGAGGCCATGATGAAAGAGAACAGACATTAAACCAGATGCTTGTAGAAATGGATGGTTTTGGTATCAATGAAGGTATAATTATTATGGCGGCTACAAACCGTGTAGATATACTTGACCCTGCTATACTACGTCCAGGACGTTTTGACAGGCGTGTAACAGTAGGACGCCCTGATGTAAGGGGACGTGAAGAAATATTAGGGGTACATGCCAAAGGCAAGCCTCTTGGGGATGATGTAAACCTTAAAGCTATTGCGCAGACTACAGTAGGCTTCACTGGCGCAGACCTTGAAAACCTGCTTAATGAAGCTGCTATTGTGTGTGCAAGGAGCGGGCGTAAATTTATAGAACAGGAAGATATAAGTAAATCATTTATAAAAGTTGGCATTGGTAAAGAGAAAAAGAGCAAGATAATCTCTGAAAAGGATAAAAAGATTACAGCATACCATGAAGCAGGCCATGCAATATTGTTCCATCTGCTTCCAGATGTAGGACCTGTCCATATGGTTTCCATTATTCCTACAGGTTCAGGGGCAGCAGGCTACACTATGCCTTTACCAGAACATGATGAGATGTTCCTGACAAAAGGAAAGATGCTTCAGGATATAATTGTAAGCCTTGGTGGCCGTATTGCAGAGTCTATAATATTTGATGATATTACAACAGGGGCATCACAGGATATTAAGCAGGCTACCAATACTGCAAAGGCAATGGTTACAAAGTATGGTTTCTCAGAAAATATAGGCATGATTAATTATGCTGATGAAGATGAAGTTTTTATTGGGCGTGATTTTGGGCATACAAGCAGGGGCTATAGTGAAGATGTTGCCAGAAAAATTGATATTGAAGTAAAGCATATTATGGATGAATGTTATGCTAAAGCTAAAAATATCCTTGAAGAGCATATAGAAATCCTTCATACCTGCGCAAAACTGCTTCTTGAAAAAGAGAGGATTGACAGGTTTGAATTTGAATCACTGTTTGCACCTCCAGTAATAGAAGATAAGGCAGAGAAAGAGCCACTTACAGTACAAAAGGATGAAATACAGGAAAGTTCTGTCGATAGTGACAATGAATAGATATGTGTGGTGGTGAACATGCACAAAAATATTTTCAATTTTTATGCATGTTTGTGCACACTTAAAATGGAAGGATTGCTATACTAATAAGCGTAAACCCCAATACATTATATAGTTTTTGCTACACCCCATAAGTAACAAAAATACCTTCTCCAAAGGCGGAAGCACATAGTGCTTCCGCCTTTACTTTTTTAAATGCTAATGATATAATGAAATATAATTATCTATTTTTAAGAGAGGACAAGACTATGGGATTATTACAAGACTGGAGAGAATACGCATACGGCGTAGAGATTAATTCAAAAGCAGGAAAGGCTATCTGGGATAAATATTTTAAGGAAGAGAAAGCTGTTTATGAGCAGCTTTTGGCACAGCCTTCTGATATTGTAAAAGGTACAGTAAAAGAACTTGCAGAAAAGTACAATATGGAACTTAAATATATGGTGGGATTTCTTGATGGCATTAATGACAGTCTTAAAGAACCTAATCCGATTGAGGATATGACAGAAGACACAGAGGTAAAGCTTGATATAGATTTAGAGAAACTCTATTATAATATGGTGGAAGCCAAGGCAGACTGGCTTTATGGGCTTCCAGCATGGAACAGCCTGCTTACAGCAGAACGCAGGAAAGAGCTTTATCTGCAGCAGAAAAAATCTGGTACTGTAGTTAAAGAGAAGAAGATAGGAAGAAATGACCCTTGTCCATGTGGAAGCGGCAAGAAGTATAAAAAGTGCTGCGGGGCAAATATATAAGGCTTGTTGTAAAGGTTTATATGGAGGTGTAAGGTAAGGTTGACGGGGAATTATGAGCAGAAAATGAAACGTTACAAGGCATTGTTCTGCGTACCAGAAGATATGGTTTTTTTCTTTGATGCAGATGGATATGTATGTGAGAGAAACCAGCTTGTCACAAAGCAGCTTTTTTATGAAGAGGAGGAGGACATATATATACAGGATGTACTCCGGGCTGTTATGAGGCTTAAAGATGGCAGGATAACCCTTGAGAATAAACCAGTTGGGGAACGTTTTGAAACAGTTGTTTACAGAAAGAACCAGACATGCATTACAGCAGGTGTTTATGTATTCTTTTTTGATGAAGAAGAAACTGGGTGTTATGGCATGTGTTATGCACGTAATATAGCCAGGCAGAAAGAAACCACCAAAGAGCTTATATCAGCGAAGGTTGAAGTTGAAGAAATCCATAAAGAACGTAATGAATTTGTTGCAAATGTCACACATGAACTGAGAACTCCTGTAAACGGGGTAATGGGACTGGCACAGAACCTTTTAGATACTGGTTTGTCCGTAGAACAGAGGGAATCAGTTGAAATTATTACACAGTGTTGTGATAACATGATTAAGATTATAAATAATATACTTGATTTTTCAAAACTGCAGGCAGGTAAATTCACTATAGAGAACAGGGAATTCAGTTTTCACCAGATGATGGACAGCCTGGTGAAAGTAAATATGCCACAGGTAAATTCAAAGGGCATAAAGCTTATTTGTAATGTTTCAGCGGATATACCTGACATGCTTATAGGTGATGAACTCAGGATTACACAGGTTTTAAATAATCTTATGTCAAATGCAATTAAGTTTACATCTGTAGGGCAGATAGTTATTAATGTTGTCAAAACTATTGAGCTTGATGATGAGATAGAATTGTTTTTTATGGTTATTGATACTGGTATAGGAATTGCACAGAATGAAATGGACAAGCTTTTTAAAAGTTTTTCACAGGCAGATGCTTCAATAACAAGAAAGTTTGGTGGTACAGGCCTTGGGTTAAGCATTGTAAAAAGCCTTGTGGAGATGATGGGCGGGACTATTAATGTTGAGAGTGAAAAAGGAAGAGGCAGCACATTTTCTTTTTCAGTAAGAGTAAAAAAGGCAGATTTAGAAAATAATAAAGAAACAAATAGTGGTAATATTTTAGAAGAAAGTTCATATTCATTTAATTTAGGAAGTATATCTGATGAGATTGAGCAGGTGGACAGGGAACTTTATACACTGGGTTCTCCTGAAAATATAAAAGAGATAAATGCAAATATGGAGAAACTTGTTATTTGCATAGAGATGGAGAACTGGGACAGGGCAGATTCATTTGCAGAGAATATTAAGCAGCTTGTTGCAGAAGATACAATGAACCTTAAGAGAAAGGCTTTCCGTCTCCAGATGACTGTCAGGAAAGGTGCACATGAAGCTGCTATCCAACAATATGATGAACTGAAAGAAGCCATAAGTGAAGTATTTAATGAAAAGGATGGGTGATAAAATGTCTACAAACCAAATACCCAATATACTTATAGTGGATGATGTATCAGCCAATCTGGTGATTTTATCTGAAATGGTAAAATCAGCGGGCTATGTGCCGCGTCCTGTTACCAGCGTGAAAAACGCTCTGGAGGCAATAGCTAAGAAAATGCCACAGCTTATACTGCTTGATATAACAATGCCTGAAATAAGCGGGTTTGAGCTGTGTTCAATGTTAAAAGGTGATGTAAAGACAAGGGAGATACCAATAATATTTATATCTGCCCTGGATTCTGTTGAAGACAGGGTAAAGGGATTTAAACTTGGTGCAGTTGATTATATATCAAAACCTTTTGAAAAAGAAGAAGTTACATTAAGGCTTAATACACATCTTAAGATTTATAAAATGCAGCAGGAACTTGAGTCGTATAATAAAAGGCTTTATAAAATGGTTAATTCCCAGATACAGAAGGTTGCTGAGGAGCAGAATAATATTTTTTATGCGGTGGCAAGTGTGCTTGAATTAAGGCATAAAAATGATGAAGGGCATCTTGGCATGTTAGGTTCTAACTGCCGGCTTTTTGCAATGAGCCTGCAGTTTTCACCAAAGTTTGATAAGGAAATAACAAGCAGTTTTATTGATACTATAGCAGTTGCTTCACAGCTGCATGATATTGGCTCTTTTGCAATAAGGGATAATATCATGCTTAAAGAAGGTCCGCTTACCCCGGAAGAGTGGGAGATTGTAAAGACCCATACTGAAATTGGTGCAAAGTGCCTGGAGAAAATATATAAATATAGTGGTAATAATGACCTTATAGGCATGGCTGTTGATATTGCAAGATACCACCATGAGAACTGGGATGGAACAGGTTATCCATGTGGGCTTAAAGGTGAAGAGATACCACTTGCAGCAAGGGTTATGGCTATAGTTGATGTATATGATGCATTAAACCGTGACAGATGTTACAGGAAAGCATACTCTAATGAAGAAAGCCTTAAAATAATGCAAAGTGAAACTGGCAAAAGATTTGACCCTGGGATGATGGAGATATTTAATAAAATACAAAAACAGATGCGTTTGCGTTAATTAGCATTGCTTGCATGATTTGAAGTATGAGGAGGAAAATACTGTGGATTCTATGATGGAAATCTTTTATGAAGAGGCAACTTCTTTAATTAATGAATTAAAGAGTGCAATTCAAAAGTATAAAGATTGTAAAACTTATGATAAAGAGTTTATAAATAATGTTTTCCGTATAATACATACGATGAAAGCGGATTCCACAATGATGCTTTTAGATACAATTGCAGTACCTAGCAGGATGTTTGAAAGTTTGCTGGTATTTTTCAGGAATAATAAGCTGGATATAGAAGATAGAGAAAGTTTTGATAATATAATACAAAAATATGTTGGTTATGTTTCAGAGGATATTGAACGTTTTGCAAAGGGAGAACAGCTGGAACAGATGCATAAAGACCTTGAAGAGGATATTAAGAAGTATCTTGGACAGCTGAAAGAACAATATAAAGATGAAATAAAAAGCACAAGCCCGGAAGATATTGCCAGCGCTGCACAGCCAAAGAAAAGGCAGGTATACTATATTGCCAGTGCAAGCACAGATACAAGTACCAGTACAAATAAAGATAAAAAAGAAGATACAACAAAGAAACCTGAGCCGCTAAATAAGATGAAGTTAGAGGAAAATGCTGGTGATGCAGTAGTCCTCATAAAACAGAAGGATATAGACAGAATATATAAAAGCATAAAGCATTATAATAAGTTTGTAAACAGTATAGAAGAAAGATTTAATGGCGACCGGCGTATAGAAATCAGGCACAGGGATTTAATGATGCTTAAAAATATTAAGTGTGAAATGTCTGATGCAGTTGAGCATCTTACAAAATCTGACTTTGTAGCGATTGCACAGAAGATGGAAATAGTAGTAGATGAGATGTCTGCATCATTAAAGAAGCCTGTCAAGCTTGTAGTAAGAGGGCAGGAAACTCTTTTTGATAAGTCAAAGAGGGAAAAAATATCAAGTGCACTTGTACACATTGTAAGAAATGCAGTTGACCATGGTATTGAAAGTATGGATGTACGTGAGCAGATGGGCAAAGCACCTGTTGGCATTATAAGGCTTTCGTTTAAGAAGAAGGATGATAAACTTGTTATAACAGTAGAAGATGATGGTGCAGGAATTGATAAAAAAGCAGTTCTTAAAAGTGCAGAGAAAAATAATATTTTAAAGAAACCTGCAGAGGAGTATACAGACGAAGAGATTATTAATCTTATGTATACAAGTGGGGTAAGCACTACAGAAAAGCCAAATGACTATTCTGGCCGTGGTGTTGGAATGGATGTTATACACCATAATATAGTTTCACTTGGCGGCACTATTAATATAACAAGTAATTATGGATATGGTACAAAAGTAAAGCTTACATTGTAAGATGGCAGGCAGTAAGCCAGATACCCCGACATAAGGAGCAGGGCATGGCTGGTGGATGTGTAAACAGATTTTCGTCATCCACATTTTGTCTTTGTGTAAATAAAACAGGAGTAATCTTTGTGGGTTACTCCTGTTTCATAAAAACTTATATAAGCTGCATCTGTACATCTTTAGTCAGTACATCTGTATAGCTGAAAGAAATTGTGTGGACTGTGTTGTCCAGTTTGTTTTCAACCTGGACGAGAAATATGCTTGGATAAGTTTTACATATAATGCCTTCAGTTACATCGATTTTATGTCTGCCACGGTTTGCCCGTATTTTAACTTTATTGCCAATGTTTTTATTAACGGATGATTTTACCATTAATATATCTGTCTGGCTCATTTTTCACCTATGCCTTTCGTTGCATGTCTACAATAATCTTATATAATACATAAGATAATTTAGCACAAAATTACCAAAAAGTCAATTTTACAAGGGTTATAGATAAAAAACTGATGTAAAATATTCACAATATTTTATGCAGTAAGTATATATTTATTTAGAATATTTACATAAAATATTATGTGTCAAAAAATAATAGCAGAAATTGCATTGGTAAAATATACAAAAATTCTTAAATTATTAGTGCAAAATTAATAAAATGTTTAAATGTTGTAATATTTGTGCTACAATATAAATAGTTGGCGGAAGGAAGTGAGCTTGTGAACCATATTATGATAGACTTGGAAATGAATAAGATAGAACAGCGGTATAACGGAGATAAGAAATTGTCAAGTGAGCTTATAGAAATAGGTGCCGTTAAGATGGACAGCAAATTTGATGTGATTGACCAGTACCAGACTTATGTAATGCCTTCATATGGAAAAATGAACAGCAGGATAATCAAGCTTACTGGCATTACAGATGACAAATTGGAAGGGGCACCGGATTTTTTTGAGGCGCTGGATAGTTTTGCCTCGTGGATAGGTAATATAAAGACAGTTTTCTATTCGTGGAGCATGTCAGATATACACCAGTTCCAGGTTGAAGCCGCTTTCAAAGGGTATAAGGGTAAGATAATAGACAGGATGTCCAAAAACTGGGTGGATTTCCAGCTTGAATACAGCAAACTTCTAAGGATAGAGAAAAAGATAAAATTAAAACAGGCAGTACAGGCAGCAGATTATGAGTTTACTGGGGCGGAGCATACAGCACTTTCAGATGCTGTAAATACTGCCGAAATACTCCGCTTGTCTAAAAATCCAGAAGAATTTGAGAAGGTAATGAAACCAGTACTTGATTTATTCAGGCCAGCACATGAGGGAAGCACACTTCTTGATATGTGTCCTGAGTTTTTTGCTAATACATTAGGTATTATGCCTGTTACGCATGAGGAACATGATAACTGATGCCCCTATAATAATTATATATCCAATATAGCTTAAAGTATCTGGGATTTCACCAATAAACAGGAAACCAAGCAGACCAGCAAATATTACTTGTGAATAATCATACACAGAAAGTTCGCTTGCAGGAGCATAAGTATATGCTGCTGTAATAGACAGCTGGCCTCCTGTAGCAGCAAGACCTGCAAGAAGAAGGAATGAAGTCTGTTGTAACGTCATTGGTGTAAAGTTTATAATGCAGTATGGCAGTGAACATAAACATGAGAATGTTGAAAATATGAAAACTACCATATTGCCAGGCACTCCATTGCTTGTTGCTTTCCGGAGCAGTGTATAAGCTAGTCCTGCACTCATGCCACTTAGAAGGCCTATGAAAGCAGGGAATGATATAAATGTAAACAGACTGGCTCCCGTAAGTGTGCCGGCTCCTGGTTTTAAAATAAATATTGTGCCAGTAAGCGCAGCAAGTACACAGGCAAGCTGGTATGGCTTTGCCTTTTCTTTTAGTACAAAGTAGGAAAATATTATTGCAAAGAACGGGGATAGTTTATTTAGCATTGAAGCATCAGAAATATGCAGATGGTCTATTGCATAAAAGTTAAAGAAAATTCCTAATGTGCCAAAAATTGAGCGCAACAGGATAAACTTCCAGTTTCCTTTGCAGGCAGCAATGTTTGTATGTGTTTTTAATAAAAGTGATAATGAAAAGAATATAGCTACAATATTTCTAAAAAATGCTTTCTGTAAGGTTGGTATATCACCTGACATTTTTACAAAAAGGTTCATAAGTGCAAAGCAAAAAGCAGCACATATTATACATAATATTCCTTTATTTTTCTCTTTCATATTAACTCCCCTAATTTAGACAAATAAAAAGCACAAATATTTACTGGCGATGTAAACGGACGCAGTTTCCAAAGTGTATGGACAGACATATTCCGCTTAGGGGCACGCTTGCGCTACGATGGCACACGCAATGGTGCATAACAGCCCTATGTTTCTGCAAAAAAGTACTTTGCAGAAACATTGAAAACGGGCTATAAGCGCCAGCGGTGCCAAAGTGCCCCTGTACGGAATAATGTCTGTCCATACACATCTGGAAATCTGCTGTCTGTTTAGAAGCCAATAAATATACATTTGTGCAAATTTATTAATATAGTTTATATTACTAAATTTAAATTATATTTGTGCTAAGTCCAGCTAGTATTTTATCCTGGCAGTTTTTATTTTACAGTAACTTTGATGGATGCCTTTTTATTATTATATGTTTTTACGGTTATTGTTGCTGTACCCTTTCGTATGGCTGTTACTTTTCCGTTCTGGCTTACCCTCGCTATCTTTTTATTAGAAGAAGAGTAGCTTATATGATAACTGGCACATCCGCTTGGAAGTTTTGCTGATATTATAAATGTGCCTCCCTGCCTGAGCTTTTTATTTGAAGAACTGGCAAGTTTTATTTTAGAAGGTGCTTTTTTAACTGTGATTTGTATAGTGGCAGATGCTGCCCTGTCTGCAGATGCTGTTATTGTTGCTGTACCAGTAGATTTAGCAGTAACTGTACCATCACTGCCAACTACAGCTACTTTATTATCACTGCTTGTATATCTTATATTATTATTTGAAGAAGAACCACTAACTGATGCATTAAGTTTGTATTCTTCATTTTTGCCTAAAGTAACCGCATCCTTTGATAATTGGACTTTAGTAGTTACAAAACTGCCTGATGGTATCTGTTCTACAGGAGGTTCTGGAGTACTTGCTGGAATATCAGATGGGGTATCTGTTGGAGCAGGTACTGGGGCATCAGTTGGAACAGATGCTGGAATATCAGTTGGGGCAGGTTCTTCTGGTGCTGGTACACTGCTTCCATCTAAATCCGTTGTAAATGCTTTTATACATATATTATTATACCCGCTTGAATAACTGTCATGCCATTTTTTATTAAGGTAATAATAGCTCTGGCCTTTTTTAGAAGAATAGCTGTATCTTATTCCGTTATATAAAGAAGACTTGCCTTCAACTGGCAGGTATGCCTGGTTTCCCGTTGAGGAATTATACTTGTACGTAACTACAACAGAAAATTTCTCACCAGGGTTAATTGTACACTCTGAGGAAAGAGGTATAGTATGGTATCCGCTTAGTTTTGCTGTACCGCTGGTGGTACATTCTTTTACAAGTGTGCCTTTCTCAGGTGAATTGCCAGAAACATTTTTATATATTTTAATTGTATATGCCTGGTCATCTGTAATTGTATAGAAAGAAACAGCTTTTAAAGATTGTGCATGGTCTTTATCAGCTGTAAATACATTAGCGCCAAGCATTTTTTTATTTTTAATATATATTGTGTCTGCATAACCAGAGCCATCATACTGGTAATTATTATCATAATTGGATACTGGTTCAACATCTAATGTAAATATATCACATATTGAAGGTTCATAGTATGACATCCAGAAATATCCATTGTCATTGTATTTTGTACCATAGCTGTTTGCTATAAGCCATGCACCATTACCAGAAGGACGGTTTGCAAAGTTATCCCTTGGATAATTATCATCCCAGCCAACAATTGTTACACAGTGGTTAGCCATTTTCTGTGCCATTTTGCCAGCATATCTTGTCTGGTAAAATGATTTGCCGCCAAGACTGTTGTTTTCAAAACCACATTTGTCATAATACATTGATATATCTATTGCGCCATGCTCCATTAATGCCTGTTGTATCTCCTGCCTTGGACGGTTATCATAACACTCTGCATTCTGGAGATGTGCCAGGGAGTTATAACGTGTTGTCTCGCCAAGTTTTTTCATAAAACTTGCCATTTCATATTCTTCCTGGTATGTATTAGCAGTAAAAGGGGCATTTTCTTCTTTTTCTGCACCTGACCACTGTGCCAGTGTTGCTATTGCTGTAAGTACATTTCCACCTGTATCATATGAAGAAGCATCTTTTGAATCCATGTTTCCAAAGATAGGAATGGAAGGTGTGGAGCTTTTAACTATAGTTGCACTGTCACCATAAATTGTATTGGAAGTGTCTGTAGTACCATGATATGAAAACCATGCGAGATGGTTTTCAGAAAAATCAGTATTGGCAGCTTCGGTTATATTATTAAGGATGGAGTTTGATTCTATAGCTTTAATGGCGGCAAATGACCAGCAGGCACCTGTTACACCCTGGTCTTTTATAGAAGTTGTAAGCATCTGTCCCCGTAAATCATAACTTGATGGGATACCTGATGCCTTTCTGGTTTTGCGGCTTTCAGATTGTGATGCAGTGTCAAGGTTATATTTGTTTCCATCTTCATCAATATAAGAATATCTTAAAAGGCCATTATTATTACTGTCTATAACTTTGGACAGTACATGTAATTCATCTGTGCCATTTTCTGGTGAAAGGTTTACTGCTGCGTCTGCCATAGTGCCAGTACATGTAAACGCAAGTGCTGATGAAAGAAACAGGCTTATAATTTTTTTATGTTTTTTCATATTACAAATTCCTTTCTTTATTATTAATATTTTGTAAATATTGCCTAATTCATTGAGATTAATTGTTTTCTGTGATATAATTCTAAAATCTTTATGTAGAAGCTATGCCAATATCTGTATAACGAATTTACAAGATTAGTGTGGCAGAAATTTTGCAAAATGTCAAATAAATTGTGAGCATATATTATTATAACAAAATTTTATATTATAGAAGGGAAAACAGAGATGGAGTTTCTAAAAGACATTCTTAAAGGAGCAGTAATAGGGGTTGCAAATGCAATACCAGGAGTAAGCGGTGGTACTATGATGGTGTCAATGGGAGTTTATGACAATATAATTTATTGTATTACACACCTGTTCAAACAGTTTAAAAAGAGCCTGCTGATACTGCTGCCATATTTTATAGGAATGGCAGTTGGAATCGTCGGGCTTGCATTTTCTATTAAATCATTGTATGCTAATTTCCCATTGCAGACGAGTATGGCATTTATAGGGCTTATTCTTGGCGGCATACCTATGCTTTATGAACACGTTAAAAAGACAACATTAAGGATTGGGCATATATTACTGTTCCTGGTTTTTTTTGTGGCAATAATAGCTATGGAGTATTTTGGCGGAAGCGGACAGGATGTAATATTGTCTGTAGACCTGGTTTCAATTATTAAAATATTTTTTATTGGTGTACTTGCATCTGCGACAATGGTAATACCAGGAGTAAGTGGTTCAATGATGCTTATGATACTTGGATATTATAATCCAATTATTAATGCAATTACAGATTTTGTAACAGCATTGACATCTGGGGACTGGGATACAGTAATAACTATATGTGGTTCCCTCGTTCCTTTTGGAATTGGTGTAGTTATTGGTATATTTATAATTGCGAAAATTATTGAACTTCTCCTGCAGCATTTTGAGTCATACACATACTGCGCAATATTAGGACTTGTAATATCATCCCCTGTTGTAATACTTATGGGTACTGATATGGCACGTGTTAATGTAATAGCAATAATTACAGGAATAATTGCACTTGCAGCAGGCGCATTAGCAGCAAAACAGCTTGGTAAGTAATTTTTACCGGAATGGAGTGCTTATGGAAGAGAAAAGCAGAAGAGAATTAAGAAAAAAGATATGTGTCCATCTGATACTTGTGTTATGTGGTATTTTATTCATTGTTTTTGCAGTACCTAAACTTGCAGGATTTTTTGCACCACTTATAGTAGCATGGATTATTGCAATAATGGCAAACCCACTTGTGCATTTCCTTGAAA
Source organism: uncultured Lachnospiraceae bacterium (assembly GCA_948794795.1). Taxonomy (GTDB): domain Bacteria; phylum Bacillota; class Clostridia; order Lachnospirales; family Lachnospiraceae; genus Butyribacter. Next base: position 28,329 of record CAQGLR010000008.1, on the reverse strand, counting down.
AACGTATTAAGATAGTGAGAAAACATGGTTCAGCAATAGTTATTGTACTTGTAATCCTTATTATAATAGGACTGCTATGTGCCCTGTTAAATACACTATTTGCCCAGATGAGCTCATTAGTTGAACAACTGCCAGATATTTATGAAACTGTAATGGGAAATATACAGGCTTTTATGCAATCAATGCATGAAAAATATAATATAATTCCTGCAAATATTAAAAATATTTTTTCAAATGATGACAGCAAGCTTAATGATTATATACTTGCAGCACTTGATTCACTGCAGGTAGATACAGTTTCAGCTGTAGGTTCAGTAGCAAGTTCACTTATTGATATGTTTATTATATCAATACTTACAATTATGATTGCCTATTTCTTTACTGCTGGCAATGATAAAATTAAAAATTCTGTAAAGAGCTGTATGCCAGAAAGTATAAATTCTTTTATTATGATAGTAAAGAATACAGTATTTGTTGCACTTGGAGGATATATTAAAGCTTGTTTCCAGATAATGATAGTTATGTTTGTTATACTGCTTGCATTTTTCGTTGTTATGAATGTTGAGTATGCAGTCCCTATTGCACTTATAACTGCAATACTGGACTTTCTGCCATTTATTGGAACTGGGACTGTACTTATGCCATGGGCGGCTTATAGTGTAATTACAGGTGAATATCCAAAAGCAATAGCACTTGTTGCGGCATATCTTGTGACAATGCTTGTAAGGAGGCTGCTTGAACCAAAGCTTGTAGGTGACAGCATAGGGATGAGCCCGTTCTTTACCCTTATATCAATGTTTATAGGATTCAGGCTTATGGGGGTATCCGGGCTGATACTTGGAATACCTGCTGGAATGATATTAAAAGAGTTTTATGAACAAGGAGTTTTTGATAATACTATTAATGGTATAAAGATACTGGCATCAGATATAAATGAATATAGGAAATACTGGTAAGTTAAAAATAAAGTTACACCTGGCATATATGGTGTAACTTTATTTTTATAGAATATTAAAGCCTGTTGTTATTCAAAATGGAAGTTTTTCTGGTTATGGTTCCTGTCAACGGTAAAGTCACGTGTTGCAACTGACAGAAACAAACTGTTCATTATCTGGTATATAACAATTCCAATTACAGCACCAATAAGAAAAATAACATAATCATCTATTGCGCACCTTCCAAGGCCTGTTACCTGCTGGGCAGCTTCAAGTATAAAAGGAAATGCAAAGTATGCCAGAAGCTGTAATAAAAAGTGGCGGTTCTTTAGATATACCCTTGAAAAATATCCAAACGGAATACCAAAACATGCTATTTCTATTATATATAATATAACTGGCATTATATTCTGGTTTGTATCCAGCATTTCTTCTATATGTTCTGCTGTTGTCATAAATGGTACAAATATATGTGCTCCAAATTCTGGGGCGTCATATGGCGGTACAAAAGGTGTTATAAAGTATTGTTTAAGAATTGCAAGTATATAAATTATTATAAAAAACTTACTCATCCTGTGGAAAAATAAATTAAAATCATCAAATCTCGGGCCCCTGTCAAATAAATCCCTTATACAACAATAAATAAAAGGGATAAGCCAGTTGGCAAGTATAAGGACTACTATTGAGTAGTCGTATATTATCCACTGGTTTGGCTGTATAATATATACAATAATGCCAAATGCAAGTGAAGTGATTACCATAAATGATGCATGTATATAGTTGTAATCATAATTTAATGATGATTCAAGGAAAAAGTGTGATAAGCAAAGTGAGCTTATAATTGTAAATATAATTACTGTGTAGCGTTGTGGTATAAAGTAGTATATACATACTTCCATTATAAAGCATAAAAGGCTTAATAGTATTACAAGACTGCTTATATTAACTGACTGTTTGTTCATGATATTACCATCCTTACGTGTTTTAACTTTTATTATTATGTACCGCCTTATTAGTATACCACACTTTTTAATATATGTGGATGGTGTTTATTGAAAAACAGGTAAAAATTTTACAACATGGTATATAAAATAGTAAAAACTTATTTTTGTAATTTATAAAATTGTATAATTTACAGATATTTAAAAATTTTGTATTAAAGTCTTTTGGCAATTTTTTTATTAAAAATAAAAAAATTTGCTTGACAGAATTTAATATATCTGGTATATTTAACAAGTCGCATGAAGTATATAGACTATGTACGGACATGCTGATATGGGATCTTAGCTCAGCTGGGAGAGCATCTGCCTTACAAGCAGAGGGTCACAGGTTCGAGCCCTGTAGGTCCCATTGCAGTGTAAACTGTATTAACTAAATATGGCGGGATAGCTCAGTTGGCTAGAGCACACGGTTCATACCCGTGGTGTCATGGGTTCAAATCCCTTTCCCGCTACTACAGGACCCGGTAATAATATTGCCGGGTTTTTCTATCAGCAAATTAATATTGTGCATAGATGGAGGTGTAAATAATTATGAGGGCTGGTATTGGTTATGATGTACACAGGCTGGAAGAAGGACGCCAGCTGGTTCTTGGGGGTGTTTGTATACCATATGAAAAGGGGCTTCTTGGACATTCAGATGCAGATGTATTATTACATGCAATTATGGATGCACTTCTTGGAGCTGCAGCACTTGGGGATATAGGTAAGCACTTTCCAGACAGCGATGACAAATATAAAGGAATATCAAGCCTTAAACTTCTTGGATATGTAGGGAAACTTCTTGAGGATAAATGTTATATTATAGAAAACATTGATTCTACAATAATTGCACAGAAGCCAAAACTAATTGGATATATAGATAAAATGCGTGAAAATATTGCTGGTGTGCTTGGCCTAGAACAAGACCAGGTAAATGTAAAAGCTACAACTGAGGAAGGGCTTGGTTTTACAGGGACAGGTGAGGGGATATCTGCACAGGCAGTATGTTCATTAAGTTCTATGTTTGACTATACCCGTGATGTTATGCAGCAGGAAGGCCAGAAGAGCTGTGGCGGATGTAGTGGCTGTAGCAAAAATAATTTATAATAAAGACAGCGCTGCCACATTAAGAAAGTATTATACAATATATTAGGAAACCAGCAATAAAAGAGTTAAAAAGGTCCCTGTCTGGCAGTATATGCCAGACAGGGACAGTTACTATAATTTAATATCTTTTAAAAGCTTGGCAAATGGGCTTTCATCTGCGGTTTCACTGCCTGCCATGCCATCCGCTTTGTATTCATTTGGTATTTCATAAGTTTCATCTGTACTGTCAGGAGTGTCTTCTGTTACAGCTTTAATACTTAATGAAATCCTGCCACCTTCTGTACTAATGATTTTAGCTTTTACAGAGCTTCCAAGTTTAAGCACCTCTTTAGGGGATTTAATAAACTTACTTGTTATTTGTGATATATGGCAGAGTCCTGTGAGACCTTCACCAATATTAATAAATGCACCATATGGTTCAATTCTTTCTACAATTCCTTCTGCAATAGAACCAACATCCAGACGTGCGGTTTTCTGTGCCTTTTCAGCTAATGCATGTTCTTTTTCAATGGTTTTGGCGGAAAGCACAAGCCTGTGCTCATGTGGGTCTGCGGTAATAATTACTGCATCAACTGTCATTCCAACATAACTTTCTGTATCTTCTACATATTGGAGTGCAAGCTGTGAAGCAGGTATAAATGCACGTATTCCTTTTACATATCCAACAACTCCCGAAGGTACAGCTTCATTTATTTTTACTTTAAATATAGTTCCATTTTTATAATCTTCTTTTAGTTCATCCCATACCAGTATATTATTGGCCTCTTTTAGTGAAAGAAGGACATTACCACTTGGACTTTCAGGGTCAAGTACCATTACTTTCAAGATATCACCAATATTTATATCATTTTTAATTGAAAATGCGGGGTCATTGCTGCACTCTTCAAGTGGTATAACCCCCTCTGTATAATAATTAAGGTCAGCGGTTACTTCTGTATCAGATATTCCTATTACAGTTACTTCAATTATATCACCTTCTTTTAGGACTTTAAAAGAGCGTTCAAGTTCATTTTCAAAGTCTTTCATTGACTGTCCATCCATAATAATCTGCCTCTCTTTCATAAAACATTCCAGGTTATATATGTTATAACATGGTTTTGCAATATACATATTGTAAAATATTTCAGATATAATTACAAGCCTGTAAAATATAGGTGTAAATTTATAAAATAATAAATATTGTACAAAATAGCAATCCTTAAAAGGACAACCTTAAACTTTATATAATTTCTTTTTAATAAAAAAGTAAAGAATTTCTTTTTTATATATGGTATTCTTTAATAAAATGATATATCAATTATAATTATTTCCTTAGGAAAGAGGGGTACAAATGGAAAGTACAAATATTTTGGTAGTGGATGACGACCATGAAATAGCAGACCTGGTTGCAATCCACCTTAAAGGTGAGGGGTATAAATGCTTTAAAGCATATGATGGCAGGGAGGCAATCAGTATCTTTCAAAGAGAAAATGTAGACCTTGCAATACTTGATATTATGATGCCTGGAATTGACGGAAGGCAGGTGTGTGCAAAAATACGTGAAAACAGTACTATACCTATTATAATGCTTAGTGCACGGGATAGCGAGAATGATAAAGTAGCAGGGCTTATAAATGGTGCAGATGATTATGTAACCAAACCATTTAACACAATGGAACTTGTTGCCAGGGTGAAATCACAACTAAGACGTTACCAGAATTTTGGCGGTGTCAAAGAGAAATCTACTGAATCAGTAGAACTTGAGAACCTGTGGATGGACAGAAGCCTGCACCAGGTTAAGGCATATGGCAGGGATGTAAAACTTACACCAATAGAATTTGATATATTATTCCTTATGGCATCACATCCTAATAACGTCTTTTCAACAGATGAAATATTTGAGAGGGTATGGAAAGAAAAGAGCTTTGAAATGAGTAATACTGTAATGGTGCATATAAGAAGGCTTAGGGAAAAGATAGAACTAGAACCAAGAAATGCGCAGATAATAAAAACTGTATGGGGAGTTGGCTATAAGATTGAAGCATAGTATTTACAGAAGCCTTAGAGGGGAGCTTGTTATTTACAGTATTATAAGTATGATGCTTGCTGTTGCTACAGAATTTACGTTTGGTATTATTGTAGTAAAAATTGCGGGTTCTTTTGGGACAAAACGTATAAAGTATGGTAAAGATATGAATATAAGCCCAGATAAAACATACCCACCAAAGGAATTTCTGCCAAATTACCATGGTATAAGGCACTGGAATAAAGATACACTTATGGCAGTTATGTTTATTATACTTCTGCTTGGTTTTCTGCTGTTTATATTTTATTTCCTTTTACTTACAAGGCGTATTACAAAAGATATGAGTTATATTTCAAATTATATTTCAAATATTGCATCAGGCGATATGGAAGTACAGATAACAGGCATAAACAGGGAAGATGAGATAGGTGAGATAGTTACCCAGGTAAACCGCATGCATAGTGAAATAGAAAGGCTTATGAAGTCTGAACGTGAAGCATTGCAGGCAAATAAAGAGATGATAACATGTGTTGCACATGATTTGCGTACACCACTTACTTCTATTATTGGTTATCTGCAGCTTGCAACAGATGTTGAAAAGTATCCCGTAGAGGAGAGGCAGAAGTATGCAAGCATTGCTATGCGCAAAGCGGACAGGATGCAGGGGCTTATAGAGGAACTTTTCAGCTATACAAAACTTATGAGTGGAGAGATAACCCTTCACAGGAGCAGTATAGATATAGTTAAACTTGTTGAGCAGATGACAGAAGAGTTTTATCCACTGTTTATGGAAAATAACCTTGAATATACATTAGAACAGAATGTATACAGCCTTATTATGGATGTCGATGGGGAACTTATAGCAAGGGCGGTTTCAAATCTTATAAGTAATGCAGTAAAATATGGCAAGGATGGCAAGGCAGTACACATTGAACTTGAGAAATATGACAGTGAATTACAAATACGTGTAACTAATTTTGGGCTGATAATTCCAGAAGACAGCGTAGAACACATTTTTGACAGGTTTTACAGAGTTGAGGGTTCAAGGTCTTCACAGACTGGAGGGACTGGCCTGGGTCTTAATATAGCACAGGAGATAGCTGTACTACATGGAGGAAAGATTACTGTCAGAAGCGGGATTAATGGAACATGTTTTACCATTGCCCTTCCAATAGATAACTATAGCGGTGGCAATGATGTGGAAAAAGACTAATAAAATGGAGGTTGTAAACATATGAAAATAAATCCAGTATATGGAAAAGAGGTAAAGCTAAGGGTACGTTCATTGAAGTTTGCAATGACTATACTTTTCTTTAACCTTGGACTTATTGCAATAGCACTTTTAGGTTTTGAAGTATTTTTCAATATAAATATGAATTACAAGATAGATTATACAGGAGTAACACAAGTATACTTTATAATTATATGCCTTGAAGCGGCGATGGTTGCATTCCTTGTGCCTGTATTTACAGCAGGCAGCATAGCAGGTGAGCGGGAGAAGCAGACACTTGAAATACTGCTTACAACAGTATTAAAACCAGGACAGATAGTTATAGGAAAACTTATGTCATCAATAAGCATGGTAGTGCTGCTTGTATTTTCAAGTCTTCCAGTTATATCTATAGTATTTACTATAGGAGGTATAAATATTACAGACCTTATGCAGTTTGTGCTCCTTATAATTATAATGTCATTATTTATAGGCAGTATGGGTATATTTGCATCTGCATTAGTTAAAAGGGCAGTTCCAGCCACAGTATTATCATTTGTCATGGTTGGAATAGTATGCGGGCTTACAGCAATAGGTGTGCTTATAGCTAATACAGGTGCTAATATATACTATTATAATATGCAGAATATTAATGCTAATATAAAAGTGCCTGATGTTACCTGGGCAGCATATCCTCTCCTTATAAATCCTGCATTTACCCTGCTTAATATGGTACTTAAAAATTATGGAGCTATTGACATGGTTTCAAAGCTTGGGCCAGGGCTTAATGGCGAACTGCTTCCTTTTGTTGAAGACTACTGGTTTTTATGCAGCATGGTACTACAGGTTTTATTTACCCTGTTGTTTATAAAACTTGCAGCAGTGCTTCTTGACCCATTAAGAAGAAAGGAAAGAAGCAGGAAAATAAATAAAAAAGATAAAAAGGAAAAACATAAAAAGAAACAGGCAGCATTGCCAATGTTAATACTGGCGGTTATATTAAGCCTTGTGCCAGTTAATACAAGTACAGCAGCTGATGCTATAAAAACAAAGCAATTAGATGCTAATGGGCAGATAAAAATTAGTAAAGATGATATTACTGCAACTATTGGAATTGGATATAAAGGCAAGACTAAGTATGAAAGATATATAAAAGTGGATGCTCTTATAGAAAATAAAGGCAATGATTTTACAGGAAAAATCAGGATAGAGTGTTCAAGGTCTGATGCGGATGGTTCTGTAGTTGTACAGAAAGTATTTGCTGCTGCTTCTGGTGAAACTAAAAGGGTACAGTTTGCATCAGCAAGCATAGAACCAGATGCGTATATAAAAGTTTCTATATGTGATGCAGAAGATAATGTAATATGTTCTGAATATGTCAGTACTAAATGGAACTACGATACAATCTTATATATTGGTACATTATCTGATAACCAGGACAGCCTGGATTATATATCAAGCGGGCTTGCAGCAGATAAGAACTCATTTGATGCTAGTGATGACGGGCTGGTATTCCAGCTTGGAATTGATGATATTACAGAAGATTATAAAATACTTGATAGCCTTGATATTATAATAATAGATGATTTTGATACAAGTAAGTTTTCAGATATACAGATTGAAGCAATAAAGGCATGGGTAAGTAATGGGGGCACACTTTTCCTTGGAAGTGGTGCAGATGCTGATAAAGTGCTTAAAGCGTTTTCTGGAAAAATGTTAAATGGGACAATAGGGTCTGTTAAGCAGATTAATACTAACTTTGGCATATCAAGGAAGAAACTTACAAGCCTTCTTGGTGAAAACCGTGCCAACAGAAAGGTTCCGCTTGATATAACACAGATTAATATTAAGGGTTCTGAGCCAGTATTGTCAGATGGAAGGAATAATCTTATAAGTTCCCTGGATTATGATAATGGCAATATTTTGGTTTCAGAGTTTTCATTAGGTTTAAGTTCTGGGACAGCTGCTCTTTATGGACCAGTAATGACGGATGTAATTAAAAATAATATAAGTGACAAATTAAAATCAAATACCAGGGAAGGAATTAATCCATGGCCATCATATTCTAATGTTTACACATACCAGTATGAGGTGCTTAATTTAAATGAAACAGATTCGCTTCCTAATATTAAGCTTTATGCTGTAATTCTGCTTGTATATGTAATTATTGCGGGACCTGTGGCTTACATTATTACTAAGAAAAAAGATAAAAGGAATTTGTTGTGGCTTATAGTCCCGGTACTTTCAGTAGCATTTTCGGTTACAATTTATTTGATAGGAACAAGTACACGTATACAGAGACCATTTATAAATTATGTTTCAACAATAAAACTGCCAGAGAAAGCTGATGGGAAGAATAATGTAAAGACACAGTTTACGCTTACAAGCCCTTCCAATAAATCATATGAAGCTGTGCTTCCAGCCAATGTGGCTATATCTCCTGCTATGACCAACGGATATTATTCACCATCTGACATGGATAGTGATAAATATGATTATGGCGTAGAATATGGTGCTAATAACACTAAACTTCTTTTAAACAGCCTTGCTGCGTTTGAAAGTGTTGGGTTTAATATGGAAAATAAAAGCACTACTAAAGGGACTGTGGAAATAGATATAAAGAAGAATGAAAAACAGATTTCTGGTTATATAAGCAACAAAATGTCATGCGGGCTTGAAGATTGTATTTTCTATTACAAAGGGGATATGTATTATATAGGAAGCCTTCCAGCTGGAAAGTCTGTTGATATTTCAAAACAGAAAGAATATAAAGAAAGCCAGTATTCATTTGATTTTGAAAGCCAGTTAAGTGCTGTATTAGGTGGAAGCTTTTATAATAATGATATTGATATCCAGTTAAGAAGAAAAATTGGAATGCTGCATACATTTGTTTCTAATAACAAGCTATATGATACATGGTTCTATGGTTTTACAGAAGAAGGTACAGAAGCGGGATTTACAGATAATTTTTCTTTTGATAAGTATGGTGAAACCGGTGTATACAAGATAGCACAAGTTGAAGAAACATTGGGCGGATATGATGTTATAGGTTCACTTGAACAATATGCTGTAGATTATGATAGTACACATTCTAATGGATACTATGTATATGACCCATCAATTAATAACTTTGAAGTAACATATAAATTTCCAGAGAATTTTACCCTTAAAAGACTTATTTATAACAATGAAACAGCAGGAGGAGCAGAATTTAAGATAAAGAAGTATGGATATTCTGAATATGCATTTCCAGGCATTGCCAAAGTTAAGGATAAAAGTACAGGGAAATATGTGAAATTGCTGGAATCAACAAAGAAAGCAGATATAAAGGATATAGAAAAGTATCTTGAGCCAGATGGAAGCCTTAAGATATATTATGATATAAATTCAAGTGTATTGTTAAATGTAAATGGTCCTGATACATTCAGCCAGCCTACATTGCCAAGAGTTAAGCTTGCAGGCACATATAAAAATGCAAAAAGAAAATCCAGATAGTAAAAATGCTGGCAGCAGGAGGGTAAAATGGTAAAGATAGAGAAATTGTATAAACATTATGGTAAGTTTGTTGCATTAAACCATCTGGACCTTTCTATTGAGAAAGGTGAGCTTTTTGGCTTTGTAGGGCCTAATGGCGCAGGGAAAACTACGACAATGCGTATAATATCAGGTCTTCTAAAAGCAGACGGGGGTTCAGTGCATGTTGCTGGGGTAAATGCATTAAAGGATAACCAGAATTTAAAAAGGAAGATAGGGTATATGCCAGATTTCTTTGGTGTATATGATAACCTTAAGGCAATAGAGTATATGGAGTTTTATGCATCTATATATGGTATTACTGGTGAAAAGGCAAAGAGTATGTGCCTGGAACTTATGGACCTTGTAAATTTAAGTGACAAAGCAGACTTTTATGTTGATGGTCTTTCAAGAGGTATGAAACAGAGGCTGTGCCTGGCAAGAAGCCTTGTGCATAATCCAGACTTGCTTATACTTGATGAGCCGGCATCCGGGCTTGACCCAAGGGCAAGGTTTGAGATGAAGGGAATACTTAGGAACTTGCATGACATGGGTAAAACTATAATTATAAGTTCACATATTCTTTCGGAACTTGCTGAAATGTGTACTACTATAGGTATTATAGATAAAGGAAGCATGATAACTAAAGGTACTGTTGAGGAGATAATGCAGAAACTTAGTACATCAAATCCATTAAAAATACATGTTATAAACAATGCAGAAACAGCAGTCCGTATTATTAAAGAAAACCCACAAGTTGAGAACCTTTCAATTGATGGTCCTGATATAACGGTATCATTTAATGGTGGTGAAGAGGGTGAGGCAGGGCTTTTATCAATGCTTATAAATAATGATGTAATGGTTTCTTCATTTATGCATGAAACAGGTAATCTTGAAGAGGTATTTATGATGGTAACTGCCAAGAAGGAGGTTCTGGACTGATGCAGAAAGTTGTTCTTACAGAACAGGATGCAGTGATAGCCAGTTTTTTAAAAACTATTGCAAAGCGCAAAATGCTGCAAAGATGGATAATGTGTACGGCATGGTCTATAACAGTAACAGCATTTATGGCATTTGCGTTAAATATTACAGCAATATTTATACCAATTTATAATGCTTCTTTATATGGGTGGTTTATTATAATTGCAGGTTTAATTATACCAGTTATATATATAACAGTTAAGCGCACAAGCCTGTATGAAGCGGCAAGGTATGCAGATAAGGCAGGGCTTAAGGAAAGGCTTGTTACAAGTATTGGATGCCAGGGTTCAGATGAGGGTTTTGCAGGTCTTCTTAAAGAAGATACAATCAATGAAATAAACTGTTTTGACAAGAAACTGCGGCTTCCACTGGTTTATCCATGGAAAAGATATATAGCATCATGTTTGTTTATAAGTTTGTTTATAATATGTATATTTGTACCATCCCAGGCTAAGAGAGATGCAGATTTTCTTCATAAACTTGCCAATAAGGCAGAAGAAATAAAGGATAAAGTAGAAGAAGCAGAGAAACTTATTGAAAAGGCCACAGAAAATGAAATTGCCAAGGAGGAAGCTGCAAAGCTTAAAAAAATTTTTGAAGAGGCAAGGAAGGAACTTACAGAAGCAAAGAATACCAATGATATAAAAAAAGCAAAAGAAAGGCTTGAAAGCAAACTTAAACAGGAACTTGCAGAAGCAGATAATAAAGGGCTTATGAAAGCAGCACAGCCACTTGTGCCTGGTACAGACCTTGAAGCAATGGCAGATTTTAATAAAAAGCTTGCAGAACTTGCAGAGAAAAGTGGTCTTGGAAGTGATATGGTTAATGAGCTTAAAAGCGTAAGTGAAAGCCTGACAGCTGGGCAGATGAAGGAACTGCTTGATAATCTTGAAAAGGCAATGGAAGACGGGGAGATTACCTCAGGGGAAATTGCGGATGCACTCTCTGGAATACAAAACAGTGATGCACAGATGGCATCTGCAACAATTTCAGTATCAGCATCTTCTAATCCAGGCTCTTCTTCAAGTTCATCATCAACTCCTTCTCCAAGCAGCACTCCAGCAGCAGGCAGCGGAAATGGTGCAGGCAGTGGCAATGGTAACGGCACAGGAAATGGCAATGGTAACGGAAATGGTAACGGAAATGGTACAGGTAATGGAACAGGCTCCGGCTCTGGAATGGGGCAAGGCAGTGGCGGCGGCTGGAATATGGGAAGCAGTGAAGGGCTTGAACGTAAAGAACAGCCAGATAAGGGAGAAGTAGTCCATCTTACGGGTAAAAAAGAAGGAAATGATGATAACCTTACAGGCAAGAAAAATGTTGATGCTAAGATTACACAGAAAGATAACCAGAAAGGTGGTGCATCTTCTGGGATTAAGGCAGACCTTGACTCTGTAATAGGTGAATACAGCAGCGAAGCATATGCAAAGGTAAATAGCAACAAAGTCCCATCTGCTATGAAAGACATTGTAAAAGAGTATTTCAGCGGCTTTGGACAATAGTATAATAGTGTATTGGCAGGGGATGGGGACGGACGCAGTTTCCAACGTGCATGGACAGACATATTCCGCCCAGGGGCACGCTCCCGCTACGATAGCCCCGCAGTGGCGCATAACAGCCCTATGTTTCTGCAAAACAGATGTTTCGCAGAAACATTGAAAACGGGCTCTAAGCGCCAGCGGTGCTAAAGTGCCCCTTCACGGAATAATGTCTGTCCATGCACATATGGAAATCTGCTGTCTGTCTAAAATTTGTCAAAATGACACTAAACAAAATGACACTAAACAAAATGACACTAAACGAAATGACACTAAACAAAATGACACTAAACGAAGTGATACTAAACAAAATGACACTAAACAAAATGACACTAAACAAAATGACACTAAACAAAGTGACACTAAACAAAATGACACTAAACAAAGTGATACTAAACAAAATGACACTAAACAAAATGACACTAAACAAAATGACACTAAACAAAGTGACACTAAACGAAGTGATACTAAACAAAATGACACTAAACAAAGTGACACTAAACGAAGTGATACTAAACAAAATGATACTAAACAAAATGATACTAAATAAAGTGACATTAAATAAAATAGCACTAAAGGTAAAAATTTAATTTCATTAAGCAAGCTTTTAAAATACACGCTTTTAAGTGGTGGGTTTGATTTACCAGGGATTTTTTGTGACTTCATAAATAAAAGGGTTTATGGATGTTTGGAAATAAAAATTTACACAAAGATTATATTACTCTGGCAAGTTCCAAATGTTTTACCAAAAGGCAGCTGTTTGGGGGCGCTGGTGTTTAAGCCCCGTATTAAATGTTTCTGTGAAACATTTGTTTTGCAGAAACATTGGGGCTTTATGCACCACTGCGCATCCCATCCAAGCGCGAGCGGGCTGCTGATGGTAAACATTTGGAATTGCCAGAGCCACTAAGTTTGTGTATTTTTAGTTTTCAAACGCCTCAAAGTTTTTAGAAATGGAAGGAAATAATATGGCTGATAAAGAAAGTATTAATAATATAATTGAGAATATGAGGGCATGTGAACAAGAGATTGCCAAAGCAATTATAGGACAGGAAGAGGTTGTCCATGAAATTATGCTTGCCATACTTGCTGATGGCAATGTACTTCTGGAAGGGGTTCCAGGGCTTGGCAAGACACAGCTTGTTAAGACTATTTCAAAGGTTCTTGACTTATCTTTTTCAAGGATACAGTTTACTCCAGACCTTATGCCAGCAGATGTTACCGGAACTAACCTTATTATAAAGGAAGGGGGAAACAATGTATTTAAGTTTGAACAAGGTCCTGTATTTGCCAATATAGTCCTTGCGGATGAAATAAACAGGGCTACCCCGAAGACACAGGCGGCAATGCTTGAAGCTATGCAAGAAAAAACTGTAACAGTTGGAAAAAATACTTATCCACTGCCATCACCGTATATGGTGCTTGCGACACAGAACCCTATTGAAAATGAGGGTACTTATCCATTGCCAGAAGCACAGCTTGACCGCTTTATATTTAAAATTAATATGGAATTTCCAACACTAGATGAACTTAAAAAGATTATGGATATAACTGTAACTAACACAAAGCCTGTGTTAAACCCAGTATTAAATGGCAGTGATATTATAGAGATGAGGGAACTTATAAGAGATATACCTGTTGCAGACGCTGTACAGGAATATGCACTTAAAATAGTCTTAGGTACACATCCTGGACTTGCAGATTCACCAGCAAGTGTAAAGAAATATCTGGATGCAGGAGCAAGCCCAAGGGCAGCACAGGCAATTTTTCTTACAGCTAAGGCAAGGGCTCTTTTAGATGGAAGATATAATGTTTCATTTGATGATGTAGATGCAGTTGCGCTTCCAGCGCTGCGCCACAGGGTAATGGCAGGTTTTGAGGCGGTTTCAGAAGGAATAGATATTGATGATGTCTTAAAAGAATTGATTAAAGGGTTAAAGCAGGGATTATAATGGAAGAAAAAATTTTTGATGGGTCTTTTTTCAGGGGGCTTGACAGGGTAAAACTTGTTACAAGGATTACAATGCAGGGCGGCAGAAGTGGTATGAGAAAGTCTGCTGCCAAGGGAAGTAGCGTTGAATTTGCCGATTTCAGGGAGTATGTGCCAGGTGACGATATCAGAAGGATTGACTGGAACACATATGGCAGGATGGATAAACTTTTTGTCAAACTTTTTGTAGAAGAAAGAGAAGCTTATTATTCTGTAATTATTGATACAAGTGGTTCTATGGACTTTGGTACTCCAGGCAAAGGGGTATGTGCAGCAAGGCTTGCTGGTGCAATAAGTTATATGGCACTTAATAATCTTGACAGGGTACGCTTCTCTGCAATATGTGAGGATAAAATAATAAACAGCAGTGATTTTACAGGAAAACAGGGTTTTAATAAAGCAATGTCCTGGCTTGGCAATATGGAATTTGCAGGAAAGACAGATTTATATAAAAGCATAAGGGGAATACCATTTAACCAGAAGGGTGTAACTGTTATAATATCAGATTTGTTCAGTGCTGGTACTACAGATGAAAATATAGAGGGCATAGCAGATACAATACGTTATTTAAGATATATGAAACAGGAAGTCCTGGTTCTGCATGTATTGTCACCAGAAGAAATGGAGCCAGCACTTGAGGGTACTATAGGGCTTGAGGATTTAGAAACAGGTGGTATACTGCGTGTAACTGCAACAAGCCATCTGTGTAAACAGTATAAACGGGTACTTGACAGGTTTCTTGGCAGGGTAAAAGAGTGCACAAAACATTACCAGGCACATTATATACCAGTCTGCAGCAATGAAACAGTAGATACATTTATATATAAAGGTATAAGAAGCGGACAGCTTGAAAGCTTTTAAAACGGAGGCAGGTTTATGGGAATTATAAGGTTATGGCCAGTAGCACTGGCTGTTTTTATACCAGGTATTATATTATTGTACCTTTTAAAACAGAAAGTGGTAAACCAGAAAATATCTGCATTAAACCTCTGGAAAGAAGCATATGAAAATATACAGGCATCTACACCTTGGGAAAAGTTCCGTAACAATATACTTATGTATATGCAGATAGCCGCCCTGTTATTATTAATATTGGCACTGATGTCACCTTATATTACAGGAAGTGGCAGTGAGTATTCCAATGTACTTATTATAATAGATAACAGTGCAAGTATGTCAGGACTTTATTCAGAGGATGAAAGTAAACTTGATGTTGCTAAGGAACAGGCAGCAGATTATGTAAATTCTAATGATGGTGCAAGATATACAATAATGACAGTATCAAATACCCCAGAACTTATAATTTCTGGTTCAGATGATAAAGGCAGGGTGTCAGATGCGGTAAATAATATAGAAACTACTGATATTGCGGGCTCTCTTGACCAGGCTGCAAGTATGGTACAGTCACTTGTTGCAGCATGGAAAAGCTATAAGGTTATAGCATTTACAGACAGCAGTGCCAATATGCAGAACGTTAACTGTGAAGTAGTAGATTTAAGTATACAGGGTAATAATGGGGCAATACAGAGTTTAAGCCATACTGTTTCAGAAGATGGTACAGTAAAAATAATGGCAAGGGTGGATAATTATGGAAGTAACAGCCTTAATACAGATGTGAACCTGTATATAGGGAACAAGCTTTATGATATAAAGAATGTAACAGTAGAAGCAGGTGAAAGCAGTATAGTATATTTTAAGGATATTGCTTCAGGGAAATACAATAGTATACTTGCAGGAAATACCCCATACCTTATGGCAGAATTAAATTCAAAAGATATGCTTGCAGGAGACAATATTGTATATGATATACTTGACAGTGGCAGTGAAAATAAGATACTTCTAGTTACAGACAAGAATACATTCCTTGAAAAGGCATTAAAAATTTCAGGCAGCCAGACGATAGACAAGGTGCAGCCAAAGGATGCAGAAGCAGCAGATACAGAAGAATACAGCCTGGTTGTATATGACGGGGTGTTGCCTGGCGGGTTATCTGAAACAGGAAATATTATATTTATTAACCCGCCTGCTTCTGATATAAAAAAGGAAACAGAAGGCTGGCAGAATGATGTATTTATATATGGAAAGAAAAGCAAAAGCAGTATTATAAGGACTTTGAAAGGGAATGTTACAGAATATATAGAAGATTATTCGTTTAGCAGCCTTGATGTGCTTGGATTTAAAACACCTAAGTGGGCAAAAGCCTTTTTTGAAACTGGCAGCAAACTTTCAGCTGGTTATCTTGGCAACTATAACGGCAGGATGGTTGCAGTAATAGGGTTTGACCTGCATAATACAGATTTTCCGTTACAAACGGAATTTCCTATATTTATGTATAACCTTCTGCGTGAAACAATGTCTGCAAGGATAGCAGAGAAGTCTGTATACAATGCAGGGGAAGCTGTAAGTATACAAAAAAAAGGCAAGTCAGAAAAAGCAGTAGTAACAAAACCTGATGGTACAAAAGAAAATTACAGCCTGGAAGATGGCACAGTAGTTTTTACAGATACTATAGATGCAGGTTTGTATAGTATAAAGGAGGATGACGGAGAGATGTATTTTATTGTACCATTTCCAGAAGAAGAATCAGATGTTCTGAAAGAAACAGTAATTACATCTGATAAAAACACAAAAACAGATGTAAATAAAACATTAAGCGGCAGTATTTCTAAGAAAATGGTGGTACTTCCTGTACTTGCGCTGCTTTTTGTACTTCTTATGGCAGAGTGGATAGTATACAGGAAACGTCTGTAGATATTTGGCATGGAGGCTGGTTTATGAAAATTGCTGTACAATATCCAATGATATTATTATTAATACCTGTTACCATAGTTATAATGCTGCTTATATCGCATGGTTTAAGGGTTGGTAACAAGGTACGCAAAGGATTTATTATAGGTATAAGGATTTTGCTGCTTTGTTTAATTATAGGAGCTATGTCAGATATATCAGTTAATGTAAGTTCTAAAAATACTGGCACAGTATTCCTGGTTGATGTTTCAGAGAGTTTTTCAGCAAATAAGGATGAAGCTGTTAAAATGGTGAAGGATGCACTAGGCAGACTGCCAAAAGGAAACAGGGCAGCAGTAGTTGCTTTTGGTTCAGACGCAAGAATTGAACAGTTTATGTCTGATGCCAATATGTTTTCAGGAATAGAGACAATGCCTGTAGTTACAGCTACTAATATAGAGAAGGCTGTAAGGGCTGGCATGGCTCTTTTTGATGATGACGAAGCAAAGCGGCTTGTACTTATAACAGATGGAAACCAGAATGAGGGGCAGCTGGATAAGATGAGTGCTGCTCTTATGGCAGAAAATGTAGAAACCAATGTTTTAAAAAAGGATTTAAAAATTGACAATGAATCTTATATATCAGACCTGTCAATTCCAGAAAAGATACAGGCAGGGGATAAATTCAGGGTACAGGTAGAGGTTGAAAGCACAACTAAAACTAATGCAATACTACAGTTATATACAGGAGGCAAGCTTAGCAAGCAGGAGAATGTAACATTACAAGAGGGAAGTAACTCATTTATATTCCAGGATACAAGAAAGGAAGAAGGATTTGCGGAATATAAGGCAGTAATAATACCTGATAAAGATACAATAAATGTAAATAATGAATATTCTGCATTTACGGAAGCAGGCGGGGCAGAAAGGGTATTGCTTATTGAAGGTGCAAGAAATGAAGCAAAAGAATTTAAGAAACTTCTGGCTTCTGCCAATGTCCAGTTTGATGCTGCCGCACCAGCAGCAGCGCCAAAGAATATTGAAAGCATGAATAAATATAAATGTATTATTATGGAAAATACTGTTGCGGATAACCTGCCTGCTGGATTTATTAATTCCCTGGATTCTTATGTAAAAGATTATGGCGGAGGCTTTGTTGCTATAGGTGGCAGAAGAAGTTTTGCGCTGGGTGGTTATAAGGATACACCTATAGAAGATGTGCTTCCTGTAAATATGGATATTTCACAGGATAAAAAGATACCTGAGATGGCAATGGTAATGGTTATTGATAAGTCGGGAAGCATGTCAATGGGTGATGGTGGCAACAGCAAGCTGGATATGGCAAAAGATGCTGCTGCATCTGCGATAGATAACCTGCGTGATACCGACAGTGCAGGTGTTATATCGTTTGATGACAAATATATGTGGAATGTAAAGATACAGAAAGCAACAGATAAAGAAGATATAAAAAGTGGTATTTATGGTATAAAAGATGGTGGAGGTACAAGTATATACCCTGCATTAAGAGAGGCTTATGATAAGGTTAAGGAGCTTGACTGCCAGATAAAGCATATAATACTTCTTACAGACGGACAGGATGGATTTTATAGCGCGTATCCTTCACTTATTGAAAAACTGGAGAAGAATAATATAACACTTTCTACTGTTTCCATAGGAACTGATGCTGATGATAATTTCCTGCAGAAACTTGCAGAATTAAGCGGTGGCAGGTTTTATAATACTGATGCAGGGTCAGAACTTTCCAGGATATTTGCACAGGAAGTTTATCTGGCACAAAAAGAATATATAGTAAACAGGGTATTTACGCCTATAATAAAAAGCACAGGCAGCATACTAGGCGGAGAAGTACAAGAAGGTCTTCCAGCAATGGCAGGATATATTGCAACAAGCATAAAGCCAGAAGCACAGCAGGTACTTTCTTCTGATAAAGATGATGACCCTGTGCTTGCATGCTGGCAGTATGGGCTTGGACGTACAGTGGCATTTACTTCTGATATAACAAACCAGTGGACTGGTAATTATGCATCATGGAGTGGATATCCTGGTTTCTGGAAAAGTATAGTGGACTGGGTTACAGATATTGCTGAAGAAGAAGGCAGTAAAGTAAATGTATTGCAGGAAGGCAGTGAGGGGAAGATTGTATATACTACTCCAGAGTATTCAGGAAAGACAAAAGTAACAGCATTGTGTACAGGAGAAGACGGGGAAAAGAAAGAAATAGAGCTTAAAGCCACATCACCAGGGGTATTTGAAGGAAGTACAGGTGTTACAGATACAGGTATTTATTCAATAAATATTAAAAATACAGAAGATGGAGTTGTAAAAGATTCCAAAAACACAAGGCTTGCAATGCAATATTCACAAGAATACAGATTTGCGGATGTAACAGACTGCCTTGACAGTTTTGTAAGCCAGACATCAGGAAAATTTATAGATAACCTTGATGGTATATTTGACAGCAGGCTGGACAAAGTATCAGCATATAAAAATATTACACTTCCATTGTTAATTGCTGCAGTGGTATTATTCTTAATTGATATTGCGTACAGAAGGCTTGATATCAGGCTTGGTGCAAGGCTTGCAGCTTTAGTACATGGAAAAGTGTCTGCAGCTGCAGATGCTGCGGCAGAAAAGGCAGGAAAAGCCGCAGAGGCTGTTAAAGAAAAAGCTGCAGATAGCAAAGCAATAACAGCTGCAAAAGAAACAAAGCCAATAGAAAATAGTACAAGTACAGGAAAAGTTAAAGCCTCTGATACGGCAAGCCAGAGCAAAGACAAGGGCAGCAGGCGTAAGAAGAAAGAAGATACACAAGATATGCTTGATATAGGAAGCCTTCTTGCCAAACAGAAAGAAAGGGAACGATAAGACAGACATAGACAATAATATATATGCGATATAGCCGGAACAACAATTTATTATAATAATCAAAACTGGGCTGCCGCTTTAAAAAATAAAATTTCATAGAGCGGCAGCTTTATTTTGATTTTCTTACAATACATTTCTATCTTCAAGTGTTTTAAGAATTTTTTCCACCTCTGTAACCGCAGCTTTATTTGCAATAGAGTTTTCTATCTCCATATTTATAGATTCATTAATTCCTGGAAACAGCAGTTTCGCATTTTCATCAATTATATTATCAAATTCTATTGAATTTACTGCCTCTAAAAGTTTATTAATTGATTGTATCTCTCTAGCTACAAATGGTTTCTCCAGCCTGATTGCAGGAATTGATGCATGAATTAAAAATTTTTCTAAAATCTCCAAGTCAACCTTAAAAAACTCGCAAATATCCTTATATGACCTTACTGCCGTATTTCCAAAAAACTGCTTATATTGTATTTCAAAGATAGCCCTATTTGTAAAATCAAAATCATATTTCTTAGTACTATGCTCACTAGCATTTATACCATCATCAGCAATTTTTCCTTTTATTTTTCTTAATACAGGAATAATGGTTCTAGCAAAGTCTTCATCAGATTTACAATTTTTACAATTATCCTTAAAAACCGCTTTTCTGATAACATCAACGCTACCAACTGGATCCTGTTTAATAATCGAAAATACTAATTGTACAACTTCAGGATTTTCACATAATGATTTGCATATGTTACCAATATGTCCCATAACACTTTTGCTGCATTCATCTGACTGTTTGTATTCATGAAATACCAATGCAAGCAGTAAAGGCTGGTTTTTAGGAGCTACTGACAAAAATTGTCTTTTATAGCCTTCATTAGCATCGCCAGAATTATAAAACATTACCAACCCACTAAATACTTCTGCTTCGTCAACAAACTTATTCAACCGTGCTTCTGAACTATAAGGTCTTCTTATAAGTACCTCTACAACATCTCTTACAAATCTTTCAATTACTGATTGATAGATAAATTCATCTTCTGTATTTTTTTTGTATTTTTCAACAAATTGTGTTATAACATTATGAAGTTTATCATAATTTCCTGTTTTTTTGTTAATACCTAATGCATTTTCAAAACTATCTATAATTCTTGTATAGGATTCAGCATGATCATTTTGCGCAACTGCAAAAGCAGATTCTGAAAAATCTCCATAAATTTTATTAAATTTTGCTTCTCTGATATTCTCTTCAACTTTTTCTACATTAATGCTTCCGCTGGAATCATCAATTTTCAATTCCGCATTATGTATATCCTCTTCTGTAATTGAATAGTTTTCTTCGTTCTCAAACAATTTTGAAACTTCTTCTTGCAATCTTCTTGATAGAACAAGGTCATCTCTATATTTCTTAACTATTTCAAAACGAAGTTCTTCAAGTTCTTTTTGTATTCTTTTTCGCGCACTTGATTTAAGTAATGTTGTTTCTGCAAGCATAGCAGTGTAATCAATACCCAGACTTCCATCCGCATATTTTTCTTTTAATTCTTTGAAAATATCATAAAGTTCCTCATTATTTCTTTGGATTTTCTTTTTCATCACGGAAAAACGCTCTGTTGTATTGTAATCCACAAGCTTTTCATATGCATACTCTATGCCATCACCATGCGCCCATGCCTTATTATATTCTTCACTTTCTTCAATTTTTTTAATACAAAAATCATCAGGAATAATTCCTAGTTTTTGGAGATGGGCTTTAGCAGAACCAATAATTAATCTCTCATCAAGTTGTACACCGCTCAATAATTTCCATTTTTGTGTTTCATTTTTAAGCGTCTGTATATTTTTAGCAAGGGTATTAGCTGCATCAGCCCTGTTACCAAATACAAAAAGCTTGTCCCCTAATGAAACATTATCTTCATCTACAACTTCCTGGAACATATTTAATGCAGGTGCTGTAAAACTGGGTTTTTCAGCAGAGGCTATCAGCATAATTGCGTCTGCCTCTTTCATACGTTTTTTAGTTTGTTCCAAGTGCATGATTGTAGGAGAATCAAATCCTGGTACATCATAAATCACAGCATTCTGCAACTTACCAAGTTTAGATGATTCTATACTCACTTCCTTAACAGCTACTGCGGTTTTAGGACTAACAATATATGCTTTAAATTCTTCTTGATATAACTTTTCACCTTCAAAAATTCTATCGGGCTGCCCAATATACTGTGAGAGAATTTCTGTCTTATTATCAAGCAAATTTAAAACATCTTGATGAACAGTATTCTCATAACGCTCTTTATCCCGTTTATCAAGCTTTTCATATAAAGAAGTATACTCTCCCCTTGATAATGCCTGATATGTATAGGTGTCTACATTTTCCACTCCTAATGTCTGAAGATATCCACGAAGAACCTCATCCATTTCACGGTTATTAAAAAAGCTTACAACGGCACGGTCCTGGCCATATCTAATACATGTAGAAGTATATGTACATCGTTCATCAGCATCAGGCAAAATATGGTTTTCCATTAAGGCATTTCCAAATGTACTTTTGCCCGCCTTTTCTAAACCAACAATTGCTATTTCAAATTCATTCTTATCAAGTTTTTGATATAATTTTTCGCATTTTGTCTGATAAATTTTCAATTGTTTTATCATACCAAAATCAAACAAACCAGTATGTTGTTCTGCTAATTCCAGTAAATTAGCAATTGCATCCCTCTGTCTTCTGGCTTTATTTTTATACACATTTCTTTCCTCGTCAAAATTACCCATGCCTGTCCATCCTTTCGTATTTTTCTCTAATAATGCGTGCCAGTTCCGTCATTTCTCCGCAGCCACAATTGAATATTTCTTCTGTTTGGCTAAGTGTTTCATTAGTTTCATAATTGTCTTTTTGTAAAACACAATTACCAAAATATAATATATTGATTGGTTTACTATCTGAAATATCATCTTCACCACTTACTTTATACTCACCATCAAATAGTGTATTCATTATTTGGCATAATTGTTCAGAATCCTTATTGCTTACTGGATGTGTTTCAATACCATAATCTTGGAATTTCTGGATATAATCCCACTCTAAAGCATTTTCATCTTGAACAACATACAGCTCAAAAATTTTAACCTTGCTTTCCTTTTCAATAATCATTTCAAATAAGTTGTCAACTTTTTTCTCTGTATAATATTCAATAATAACATTATCATTAACAGCCAAATGAAAATAATTAGCATACTCATATTGGTCATAACTAATATATATTAATAGCTTATCCATTAAAATCCACCCCTCTATTTTTTATCAATATCCAATTCTTTTATATCCCCGCCTATTTCTTCTTCAGAACCAGCTATTACATATTCTATCACAGAGGGTTGTATTGCCCTGACAAACAAATATTTATCTTCTTCAGCATCAAATACTATTTCATGAAAAGGTATATTGCCAATGGCAAGCTTTTCATCTTTTGAATCCGCACGTGGATCCTCTGTATAATATATTCTTGCCACTCCCATTCCAGCGCCTTGGAACTTATGCCATATATTATATGAAGTTTGGTTTTCTCCGTTTTCATTTTTAAACATAGGCGCTAATTTGCAATCGAAATTGTTTCTTCTGTCACTACCAAGATAATATTTGAATCTGGTTTCTTCATTTGAATCAGTTTCATAATTTTTCCTGACATATATTTTTCCACCTGGACGGCTTTTTACTAATCCATATGCAACGCTTGTTTTAGCGTTTGGTATGTATTGGTAATCTGATTCAATACTCTTAAGTGGCTCTATCAACTCAAACCGGTCCTGTTCTTTAGCTTGGATTTTACCATATTCTTTATTATATTTTTTTATGGTATTTTGGAATATCTCTTTAACAAAAGATGATTTGCAGGAATTTCCTGCTAAAAAAATATATATTTTTTCCGAGGCAAACTGTGCTGCTCTATTTCCTAAAATAGATTTCTCAATACACTTAAAAAATGCATCAGTTCCTTTTTGAATCCGTTGTTTTATTAATTCTAATAATTGTTTTGTGGCTATATTAAACCGGCAGTTTGGGACAGGTTTTCCATTAAAATCATACATTTGAATCTCAATGAATTCTTCTTTTTGTTCCAGTTCATCTGTTTCTTCCCATTGTTCCAGTTTATCCGCGTTTTCCAATGTTACATACTCCGCCTCTTCCAATGTTACATACTTCTGTTTACAATACTTTGCTTCCCAATTATCATGCTGTTCCCAAAGTGGCCGAAGTGCTTCTTTTAGCAGAGTAAGATTTCTGTTTGCAGATTGTGAATTGTTAATTAAATGTTCTCCGCCAATAAATGATGTTTGATCAATCGGAAGAGCACATGCAATTTTCTTTTCAGCTGCCATATTCTTATTATCTTTAAACACCTGATATGCTAGCATTTCAAGAATATTTTCACCACCCATATGCACATCTGAGTCCGCTCCAAAACATTCTAATACATAATCACAATTGAACTTATCATATTCATCATCATTTGCACCGCGCCATACTCCAAAGTCAAAATCTGTTGTTCCGCCACCGAAATCAAAAATACCATATAAGTATTTTTCCGTTTCATCTTTAGGTTTAAAACCCGACTGTTCAAGCGCTGTCACAGCATATGCAGCTGGTTCACTAATCTGGTAAGTAACAGAAAACTTTGACATTAGTTCTGTATCTTCAACAATTGTAGCTGGCAGTGATTTCTTTAATCCTTTTTCAAAACTTTTCCTGATAAGTTCTTTAGTCGCTTTTGAATACTTTACAGGAAAAGACATTATATATTTTAAATAAATACCATTGCGCATATTATTGATATACAGTCCAATATAGTATGCATACACCTCTATTGGATTTAAATAATTGTTCTCTATAGAACATTCTTCTCCTAGATGATACTTTGCTTTTTCTTTAATATCCTGGACTACTGCATCTTTCTTTTCCATGTTCGCCCATTGTTTGAGTTCTGAATAATATGCGTAGAAGTTTTCCGTAGGGCAGTTTACATAATCCTGATATGCATTATATGATACAAAAAGATCATCACATGAGGTTTCAGGTCTTCCTGTCTTTTCATTATAATTTTTTAGGAAATCTTTAATATTAATACATGATATAATTGTGGGATTCTCATAATCACTTTCCGACACTTCCGCTTTTAATGATAATGAGCCTACTCTAATAGGTCTGATTTCATTACTGCCTTCCTGTTTTACAACAACTGTACTCTTTGTCCCAAAATCAATTCCTATAACACCATTCTTTTTTATATCTAATCTAGGATCACGTGCAATCAACCCTTTATCCTGCATCTTATACAAATCACTATTTTCAAACACATCCCAATGCCCTGCTTTTATATCGTAAAGCATCTCTTGTTCATAACTTGGTAAACCACATCTTTTCTTATCACAATCCAGCAGTTCCTGAATATTGGGACTTACATTATCATCTTTATTAGTATGGGAAACTTTTTTCCCATTACTTTGTGTTTCAGGATTTGACATTGATTTGCAAACACTTAAACCATATTTATCTAATTCATCTATATGAACTTGATTATTTTCAACAACCTTTCTATCTCTTTCTGGTAGATATATTACCCACAAAATGTGGGCTGTTTTATTCTCTATATGCTCAAATCTATGTGTTTTGCCATTATAAACTTCGTATAAATAAAGATCATATCCATCAATAAGCCAACGGTTTGATGTAAGCTTCCATTTATTTAGCTCTGGTATTTGTCCAAGTTTGTCAATTAATTCTTCGACATGCTCATAGTGAATTAATTGTTTATAATGTATAGTATTTCTTAACTGGACTTTATTTACTCTGACATAATCATCAATATTATACTGTTTTGTAATATCTTCTTGTTCATAAGGAATAAGTATTTTATGTTCGTTATAATACCAAAAAAATTCATTTTTATCATTTTTTAATAAAAGTAAATTCCCATTTTTAATGATATTTTTAATTTCGTCATCATTCACGTTTCTGTACCTCCAAAATATATATTATCAAAATGTAAGTTATCCTACTCTTACAATTGCCTTATATTTTATATTTTTTCCTGTTTTTACACTTCTTACTAATATATCCCTGATTATTCCAATCTGTCTGCTGTCTGTTGTCCTGATACATGTATCCATATCAAACTCACTTTCCGGTTCAATATCCAATACAACATATTTCTCATTTTCCGGTTTTGCTACATTAGCAACTTTTAAGCAAAACTCAAAATATCTATTTAATTTGGATACTTCTATTTTTTCTGTATCACCTTTAACCGCAA
Organism: uncultured Lachnospiraceae bacterium; assembly: GCA_948794795.1. Lineage (GTDB taxonomy): Bacteria > Bacillota > Clostridia > Lachnospirales > Lachnospiraceae > Butyribacter. The sequence goes on along the minus strand of CAQGLR010000008.1, from coordinate 2,159 downwards.
TATCACGTAAATATGACCATAATTGTTCAATTTTGCCATCATCACGTCCTAATGAAAGTATTGCCAATATATCCAAACTACCACATAAGCTCTCAATATATTCTCTGTTAGTATAATTTAACGTGTTAATACAATCCCAAATCTCTGAAGCTTCTGCAAAAATAGAATATTTAGAAATTTCTATTTTACATTTTTCTTTAATATTTTTATTTTCATTTATTAAATTAAGATTTTCTTTTTTAAGATTTTCATTTTCTATAATAAGATTACTATTTTCATCTTGATAATTTTTTAATTTAATTAATAATTCATCTATCGGTTCCGTTTCTTTATTAACCTGTGGCTTAATTAAAACCTTTATTTCTTTTTGGTATTTTAAAACCTCATCTATTTTTTCAATTAATATTGTATTGGCTGCATTACTACTTTCATTGATAGAAATGCAAGGTTGTTGTGTCTGTTTTTTTTCATAAGCACAAGTTTCATCCGCATTATTCAATTTAGCTTTGATTATTTCTAAAATATCTGGTTCATTTAAACATTGCGTAAAAATATTTTTTATAGCATTTTCCAATTCCATTTTATCCATTACATTTCCTCCTAGATTGTATTTTATCATAATTTCCTGGAAAATACCATTAAAAACACTTAAGATAGTATGGTTTTACTTGGATATATGGTATTTTATTATCGGAAAACCGGTTTTTTGTATCGTAGACGATACCATATCCTCCCATACAAAGCCCTCGTCAAAGGCTTTGCATCCTATCGGAGATGCGTATTTCTACCAGTCCCATATGAAAAGAAAACAGGGATTATGGGCATCAGGCAGTTGCTGGTATGTTCTCATGTAATGGGCTTGTTCTTAACTACGCCATTATCATGTATAACAAGTCAAAATGAAAAAATTAAAATTGATAAGGTATTTCCAGATAAAGTAAAATATGATATATTGCCGATATGAGAAAATCATAGAGCCAAAGGCGGCTTTACCCCTCTTTTTTACCCGAAGGGTTCAAGTAGCCCTCCAGACCAAAGAGGAAGAAGGGTGATAACAATATATGTTACATATCAAGATTTAATCCAGATTGGAATATTTATTGTTGACCTTGTTGGATTGTGTTATATAATCTTTAAGGGAAAGAAATAGCCGCCACTATTCCCAGTAGTGACGGCTTGTCTCTTATGAGGTAGCTTATAACAATTTGGGGTAAAGCCACTTTTATGGCTTTACCTTTTCTACATCCAATATAGCACATCTGGTAGCAGGAAGCAAAAAGTTTTTAATCTAAGTGCACGTCCATTTCATAAAATTTCATAACAAATATACGGAATTAATGATAATTTATAGTTATCATGTGTTAAATAATGGACGGTTTCCTTGCCATAAATTTATAATTAAAACTTAAATACTATAATATTTGCATAAAATTTTATTAATTATCAATTTTATAGTATAATGATTTGAAAATTAAAATATAGATTTTTTAATAATATAAAGGAATTATCCTATGACAGGGTACTTTAGACTTGTTGGTGCTTAAATTTGATATCCAATGCTTAATAGAATCTTTTGTTTATATTAAGCATTTGCGGTTTTATGTAGCATTACATGACCTGTCATAGCACATAGCACAATGTCATTTAGTTAAGTAAAACCTGGTAAATAAATGGCGTATTTATGTTTGGGAATTAAATTTATACAAAAATTATATTACTCTGGCAAATTCCAAATATTTTACCATAAGGCAGCTGTTATGGATACGCTGGTGCTTAAGCCCTGTTTTCAATGCTTAATAGAAACTTTTGTTTCTATTAAGCATTTGGGGCTTTACGCACCACTGCGTATCCATCCAAGCGGGAGCGTGCTGCCTGGGGTAAAATTTTGGAATTGCCAGAGCCACAATTTTATTATAATGTATAACCTGGGTCTATTTTTTCTTCTTTATGCCTGTAAATATTGCCTGTAATACAATAAAGAAGCATAACAATGCTGAAAGTACAATACGTACCCACCAGCTTGAAAGTGAGCCTTGTGTTGTAATAAGGCTTGAAATTGTTCCTTTAATCAATACACCAAATATAGTTCCAAACGGGGTACCGACACCATAAGTGCGAACTTAAGCAAGCAATCCTGGTAAAATTGCTGTATGGAAGTC
>CAQGLR010000007.1 GCA_948794795.1 uncultured Lachnospiraceae bacterium | reverse complement strand
ATAAATTTCGTCACATTTCACAATGGTTTATTGGGGGGTGTGAACTGTAACTTTTACTATTTACTGTAACTGTTAAACCACATAAGATTGGAGGATTACCATGAATGAAAAAAACTGTTGTTCCTGTCCTGAAACTCTTGCCATGGCTTCTGTTCCATCACAAGAATGGTGTGAACTTTATGACTGGGACACTGCGCTTAAAGAAGGAACTATTTTCCCATGTTTAAATTTTCCTATATTTCTTGCAGATAAAGGAAACAGCAATTTAAATACAAATGGTTCCGCACTTGACCCTGTACAACAGGAAAGGGAGGTTCTTATGGGCAAAATAACATCTATAAGTTTTGCTATTAATGACCTTACCCTTTATCTTGACACACACCCAGACTGCCCTGAAGGGACACCACTTTTCTACCAGCTTTCAAAGGAACGTATGGACCTGCTTTCAGAATATTCAAGTAAATACACCCCCCTGACACAGCTGTCAATGGTAACTGCCAGCTTAAACAACAGTGATTATGCCTGGGCGGAAGGTCCAATGCCATGGGAAGGGGGATGCATATAATGTGGGCTTATGAAAAAAGATTGCAATTCCCTGTAAAAATCAAAAAAACATGTCCTAAAACTGCACAGCTTATTATAAGCCAGTATGGTGGTCCAGACGGGGAGCTTAGTGCCTCTATGCGTTACCTTTCTCAACGTTATACTATGCCAGTAAAAAAGGTGGGCGGACTTCTTACTGATATAGGTACAGAAGAAATAAACCATCTGGAAATAATCTGTGCCATGGTATACCAGCTTACAAGAGATTTAACACCAGAAGAAGCCAGGACAGCAGGTTTTGACGCCTACTATATTGACCATACCAAAGCACTATGGCCACAGGCAGCAGCAGGTGTTCCATTTACTTCTCTTGAATTCCAGTCAAAAGGTGACCCCTTTGCTGATTTATTTGAAGACCTTGCAGCAGAACAAAAAGCCCGCACTGTATACGACAATCTTCTCCGTGTAATTGATGACCCAGATACCAGGGCACCATTAAAATTCCTGCGTGCAAGGGAAGTAGTACACTTCCAGCGTTTTGGTGAAGCACTGGAAATGACAAAAAGCAAACTTGACCATAATAACTTCTATTATTTTAACGCAGAATTTGACCAGCAATTTTATAAACCAGAAAACCACTGTTAAAAGACTGGATTAGATTTTATATCTGCAGGTGAAAGGACTTATTTTAATGAACAAGCATAAAAATTACCATTTATATGGTATCCTTACTATTGTTATATTAATATTGTTAGTTATTTTCTTAAGCTTGTTTGCTTCACGCAAAAGCACTACTGGCAATTCATCAAGCCATAACAATAGTTCTGGCACACAGGCATCATCACCTTCATCATCACCTGGAACAGATATTATAAAAGATGAAGAGGATGATGCGGATATTTCTGCATACCTGGAAGAACAAGATACTATTATTTCTGATATGCTGGCTGGCATGAGTGTAAAGGAATCTGGAAGTGCAGAATTTGACTTTCTTATAGGAATGATTCCACACCATGAAGCTTCAGTTGAATTATCCAAAAATTATATTTTATTTGGTGGTGAAAACAAAGAACTTAAAAAACTTGCAAGTAATATTATTGACAATGAAACAGAAGAAATAGAAGAAATGCGCCAGCTAATTAAGGAAATCCAGAAACAAGGGATTTCAGACAAGAAAAATGAAAAGAACTATCTTAAATTTTATAATAAAATGATATCATCCCACCAGCATATAGGCAATGAAACTGAATCAAGCAGTAATGTTGAGGAAGCCTATATTGAAGGAATGGTTATACACCACCAGATGGCTATAGATATGTCAGATACAATTTTAAGATATTCAAACCATAAAGAAATACGTAGTATTGCAAAAAATATTATTGAAACCAATAAAAATGAAATAACCCAGATGGAAGAAATATTTAATGATATGTAAAAGCTGCCGCATAAAGCAATGGCAATATATTATATAGTAATTTTTATTATAATAAAAACTATATTTTATATTTGCCCTGCTTAATGCGGCAGCACTTTTTATTTCTTCTGTTATCTTCTGTACACCTTATGGTGTATCTGGCTTATTGCTGGCTTCTGAAAGTTCTGCTAACATCTTTGGAAGCTCTGTTTCCATATTTTCATCTGTAAACTGGCAAGTACCAACCTTCTTATGGCCACCACCATTATATTTAAGCATAAGGCTTCCAACATCTACATTACATGTCCTGTTAAGAATACTATATCCAACCGCAGCACTGCACCCTTTACCTCCACGGCCGCTCACTATCCATGCAGAAATATTTTGTTCTGGATACATACTGTAAATCATAAAACGGTTTCCTGAATATATTGGTTCTACACCACGCAAATCTGATATTATAAGTTTGCCATCTACTCTTGTGTATTTTTCAACCATTTCTTTAAATTTACCGGTCTGCTCAAAATATACTTCTATACGTTCTTTAACATCAGGAAGTGCAAGTATTTCATCTGTAGTCATTGTACGGCAGGCATCTATAAGTTTCTCCATAAGCTGGTAATTTGAAATTGTAAAATTACGCCAGCGTCCAAGACCTGTACGTGGGTCCATAAGAAAACCTACCAGTATCCAGCCTTGTGGGTTCTGTACTTCATCTATTGTAAGATTGCCTGAATCAACCTTATCAACAGCTTCCATCATATCATCAAACTGAGGGAACTTTTCCCTTCCACCATAATATTCATAGATAATACGGGCACATGATGGTGTAATACGGCTCTCACCTTTATATTTGCCTTCAAGCTGCAGTCTTTCATGTTCACTTGAGTGGTGGTCAAACCATAAACCACATCCCTCTACATAAGGTACATTGGCGAGACAGTCATTCTCATTAACTTCAACAAGCCCATCCTGCAAATCCTTTGGATGTGCGAATTTCCAGTGGTCAATTATCCCAGCTTCTTTAAGAAGAGCCCCGCATGCAAGCCCGTCAAAATCTGAACGTGTAATTAATCTCATTGTAATCCCTCCTTTGCATTTATTCCCCAGTTTACTGCCTTACCTTTATATGGACTTCCCTAAGCTGCTGTTCTGTAACTTCATTTGGTGCCCCGCACATTAAATCCTGTGCATTTCCATTCATAGGGAAAGGTATAACCTCACGGATATTTTCTTCATTCAGCAGAAGCATAATCATCCTGTCAACACCTGGTGCCATTCCTGCATGTGGTGGTGCACCAAACTGGAAAGCACTATAAAGCGCACCAAATTTCTCTTTTAAATCTTCTTCTGTATATCCCGCAATTTCAAATGCTTTAACCATAATATCAAGATTGTGGTTACGTACTGCACCTGATGAAAGTTCAACACCATTACATACAATATCATACTGGTAAGCAAGTATTTCTGAAGGTTCTTTTTCATTTAATGCATCAAGCCCGCCTTGTGGCATTGAAAATGGATTGTGTGTAAATATATACTTCTTCTGTTCCATATCATATTCATACATAGGGAAATCATTAATATAACAGAAACGGTAAGCATTTTTCTCAAGCAGCCCAAGACGTTCCCCAAGCTCTGTCCTTATCTGTCCTGCATATATAGCGGCCTGCTCTTCCCTGTCTGCTATAAAGAAAATTGTATCCCCTGTTTCAAGGCCTGCTATTTCTGCAATTTCACCTTTCATATCATCAGGTATAAATTTATCAATTGGTCCTTTGTATGTCTTGTCTTCTTTTACCTCAAGATAACCTAAGCCACCCATTCCAATAGACTGCGCAAATTTAAGCAGTTTCTCATGGAAGCCCTTTGACATATCTGCATGGACTTTTATAGCACGCACTGTCTTCCCATGGAATGGCTTAAATGTACATCTCTGGAAAAAGTCTGTAACATCTACTATCCGCAATGGATTACGTAAATCTGGTTTATCTGTTCCAAATTCAAGCATTGCCTGTTTGTAACTAATTATTGGATAAGGTGCTTTTGTAACTTCATATCCTTCTGGTGCAAACTTTTCAAATGTAGCAGATAAAACTTCTTCACCTGCTTTAAATACATCCTCCTGTGTTGCAAATGACATTTCAAAATCAAGCTGGTAAAACTCTCCTGGTGAACGGTCTGCACGTGCATCTTCATCACGGAAACAAGGTGCTATCTGGAAATATTTATCAAAACCTGATACCATAAGCAGCTGCTTGTACTGCTGTGGTGCCTGTGGAAGTGCATAAAACTTCCCTTTAAATTTACGTGAAGGTACAATATAATCCCTTGCCCCTTCTGGTGATGAGGCACAAAGTATTGGAGTCTGGATTTCCAAAAATCCCATATCTGTCATTTTCTGCCTTAAAAAGCTGATTACCTTTGAACGGAAAAGCATATTGTCACGTACTTTAGCATTGCGCAAATCAAGGTAACGGTATTTAAGACGCACATCTTCCCTTGTTTCTTTAGATGTCATAATTTCAAAAGGAAGCTGTTTATACACTCTTCCAAGTATTTCAACTTTATGGGCTTCAAGTTCTATAGTACCTGTAGGTATCTTAGGATTGTATGTTTCTTCATCACGGTGTTCTATAACGCCTTCAATGCTAATACAGTCCTCTTTGCTTATCCCGTCAAGAAGTGTTGTATCACGCATAACTACCTGCATAACACCATACATATCACGGAGGTCAATAAAAGATACACCCCCGTGGTCACGTATATTTTCTACCCATCCTGCCAGTTTCAAGCTCTTTCCAACATCACTTTCACTTACACTGTCTAATGTAACATCACGGTAAATATTTGATATATTCATGTTCCTCCTCATTTCTGCGCTGCTTTTTGCGTATTCCCAGTTTGTGGATGCAGCGCAGACACAAACTTGCAAGGTGGAAGATTTGAAAAATCTTTCACTCTTTCCTCCATCTTTATATAAAATTACTATATGGATAGGATGGATTATTTATAATTACAAAAAAGCCCATCCTAAACCAGAAGTTCAGGACGGACATATATATCCGCGGTACCACCCGAATTACTGTAAAACAGTCTCTCTGCAGCCATGCATAAACAGGCCATGCTGTCTTCCGTGCAGCTTACGGCGCACCTACTCAATATCACTATCTTTCAGATTGCGGCTGTATGGGCTGTAAAAATAAGCCCTGGAGTGTTTTTCACATAAATTCACTTTATGAAGATTCCACCATCCTTCACTCTCTGCTAACGATAAGTTATGTTACTCCTCTCCGTCATTGCCTTGTTTTTGATTATATCTTACCACTTTATTATTGTCAATAAGATGGTAAAAATACATTCCAAACAAATCATTACTATTTACAGTTATTTTTTATTATACAGATGGTAATATAACGCAGATTCCACGCCATGATAAAAATATTATTCCACACAGGGGTACGCTTCAGCTGCGTTGGAAACGCAACAGTGCATAGAATCTGAAAAAACCAGATTCAAACACTGGCGTTTCCAAAAGCACCCCTTTAATGGAATAATATTTTTACCATGGCTTTGGAAAACTGCTATATACTGTAAACCTGTACAATATTAAAATAAACATCATATTAAGAATGAAATATACAAGATATATTATTCTGATAAAATTTTAGAATTGCCAGAATTACATAATTTATTTTAATCTGTGCAGCATTCAAAACGCTTTACCATGCCTACGCCTATAGCATATGGACCTGTATGCACACATATTGTTGCTCCTATCTGTACAAGGTCTGCCTCTTTTTCCACACCCATTTCTTTCAATACTTCATCAACCTGTTTCTTATATTGTATACCTTCTTGCATGTCATATCCATAACCAACAGCATATTCATAATCTACAGGATTTTCTTTATTTTCTTTAAAATATGATTTAAGCAGTTCAATTGTTTTCGCCATTGATTTCTTACGGCTTCTTGCAATTCCTGATGAATCTATAGAACCTCCCTCAAGTGTTATAAGCGGCTTAAGGTTTAAAACACTTCCTGCAAGCCCGGCAAGCTTTCCTATACGCCCGCCATGCTGCAGATAATCAAGGTCTCCAACGGTAAAGAATATACGTGCAGTATCCCTCATCTGCCCCTGGAGTATCTTCACATTTTCTTCATAACTGTAACCCTGCTGCTGCATCTTTGCTGCTTCAATTACATACAGCCGCTGGTATACTGTAGCACCATAAGAATTTATAACTGCAATTTTTGCATCTGGATAATCTTCGCAAATTATATCCCTGGCATTTACTGCGGAATTATATGAACCACTTAAAGAAGTTGTTATACATACACATATAACTCCTCTCCCCGCTCTTATATGTGGCATAAAGGCATCTACATAATTCTGCACAGATGGAAGTGAAGTCTTTGGATACTTTTTAGGGTTTGAAACCATCTTGTCATATACATCCCTTATTGCTATTTCTTCAATTTCTTTATAATATTTCTCCTCTTCAAACGATACAAAAAATGGAACAACTTCTATATTATATTTTTCTTTTAAATCTGCTTCCAAATCACATGAACTGTCGCTTATAACCTGATATTCCATATACAATAACCATACCTTTCATTATAACAGCAGCCGGGCTGCATATTTTTACCTGTTATGTAACATAGTTTTCATTTCTATATTGTAACATATTGTATATGGTTGTCAACAGTCATTAAAGCTGTATTTATAGATATATATAACTACATACTGGCAATTAATAGTTATATAAAACAACTATTAATTGCGGCTTCCACATTTAGGGCAGATATTACCTGCCTTAAATACATGGCCACATCTGTAACAGCATATTGTGGTATGTTTTTCTTGTGCCATATATTCAATACTTCTTGACTTAGGTTTTGCCTTTAAATATTCAACAAAATCATTTAATGCATCTGCCATTCTTTCCTGGTCTTTACCTTTTAACGGGCATGGCAATTTCTGCTTCCGCTTTAACCCATTACTGGCAAATATTGCTTTACCAGTTTTGCCGCTGTCCAGGGAAATATTTTCAATATCCATAATATCCAATGTACCAGATTTTATAACACCTTTATAAAAAATATGGTCTGGTGTAACTATAAAACCTTCTTTTCCATTATTTAAAAATGATGAGTCACATATTATAACTGGATATTCATACCTGCCAAGCAGAATTGCATATTTACTTATTGCTTTTCTTATTAGTATAGATTCTTCATCTTTATTGTCACCTTTAAGCATTTTCCTGGCATCGTAATAATGTATTCTTGAGGTATCTTCTATCCTGTCATCCAGGCTTCTTCTAAGTTTCTCTACAAGCTGTTCACATTCTTCTGTCTTCATACGTGTAAGTCTTTTATCTATAAGCTCTGTCATCTCTGTCTTAATCTCTGGAAGTATATCTGCTGATTCTATTTCTTTCATAGCACGTATTCCATCTTCAACATCCAGTGCAGATATATCTGGAACTATTTCCCTTACAGTTTCTGTATCAATATCTTTAACTTGCTGGTATAACTCATCACTATATTCCCTAAGCACACCAAGGTCATAATCTTTGCTCTTTATATCTTCAAGAATTTTTAACAGGCTGTGCCTGCCACTGCCTCTTGCTTTCTTCACCACTGCTGAAAGCTCTTCCCTTTCTGCATTTTGTATATACTTGTCAATTATCTCTTCATATCTTCCAGTATCAATATCTTTATAAGTTTTAATCCGTTCTTTAACTCTTTTATACCTTTCTTTACTGTCACTTTGAGGAAGATGTGATATAAGATAATCCAGCTCTTTTTTGCCAGCCTGTTCAAGCATGCCAATAAGCTGTTTTATAAACGTTTCCTTTTCTTCATTGCTTAAATTGCTGTTCCTTATTTCACTAACAAGTTTTTGTATATCTGAATATTTTTTACCTTTGCTATTTGATATCTTTCTAACTATTTCTTCACTGCTTAAAATATTTTCTTCTCTTTTATCTGTATCTTGGATATTATTAATATTATTATCCTCTACGCCTATTTCTGTTTCTTTATTATATACGGCTAATTGTGGTTCTTTATCTGTAACAATATTATCTGCACTTTCAAAATCTTCTGGAATTGCGTCTGGATTATCTACAGTACTATTATTTTCTCTAATAATGCTACTGCTATTTGTGTCATTATTTATTATATCTTTTTCTTCTTTAATATTGTTTATTCCTTTATAATTTGCAAGTTTTTTACTGTCCTCTTTTTTATTAAATAATGATTTTAACCTGCCTGTTTTATTACTGCTTTTTACTTTATCTGGCTGTATATCTTCTTCTACATTATAAACTGTTTCTTCTATATAACTTGTATTATTGCCCTCACTGTCTGTTGCATCTTCATGGCTTTCTGCCAGAATGCTGCTTTCTAAGTTATTTTCTGTTATACCATCTGTTTTATCTTGTGTATTATCTGTATAATTATCTTCTATAATATTCTCTTTTTCTTCTGCAGAAACATTTTCCGTATCATCCTCTACTATACCAGACATATATTTTCTAAGAATATCTTCCATCCTTGTATCTGTATTTCCAGTGTCTTCTTCTGCAGCCTGCTGGCTTTCATCACTATCTGCACCAGGCTCCTGTATTACTTCTCTTTCTTTTTGTAATGTACTTTCTGGTTCTCCATCACCAGCCATATCCTGTTGTGTTTCTTCCTCTTCCTCAATACTGCTGTAGTCCACCCTGTTCTTTTTTGTACCAGCAACACCTGTTAAACCTATTTTACCTGATTTCAATCCTTTCCTAAAAGCAGTATAAGGGTTAAGGCGCCCATTCTTCCTAAATTCAAGTTCCTGCTCAATATATGCCATAAATCTTTTTATTTCATTTTCAGAATAAAATCCTTCATCCATCTGCTCGAGCAGCCCCTCAAGGTCTTTATCAGACAGTCCTTTCATATTACTGCAGATTTGTGCAAGACTTCTATTTCCATTATGTACTTTATCAATATATTCCGTTTCATACATATTGAAATTACTGTTGCAGTTCTTTCCACCTTTTCTTCCAATAAGTTTTTTATAATCCTCTGATGCTTTAATATCATCATCAAAATCAAGAATATATTCATCACCTTCTGACAATAACTTACCAGGTCTTGGAGTATAAAACTTACTGCATTCCGGGCACATATATACCCTTGCTGCATATACCCTGCCTTCTTCCGTATCTATTAAAAGTTCCCTGCGGTTTGGATATACTGACATATGTATATTTCTGCCACAATCCGGGCACTTATATGGTACCATATAAAAATTACTGCCAAGCCTGTTTGAACCTGGCATCTTACTATCCAGAGGTTTTCTGTCAAATATAGTAATAATCTGTTTCCACTTCATATCATGCCATAACCCCTGTGGAGCGCCTTCTTCACCAATACCTTCTATAATACCTTCTTCTGCTGCTTTCTCTTCCGCTTCTATTTTATAAATAGCAGACATAATAATATCTTCAAATACAACACTTTTTCCGTTACTTGCAAATCTTATGCCATTTTCAGAATAATATGTTTCTGCCTTGACATCTTTTAAAATTTGCTTAAAAAGCATATTTATTTTTTCATAGCTATGGTCAACTTTTATTCCTTTTATTGCTCCCCATTTACCAAATACATACAAAAGTATATTGAATATATTTACCATTAACTTCCTGCCACTAATTTCAAATATATCACCTGGCATTGCAGGAATATCAATTATATCTGGATATACTCTTTTTGATTCAAAGTCAAATACCAGTGAACTGGTACTTCCAGGAAGTATTATTGTATTATTTTTTATTAAAATACTGCCATGCCAGTCTACATCTGCTTTTGATGTGTGTATAAGCTTTCTGTATGTATTTTCAAGCCCTGTATCTGCCTTTAGCCATACCATATCTGGTTACCTCCTGTTATAATATTTATATTTACAAATGCAAAATATCTTCCAGTTCCCTTGCAAGCCCATCCTCATCATTACTGTATTTTGTCACAATATCTGCTGCCTGTTTAGCATCTTCTGTACCATTGCACATACATACACCAGTACCGCATCCCATTAACATTTCAATATCATTGGTGGTATCACCAAATGCTGCTGCCTCTTCTATACTATATCCATACTGGCTGCAATAATAACTAATTCCATACACCTTTGACAATTCTGGATGTACAAATTCAAACATATCTGCCTGTGATTTAAAGGCACGGTAGTATTCTGATTTATGCATCTCATAAAAGGCTTCTACCTGTTCCATCTTTTCAGGAGGTGTACTAAGTACAAGCTTACTTTGTGGAGTTTTTATTTCTTCTTTAAGGTTACAAAGGACAATTCCCAGATGGTTATTTCTTGCTGCCCTCTCAATAGTTGCATCACTTTTATATGCATAACAGTTTTCACCCTGGTATACATATGGATTTAAATCAAATGGTGCATACAGGTTAATTATTCCATCTATAATTCCAGGCTCAAGCTGGTAGAAACAATTTTCTTTGCCTTTATCAACATCATATAATTCTGCACCATTAGACCCCGTCATAAAATTAATATAACTATTAATGCCAAGTGCCTCAATAGTCCGCTTAAGCCCTATAATTGGCCTGCCAGAAGCAATACCAAGTTTATAGCCGTCACTGCTAAGCCTTTTTAATAAATTCATGGTATAACTGCTAATCTTTTTATCAGAGTCTAGAAGTGTACCATCCATATCCATAACAATTAATTTTATCTTATCCATAATAATCCCCCATGCCGTGTTTTGTATGGTATAAATAATATAATTTCCAACCTGTTCTTTATTCCATTATTAATATGCTTTTATCTTGTAACTATATTTTACACCATTTTATATAATCTATCCATGCAATATTTTTTAAATTTCATTTAAAAAGGATGTGCAGCCAGCCTGGCTTACACATCCCATAATTATTTATATTATAAATAAATTTTCTTATAAACTTTCAACTGCAGCCCTTTCTATTGCAAGCCCCCTGCTGTATTTCTTAATAAAATCATCAAATCCTTTTACATCTGCTGGATCTGGCTGTTCTACTGAACCTGTAGTACCTGCAAATACATTGGCCTTAAGGTAATCTTCAAGTGATTCCCCGTCCTTTTTATTAGCCATATAAGATGCAAGGATGGCCATTCCCCAGGCACCGCCTTCACTTGCTGTATCCATTACAGATACAGGTGCATTCATTGCAGCTGCTAAAATCTTCTGGCATACACCTTTTGTTGTAAAAAGACCACCATGGCCATATATAGAATCAATCTTAACATCTTCTTCCTTCAACAGGATATCAAGCCCTGTCTTTAATGCACCAAATGCAGTATAAAGAGTAACTTTCATAAAGTTAGCAAGTGTGAAATTGCTATTTACTTCCCTTGCAAATACAGGCCTGCCTTCTTCAAATCCTGTTACATGCTCACCTGAGAAGTAATTATAAGCAAGAAGACCGCCGCCATCTTTATCACCTTCCTGTGATTTCTTATAAAGCACTTCATAAATATCGCCTTTATCAATATTACATCCAAAGCAGTCCGCAAATTCTTTAAAAAGATTCATCCATGCATTTATATCTGATGAACAGTTATTACAGTGTACCATTGCTACAGCATCACCTACAGGTGTAGTAACAAGGTCAATCTCACGATGTACATTCTTAAGTGGTTTTTCAAGGACTATCATTGCAAATACAGATGTACCTGCTGATACATTACCTGTACGTACTGCAACACTGTTTGTAGCAACCATTCCAGTACCTGCATCTCCCTCTGGAGGACAAAGCGGAATACCTCCCTTAAGGTTTCCAGAAACATCAAGAAGTTTTGCGCCTTCTTCTGTAAGAATTCCTGCTTTTTCACCTGCTGTAAGCACCTTTGGTATAATATCACAAAGTTTCCAAGAAAATCCCTTATCTGCAACTGCATTATCAAACTTAGCAACCATATCTGCGTTAAACTGTTTTGTTGATGAATCAATAGGGAACATTCCTGATGCCTCTCCTACACCAAGGACTTTCTCCCCTGTAAGCTGCCAGTGGATATATCCTGCGAGTGTTGTAAAATATGTAATATCTTTTACATGGTCTTCACCATTTAAAATTGCCTGGTAGAGATGTGCAATGCTCCAGCGCTGTGGAATATTAAAACCAAATAACTCTGTAAGCTTGTCTGCTGCTTCTTCTGTAATAGTATTTCTCCATGTACGGAAAGGCACAAGAAGCTTATCCTCCTTGTCAAATGCCATATATCCATGCATCATTGCGCTAAAACCTATTGAACCAACTGTTTCAATAGTAACACCATACTTATCTTTTACATTCTGTGCAAGCTGGGAATAGCAGTCCTGGAGTCCTCCCCATATATCATCCAGGCTGTAAGTCCATACACCATTCTCATATTTGTTTTCCCAGGAATGGCCGCCAGTGCCTATAAGATTGTTTTTATCATCAACAAGGACTGCTTTAATCCTTGTTGAGCCAAATTCAATACCAAGTGCTGTCCTGCCATTAATTATAGCATCTTTCATTTTATCCTCCATTCTGTGTATATACACATTTAATATATTCTTTTATCTGTAAACAATATTTCCAAGCATAAGGTCACGCTTAAATCCAGGTATTGTTGTATCTTTGTTGATTACTACTGCCTCAATTCCCATCATTGCAGCCCAGTCACACATCTGCTCTGCTGTAAGGTCATATGTAAATGCAGTATGGTGTGCCCCTCCTGCAAGAATCCATGCTTCTGAGCCTGTATAGAAGTCTGGTTCAGGTGTCCAGAAGTTTGTGGCTGTAGGCAGTTTTGGCATAGGTTTCTCTGTCTGGCGGCAGTTTACCTCATTAATTATAAGACGGAAACGGTTTCCAAGGTCAATAAGTGATGTAGCAATTCCATGTCCATCTTTAGATGTAAATACAAGCCTTGCAGGGTCTTCCCTGTCACCCATTGAGAGAGGCTGGCACTTAATCTGTATAGGGCTTCCTGCAATAGATGGGCAGATTTCCAGCATATGGGCTTCAAGGATACCCTCCTTGCCAGGAACCATATTGTATGTATAATCTTCAAGCATAGATGTACCCTTTGCATCCTTCATGCCTGCTGTCATAATCTTCATAAGGCGTACCATTGCTGCAACTTTCCAGTCACCTTCTGCACCAAACCCATATCCCTTTTCCATAAGCCTCTGGATAGCAAGACCTGGAAGCTGCTTTAAGCTGCCAAGGTCACCAAAGTGTGTAACTATTGCATGGTAGTTTTTCTCCTTTAAGAAACGTTCAAAACCAATTTCAATCTGTGCCTGTACAGCAACATGCTTTCTAAACTCACCTGCATCCCTTCCCTCAAGAAGTATTTCATATTTATCATAATATTCATCAACAAGTGCATTAATATCTGGTTCTGCTACAGCGTCTACACATGCTGCAATCTCATTTACAGGATAAGCATCTACTTCCCAGCCAAATTTCAGCTGTGCTTCAACTTTGTCACCTTCTGTAACTGCAACATTCCTCATATTATCCGCAACACGCATTACCCTTATATGGCTGCTCTCAATAATACCTATAGCTGTACGCATCCATGAACCAATACGGTTCTGTACATTTTTATCGCTCCAGTGTCCAACTACTACTTTACGTTCAATTCCCATACGGGTAACCATATGGCCATATTCCCTGTCACCATGTGCTGCCTGGTTTTCATTCATAAAGTCCATATCAATGGTATCATATGGTATCTCCTGGTTAAACTGTGTATGTAAATGAAGCAGTGGTTTCCTGTATTCCTGGAGACCTATTATCCATGACTTGGCAGGTGAAAATGTATGCATCCATGTAATTACACCTGCACACTCTTCATCCATATTAGCTTCATTAAACGTCTTTCTTATAAGCTCATTTGTAATAAGGGTTGGCTTCCATACAACTTCAAACGGAAGATTGCCTGACTCATTTAAAGCTGCAACGATTTTCTTTGAATGTCCTGCAACATTTGCCAGGCACTCATCTCCATATAAATCCTGTGAACCTGTACAAAACCAAAACTTGTAATTTTTCTGTAAATCCATATCTCTCCTCCATTCTAATAATAGTTCTATTGTGCTTATATACTGCTTGCTGGGTTATAAACCATTAATATAAACTTACCACATTTGAGGCTGGATGTATATACTTTTTTCTAAAATAATTTAAATAATTATTATAAACTATAATTACAGTTTATAATTCCATAAAATTACCAGCAGAGCCGGCATGTAATATTAGCACAAATATAAATTTCTGTACCTTTAAAAGTTAAAACAGTCCCTGCTGGTATTTATCTGGCTTGTCCAAAAGACATCCACAATGCCTGCTTGCAGGCATTGATGGCTTACTTAATGAAGTTAAAATATTAACGTGTAAATTCCTTACCTGTAAGCATCTGGAAAGCTTCTTTATATTTTCCTGTTGTCTTCTCCACAACATCATCTGGAAGCTTATAACCACTATCCGGATTAGCTTTAAGCCAGTCCCTTACATACTGTTTATCAAATGAAGGCTGTCCCTGTCCAGGTTTATAACCATCAAGAGGCCAGAACCTTGAACTGTCTGGTGTAAGCATTTCATCACCAAGAACCACATTACCATTCTCATCAAGCCCAAATTCAAATTTAGTATCAGCAATTATTATTCCTTTTGATAAAGCATATTCTGCACACTTTTTATAAAGTGCTATTGTACAGTCCATAATTTTCTTTGCATATTCTTCACCTTTTCCAGGAAATTCTTTATCAAGAATCTGGACACTTTCTTCAAATGTTATATGCTCATCATGGTCTCCAAGGTCTGCTTTTGTTGTAGGTGTATACACTGGTTCTGGCAGCTTGTCAGATTCTTTAAGCCCGTCTGGCAGCTTTATACCACATACAGTACCACTTTCCTTATAACTCTCCCAGCCACTTCCAGTAATATATCCACGTACTATACACTCTATAGGAAGCATTTTCAGTTTCTTACACAGCATACTGTTTCCATTGAACTTTTCACTTCCAAAAAATTCTGGCATATCCTTGGCATCTGTAGAAATCATATGGTTAGGCACAATATCTTTGGTAAATCCAAACCAGAACTTAGACATCTGTGTAAGTATAGCCCCCTTATCTGTAACTTCATTTTTAAGTATTACATCAAATGCTGAAATCCTGTCTGTTGCAACAATAACAAGGCTGTCCCCGTTATCATATACCTCACGTACTTTACCTTCCTTAACTGGTGAAAATTCTTTCATAATTAACCTCCGCTTTCTGTGTATATTCTTACCTGTAAACGTATTTTACGCTATACTGTATGTTTTGTAAAGACCAGGGCATATTTGAAATTAAAATTTGCATAATATTTATACAATTATTCAGATAAGAAAAAAGACTGCACTGCTTTTTCAAGATAATACTGGTCATATACCCCCATAGTTTCCCTTGATGAATGCATTGCAAGCACAGGCACCCCGGTATCAAGCATTTTTATAGGAAGATTTACGGCAGCTACAGCTCCAAGGGTACTGCCTCCTGCAATATCCGACCTGTTGACATACCTCTGGAATGGTATTCCTTCTTTCCTGCAAATATGCATTAATGTCCCAAGTACCTCCAAATCACTTGCATATCTTTCACTTACAGCAGTTTTTATAGCAAATCCTTTGTTAATATAAATTTTATTAGTTATATCACTTTTTTCTGGACGGTTAGGATGTATTGCATGTGCAACATCAACTGAAAGCCCTTCCGAAGCAACAAGCCCGCACCAGAACCTTTCACGGTCCAGTCCCATATTATCATATATCCTCTCAATAACCGCACGTGTAATTACTGAACCTGCACCTTGTTTTGTACTGCTTCCTACCTCTTCACTATCATAAAGCATAACTATATTCAGATTATCATTACACATCCCTTGTATAATAGCATTTATACAAGCTTGCACAGAAGTAAGGTTATCAAGCCTTCCTGCACTAAAAAGACTATTATCTGCCCCTAACAGCACTGGTTCTTCTACAGGATAAAGACATAAATCATATCCAAGAATTTTATCCTCACCAATCCCAATTCCTGACGCAATAAGACTTAAAATAATATCCCCGTTACCATCTTCTGGTACAGTACACATAAGTGGCAGCATATCTTTCTGCCTGTTTAATTCCACTCCTTTATTAACATCCCTGTTCATGTGGATTGCAAGATTTGGTATAATAAATAAAGGCCTTTCCAGATTTACCAGCCTGGTAACAGGCTTTATAGCACTATCACTTTCAAGTACCACTCTTCCAGCAGCTGAAAGCGGCCTGTCAAGCCATGTATTTAAAATTGCACCTCCATATACATCAACATTACATTTTACATAATTATTTTCTATTATTTGTGATGACGGTTTTAATTTAATACATGGGAAATCAGTATGTGCTGCTGCAAACTTGAAACCTTTCCCATTCCATCCCTCCCCAATAGTAAACGCCGCAAGCGAAGAACCATACAGCCTGGCAACATACCTGCCTCCGCCTTCAAGCTTCCACTCCTCATCAAACGCAAGCTCTTTAAAACCACTCTCTTTTAATTCATTTAATGCATATTCCGTTGTATGGTATGGTGATACAGATGCCTTTACCCTTTCTGTAAGCCTTGCCATAATCTCATTAATATCTGTATTTTCTATCATTATAATATACCTCTTTTTAATTATATAAATTACTAATCCAGGATTTCATTAAGAAGATTGTCCATATCATCATCATCCAGCCCAAATCTTTCCTGTATTCCTGCTTTCATAACTTCATATAATACACAAGCCTCTTCCCCATCCTGGCTGTACCAGTCATCATAACTTCCAATTCCATATTCATATAATATCTTTAATGTTTCACTTATTATCTCTTCCCTTTCAATTATATCCATTTTATATTCCTTTCACAACTACACCCATTTTTTTAATATATAAGTATTTTGCCTCTGGCAGTTCCAAAATTTTACCACCCAAAAGCCATGTTACACATGGCTTTGCCCGTATTGCGTTTGGATGGGATGCGCAGTGGTGCATAAAATCGCAAATGCTTAATAGAAACAAAAGTTTCTATATAAGCATTGAATACCAGATTTAAGCACCAGCGCCCCCAAACAGCTGCTTTTTGGTAAAATATTTGGAACTTGCCAGAGTAATATAGTCTTTGTATAATTTAAAAAATGAGGAAACTCAAATTTGACGTCCGTCCCCACAAAAGCGGATAATAAAAATTATTAAAATTTATGAAGCGGACATATTTTTTTGTATAATTATTATTTATAAAACACCATATTGCAGCTGCATTATACCACAACCATCCATCTAAAACCATATATTACGTCTTTTATAAAACATTATCTAAAAGATTATATTACAATAACTGCCCCAAATATGTTATTATGAAATAAAACAATGATTTTCTAATACACAAGAGCCTTTTTCATATTTGCAGTTTTATAGGTATTTTTAACTGGCAATTTAGTAACATCAACTGATATTATATTATCAACCCTTATAAATGCGGTATTACTATCATTATCAATATATATATATTTTACATGGTCATAATCTGTATCTATTTCAGAAATACAACCACCATTAACATTTAATAAACATATTTTACCTGTTTCCCTATTAAAAAACAAAGCATATTGTGGGTCCTTTTCACTAAAAGGATAAAATGCCAAATCTAAATCACTCATACTTATAAGTTTAGGCTGGGCCGTATCCCCTGAAATATCACAAAGAACCCCAAAACCACTCGCATTACGGATAAACGCATAATCCCCAATAACCTCAAAACGTGCTATTATTTCATTAGAAATCAAATCCTGGATATCCTGTCCTAACTTAATATCTGTTAAATGTTTTCCATTACTGTCAAATTTTTTAATAATATATAAACGTTCCATTTTCCCTGCTACAACATTTATTGTATAAACAAAGCCGTTAGATTGCGCAAAATTATAAATCACCTCACCTGAATGAGTATAATTATCATAATAAAACTTTGTAATAATATCTGGGTCTTTTTCTTCTGGAATATTACCATCAACTTTAACAGAATCAATATAAGTAGTTCCCGCAACTCCATCAGACTGCCCTTTATAAGAAATAATATTATTATCCAGAACATCAACATATACCAGTGTCTGGTATACCATTTCAGTACTTACTAAATCCAGTGAATTATTAGTAATGTCCATTTCATACAAAGAGGCTTCTAAATCACCACCACCCATCCCAATCCGCCTGGTTATGTAAAAATATAGCCTGTCACCAATTTGTGCTGTCCTTCCAGAAAAAATATTTACATTCTGGATTTCCCCTAATTTATATGTTTTATCTGTATCCATATCATATTTATAAAATATAGCTGAATTATCATCACTTCCCCAGTTATAATAAACTATATTATTTTGTACAATAGCAATACAACTGTTTACATCACTAATAATTTCCACCTCTGTACATGGAAAACTATGTTTGGAACTGCTATTATCCTCTTTTACAGAAAAACAATTATCCACAATCTTATAATTATAATTCTCTTTCTGTTGTTTATCATATACTATATAAGCAACTAACAAAATTAAACACAAAACCATAATACTAATACGTTTTTTACTCATTCCCTGTCCTCCGCTTCAATTCAATTGTACCAATATTTAAAAAACATGAGACTGCCACATTAAGAAAGCATTATACAAGATATAAAAATTTTATTTTACTAAAAATCATAGCTTGTATTTCTTGTTTTTAATGTAACAGCCCCATTTTGTTATACTCTCTAATAAATTGTCAAGTGGATATCCACAATCCGCAATGCCAGCAAGCAGGTACACAATAAACTTCTGATTCCTGTTTCCAAATAACCAATCCATCAAGATATTTCCATATTATTGTCTTGAGCCGTGGTTCGTTTTCATCACCCTCATCCAAAAATTCCATTAAACTTTAAGTTATGGGGCTGACCTAAAGGCGAGGATTTTAACTCCTATATACAGACAATAAATCACATGTTTTTTATGCTATTATATTTATTAAATATTTTTATTTATATTATACTAACTTTTCGTAAATTCTCAAGAAAATTTTTACATTATAAAATTCTTTTATTTTAATAAAATTACTGTTTATTTTGTATTTTTCCTTAAATTAAACACACTCTCTAAAATATTCTTTTCAAATTCCTCATCATAAAAGCCTGGCTCTCTTGTATCATGCCAGATATTACAAGGTACATTGCTACAAATGCCCCAACGTGTTAATACCTTATTATTTATTGCACATTCATATATTGCACATGTTTGTTTATCTTATATGTAGAATACTTTCCCAAGACATTCATTACATCCATACTTCATATTTCCTCTCATTTATGCGTAAATATATACCTTTCTTTACCAATATCCACCTGCACCCATCACAAACAACATACATTAAAAGACATTAATTGAAAATTTTAATTATTATTTTTTAATTCCCTAAAAACAACACATATATATTCTACGTTATTAAAACTTTCATCTAAACAAATTTGAATTTTCCCATTTTTTTAATACATAAGTATCTTGGCTCTGGCAATTCCAAATGTTTACCAACAGCAGCACGTTTGCACTTGGATGGGATACGCAGTGGTGCATAAAATCGCAAATGCTTAATAGAAACAAAAGTTTCTATATAAGCATTGAATACCAGATTTAAGCACCAGCGCCCCCATACAGCTGCTTTATGGTAAAACATTTGGAAATTGCCAGAGTAATATAGTCTTTGGGTAATTTAAAAAATGGGGAAACTCAAACTAAACAAAATATTGCCATAAAACTAAATAAGAAGTATACTTAGTAATATAATATTTTTTACTACTCCCTTGTAATATAATATATCATTAATATGAAAGGCAAAATAACTATGAAGAAAAAGACAATTATAATTAGCAGTATTATTATAGCTATTTTAGCTAATGTATGGATATTAACCCGTCCAAAACCATTAGGCAATATAAATTATTCTGCTGCTAAACCAGCAACAAATAATTCTAATATTCTATTTCCAGGAAAAACAGGTGAAAAAATAAAATTTTCTTTTGAGTCAGATATAAAAAGTGGAAACTTAGATATTAGACTATCTGATTCAAAAGGAAACGTTGTATATGATTTAGGTAAAGCCAGAAAATTAGTAACATATTATACATTAGAAAACACAGATACATACAAATTATCTGCAGATTACTCTGGTTTTACAGGACACTTTAAAATAAAATTTTATTCTGTAGAATAAAAAAACAGACACAAATTTATATTTTATTAATTACAAGATGCATGTATAATTTTTCTATAACTATTTAGCAGTCTTGTCCTCCCAGGCATATTTCCAAAATATTTATAAGGACATTATTTTCTTCCTGGGACCGGACTGCTATTCTGTAAAATCCATCTGAAAGTCCTATAAAATTATTACAATTACGTATTAATATCTGTTTTTTAAGAAGCTTTTCATATAAATTAATTTCACTTTTAATAAGCAAAAAATTTGCATCTGATGGAAATACCTTTATACCTTTAGTTTCAAAATAATTTATCATTCTATTCCTTTCCAGTGCAACTAATTCTCTTGTCTGTACAATATAATCTTTATCCTCAAGTGCACTAACACCAGCAATCTGTGCAGCAACAGATACACTCCACTCTGTCTGTAACTGTTTCATCCTTGCCAGCAGCCCCTTATTCCCACATATACACCATCCAAGTCTTAAACCAGCCATTGCATACAACTTTGTAAATGCATTAACAACAATAAGGTAATTGCTATATATTTCACTTTTCATGCTAAGCAGTTCATAATCTGGCACAAACCCCAGAAAACATTCATCTGCAACAAGATAAATACTATTCTTTTCACAATATGCCAGCACCTCCATAAACACTTCCTTACTTATAATTCTTCCTGTTGGGTTGCAAGGGCTGCACAAAAAAATTATATCACAATCCAACGGAATCTTATCTAATATGCTGGTATCTATCACAAAATTCTTTTCTTCTTCCAAATAATAATATTCTATCTTTGCACCAGTCCCATATAAAGCATGGCTATATCCAGAGAATGCTGGTGATGTCACCAATGCTTTCTTTGGCATTATTGCATTTGTAACCAGTTTAAATATTTCAGATGCACCATTACCACATAATATATTTTCTTTAGGAATATTTTCCTTTTCTGAAATTGCCATGCGCAATTTACTACATTCCATATCTGGATACTTCTCAAATAAATCTATATTTTCTGTTAATTTAATCTTTACCGTTTCTGGTATTCCCAGAGGATTGGTATTTACTGAAAAATCATACTTTACATTATTATTATAAATGTCCCCGCCATGCTTATAAGCTACGTTCTCTGTTACTGTTTTATTATCCAACAAAATACAAATCCTCCATATCTGCAGGCCTTACTAACCAATATCATTTACATTCAAGGTTAATCCAATATCTTTTTATAATATCACCATCAACATTTATCTCTTTTTCTAATACCCCTCCATTAGCCAGTATTGCCCTTTCACTTGCATAATTATCATAATTACATGTAACCATAACATTATCTATTCCAATTTTCCTAGCATTTATAAGGTTAAGCCTTAACATTTCTTTTGCATATCCTTTTCTACGCTCACATGGACGTACAGAATAACCCATGTGGCCGCCCCATTCACTGAGAACAGGTGTATTAATCTGGTGTCTTAAATCAATTATCCCTACAATTCTATTATCATTCCTGCGTATTGCAATATAATAATCTGATGGCACCATATCATCTGGACAGGTTTCTTCACTTCCCCACATATAGACATCACTAATCCATTTCTCCACAGATTCACATTCCCTAAAACCAAAACAGCCTGCAAAACTATCCTTGTCATTTACCACAAGTATTTCTTCCCTGAATGTTTCTATGTCTTCTGCATATTCTATTGAAACTTTCTTTAAATAAATATCCATATTACCTCTCCATTTAATAAATCTAAAATTATCTTTTTGATATATTTACAATAGCAATATACAACCTGCAGATTTATTAGCTCTGTATACTTTTTAATTTCCAGGTATGTATTAAGGCGTGTGCAGACATGCCAGTATACAGCAATTCCAATATCCAGGTTAAAACATATTTCCATTAAAGGGGCGCTTTTAGAAACGCCAGTGCTTGAATCTGGTATTTCCAGATTCTATGCACTGTTGCGTTTCTAACGCAGCGCAAGCGTGCCCCTGGATGGAAAATGTTTTAACCTGGATATGGAATCTGCGTTATACTTCCAGATACACTCTATAAGACAACTAGAAATTATATTTTGTACAATATAAAATTTATTTTCTTTTTTCAAATTCTTTGCGGAACTCCCCAAGGTCCTGTCCTTTTAATGCCCTCTGCAAAAGCAGCGGCAACATCCCAGGATTACATGCAAAGCACGGAATACCAATACCCGCAACTTTCTCTGCCATCTGTGCATCATAATAAGGTTTCCCTCCATCCGCAATAGCAAGAAGACACACAACCGTCACCCCAGACTCCTTTAATTCTTTAAGCCGGTTCATCAAAGAAGCCCTGTTCCCGCCCTCTTCCAGGTCAGTAATTAAAAAGAACAAAGTCTTTGAGGGATTTTCTACAAACCTCTGGCAATATGCAACAGACTGGTCAATATTAGTACCTCCTCCAAGCTGGAAACCGAACAGCAAATCCACAGGGTCATCACATTTCTCTGTTAAATCAACTATATTAGTATCAAACGCCACAATATGGGTACGTATTGAAGCCATACTTGCAAGTATACAGCTCATAATAGAAGAATAAATTACAGATTCGCCCATAGACCCACTCTGGTCTACATCAAGGATTACTGTCCACTGCCTTGATGCTGCTGCAGTTGTTCTGTCAAAGAAATAAAAACGTTCTGGTACAATAGTTCCAAGTTCTTTATTATAATTTTTCAGGTTCCTGCGTATTGTAAGCTGGAAATCCAGTGCACTAGCTGATGGTACAGGCGAATGAAGCCGGCGGTTTATAGAAGATGTCACCGCACGCCTGATATCCGCTTCCAGCAGCTTATTAATCTCCTCTACAATTTTCGCAATAAATGCCCTTGCGCTCTCTTTAGAACGTTTTGGAATCTGGTCTTTAAGCATAAGAAGAGTTGAAGCCAGCCCTATATCTGGTTCCAGGTTCTCCAGAAGTTCTGGTTCAAATATAAGCTGGCGCAGCCCGCAGCGCTCTATAGCATCAGACTGTATTACTGTAACCAGGTCTTTTTCAAATAATGTACGTACATCCCCAAGCCACTTTGAAATCTTAGGGTTTGACGGACCATTCCCTGCACCCCTTCCCTGTCCAAAACCTCCAGCTTCACTACGGTTATAAATTGCTGCAAGTGCCTGGTCCATCATAAGCTGCTCTTCTGACAGGCCAGGTTTTTCATTTCCATTCATAGATGTAAAACGTTCTTCACTTTCCACACCAAGTATCAAACGCCAGCGCTTAATGCGTCCTGTTTCCTCCATTGTCTGCACCATACCTTTCAAATATCTCCAAAGTCAAAATCATCCAGTTCATCTAACATCACCTGGCTCTCTTGTGAAAGCCCTTCTTCTTCCACAGGTATCTCCTGTGTATCCAGATGCCAGATTTCCCCTAAATTTTCTGCAATAGCATCTTTATCAGCAGAAGTAAAATCTGCAAAAGCACGGCGGAGAAAAAGCAATGCCCTCTTAAATTCCTCATCATCCAGGGTATCCAGGTATTTGTCCAGGCTTTTCCAAAGACTGGTACGGGTAATTAATGCATAGCGGTTCTTCATTGAAAACCCTTCAAACCAGCCAGCTCCCAGGTCTGCTGGAACTCCTTTTGAAAGACGCCTTTCCACTTTTAGTTCCAGCTCTTCATTACTAAGTTCCCCTCTCTCAAGCAATACTGCAGCAGCATAACCAGAAACCTTTGTATTCAGGTCATCCCTGTCTGCAATTTCTTTCATTACATTTACCCAGCGTTCCGATGGAAGAAATTCATGGCAGACTGCCGTTTCATTTAATATACCAATACTCTGTACAAGCCCATGTGAAGCATTATCATCACAAATACAACACCCTGGCAGAAGCAGGCACGCACGCAGGAAAAGCTGGTTTAATATTGGAACAAGTGGCTCACTTGAAATCTTCCTGATACTTCCATACTGGATAACAAGCGACAACTGTCTTGCTGTTTCTGCGATTTCTTCAACAGATGCAGCATCTACAGCAATCTTTTGCAATATAGAAGTAGCATAACTGGCAGTTTCTGGCATACCACATAAAAATGACTGTTCAATAATCTTTGCAACACTTGCAATACTTCCACCATTCTCTGCTTCTTCCTTCATCTGGAAAGCAGCGGCAAGAAGCACTGTATCACCCTTTAACTGTGCTTCTACAATTTCAATCTCCGCCTCTGGTGTCCAGCGTAAAACCCAGTTTTCAGCCCAGGTTGCCCTGTCCTGGTGCCCTGGGTTAAAACTCACAAAAGAAATACCTAATACTCTCAGCCTGTGCAAGAAGAATGAACGCTCCAGGTCCATAAATGCTGCTTTCTGCGATTTTACACCCAGCTTCTCCCTAAGGTCCAGACGCAGGTCATCTGCTGTTACAGAAAAATAACGCTTTAAATTCAGTTCATCCAGCTGGCGGTAGAAATCATTTTGTATAGAAGTACGGCTTGTCCCCTGTGGAAGAAAACCTATTGTTGTACCAATCTCTGTATCAGCAACAGCCATTGCAATTTCCCCAAGCTTCCCATGTCCCATACAGGTAACAGCTGCATCCCTTAAATCCCTTAATGCTGGCAGTTTATACCCTCTAAGCCCTGCAAGTGCAAATGAAAGCCTGGTTGCTTCAATTACTTCCGCAGAAGAAACAATATTTCCATTCTTACGCTGCCATGCTGCAAGCCTTGACAAATAGCTGCGTGCCGCATAGCTTGCTTCACCTCTCTGGAAACCCTCCCATAAAAGTTCATAATATGCAGGTGCTTTATTTCCAGCACCATAACCAGACCTGGATGACAGACGGTAATAAGAATATGGCATAAGTGTCTTCTGGGTTTCAACACAGGGAAGTTCTTTTAATTCTTCATCACTTAATGGTGGTGTGCCATTTTCCAGGCCTTCCACATGGTATGCACCTGTTACCACCACAATCTTTTCTGGAGGGATGCCCAAATCCAGTGCTTCTTTTATCTGCCGCTTCATATAAGCTTCACGTACAACCGTTTCTGCATAGCTGCTGTCCTGGCCTGCTGTAAGTGCACGCAGGTTTTTCCCAAATACCTCTGCACCTTTCCAATATCCAGCAAAATCACTGGAATGTTCCAGTGTACGTTCCCAGAATGTTTCATGTGAACCATCACCAGACAGCCCTGACAGCTTATCATATACAGCCCATTTTTCTTCACCTGTATCTTCATCACTGCCTTCACAGCCAGAAAGTGCCAGGAATATGCCAGATGGCAAATCAATAAAACGGCATTCCTTATGGTTCTCATATGCCCATAAAACTGCCTGGTATTCAGGCGAATATCTGGCAAATGGATACAATATAGTACGTACAGGAGGTTCAGATGTATATGCCATAATTGCAACAGGAGGTTTAGTATTCTTATCTGGCAGGCACACAATCTCCTCTGAAAAATCAGAAGGACCTTCTACAAGAACCAGCTCTGGCATAATTTTATCCAGAAGCCCTCTTAAATGCCATGCCCCTGCTGGCGACAGATGGCGGATACCAAATATAACCGGCTTGTCTGCATTATGTACTTGAAGCATATCATCCATTATTCATTCAGCTCCTTACATTCTTTATAAAGGCCAGCCCACTTTAAACCTCTTTTCTTAAGGATATTTTCCAGATACTCTTTCCAGGCAAGACTGTCTTTCTCCTCATCTTTAACTATAGCTCCTTGTAATCCAGCCGCCAGGTCATAATCTGTAATTACACCATTTCCAAAACTGCCTGCAAGTGCCATGCTGTTTGCCAGCAAAGAAATAGCCTCTGCTGTAGACAAAACCCCTGTAGTAGTTTTTAACTTCTGTTTGCCATCCAGGGTTTCGCCCATACGCAATTCACGGAAAATTGTACAAACCTTCTCAACTACTTCCTGTTCTGGCAGTTCTGAATTTAAATCCAGGTTTTCTGAAAGCTGTTCTACACGTGTCTTTACAATATCCATCTCTGATTCCAGGTCTGCAGGTGCTGGAAGCACAACAATATTAAAACGGCGTTTCAACGCAGCAGACATTTCATTGACACCCTTATCCCTTGTATTAGCAGTTGCAATTACTGAAAACCCCTTTTTAGCTGGAACTTCAAACCCAAGTTCAGGTACAGCAATCCTTTTTTCTGATAATATAGAAATAAGTGCATCCTGTACCTCAGAAGCACATCTTGATATCTCCTCAATCCTTGCAATAGTCCCTGTTTCCATTGCATTATATACTGGGCTTTTTAACATAGCTTCTGGTGAAGGTCCCTGTGAAACCAGCATAGCATAATTCCATGAATAACGTATCTGTTCTTCTGTAGTTCCTGCTGTTCCTTGTATTACCTTTGTAGAATCCCCATTAATTG
Organism: uncultured Lachnospiraceae bacterium; assembly: GCA_948794795.1. Classification (GTDB taxonomy): domain Bacteria; phylum Bacillota; class Clostridia; order Lachnospirales; family Lachnospiraceae; genus Butyribacter. The sequence continues at coordinate 82,844 of CAQGLR010000007.1, read as the reverse complement.
CTGCAGACAAATGTTCTGATAACCAGGATTTAGCAGTCCCTGGTTCCCCAATTAGCAATAATGCACGGTCAGTTACAAGTGTTGCAATAGCTATCTCTACAAGGCGTCTGTTACCAATATATTTAGGTGTAATTATTGTTTTTCCTGCCTTTCCTCCAGTAATATATGTAAGCACAGACCTTGGTGACATCTTCCACCCTGTTGGGACAGGGTCCTTTTCTGCTGCTATTAATGCATTAATCTCCTTTTGGAACATCTGCTCTGCTGGCAGACGCTGTACCTTTATTTTTGTTGCCATCTTACAATTATTCCTCCATTTCCTTTTTCAACAGCATTGTATACAAATCATCATACCTTTCATTACTCCAGTCCTGGATTTTAGCAATTCCGTCCTCTTGCAGCTTTTTAATCTCTTCCAGTTCCTTAATCTTATCTTTTACTGGCATAGGTGCTGACAATATCATATTCTCTACTCCCCAGAACCAGCATTTGCCACTTTGTACCTCTGCGGACACAAGACCCTTTCCGTCCTTGAAACCACATTTATCCATTAATATATAATACGTTTTACTTGTTTTAGGTACATTAGATTTCACACCATACTTTGCAGACAGCATTGCCTGCTGGTAAAAATAACTGCCAAGTATATCACAAATCTCCTTATCCTGCGGACACACCATATTGCCAAGTACGTCATCCCAGCCATGCACAATAAATTCACGTAAACCATATTGTAAAGAATAATATGTACGGATACAGCCCTCTGTTATATTACTGGAATCTGTAAACAAGGCAAACCATCTTATATCTGGTTTGTCAAAAAGCCTGGTATGCACAGTAACAGGTTTGTCCCCAAATTCATCATAATAATACTTTAAAATCTCATATTCTTGTCTTTCACCGTTCCATACAACACTTGAAAATACATCCATAATACTAATAAGAAGCTGCTTACGCTGGCTTTCTTCACACTCCAGCAGCCTGGCAAATGTATTATAAACTTCTTCCCCGTCTTTCTCTATAAGTGCTGCTACAAGTGCAGGTTTTAAAAACTCTGTGCCATTATCATTGTACAGTTCCCATGCCAGTGTAAACAATCTTTTATCCCTGTTCCAAAGCATAGAATCTACAAGTATATCCTGGACAGCAAATTGTATATATTCATTTTTTTCTGTTTTCATCTGCCCAAACTGTTTAAACCTTGCAAGTTTTTTATATATTTCAAGCATTTCTGCCGAAGCTTTTCCTGTCATGGCTAATAACAGTATATTTATCTTGCTATAATCCTGTGAAGATAAAACAAGGCTGCCACTGCCAGCTTGTGCCTGTATTTTATCAATCTGCCTGTCTATTGCACCAGCAACCAGTCCAGATATATCATCACTTTTAGAAAGTATAAGAGGTTTTGCAGCTGTAACAGTACTTTTCTTAAGCTGTGTTTCCCAGAATTCCAGGTTATCTGTATCTTCCATACCTGCCAGTGCCCATAGTGCAGCTTTCTTGCAATTACCCTTTTCTGTTTTTACAAAACCCATTAATATTTCCTGGTTTCCACTATTATGGCGCAAAGCATAAATAAGCGCAGCACGTATATCTTTCTCTGCCTCTTCAAGCATAGAAAGGTACCACTGGTTTTCTGCTGCCTTTGCAATATTTTCTATTATATGTACCCTGCGCACCATTTCCTTTTTTCCTTTAGGGTCAAAACCATTTTTTAAAAGTGGAAGCAAAGAGGCGTCCTCTTCAGACAGCCACTCTTCTATATGGTTTGCAAGCTCTGTATAAGCGGCTCCAAGTCCTTCTACAAGTGCCGGCTTAATACGGTAATCTGAGAAAATCCCTGGATTTCTTTTATGTTCATCCATAATAAAGCTATAATAGCCTGTTCCCTGGCTGGATAGAGCTTCTAGTATAGGAGCAGCTACACTATATGGTATATCTGTATATGCAGTCCCTTTTGCAGCTTCAGGAGGTTTTATTTCCCCTTCTACACTTGTAACTGCCTGTGTTTTAAGCACTGCATCTGTAAGGGCAAGCGTATCAAGCAAAGCATCTGCCTTATTAGTACACTCATCAGATAAAAGCTCATTTGCTGCCTGGAATATTTTATTAAAGACAGGAGCTAAACCTGCAAGTGCTTCCATATTCCTGACAGCCCTGGCAAGCCTGAAATCTTCTGAAAGAAGGGATACACCTGCAATAATACTTGATTCCAGACGTTCTTTTAATTCATATAATGGTTCCAGATTCATATTTTACCTTCTTTCTTTTAATATAATAACCTTATAACCTGTGTACTTGTTATAATGCTGTAAGGCTGTACACATATACGGCGTTTTTTCTCATTATAGAAAAATGCCCCAAGCAATACCTGGTTCTCTAATAAAGAAGTATCTGGCAATATCTGGATACGTACAGTTGTTTCTTCCATTCCAGGAATATCCTCTAAAAGAACAGACGAACCCTCCTTATCACACATAACATATGATTTACCAGACATTCCAATCTGCTTAAAAGCAAATAACATTACAACAAAATTATCCGAAAGTGTATTTTTTATCTGGTTCTTTACCAGCTTTACAGCTGCTGGAAGGCTTGTCTGTGCATGTGAAGCAAGGCTTGCCAACTGTTCCTTTTCCACTGGGCTGTAAGATGCCCCCTCCCATCGTATACGGCGGTTCATTTCCCCTGGATAATATGAAAGCACAGGAACAGAAACAGCTTCAAATACAGTATCATCCTGTTTAATATATTTCATTGCTTTTATAGGACGGTAATTACGCTTAACTGATACCTCACCAGTTTCAATATCTGCCCACCAGCCAGTATCTATAAATTCTTTTCTTGCTTCATCATAAATAACCTGGAAAGAAAGCTGGAGCAGGCAGGCATTATCTTTCTTTAAACCAAGTTCCTGTAACTGGCCAAGCTTCCATACCCCGCCAAGTTCCTCATACAGGATATTATCATCATCTTCTGTATTATCTTTATCAAGCTTGTCCCTAAGATAAGCATCCGCCTTTTTTACTAGTGCCCTTAATTGTACCAGTATACTAACAGCTTCTTTGTAATGGCAGTTATCACCATCCTTCTGGAAAGCTTCTATCTCTATAACCAGACGGTTTACATAAAGCTGTGGGCCTGCAAGGTAATAATCCCCAAGCTGTTTTGCCAGGTCTTTATATGTCTTTATAGAACTGCTCCCCATTGTACCAAGCCCCGCCCATAAAAGGCGGCTTATCATTTCTTCTGTCATCTGCAGCCCTTCCAGCTGCTTTTTAATTTTCTTTGTACGTGCTGTCTTATTTACCTTTGGTTTACTTGCCTGGCTTCCATCAGCTGCTTTTGCAGCACGTGCTTCTTTCTTCTGGCGTTTCTTAATTATATCTTCTGGAATTTCACACAGCTCAAACTCCTTTCCAGAATTAATTTCAAAAAGTAATGCCAGGCTATGTTTGCATGGAAACTGCCTGCTAGGGCAGGAACAGCGGAAAACAGGATTTTCCTCCTGTATAAAATCAGCAGAAGTTATATAATTTGACTTGCCGCTTCCAGCACACTCACCCATATAGAAAGTATCATCACCAGAACAAAACAACTTAACAAAGCCGCCTTTCTGGGAAATCTTCCTGGCGTTATTAAGAGCAGACGCATTAGCTGCAAGTGCTGTAATAAACTGTTCAGATATTTCTCTCACTATACCACATCCTTTATTATTTCTGATATTCTGATATTACCAGGCAAACCCTTCAAAATCCTTTAAATTTCCCCATTTTTTAGTACGCAAGTATTTTGGCTCTGGCGGGTTCCAAAATTTTACCCCAGGCAGCCCGCTTGCGCTTGGATGAATACGCAGTGGTGCATAAAGTCCCAATGTTTCTGCGAAACAAACGTTTCACAGAAACATTTAGTACGGGACTTAAGCACCAGCGTATTCATAACAGCTGCCTTATGGTAAAACATTTGGAACCCGCCAGAGTAATATAGTCTTTGTATAATTTAAAAAATGGGAAAACTCAAAATCAAAATACTTGCCTTTTAACTAGCATTCTTTACACAAACTCCAGTTCTTTTAACCTGTCTTCAAGTTCATCCCATTTTTTTATAATAAAAACATCATTATGTACCATATTTGCATTTGTATTGGTATCTGCACCTGTATAACAGACAGGTGTTATACCAGCATCTGCTGCACCTCTGATATCACATTCATAATTATCCCCGGCATACCATACACTTCCTGCATGCAGTCCTGCTTTCTCTAATGCAAGACCAAATATCCTGCTATGTGGCTTACGGAAAATATAATTACTAGATATAATAATAAATTCAAAACTATTACCAGGAATAAGTGTATTAATACGTTTAGTAACAACTCTTTTTGCATAGGCTATATTACTAATTGTTTGTCCATAATCAAATAAAATCATCTCTGGTAATTTCATAAAACCTCCATGCTGCCTCTGCCAGTTCAAATAATAATATGAAACTTATAAATTATATGCAGCGTTTTCTACTATTTCAAATATATTAACATTCCTTGTGCTATATAATATAATCTTTATACTTTTCTTTCCATTTATCTTCTATCCAATATTCAGAACCATCCCTAAGCCTTCCTATAAACTAGTACTGGTACATTTCTCTTCGTATTAACTCTATATCACAAAAAACAATTTCATCTTTTATTATTCTATTTACTTCCTTTTCTGTATATTTCCTTGAAGGATCAAACTTATTTACAATTTTTACCAGTGCTAATATTCTCATAGGTTTCTTTGATGGATATTGTACAAGCTTTCCTTCATTATTATAATATCTTTTTAATTTTTCCTTGTATAAACCTGGCTCTTTTTCCATATAACTCTCCTTTACAAATATATTTTAACCTATCAAGGAAGTTCCTCTTTCTTCTTTTACTTAAAATTATACCACTTTTTCTAATATAAACAAGTTATATTACCTATTACACCACGTCCATTCCATAAATTTCAATAATTTTTATTATCCACTTTTGTGGGAACGAGCGTCAAATTTGAGTTTCCCCATTTTTTTACTTACACAAAGACTATATTACTCTGGCAAGTTCCAAATATTTTACCAAAAGGCAGCTGTTTGGGGGCGCTGGTGCTTAAGCCCTGTTCTCAATGCTTAATAGAAACTTTTGTTTCTATTAAGCATTTGGGGCTTTATGCACCACTGCGCATCCCATCCAAGCCGGGGCGGCTGCTGTTGGTAAACATTTGGAATTACCAGAGCCGCATAACTTGTGTATTAAAAAAATGGGAAACTCAAATTTTATAAAACGGACGTGCCTATTACCCTTATGTTATATAACATTACATAAAACAAACAGGTTCTGGAATTTCTCCAAAACCTGTCTGCATCATATACAATCCATATAATATATTTACTTTAATTTTTTACCTGCGGAAAATGCACCTTTAATTTTCTTGCCATCTACAGTTTTATATGCCCTTACTTTATAAGTACCTTTTTCTGCTTTTTTAACAGTATAAGAAGTCTTTCCTGCACCATTTACACTTGCCGCCTTTTTAAATTTTTTGTTGTTATTTTTTGCAAAATAAACCTCATATCCAGAAGCACCGCTAACCTTTTTCCATGTAACTTTGCCAGATTTATTTACTTTTACCCCAGAAACCTTTGCTGGTGCAGAAGCTGTTTTTAATACATCTGAAAATGTTCCATTAACAGTTTTACCATTTTCTGTTTTATAAGCACATACCTTATACTGGTAAATAGTCCCTGCCTTAAGTTTTTTATCAGTATAGCTTGTGCCTGTCACACTTTTAACCAGCTTATAATCCTTACTTGCAGAATTATAGCGGTAAACCTGGTATCCTTCCGCTCCCTCTGTTACATTCCATGAAAGGGTAACTGCTTTAGCTGTATTCTTAGATGCTTTTAAACCATTTACTTTTGCCAGGCTGTCTTTATCTGTACTGTTATCGGCCAATGAATCTGTAAGTGCATACCCGCCTTCTTCATATGATAAAGAAGATTCATTTACTTTTGTAAACTGTATATCATCAAAAACAATCTGGGAATTAATATTAACTTTGCCAATACTATTACAGTAAATTGCAAACTTTGTAATATTGGAGGCATTAAATGTACCATTTGATTTACCCTTCATCTTACTAAATGGTATAGTTACATATTTTGCATTTTCTGTTTTAACAAAATCTGTAAGGAAAACTTCAAAATCCTCACCATCTGATGTAAGCTGTATAACAAGCTTCTGTCCCTTTCCATCAGGCTTAACCCACATTGAAAGTGCATTGTATCCACTATAATCTGTTTCTGGTAGCCCTTTCATACGTCCTGTGTATGTTTCTGCACCATCAGTTTCCAGCTTATAGGTAAATGCCCCGCCATATGTGCCATTTGATTTATTTGTCCCATCAAGTACAAAAGAAGAAGCAGCACCTGCACCAGAATTTTCAGTAAAATATCCATTCAGGTAATCATTGTCACCATAATATAATTCAAAATTCTCTATCTCATGTTTTGCAAGAACATCCTTTTCTTTTCCAAAACTAATATTTGATAAAGTAAGAATATCCACACTATCCGCTACAATACTTACAGTACCAATATCAGTTTTGCCAAGTAAATCCAAAGTTTCTTTTGTAACTTCTGCCTCATAATAACCAGACTCTGCTTTTACAGCTGCAATTTCCTTTTCTGTTGTCCCAGCTTTTAGAACAAATTTCACTTCTGCAGCATTTTGTACAGATGCTTTTAATGTAAACGCATCCTTAATAGCAGACATTGGGAAAAGGTTTGCAAAATATCCGCTTTTTATTTTCTGGTCTTTATTTGTAACCTGTTTTTTCTCTGCATCACCATAAAAACTTGTGCCATTTGCAAATACAGAAGAACTTTCATTATAAAAATCTATAAATTCATTAACAAGTTCCTGTCCTTTAGTATCACTATACTTATAAGGAAGATAAAAATTAGTGTCTGAGAAATTAGCCCATATTAAAAAGTATGGCATACCTGTTTCTCTTGCTACTTTATTAACCTGGCTATACCAGTTAATTCCCTTTATTGGGTTTTTCTTAACCATAAGCCCGCCATTTGATGTGCCATCTTCCCTTGTAATACGTACACCTGCTTCTGAAATAGCAGCAAGCTTTCCTTTATCATCTGCCATTTTCTTTATAATTTCACATGATGACCTTAAGTTATTTAAAAATGTATCCCCATAAGTATCTGCATATGTCATATCATCATAATAGTCAAATGCAAGAACATCAATATAAGCATCACCTGGATACCTTTCATTATATTTTTCTTCTGACTGTACTGGTCCATTTGGTGAATATACATAAATAAAGTTATGTACACCTGCTGCCTTTAAATAATCCTGTGTATAACGGTACATTGCTTTATATGTCTCCTGGCTTGTTGTAGCAGAACCCCACCAGAACCAGCCGCCATCATTCTCATGGAATGGACGGAAAAGCACAGGTATGTCACCAAGCCCCTTTGCATAATCAGCAATAATATCAAGATATGTTGTAAACTGTGCATTATATTTTCCACCTGGCATTACTTCCTGTGCACAATTATTAGATAAATCTTGTGACTCTGAAAAATCACATTTAGAGAAATCATATTTTCTCTTAGCACCAGGAGTTGCAGTTATCTTTTCATTACTCATATTTGGCATATGTACAGATAATGTAAGGATTGCACCCTCTGCAGCTGCTTCTTTGCCAGTTTTTACACAATATTCTATAGCTTTCTCTGTATCTGTAAAACCAGACTCTACACCAGTAAGTGAGAGACTGTCAATACCAACAAGCCCGCTTATGCTTCCAGTTATATCCTTTGTATCAGAATACACACCTTCTCTTGAAGTTACATGTTTATGTGTATCATTCTGGTGTCCAAATAAAACCTGGTCTGCTTTGTCAAGTGCAGCCAGATAAGAATAAAGTGCCTTTACAGAATCTTTTGCCTGGCTGTCTGCAAGGCTTACTTCCCCAGACATAGCACTTGTATCTGCCTTAGTGCCTGTACCTGGTACAGATGTGATATCAACAAAATCTGATGCTTCATTGTACTGTGATAACACAACATTATCCATATAAACATTTCCTTTAAAAGATGTGCTTACACCAACTATACCTATAACCAGCTCTGTAATTTTAGCTGTATTTGGTGAAAATGAAACTGTTATTACAGCTTTTTTCATTCCATTACCAAGGTCTGAAACTTCTGAAATACCTTCTTTATTAATAATTTCTGTTCCAGAGGAATCTTCTTTTGCAAATATCTTTGTTTTAAATCCCCCAAATGCTTCTGGATAAATTATATCCAATGTAAGAAGGTTATATGCTGAAACATCAAGCCCGTCTTTAAAGACTTTCTTAATCTTTGCCTCACTCCATGTATACCCTTCACAGCCTGTATAATCAAGTCCAAGCTTTAACATATTACTTTCAAATGCTTTTTCTACTTCTGCTGTTACATCCTTTTCATACTGCCATCCAGATTCTTTCTCCCATCCGGCATTTGTACCAGCAGCATCTGCTTCAAAATCACTTACTGCCAGTGCATCTTTCTTTTCTGTAATCTGCTGTTCCTGCTTTCCAGCAAGTGCTACATTAGTAAATGTAACCTTTCCTTCAAACCCTTTTGCAACAATTACAAAATAAATCCCTTTAAGCACATCAGGGGTTTTATCTTTAAACTCTATAGTAACTGATGTTTTATAACCCTGTTCTGTCTTTTCAAAATTCTTCTGTTCAAGATAAGGAATATCCTGGCTGTCATTCCAGTCCCATGCCTCACCAAGCTTTACAACACCTTGGAGTTTAATATAATCACCTGCTTCTGCAAGAGATTTATATCCTGCTTCATCAAGATAAACATCCGCTGTCATTGTAAAGTTCTTTGTTATCTTTATATCCTTTATACTTTCATCATATGCAATTATTGGTTTATTGTCTCCCCAGTCTTCCTCTGGAAGCTTAAGCTCCCCTGTTTCAGCTTTTGCTGCATTAGAATAAAGCACATTTACATTTTCAGCTGCTTGTACTACTGTTTCTTTTGCTGGTACGCTTACACCAGAAACAATTAAAGAAGATGCCATAGCTACAGCAATCCACTGTTTCTTCCAAAATCTTTTCCTCATAATCAATCCTCCAATAAATTTTTTACATTATACAGATATTTAGTTACAAAAAATACTTTTCCTCCTTTCCTTTTACACAAACGAGCCAGGCAGATACCCACAATCTGCAAATGCATATATGCATTTTACTGTATGCCTGCTTAAACATTAACTTCATTCCTGCTTAACTACTATAACAAATATTAGTAAATTAATACTAATACATACTTTAATTAAAGTCAATAATCTAGTTAAAATTATTTAAAATTTTTACCTAAAATTATTATTTTTTAGCTATTTAAACAAAAATAAAACCATTAGAATCTATATTTACAGTACTAATGGTTTCAGCCAAAATCTAATTTAACTCTTTATCTCTTCTAATGTATTTACTTTAAACCTTAAAAGGCTGATATTCTCACAGAAATAAAATTTACAAGATTATTAAATTATTAACTTCCAAAACAATACATATACAAAATCTATCACAAATATGCTTAGTTTATGTTATGGCAGAATATATATTTATAATCCAATTATAAATTATTAAAAAAATATATTGACAAATCTATAAAATTTATATTATTATATATACATAATTTTTATATATTAATGTATTAATATAATAATAGGAGAACAGCATTTTAAGACAGCCTAAAGGAGGTGGATTGAAAAGCGGGATTATTTTTGTAACAAATTAACCATACAACTTTTATAACTATGTTTTATTAATTGGAGGTACAAAATGAAAAAAAAGACGAAGTGGAAAATAACTGCTGCTGCTATTGCAATGGCAGGTTGTATATCAGCTGCTGGAAATGCCATGGCATTTAACCAAAGCTATTCCTATGCGATTGGACCAAATGATAAAGAGATGATAGCATATTTTGTTCCAGGTAGCAGTAAAATATATTTAAACACTCGGCCACAAAATGGTGGCGGACTGAAAGTCATATTAAGCGGAGCTGCAAGTGCTTCTTTAAGTTTTCCACAGGCAGTGGCAATACCAGACTGTGAAGTATCTGTTCCACGTCCAAGTTCTTACTTGACAGTGACAGGTGAAGCTCCATCCACTGGTGTATCAGGTTCCCTGCGTATATGGAGCAAATAAATGATAGTTTAGACAGAATTTCATTTTAAACAGGGGTAGTCTTTGACTGCTCCTGTTGTTTTGGTAAGACAAAGAAGGAGTGGGATATGAATTTATCATGGAAATACTGGACTCACCACAAAATGCGTGCAATTGCGCTTCTAACCGCAATCATGTCTGGTGTTATGGCAATGACTGCTGGGGCGTTATTTGCACGCTCCGCCAGCCAGGGCAGTGTGGAAGAAACACTAGATATCACAGGAAATTATGACATCGCTGCTTTGATTCCAGACGATTCAGAACTGGAAATAATTTCTACGGCAGAAGGGATTGCACAGTATGAAACAGTCATATATGGTGGTGTTTGTAAGACAACATACAGTGAAAAATTACGTATTGGCTCAATGGATAAGGCTGCACAAAAACTCTTCCACTATGAGCCTGAACTTGGCGGAAGATACCCAGAAGCTGCAGGTGAAGTCTGTGGATACCGTAGCTCGTTTCAGGCACTTGGTGTTGCCCCAGTTCTTGGCACACAGTTTGAAGCAGAACTTTCTGATGCAGACGGAAATCCCGCTGGAAACAGGAAATTCACAATCACAGGCGTAATTAATGACCAGAAGACCTCATTGTCCTGTGTCCGTTCCATAGCGGAACTATCAGGCAGCACAGATTTGGACATGACAGATACCGGTTTACCAGAATTATTCGTTTCCAATGCAGATTTGCCAGATGTCTGCACACAAATTGCGCTGATACGTTGTGAGCCTGATGTAGTACCACACCAGGTCTGCAACATACTAAATGGAAAAGGAATCTCCGTTGCTGACAGCGGACGTATTAACTGGCTTGCCACTCTGGGCGGAACGGCTTCTGAAACAGAGAATGAAGTATACGAAAAAGCACATCTTGCATATCATGATTTTTATTCCTCCTGTATTATTCCTATCTTTTTTGCGGTTATCTTATTCGTTTCTTTTATCTCTGTTTATGGTATTATATCAGATGCTGTGAGAGACCGCCAGAAACAGATGGGGCTTCTACGCAGTCTTGGTATGGCTAGCCGCCAGGTAGCATGGCTTTTGTGCAGGGAGGGGTGTTTTTTTATCATCACAGGTGTTATGGCAGGATATACACTTGGTATCCTGATATATACTATATGTTTCCACATGGCAAACAATATGTGGAATGTACGTATTTACAGTGCATTTGGAGCAGACAAGATAGCATGTGCATTAAGTGTAGATCCATTTTTGTGGCCTTGGCTGCTCGGAATTTTTTTTAGTGTACTTGCAGCTGCACCCCCATTTTTCTGCACCATGCGGCGGTCTCCTAATGAGATGTTATTCCTAGAAAAGACGGAAGTTGCTTCTGGCAGGACACACCAATGGCGCAAACCTCTGCCCTCTATGCTTATCAGAAAGGTAGTACATCTGGGAGCATCTGGGAACGCTGGCGTCCATGCCCTTATTTTTGTAACTGGATGGGTATTTGTGTTTGGAGCAGTATTTATGATAGGAAATGCAGATTATGAAAACGGACTTATCTATCAGAATGTGGGTGATGCAGATGATATGCAAACAGATTATATTGCCCACAGAAATATGCACCGTGCCATGTGTGGCAATCTGAATTTCAACCGTCATGGGGAAGGAATTTCAGCAGAGGATATGGATACACTTGCACAAAGCACAGACACCGTTTCAGCAAAAGGCATCATAGGGCTGCCTGGCTTAAAACTCCTATACCAGCAAGATACGCCCTTATCAGAATTAGAGAAAGCAATAGAACCGTTTAACATTGACCATAACATAGATAAGTCAAGGGAGGATTTGTTCCAAAAGTCAAAAGAAGTATATGGATACGCACCAGGAGACCGGCTCTACCAGCTTCCCGTTGCTGCAATACAGTCCACATGGCTCTTTGAATTTGTGCCATATGTCATTGAGGGCGAGCTTGATGCCAAAGGGCTAGCTAATGGTTCCAAGACCGTAGTTATAGAGTATCCAGACGCACAGATGGAGAACCCGTTTACCGTAGGAGACCGCCTGACGTTGACAGAAGTCATAATCCAGGATTCACAAATAGAAGAGTTTGACTTTTCAAAAGGTGAAACACCTCCAGGATATAAACCAGCTTTTTCTTTTACTGATGCCAATGGGACTACTGGACCAGGATACGCATTTGGCAGCAAGATTGTATTTGAAACAGAGGTTTGTGCGGTCTTACGCATTGATGATGCAGACATACAGCGAATGCTCTATGCTGTAAGTGCCGCATATGATAGTACCAAAATTGGACAAGTTCCGCCGGGATACCAGATTCTGTGTGACAGCAATGCATTGGAGGCATGGAAGCTTCCAGACAAACAGTTCACAGATGTTTATGTAGATTTAGCAGAAGATGCAAATATTGACCGCTTTGAATCCCTATGGTATGCCATAACCAGCAGAAGTGGTGATGTACAAAGTATTTCCAATGCTGATATTCGGGCACAGGTACGGACAACAACAGCAGAAAACTTGCTGTTATTTGCATTTATGGCAGCACTGGTACTTCTGGCTGGCTGCATTGGTATGGCAAACGCATACCAATTTTCCGTCCGCAGGAATACACATAACCTGCAGATTTTACGTGCTGTTGGCATGAGCAGACGTTCAATTATACTTGCACACATCAGGGAGATGTTCCTTTGGCCATTCACCGCAACCATAACAGCAATAATTCCAATAAGTTTTTTTGACATTGTAAGGAAATATGCATATTATTATGCGTTTGAACTGGGTCATAATTTTAGTAAGCTAGCAGAAAACGGAAAGTGGGTTTCTTGCTGGCAGGTACGCTTTCCATGGTATATAGAAGTTTGGAAACAGCCTGTCTATATGGTTATTCTGGTTGGTTTTTTGTTTATGGCAGGAATCAATATTGCTTCGGGTGCTGCACCAGTCTTTCGTATGCATAGGCTGACCATCGTAGATGGTATCCGGAATGAAGACTTTTAAACTATTGGGGATAGAAAGGAAAATTGCTATGATTTTGCTAAAGACTTTGGAACTTTCAAAAAAGTATGGGAACGGAGAGGCACAGATTACTGCGCTTGACCATGTTTCTCTATCAATAGAAAAGGGAGAATTTTTATCCGTTATGGGAACATCTGGCAGCGGAAAATCCACGTTGCTAAATCTTCTGGGAGGTTTAGACAATCCAACAGAAGGAAAGGTTTTGTATCATGGGCAAAATATTTTTGACATGGATGACAATACACTTTCACAGTTCAGGCTTAGAACAATTGGATTTATTTTCCAGGCTTACAATTTAATCCCAGAGCTTACAGTGCGTGAGAATATACTTATTCCAAAAGGAATTGCGAAAGAAAAAGCTGACGAGAAAAAACTGGCAGAGATTGGTGAAGCTTTGGGGCTTATTGACAGGTTTAACCACCGGCCTGCACAACTCAGCGGCGGACAGCAGCAACGTGTTGCGATAGCAAGAGCACTGATTAACCAGCCGGAAATTCTTTTATGTGACGAACCAACAGGTAATCTGGATCAAAAATCAGGCGGAAATGTAATGCAGATTTTAAAAATGCTGAACAGTAAGTATGGCATTACAATTCTTATGATTACACATGATGAGAATCTTGCAAGAAAAACGACAAGAACAATTGTTATCAGTGATGGAAAAATTAAGGAAACAGGTGTCAATGAGTTTCATTGACACCACTATTCTATGATAATATTAAATTTCTGTTTCCTCCAAATATTTAGTTTCCACACTCTTAACAAGCCATACGCCATTTTCAGATAAATAAAACTTAATGCCATTTCTATACATTTCACCACTATTAACTTTCAGGACAACTGGTTTTCCATGTCTTTGTCCAACCTGTACCGCTGTATCTATATCCTTTGACAGATGGACATACAGCCTGCTCATTGGCTTTATGCCATCACTCAAAATTTTCCCAAGAGACTGGCCAGAAGTTCCATGATATAGGATTTCTGGCGGTTCTTTCTCCTGTAATTCTACATCTACATAAATACTGTGTCCCTGGTTAGCACGTATTAACGTTTTATCTTCATTAAAACTATACCTTCCTTTTTCATCAGTCCTTACAATCTCTTCTAAAATATCCATATTTATCTTATGGCCTGCTTTTTTAATTCCAGCAATTAACTGTCCTACATCTGCCCAGCCATGATTATCCAGGCTTATGCCCACAGCATCAGGATGGTGTCTTAATATCAGGCTCATAAATTTATTTGTACTGTTATATTTTCCTGTATCCTTGCTACGTTTACCCATATTTCCTCCTTTATACTGTTTCCAGTACAGCTAACCAAAAATACATCCTGGCTGCCACTACAAAAACTACCATTATAAATTCCATACAGTACATAAGTTTATTAGCATTATGTATATCATCTGGTTTTATACTTCGGGATGCATCACCAACAGCAGGCTTTTTAACAAGTTTCCCAAAATAATAAGCATCCCCAAGAAGCTCTATGCCAAGTGCACCTGCACAGGCGGCCTCTGTCTGTCCTGAATTAGGGCTTGTACTTTTATATCTGTCACGTTTAAATACCCTCCATGCATTTTTTGCATCAAATTTAAGAATAAACGCTGATAATATCATTAAAAACGCTGATATCCTCGCAGGAATAAAGTTTGCAATATCATCAAGTTTTGCTGCTGCCATACCAAAATCAATATATCTGTCATTCTTATATCCCACCATACTGTCCAATGTATTTATACCCTTATATAAAAACCCTGGTATTGCACCACCTAATAACATATAAAACAACGGTGCAATAACACCATCTGATGAATTTTCTGCAACAGTTTCAACGGCTGCTTTAGTAACACCCTCCGCATCAAGCTCCTTTGTATCCCTTCCTACAATCATAGACACATTATACCTTGCTTTTTCAATATTATTTTCTTTAAGGGCATTTTCAACTTTTGTACTTTCCGTCTTAAGAGATTTTGCTGCAAGTATCTGCCAGCACATAATACTTTCTACTATAATACCAGCATATATATGTATGCTGTATGCCAGATATAAAATACAAAATGGAACAAATGCACTAGCCAGTACCACTATTAAAACCATTATTAACCCATTAATCTTTTTTCTATAAGATGTACTATTCTCATTTAACAGCCTGTTTGTACAAAAAGTTACCAGTTTACCTATAGCGGTTACAGGATGCGGTATACAATATGGGTCTCCTAAAATTAAATCCATGATATAGCCAGCAGCAATACTTATTGTAGTATAAAACATTTTATATCAATATTCCTTTCTATATATTATAACTGGCTTATCTGCTTATACACTATTATCCTGGCTCTGTATTTCAAGGATTAATTCATCTTCTTCTAAATTATATCTTGCAAAAAGCTTTCTAAGATTGTTAATTTTAGCCATTGTTGAATTGCCAACAAATAAATACACCCTGTCATCTATCTCAACATAACCATTAGTTTCAATATCTGTAAAAGATAACCCCATTCCATTATCCTTATGTACTAACTGGTATATAATAGTTACATCCATTTCAAAAAGGAATTTTACAACCTGCTGGTACATTTCTGTCCAGGCTGAAGCCTGGTATGGTGTATCCATAAATGTATACGATATAAGGTTCCTGCCAGTATAATTAAAATCCTCTGATAACGGATGCCGCTCATTAATAGCTACAAAAGGAATAAAATCTGTTACAGGATATGGCCATAATTCTAATGCCTGTTCTTTCAATATATCATTTCTTTTTATAAGTTCTTCTTCTGTCCACTTATCACATTCTGCAATTATTTTATTCAGACGCAGGCCACTTTCTTTAAAACCATCTTTTACATTCTTCTTCTGTTCAAATGAACGGTTGCTATATTGTATATTATAACCAGTCAGTGTAAGATTTGCCAGCCGGTTAACCCATTTTTCATAAATTTCATTATAATTATCCCCTAATTCCTTTTTCCACACATCAGATAATGTCTGGGGCATAATATGTTCTATTGTATACTTGCCTTCCTGCATAAGCTGTATTACATTATTACGCTCTACAGAATTACCATTTTCTAAACGGTCAAATAGATAAATTTTATTCTTTGCCTGCATAGAATAAATATTTTTTTCTTCTAAACACTGTAAAAATTCACTGTCCATTGGCAAACGTCCAGAAGCAGGCTTACTAATAAGCAAATACTTTAATACATCTGCATATTTATCTTTTTCCTTTTTATATTTTAGACAATCCC
Source organism: uncultured Lachnospiraceae bacterium (assembly GCA_948794795.1). Classification (GTDB taxonomy): domain Bacteria; phylum Bacillota; class Clostridia; order Lachnospirales; family Lachnospiraceae; genus Butyribacter. Next base: position 66,333 of record CAQGLR010000007.1, on the reverse strand, counting down.
TGTGCAATAATGCAAATATTTTATTCAACGCATTAGTAGGCACTCCACAGACCAGCCTTCTGAAAATATATGTTTCTATCGCAGACAAAACTTCTATAAATTCTTTATCATCCAAACCATTATTTTCCCTGTAATCAAATAAAGACAACAGATATGGGACAGACACTGTCATATCCAGCTGCCCAAGCCTGGCTAAAACAGTATTTGCAGTTTTGTTATTAATATTTGCATGTTTAATATTATTATAATATTTTGCATAACGGAGCAAATCTTTAAGAAGCTCTTCCGTCCCAATACTTTTATCTTCAACATACTGTTTAAAATACCGGTAAATATCTTTAATTGCTGGTGTCTTACTTGAAACAACCGTCATATAATGGCGCATAAAATCACTAACATCATAACTTGTCTCTTTCTCAATTTTATTCCAATACTTATAATAATATTTCTCCTGTATATCTGAATCTAATTTCATTAAAATAAAATTGCGTATTTTATCACCCTCACTAAGACTTAATCCTGTTGAGTTAAGGCTTTGGAAAATCAGCTGTGCATCGTCTTTCTCATCTAATGATATATCAATAATCTCTAATGAACCAACTGCCTTAAATAAATTATCAATAGAAATTTCATTCTTCTGTATACGGTTATAAAAATACATATAATTCTGTGTTATATTAGATTCACGGTTATATTCATCTGGACTTTCAAATAATAATTCAAATGCCGCCTGGTCATCCTTAATTGGCTTTAATTTCACCTTTTTATCATCAGACCATTCATCAATTAAATACTGTTTTTTATTTTATCAGACAAGCGTCTAAACCCACTTGTAACTTTTCCTTCATTAAGCAGGTTCATAATTGCAAGCAGCAATAAAGTAATAGTAGTAATTCTTTGCTGGCCGTCTATTATAATTAATTCCTGTCCATGGCAGTTTCCAGCTTCTACTATACTTCCCAAAAAATGTGTTTCCCTTCCACTTCCAGACAGCTTAACCAAATCATCAAAAAGCTGTTTGCAGTTATCTAGTTTCCAGTCATAATTTCTCTGGTAAACAGGAATTATAAACCTTGTATCTGGGCCTGATAGAAACTTTGCTAACCTCTTCACTTGTCCAAACATAAAATACTTATCCTCCTTTGTTTTTAATCTTTTTCATTTTTTACCTCTCTGTAAAAAATCCCGTTTTTTATAAAATCTTTATTTACCATTTACAATGTATATTTATAAGTTATTTCCCAATGGGTGCAAAATTCCGGAAAAGAAGAAATATCCAGCTTATTTTTCCCTGTTCCCATGCCAAATCCACATATATAGCCATGCCCGTTACTGCACTGGTATTTAAAATACGTATCTGTCCCACTATCCTTCCCATTACTTTCCACAAATGCTTCCATAATAGACATTATAGTTCCTCCATGTACTATAAACGCTGCAACAGAATTATCTTTTAGAATTCCAGCAAGGTACATCCGTTTGCATATATCAAGAGCCTTGCTAAATCCATTAATACATCTTCTGGCAAACTTTTTTCTGTCCTCACCGCCTGGAAAAGGAATTCTTCCACCACTATCAATCCACTCCTGGTATTTTCTGTTCCCATCCAGTTCAATATAATTTTTACCTTCAAATTCCCCAAAATCTATTTCCCGGAATTCATCTATAATATTTAACTTTTCTATACCAGGATAAATAACTTCTGCTGTCTGTATACACCTTTTCATAGGGCTTGTAAATACAATATCTGCTTTAGGATATATAACTTTATTATTCCTTAATTCATTAATGCCTTCCTTACATAACCCTTCATCAGTAGTTCCAATATAACGTGACTGCATATTCCCCTTAGTTTTGCCATGTCTTATAAAAACCAGTTCCATTATTTTATAACCTGCCCTATACCACAAATTATCCTTTCAAAATGACATGCGTTCCTAACAAGCTTGCACATAATTCTTCCATGCAGCTCACGCCATTCCACGTCTTCCATGTCTAGTGGAACTATTCCGCCGCCAGCCTGGTCAGATATTATAATTATATCATCCCTTTCATTAACCAGTTTTTCTGCAAATCCATATAACACTTCTGGCATATCTGCATAATGTCTTGTTAATTCATGGAAATGGTCTATAACCAGATACTTATTATCTAATTCTATTGATAACTGTCCATCACTTCCACATACTGTTTTAAGATTACTTCCATCAACAACTACATCTCTTCCTAATTCTTTTTTCTTAAGTACATATTCAAGTTTACCCTGGCTTCTTCCTCCTGCATATACCTCCATAACACCCTCCATAAAATATATATTTTAAGACAATACCTTAGATTTTTAAGTTACCACATTTTTTTAATTACACAAAGATTATATTATTCTGGCAATTCCAAATGTTTTACCATAAGGCAGCTGTTATGGGGACGCTGGTGCTTAAGCCACATAACTTGTTTAAACTTAGATTATATAAACACGCACACTATAACTGCTGCAATTTCACTAAGACATAAAAACCATCCTGCAAGGTCACCAGTAATACCTCCAAATTCTTTATATGATTTATATCTGTAATATAGAAAGACAATAAGCATAGAAGCAATTACAAACACTGCTTTTATTTTATAAATCCAGATTGTCCCTGCTGCCATAAATAAAAATTCCATAACAAGTGAAATACATACAATTTTTTTCTGTGCTGATGATGAAAATGCATAAAGCATACCATCCTTTTTTGCTCCTTTAAACAACACAACTGACAATCCACTGAGAATTCTTGAAAATACAAATGTACTTGCAAATAAAGGAACATTATTAAAACCTATCCCAGGCAGTGTTCCAATATATGCCAGAAGAAGTACTGACAACATAATAACTGCAAATGCACCAATATGTGCATCTTTTAAAATCTCTAGTTTCTTTTCCACTGGCTGGTATGAATGTAATGCATCCATTGTATCCATATACCCGTCAATATGTATTCCCCCTGTAACCAGGATATTTATAATAACTGCCCCTGCCGCTTTAAAAAGACTTCCCATTCCATAATTAACACAAATCCAGAACCAAAGCCATTCAGCTGCCCCAAGCAGCACACCAACAAAAGGAAAAAAGCATATTGAGTATTTCATATCTTTTTCTTTCCATTCAAAATAAGGTACTGGAAATTTTGAATATGTCCCAAATGCTATAATACAAGCTTTCAATATTGACATTTATACACACCTTGTCCTATTATATATTTAACCTCATCAAGTAGCCAATGCCTGCTTGCAGGCATTGCGGATTGCAAATATCCTCTTGACAATTCTTCTAATATTTCTAAGAAATTGTAAGAGGACATGAATATATAACCTCTGTTACCCTAGTGCTAATCCCCACCAGGTATCTGTTCACCCTGCCAAGAAGTTCTATATATTCCATTGTTTCTTTATCATATATAATCCCATCTTCAAATACATCATTTGTAACTACTACAAGATTAGCCACAGTATCATTAAGTTTATCTATACCTGCACACACTTTATAATATACATCTTCCTTATCTATGTTATTATTATCAAACAATTCATTTGCAATAAGGTTTGACATACATTCAAGAAGCGCATTACTTCCTTTCTTTAACCCACAGTTTTCTATATTTTTATAACATTCAATTGTGGTAAAATCCTTTCCTTTGCGAAGCTCAAGGTGGCGTTTTATACGTTCCTTTGCATATTTCCCAAATGGTTTCATTGTAGCAATATAGTACATCTTTTCACTATGGGTACTGCCACCAGCCAGTTCCATAATAAGGTTTTCTGCATATTCCGATTTCCCACTGCCACTTTCACCAATAACTGTAACCATCATATATCTGTAAACCTTTCATATTGTATTACATTAATATCATTAAAAGTTGTATTTTCCCTGTATACTTCAAGTACCATATCAAGCATTGGGAATAAAAGCACAGCCCCTGTACCCTCGCCTAATGCAAGCCTTGCATTAATTACAGGTCCAAGTCCAAGTTCCTCCAATATAAACTTGCATGCAGGCTCTTTTCCCACATGTGACGCAAGCATATAATAACGGCAGCCTGGTACAATCCTGTCCGCTGCAAGTGCTGCAGCTGCAGAAATAAGCCCATCCAGAATAACAGGTATATGGTACAGCGCACCTCCTATAAATACCCCTGTAAGCCCTGCTATATCAAGCCCTCCAAGACACCTTAGTGTATTAAAAGTATTTTCCTGTATCTTTCTTAAACTTTGCTTTTGTGTATCTTTATCCAGCCCATATTTTTTAATTGCTGATTCTATTACTGTAATTTTCCTTTTAACACCCTCACTGTCCAGGCCCGCGCCTCTGCCTGCCACTTCACTTGCTGGCAATCCAAGCATTACACTAACAATGGCACTGCTTGTAGTAGTATTTCCAATTCCCATTTCACCTGTAGCAATTATATTGTATCCTTTATCTTTACAATCCTTTACAATATCTATACCAGTATGTATTGCCTTTATAAGCATATCTTCTGTCATAGCAGGCTCTTTTGCAAAATTTGCAGTGCCATTCGCAACTTTCTTTATAATAAGCCCATCCTCTTCTATATTATCTTTAATCCCTATATCTACAGGTAAAACATCTGCTCCCGCAATATGTGACATACGGCATACACTTGCAATACCCTTTGCCATATTTGCAGATACAATAGAAGTTACTTCATGCCCAGACTGGCTTACCCCTTCATCAATAATCCCATTATCTGCACACATTACAACAACTGCTTTTTTGCCAGTGTCAACATCTGCATTGCCAGTAATGCCAGCAATCTTTTTAACTATATCTTCAAATGCACCAAGCCCGTCTAAAGGTTTTGCAATACCATCCCAGTGTGCCTGTGCTGCATTATATGCTTCTGTACAAAGCTCTTGTATCTTAATATTAAACAGCTCTTCCTTATCCATATACACCTCATAAAAATGGACATAACAGAAAGCACATTAATAAATACTTTTAAGACCAGAGAATATCTACAATGTGCTTATGCTTTTTCACAGTTAAAAATAACTTTCTATTTTATGCCCATAATATTATAAATCCTGTCAATATCTACATTTTCCCTTATTGTTTCTGCAAGTATATCATATTGCCTCTCTTTATAACTGCTGTAATCAAAGTTATCTATATTGCTGGTATCTGCGCCTTTTTTATCTGCAAGTGATTTTATAATAGTATAAGCTATATCTGTATTATCAAAAAGCCCATGTACATATGAACCATATATATTATCCTGGCAAGCCTGGATATTAATACAAGAGTTGTCCATTTTACCATCTGGCTGCTGCCCCATATGTATTTCATATCCCTTATACTCTTTCCCAGAAAGTCCAGCAAATATACCCTCTATCCTGCCAAAGCATCCGCTAACTTGTACAGTATGTTTTTCTTTTCCAAAGACAGTATCCATGTCTATAAATCCAAGACCTTGTACTGAACCACCTTCTTCCATATTATATGGGTCACTAATTGTATTACCAAGCATCTGGTATCCCCCGCATATTCCAAACACTACACATCCCTTTGAATTTGCTTTCTTTACTGCTGCTTCAATACCATTCTGGCGCATCCATATAAGGTCTTTTATAGTATTTTTACTGCCTGGTATAAATACCATGTCTGGTTCTTTTAAATCTTCCAGCCTGTCCACATATCTAAGTGACACACCTTCAAAATTTTCAAAAACGTTAAAATCAGTGAAATTAGAAATCTTTGGAAGCCTTATTACAACAATATCTATAACTCCAGCAGTTTTACAAGCAGACAGTCTTCCTGCAAGACTGTCTTCGTCTTCTATATCCACATTTATATATGGGACTACACCAAAAACAGGCTTGCCACATTTATCCTCAAGCATCTTAATACCAGGGGCAAGTATAGACTTATCCCCCCTGAACTTATTTACCAGAAGCCCCTTTATACGTTCACGTTCTTTATCTTCAAGAAGCGCAATAGTACCATAAAGCTGCGCAAACACACCTCCCCTGTCAATATCCCCGGCAAGGAGCACAGGGGAATCTGTCATTTCCGCAAGCCCCATATTTACAATATCATTATCCTTAAGATTAATTTCTGCAGGGCTTCCAGCCCCTTCAATAACTATAATATCAAACTTCTTGTCAAGATAATTAAAAGCCTCCATAATACCAGGCACCAGTTTTATCTTATATTTAAAATAATCCTTTGCCTTCATATTGCATAATGGTTTTCCATTAACAATAACCTGTGACCCCATCTCATTAACAGGTTTCAATAATACAGGGTTCATATAAACCTCTGGAACAATACCTGCCGCTTCTGCCTGCACTACCTGCGCACGCCCCATTTCAAGGCCATCACGTGTTATAAATGAATTAAGTGCCATATTTTGTGATTTAAAAGGCGCAGTTTTATAACCATCCTTTGCAAATATACGGGCAAGCCCTGCCACTAGCAGGCTTTTACCTACATTTGACATAGTACCCTGTACCATAATTCTATATGCCATATAAAAACCTTCCAATATCCTTTATATTATATAACTATATACCTGTTACAGGTTCTTGCTGGCCGGATGAAAATCATTATCCGTATAAGCTTTATACCCCAACTCCCGTTTAATCATCTATTCCAGTAACGATTGGTTTGCCATCTTTATCTAACATTGGAGTTATGCCAAGACCATATCCGCTTTTTAATACAATATAATTAACACCAGTTTCTCTATCAACTAATATTTGTCTAAACCCTTCACTTTTTAATGAATTACCCTCTTGCAATACAATTTCAAATCTGTTATCTTTGTTTTTCATTTGGTTTTTCCTCCTATATCCCGTTTTGTTAAATTGTACAATATTATTATTTTACCACAAACACACACTAACTTCCATTATTTTTTTAAATCATCTTATAACTTAATTATCATCCACCTCTGGCAAACCATGTACAATACCGCCGGTTTGTTACATATGTTGCTTGGCGGCCGGAAAGTGTTCCTGTTATTAAACTTCATCATACATAATAATTATATAAAGGCTGTCCTCTGTTTTTGCAATATACCAGACTTCCTGGTCATCTTCAAGCTTGTTCACCCGTACAACTGTGCAATCATCAGGTACATTCTTTTTAAGATAATCCAAATCTTCCTTATATTTAGGATAATTTTTCTCCATTATTTTACGGTATTCCACATTATCCAGATACCCCTGATAGCGCTCGTATGAAGCCCTGCCAATATTTTCAAGTTCTGATATCCATTCCTTTGATGTCATGACTTCATAACCAGACTCCACAAAATACCAGTATATACCAAATGGCTCAAATCCACTATATTTATCTTTTCTTTCACGTATAAACCCTTCTTCTTCATAAGATTTTATTTTATGTATAAAATCTTCTTCTCCTTCATATTCTCCTACTGCAACAAGTGACATATGGTATAAATATTCTATCCAGTCCTCTGGTGCAGGTTCTGGCAGACGCAAGCGGCAAAAACACATTAACAAATCATATATCGAAGTAACACTACATATATAGTAAAGTGAATCCTTCCATAAAAGATACTCCTTTTTCCAGAGATTAATTTTTTCCCACAAAAGTTTCCAACGTGCTGAAGGCTCCTTACATTCTGCAAGTTCATTGTCCATTAAAAAATAATAAATCTTTGCTTCTATACATTCCTTGTCCCCTTCTTCCTGTCCAAACGCCTGTCTGACCTGGTTAACAAAATTTAAATCCACTTTATTCTCCTTTCAATAAGCCCATTTAAAAACAAACTAAAAAATCCTTGTATACAGTTACATATACCAGACTATTTCTTGACTTCCAGATATATATATATTATCGTAATTATAATGTACTTTCCTTAATATCAGAACAAACTGGAGGCAATATGAAAGGATTAATCCATATTTATACTGGAACTGGCAAAGGCAAGACCACTGCTGCCATTGGGCTAAGCATACGTTATGCTGGGAGCGGCGGAAAAGTTTTATTTACCCAGTTTCTTAAAAATGATGACTCAAGCGAAATTAATATTTTAAAACAAATTGAAAATATTACATTTCTTCCATCAGGCAGTTACTTTGGATTTACAAGTTCAATGACACCTGAAATAAAAGAAAAAGCCAGGATACATTATAGTAACCTTTTTGAAAAATCAGTTAATATGCTAGTTAATAATAATTACGGAATGATTATACTTGATGAAATAATTGCAGCAGATAATGCTGGTTTAATTCCACATAAAAAGCTTTTAAATTTCCTGGAAAATAAACCTGGTAATTTAGAAATTGTACTTACTGGACGCAATCCATCACAAGATTTGCTTAATATTGCAGATTATATATCTGATATAAGAAAAATCAAACATCCATTTGATAAAAATATTACTGCACGTACTGGCATTGAAAAATAAATTTACATTACTAAACATAAGATAAATTTAAGTTTCCACATTTTTTAGGCTTAAGTGCCATCAAGCCACATTTTTAATACAGTTAGCAGAAAATTAGCTGTATGACAAAACTTGTTTTCTAAAATAATTCATTATTCCAGAACTTGTTTTAGAAAAAATCCGTTCAAAATCATACCCCAACATGAGAAGCATACTACTGCACCCCATTCCCGGGAAGCGGTCTGTGGTTCATCTGATAGTTTTTAATGCCATTCCTTGATATGAAAAATGTCTGCATATTCTTATATTTGCGGTAGAAATAAGAAAACTGGTTGAAGAATGGATGTTATACATTTTAATCAAAATCTGCCATACCTATTAAAATTAACCATAATACAAAAAATACAGCTATAGATTTCCCTATAGCTGTATAATGCCATCAATATTATATGATATTATTATCTAATATACTTCTTCCAGACCAACATGAGCCATTACGGTATTACAGATTTTTTTACCCAGCCTGATATTGTTACTTATCATAGTATCAAGACATATTTTTACATCCACTTGTCCAATATAACCTTTATCATATGCTAGCATCAAAACACCTGCTGTACCAATGTACTCTGCTTTTAACTGTTTAGCAACCCTGCGCCCTTTGCGTTCATCCATAAGAAGCAAATCTGCATTCTGTTCATCATACATAATAAGGGCTTCACTTTCTCCTTCATCAAGCCCTGTAACACTACGCAAAACATTTACAGATTTTATATTTTCCACTTCTGTAACAGATAAGAATTTTACTTTCTTTATTATTTCTGCCTCATCTGGATATGCTGGATTTTCTGTTAATTCATAGTATACTGCATTAGGAACAAGTACATTTCCATATAACTTTTCCAGTAATTCCAGATGCCCTGCCTTTAGTAATGAAATTATGGGGGCCGTATCTGAAATTACAATCATATTGTCATTTCCCCCAGTTTTTTTACTGTTGCTAATTCTTCTTCTATTTCATCATCTGTCATTTCAATATAAGGAAGCCCCATCCTGCCATATAACGCAATAAGGTCTGTTTTAAATATGCCAAGAATTTCGGCCGCCCTGCCATGTGAAATAATCCCATCATGCACATATGGATATAACATCATGGCATTTCTTTCCAGTTGTTTCTCTTTATCTTTTTTCATTACAAATGAAACCATTTCTTCTGGTATTTCCATATTTACAAAAACCATACTTATAGCCTCCTTCTGTTTTGAAATTTTTCATTACATAGCCGGTTATAACAGAAAAACAGCCTGATTATACTATGGCTGTTAAAAATGCCTGATATAAAAATACTGGTAATTTATACTTATTACCATTTCTATGTTAAATTTTATATGGTAATGTGTAATATATTTCATTAAATTACACAAAAATTGTTACTCGAACCCGATAGTTCATACTATATCTTGTGTCCATATGATTATAATACACATAATTTCGTATAGAAATTCCAGATGTTATATAAATTATAATCATTTATCCTACTTTTTGCAAGAAAATTGCAAGATTAAATAAATTCCCTTTAAATGACTTTACCTCTTAAATTATTAAGAGATAATCTATTATTTTCGCACAAGTATGCATTTTTTCCAAATCGTGCCCGTATCTTTTTCCAACCGTCTGCACCTTCAATCAACTGAATAAAAGCAAGTTTTCCCGCAATTATTCTTTCCTTATAGAACAGTCTTTCTCTCTCTCCCTCATCATTATTAACTTTTAACTCCTGTAAATCAGCCAGATATTGATAATATTCGTTCACAACATCATAAATGTATTTCCTACCAACAGACAATCTATTTCCATCATCAAAATGAACTATATTAATACCTATGTATTTTATATGTTGACCATCTTTTTCCAAAAAAACCTGCTTTGTTTTTTGAGAATTTATTTTCAATTTTAAATCACTTAATAACAACTCCACTTTTTGATTTATTTCCTGATACTCACTATCAATATACATTGTTTTTTTTGATATTAATATATCATCTGCATATCGAGTATATGTACAATTTCTTATGGAACAAAATTTCTCAATCTTCTCATCAAATCCCAACATATAAACATCCGATAGTAACGGAGATATAACTAAACCTAATGGCAGTTTTTTTTCAAAATAGAAACTAGCAATAATCTTTTTTGTAATTGTATCATATGCGGAATCTATATTGAAAACCTTTTTTATCCTCTCAAATAATTTTTCAAATTCAATACTATTAAAAAATTTGCTTATATCATATTTAATATACGCATTGTTGTTTTTATGTAACTCTACACACTTTTTAATTGAACCACCCTTTTTATAAGCAAATGACAACTTACTTGATGTATATTTTTTCTGTAAAGACGACATCATTTTCTCATGAATCTTTCTCATGGCATCTCCTACATCTGTATCTATATATTTCACCAATTCACGTTTTTTTCCACCTTTAGCAATAGTAAAAGATATATAGAATTCCTGTTGATTACTTGCGCAACGCTCCACAAGCGAATAATCTTCCTCACTAATTCCAAACACTTGCAACGGATTATTACCACAAATTTTCTTGCAAACATCCAGAATGGTATCCATGTGCTTGTCTACCAATCTTAACCCTCTATATGTAGAATAACAATGATAAACATAACAAAATGTCACCATGTGATATACAATAACATGAAGGGGATAGTCCAACTTGGTATATAATTCTATTTTTTTTCCACAAAGTATACCCTTTTTTATAAGATAATTAAAAAAAACTTCTTTTGTCAGTCTATAAATGGTCTCAACATCAAAATCCACAATTGTTGCTTCCTTATTGGTAACTAATTCACTCTGATACAGTTCATACATCAACGACATTACAACCTCAAACAGCATTCTGATTGATATGTGCAAAATCGTTTTTCCATTTCTGTTTTTATAAAAAATATGAGAATCATCATTAGGATATTGTTCATTTTCCTCAATGCAAATTAATTTAGCTTTTCTATTTATATAAATTACATCATTTGCAATTTCTTTTTCGATATTTTCAGGAACAATATCTGATATAAAACCATAATGTTCAACTGCATAATCGCTGGAAATAACGCTACGCGTAATCGCTGGACGATATTCTATACATTTAGCTTGTTCTGGATTCATTTTCAAGATACAATCTTTCACAAAATATCCAATATTTGACTTATTAAGAACATCTGACTCCTTAGGAACATAAGCAACAACGTTATTTGCAAATGCATGGTTCATAAATAACCCCAATTCTGAAGCAGCTGATAAAGTATCCAAAAAAATATATGTTTTATATGATATTATAGCAAATATCTCCTCTAACAACTGAATATTGATATGAGGGTCTTTAATATTATCTTCTGTCAAAAAATCATCAATAATTAGTGGTAAAACGCTATCTCCATAATGCTTTCTAAAGCACTTTCTTAAAAGATACCTTCTGTCACTTTTATTGCCTTTTTTGAAGTATGGTCCACACAAAAAAATTATTGGTCTCTTAATCAACACTTCATCTCTTAAAATGTACCCCATATGTCCTCCTTACACAAAAAAGAAATCCTACCAGTAGGAAAAGGAAGAAGAAAGCAATGGCTGCGCTTTTCGAGCGCAGGCGCGCGAGGAAAGTAAGGACATTGCTTTCTTCTTACTTTTCCTATTGCTAAAAACTCCTTTTTATATCTTTGTCATAGACAAACACTAGGATTTCTTTACATTCATCCTATCACTATATTCTGCTTTTGTCAAATAGTATTTATATGCCCCTCTTCCAACCCTTTTCGATTTTGTCAAAAACATAAACATATTACTTTCTTCATTCCATTTCCATCCCAAGCATTCTAACAATTCATCATCTTTATTCTTTTCTAGTAAAACAACTAATAACCTAAATATACCATTGGCATAAGAACGTTTAATTCCGACACTTCTTTTAAATAATGCATTGCTCTTCTCTTGTATTAGCAACAACAATAAAAACAACTCTTTGTTTGTAATTTGAATACCTGTTTGCGAAACATTAACACATATCTCTTTTTTAATTTCAACCGGCTTTGCAATCTTAAATGGTAAGTCTTGGCTTATAAACTCACTTCGCTGTGAAACTTTTTGCCTAAGCTGTCTTTTTATACAACTCACAAAATATCCACTGTCAATTTCATTAAAATCAAGCAATAAATGATATATTTCAATTATCGACAAATATATATTAGCTTTATCTTTAATGATATGAAAATAAAATTCATCTTGAGTAATCTGAACACCATACTCATACCATTCATTCATATAATTCAATTTAACATTCTGCAACATACTATAACGTTTTTTATCTTGAATCTCATATCCTTTATCTATATATGATTTCATTTCAAGCAGTCGTTTTGCTCTCATAACAGGAATAAAATTTTTCACTCTGTCCCCTCCAACTCCAAAATGATTTAACAAACAAATCTTATTTCTAAAAATATCATCACATGCTTTTATATATTATAGATAGATAGATTGATTGAATCTTTTGCCTATGTTCTATTTATATCCAGATCAAGAAACCAATATTTACAGAACCTTCCGTTATTTTCTTCCTACTTGAACTCGTTTCATTTACATGATTTCAATACACCTTTGTATTTATTCCACGCTTTTTAACCTACCCATTTTACATATTTTTCAAGACCTCTAAAAGTTTTAGAAGCAAAATATATAATGGTTCAGCAGTACTCATAACAATTCACACCAATTTTTAACTATATATCAATTTCAGTTCTATTCCGTAGGTCTCTGTTAAATACGTTGCACATGCCATCAATATTTGATGCATATTATCCTTAATCTTATGCTTTGCTGATTCGTCTGTCCTGTCAGTCGAAATATCTGAAAATAGGTTCTGTTGCTTTACAGAATCTTCCAATCTGCTCACCTGCCTCTCAGTTGTATTTATGGTTTTATTCTATCATGTCAAAGAAATGTTTTCAACAAAATAATAATTTGTGGATAATGTAACTTTACTTAGGCATATAGAAAGGTATGTATATTCTAGCGTTTCTAAATACATTAACATATACAACTATTGGTATCATATTAAATAACCATTTCTGTTGCACTGGAACTTAAACGTGAGGGAATGACATGGCTTATATGACTTTCTGTGCTGTTTCCGGTTATTTCCTCTTCATAAACCAGCAGAAACATTTTATATCCCCACTTTAATTACATTTGTAATAATAAAATTGAAACTTAAAAAGATAAATACTTTATTTTTTATTTGACATATGATAACATTAAAAAAGATTGCTGGTATAGAGAAAACTATTTTATATAACATGCATATTACAAATTTACTTACACACTTTCACTTTCCCTTTATTGCAACAAAAAGGAGATATTTTACATGCAAAAAATAACACCATTGCCAACGGGAATAGAATTTTACAGAAAAATGATAAAAGCATGTTACAAACTTTTTTTGAAAAAGAAATTCCTCCATATGGTACACAAACAGATAATACTTTATACTTCCAAGGGAAAAAATTATAGAAACAAGAGAAGAATACACAAAACACCTAGGAAAATACCCAGTAATATTTATATCATTAAAATCAGCCAGACAGCCTTACATATGCCAAATCAATTGCATTTTTATCAAAATGCCTTGAAAAATACCACCAGCAAAAAGTAATTATACTGCTTGATGAATATGATATATCACTTGAAGATACTTATTTTAATGGCTTTTATGACAATATAGTTTCCTTTTATTGTATTAAAACCATATGATGAAAACCTGCCTGCAATAATCCTTGAATTAAAATACGCACAAAAATTTACAGAAATGGAAAGTATGTGCCAAAAGGCATTACAGCAAATAGATGATAAACATTATGACGAAGAACTTATTTATGATGGATACATAGTTATCAAAAAATATGGCATATGTTTTTGCAAAAAGAGTTGTAAAGTAATGTAAAAAAAATAAATACTTATAAATAAAATGAGGTAAATATATGAAAATCCAATTAGAAAATATAACTCCCTCTGAAATAGAAAATAGAAGCATGGAAATAATCTCACAAGAACTTGTGCAGCTTGGAATAACACTAAATGAAGAACACGCTCCTGTTATTAAACGTGCAATACATGCCTCTGCCGATTTTGAATATGCCCAGAACTTATATTTTTCAGAAAATGTAATAACACAGGCTTTAAACTTATTAAAAAATGGTGCAAATATCGTTACTGATACAAAAATGGCATTTTCAGGTATAAATAAAAAAGTATTATACAATTATAATTGCAAAATTTATAATTTTATAGATGATAAAGATGTTGCACTCGCTGCAAAGCAAAATAATACTACACGCTCTGCTGCTTGTATAGACAAAGCAGCAGATATTAAAGAACCTGTTATCTTTGTAACAGGCAATGCACCTACTGCCCTTATACGTATATACGAACTTTATCAAGAGGGAATTATTAATCCTGGACTTGTAATTGGTGTACCTGTAGGTTTTGTTAATGTAGTACAGGCCAAAGAACTTATAATACAGACAGATATCCCCTGCATAATATCCAGAGGACGCAAAGGAGGCAGTAATATAGCAGCAGCAATATGCAATGCCCTGTTATATATGTTATAATTTTATAATACAGAAAACATTTATCATTATAATATAAACAACACTTCCAATAGAAAAGAGGCTGGTTATGAAAAACGGAATTTTAATAGTAAGCTTTGGAACTACATATAAAGAAGCAAGAAAACTTTCAATAGAACAAATAGAAAATACAATATCATCAACCTATAAAAGCTTTTCAGTATACAAAGCATATACAAGCAAAGTTGTTCAAAAATGCATACATGAAAATGAAGGTGTTTTTATACCTGATACCTGTCAGGCACTACAGAAAATATCAGAAGATGGCATAGACAATATCTATATACAGCCAACCCATATAATTCCTGGCGGAGAGTATAATAAAATACTTGCTGCTGCTGGTAAATATAAAGATAAATTTAATATTATAAAAACTGCAATGCCACTTTTATCTTCCGATAAAGATTTTGAACTAACTGCTGATATACTTAACCACCAGTATGGATTTGATAATACCAGCAGTGACAGCGCCGTTATACTTATGGGGCATGGAAGTGAACATTCTGCTAATAAATGTTACAGCCAGTTCCAATACACATTAAACCAAAAGGGATTTTCAAATGTATTTGTTTCAACAGTAGAAGGATTCCCTGATTTTGACAACACATTAAACACACTAAAAGAACACTCATACAAAAATATAACACTTATACCATTTATGGTAACTGCTGGTGACCACGCCCACAATGATATGGCTGGCAATAAAGAAAATTCATGGAAAAACAGGCTTTACAAACTTGGATATAATGTTATAGTTATAACACAAGGGCTTGGTGAAATTCCAGAAATACAAAATCTTTATTTAGCACATCTGGAAGATATAATTGGATAAAATAGAAAGGCACATATATGACTTCTGGATATGTCTACAAGAACCATAAAAAACTAAGATGTGGATATACAACTGGTACCTGCGCTGCTGCTGCAACTAAAGCTGCAGTAAGGATGCTGCTTACACAGATACCAGTTAAAGAAATTAAAATAAATACACCAAAAGGCATAACACTAAACCTTGAAATCCTTAATACTACTATAACAAATAATTATGTTATGTGTGCAGTAAAAAAAGATGCAGGTGATGATGCAGACTGTACAAACGGTATACTGGTTTATTCAAAAGCCAGCTTTGAACCATCTGGTATTATAATAGATGGAGGGACAGGCATAGGACGTATAACAAAACCTGGCCTTGAACAGCCAGAAGGTGCTGCTGCCATTAACAGTGTCCCTAGGAAAATGATTAAACAAGCAGCATTAGAAGAACTTGAAAATGCAGGTCTGGAAAGCGGGCTTAAAATAATAATATCAGTTCCAGAAGGAGAAGAACTTGCCAAAAAAACATTTAATCCAAGGCTTGGAATAAAAGGCGGCATATCAATACTTGGCACAAGTGGAATTATAGAACCTATGAGTGAAAAAGCATTAATTGATACAATCTATATAGAAATGAAACAAAAGAAATCCCAGGATAAAGATAATGAAGTTTTATTAATATCACCTGGCAACTATGGCAGGAATTTTGCCAGGGAAACATGGGGCATTGATTTGGAACAAGGGCTTAAATGCAGTAATTTCATAGGAGAAACACTTGATATGGCATTTATGCTTGGATTTAAGAAAATACTTTTTATAGGCCATATAGGCAAACTTATAAAAATTGCAGCAGGAATTATGAATACACATTCAAAAGTTGCAGATGCCCGGATGGAAACACTGTGTTCATGCGCAGTCCTTGCAGGATGTAATATAGAAACTGCTTATAATATACTTAAGTGTACTACAACAGATGAAGCAATACCCATCCTTGAAAAACAAAATATCTTAAACAAAACAATGGACATTATGCTTGAAAAAATACTTTCCAATATGAAGAACAGGACAGAAAACCAGATTGAAATTGAAGTAATAGTTTTTTCAAACCAGGCAGGTACACTTGCAATGTCAAACAAAGCCAATGAATTTATAAAAATGCTTTTATAAATATATAACAATACACATTATAAAATATATAGAAACATAGAGAGGGACTAATATTGGACAAAGGAAAATTATATGGTGTTGGCACAGGTCCTGGAGACCCAGAACTTATAACACTTAAAGCTATAAAAATAATTAAAAAATGTAATTATATAGCAGTACCAAATAAAATTAAAGAAAATGCCATAAGTTACCAGATTGCACTTTCTGCAATACCTTCTATAAAAGATAAAAACTGTATCTGTATAGAAATGCCTATGACCAAAAACCCGGATATACTTGAAGAAAGCCATAATAAAGCTATGGCAATAATTACAGATATACTAAATACAGGTAATGATATTGCATTTCTTACACTTGGCGACCCTGCAATATATTCAACATATATTTATATACATGATAAAGCCAAAGCACTTGGCTACCAGACAGAAATTATAAATGGAATACCATCATTCTGTGCAGCATCAGCCCTTATTAATGAAGGTCTTGCCAATGGTTCCTCATGTCTTCATATAATACCATCAACATATGGAATAGATGAGTCATTAAATCTTCCTGGAACCAAAGTACTTATGAAAGCAGGACGGAAAATGCCACAGATTAAAGAAAAACTCAGACAACAGAATATTTCTGCTACTCTTATAGAAAACTGCGGCATGGAAAATGAAAATGTATATAACTGCATTGAACATATACCTGATAATCCAAGCTACTATTCGCTTATTATAATTAAGGAGGAATAAATTATATGGTTAATTTCGTTGGTGCAGGTCCAGGAGCTAAAGACCTGGTAACTGTACGTGCACAGAGACTCCTTTCTACAGCTGGTGTAATAATATATACAGGTTCACTTATAAACCCAGAATTACTTGAATATGCAAAACCTGGATGCCAGCTTTATAACAGTGCAAGAATGACCCTTGAAGAAGTTATAGATATAATAAAAGATGCCCATAATAATGGAACAGAAATTGTAAGGCTGCATACTGGTGACCCTAGTATATATGGCGCAATAAAGGAACAGATGGACAAGCTTGATGAACTTGGAATTCCATATGCCTGCTGCCCTGGAGTAAGTTCATTCTGCGGGGCGGCTGCTTCACTCAACCTTGAATATACATTGCCTGGCATATCACAAAGCGTTATAATTACCCGTATGGAAGGCAGGACACCTGTACCCACTACCGAAAGTATAGAAAGCTTTGCGGCACACAATGCAACAATGGTTCTTTTCTTAAGCGCAGGCATGGCTGGCAGCTTAAGCCAGAAACTTATATCAGGCGGCTACTCCCCAGATACACCAGCTGCAATAGTATATAAAGCAACCTGGCCAGATGAAGAAAAATATATCTGCACAATAGGCACACTGGAAGAAACTGCACAAAAACACAATATAAGCAAAACTGCACTTATAATAATAGGAAATATTATAGTACCTGGAGGATATAACCGTTCAGAACTTTATAACCCCTGCTTTTCAACAGAATACAGGGAAAGTTCCCAAGAAATATCTTGAACAGCCTGCCAGACTGGAGAACACTTATGTACAAAACCAGTTATAAAGCTTCTGTAATAAGCTTTACTAAATATGGTGCAGCACTGTCCCACACAATTAAAAATATCCTCCAGCAAAACAACTGCCATGCCACATTATACACAGCCAAAAAAGACTTTAAACACCAGGACATCCAAAATATAACTTGTCCTTTGGATAAATGGGCTGGCATACATTTTGCAGAAGATGATATTATTATATTTATAGGGGCATGCGGAATAGCTGTAAGAAGCATTGCACCATTTATACAAAGCAAATGCACTGACCCTGCAGTTATAGTTACCGATGATATGGGCCAGAATATAATATCACTACTTTCAGGACACCTTGGCAAAGCAAATGAATGGACAAAAATCCTTGCTGCTGCAATACATGCCAATCCAGTTATTACTACATCATCAGATATACATGGAAAAATTGCAATAGATTTATTTGCTTTACAAAATAACTTGTATATAGACAATATGGAAAATGCCAGAAGAATCCAGGCAGCAGTTATTGAAAACAAACCAGTTGCTATTTATTCTGATGCAGAAGTGAAAGGAAATATTCCAGAAAACTTTTTTATTAATAAGATTAAAAGTTTCTATAACTGCATTGATACAAATTATAATATTATAATTTCACCATTCACAGCATTTAAAGAAACCGGGCAATTTAAAAATAACCAGACACTTCACCTTATACCTAAAGTTATTACACTTGGAACAGGCTGCCGCAAAAATAAAACATATAATGAAATCACTTCCTTTATAAACAAGACACTTAAATCTGCACAAATATCTATACATGCAATATCAGATATAGCCACAATAGATATAAAGAAAAATGAAGCAGGAATTAAAATGTTTGCAGAAAACAATTCCCTGCCTTTATTATTTTATAGTGCAGCAGAACTTGAAACAATAACAGATAGTGTAAGCCCATCCAGTTTTGTAAAGAAAACAACGGGAACAGACAATATATGTGAACGTGCAGCGCTTATGCCACAAGGTGAAAAAGAACTTATCTTGACAAAACAGGCAGAAAATGGAATTACTGTTGCTGCCGCCATAAAAAAATGGAGTATAAATTTTGAATAAAATATATATTACAGGCATTGGGCCAGGAGATTTTGAACATATGACATTCAAGGCTATTGAAGTCCTTTCAGCCTGCGACACAATTATTGGATACAAAGTATATATAGAACTTATTAAACCATATTTCCATAATAAAGAATTTATCTATACTGGCATGACCAAAGAGGCTGAAAGATGTGAATTATGCTTTGAAAAAGCTTCTGAAGGAAAACAGGTAGCCCTTATATGTAGCGGGGATGCAGGAATTTATGGCATGGCGGAATTAATGTACCAGACCAGAACCAGGTACCCGGATATTACCCTTGAAGTTGTACCTGGCGTAACTGCTGCCAGTTCTGGTGCTGCACTGCTTGGTGCACCTTTAATACAAGACTTTGCAGTTATAAGCCTTAGTGACCTTCTTACACCTTGGGAGAAAATTGAAAAACGTCTCATTGCTGCCGCTTATGCAGATATGGTTATCTGCCTCTATAACCCTTCCAGCAAAAAACGGAGCGGATATTTAAAAAAAGCATGCCAGCTAATACTTAAATATGCTTCACCAGACACAATATGCGGAATAACAGAAAACATTGGCAGGGATGGTGAAACTTATACAATTTATACATTAAAAGAACTTATGGATACTCCTGTAAATATGTTTACTACCGTATTTATTGGCAATTCACAGACCAAAGTTATTAATGGGAAAATGGTTACACCACGTGGTTACAAAACAGGAGGAGAAGAAATTGGATAAACAAATCCTGGTATTTGGCGGAACTAGCGAAGGCAGGCAGCTTGCAGAAATCTATATCCAGAACCATATATATTGTACAATATGTGTAGCAACAGAATATGGCGGGCAGATGCTTCCAGAATCAGAATATCTTAATATTATATGCAGCCGGTTAGATTTTGATGAAATATGCCATTTACTTTCAGATAATTTATATTCTTATGTAATTGACGCAACACATCCTTATGCTGCAATAATATCTGAAAATGCCAGGTCAGCATGCATAAAGACAAGTACACCTTATTTCCGCCTTTTACGTAAAACTACAGATAATATACCAGACAGTGGTAATATAATAACATTTCCAGATGCCACACAGGCAGCAAAATATCTGGATAAAACTACTGGCAGGATATTATTAACAACTGGAAGTAAAGATTTGCATATATTCTGCAACGGAATAAAAGATATAAAACGTATTACTGCAAGGGTACTTCCATCTGTACAGGCAATAGAAACATGCACCAATGCAGGACTTGAGGGCAAGCAGGTTATTGCAATGCATGGCCCGTTTTCAAAAGAATTAAACACTGCAATTATAAAACAAACTGGTGCCAGCTTTATTGTTACCAAAGACAGTGGTAATGCCGGAGGATTTCCTGAAAAAATATCTGCTGCTATAGAAACAGGCATAACTGTAATACTTATAACAAGACCTTTAGATGAAGAAGGATATACATTAAATGAAATATTAGAAATTACTGGGACTGGCAATATAGATATGCCCAGACAGATATCTCTTGTTGGGATGGGTATGGGAACCCCTGGCACCCTTACAGCAGACGGAAAGGAAGCAATAGAAACAGCAGAACTTATAATTGGTTCTGGCAGGCTTCTTGACAGTATTAATACAACTGGCAAAGCCACATTTAATGCATATGATGCAGATATAATTTACAACTATATTAAAGAACATCCGCAATACACACATATTGCAATTATACTTTCAGGAGATACAGGTTTTTACAGTGGTGCAGACAGGCTTTATAGTAAATTGTCTGGATATAATATAAATATTATACCAGGAATATCTTCTGTTTCATATTTTGCCGCCAGGTTAAAAACGAGCTGGCAGGATACCAGGCTTATAAGCCTGCATGGCAGGACACAAAATATAATTGAAGCAATTAAAAATAATTACAGGACATTTGCACTTCTTGGTACTAAAGATAGTGTTTCAGGGCTTGCAAAGACTTGTCTGGATTATGGTATGGACAGCCTGGTATTTTATGTTGGCTGTAACTTTGGATATAATAATGAAAAAATAATAAAAGGAAATCCTTCACACTTTACAAAATATATTAATGAGGGTTTTCTATATTGTATAATAATAGAAAATCCTGATGCAGACCAAAATATTATAACACATGGAATACCAGACAGCCAGTTTATACGTGGAAATGTACCAATGACCAAAGAAGAAATACGTGAAATATCTATTTCAAAGCTGCATCTTAAGAAAGATTCAATAGTTTATGATATAGGTGCCGGCACTGGCTCAGTTTCCATAGAATGTGCACGTATGGCATACAATGGTAAAGTTTATTCTATAGAGAAAAAGGAAGAAGCCATTAAACTTATAGAGCAAAATAAAATACTCCATAAAACTTCTAATATAGAAATAATAAATGGTACTGCTCCTGGAATTTTAGAAAAACTCGAACCTCCTGACCATGTATTTATTGGTGGCACTTCTGGAATGCTGCGTCCTGTTATTGATTCTGTATTATCCAAAAACAGACATGCACGTATCGTAATTAATGCAATTACACTCGAAACTATTGCAGAAACAGAAAGAATAATAAAAGAAACCAGCCCACAAGAAACAGATATTACATATGTTTCCATAAGCAAATCAAAAACACTTGCAGGATACAATATGATGGCAGGTTTAAATCCTGTATGGATAATAACACTCTCCTATTAAAAAGCATTTATTCTACAGGCAGCAGGATACCAGTTATTTATGGATATCCCTGCTCTGCTTTTGTAGTAATAAAAAGATGGTGCAATTATGAAAATTCCAAGAATTATGATAGCTGCTGGCTCAAGTGGCAGCGGTAAGACAACTATTACCTGTGGTCTTCTTAAAGCATTTAAGAACCGTGGTTTAAAAACAGTTTCATTTAAATGTGGGCCTGACTATATCGACCCTATGTTCCATAAAACTATACTTGATACCCCTTCAAAAAACCTTGATACATTTTTTACAGATGAAGCCACAGTCTGCCAGCTTATGTCAGAAACAGCATATGGCTCTGATATCTCAGTTATAGAAGGCGTAATGGGATATTATGATGGTGCCGGCATTAAGACATATACAGCATCTTCATATGAACTTGCCAATGCAACAGGCACCCCTGTAATATTTATTGTAAATGCACGTGGAATGGGAATTTCAATAATTCCATATATAAAAGGGTTTCTTGAATATAAAAAGAATTCTGGCATAAAAGGTATAATATTAAATGAAACTTCAGAAATGGTATATAATACACTTAAGCCAGTTATAGAAAAAGAATTTAATATAACTGTAGCAGGTTTTCTGCCTAAAATGCCAGGATGCCATTTTGAAAGCAGGCACCTTGGGCTTGTCACTCCTGATGGAATTACAGATATTAAAGAAAAAATAGAAAATATTTCAATAAAAATAGAACAATGCATAGATATAGATAAAATTATATCCATTGCAGGCACAGCACCTGACATAGAAATACAGCCATCCCCAATTACCCCTGTATGCAGTTATGGCAAAGTACGTATAGGCATTGCAATGGATGAAGCATTTTGTTTCTATTATGAAGACAATTTAAAACTGCTTGAAAAACTTGGCGCAAAATTAATATACTTCTCACCACTGCATGATAACACGCTGCCTCCAGATATAAACGGATGTATACTTGGAGGAGGCTATCCTGAACTTTACCTTGATGGTCTAAGCAGCAACACATCAATGCTTAAATCAATAAACCATACATTTACAACATTACAAATGCCATATATAGCAGAATGTGGTGGTTTCTTATATCTCCATGAAAATATGGAAGACACAAACCACCACAATTATAAACTTGCAGGTGTAATCCACGCTGATGCAATATATAAAGGACATCTGCAGCATTTTGGATATATAAACCTTTCACCAGCAGATAACACTACTAGAAAAAAACATGAAATAAAAGCACATGAATTCCATTACTACGATAGCACAGATAATGGCAGCTGTTTTATTGCACAGAAACCATTCCGTGACACCAGCTGGAACTGCATACACCAGAACGGACAAGGCTTTGCTGGCTTTCCACACCTTTATTTTTATTCAAATCCAGGCTATGCACGCAGATTTGTACAAAAATGCCTGGACTATTCCTTATTACGTAAAGATTCCTGATGTTTTCTTTCCACAAACCTGCCCATGCAGAACGCAATAATACCAACACCAATTCCCGTCTGCACACAGAAAAGCAGGCTTTCAATTTCACCAGGAAGCTCACCTCCCAGTGCCTGCTCAAGCACTGGGGTAAACCAAGGCTCATACTTTCCTGCCACTTCTTCCACCATTACACTGCCCGCATCATCTGAACCGCCAAACTCTGCCCCTTTTAAGGCAAAAAGTGGAACTACTATAATAAGAGCTGCTGCTATAAGCAATGCTATTGTAATCTTTTTATTTTTACCCATTATCCGTTTACCTCCTTTTTAATAAATCCAATTTCCATTAATTCCTGTGTACCATATGTTTCAAGAGCCATAATTATAAGTACAGTTAATATACCTTCAAGTACTGCAAGTGGCAGCTGGGTTGGAGCAAAAACACCTAAAAACTTAACTGCTGCAGCTGCTACCCCATCTGATGAATTATGTGCAAGTGCAAGCTGTATACTTGTAACACAATATGTAAATAAATCACCTGCACTTGCTGCAAGAAATACACTTACAAGCTTATTCACTTTAAGTTTCTGGCACAATTTATATATACCATAACTCATAAGCGGGCCTGCTATTGCCATTGAAAATGTATTAGCACCAAGTGTTGTAATTCCACCATGCGCAAGCAATATTGCCTGGAATATAAGAACAATAATACCAAGCAGGCTTACTGGTGCAGGTCCAAATAAAATTGCCCCAAGCCCTGTACCTGTCATATGTGAACAACTTCCTGTAAGTGATGGTATCTTAAGAGAGGAAATAACAAAAATAAATGCCCCTGCCATAGCAAGCAAAGTTATATTCCTTCTATTACTCTCAAGGCACTTTTTAATACTTATAAAACCTGCTACAAGAAAAGGAACACTTAAGACACCCCATGCAATACAATAACCTAATGGCAGATACCCCTCCATAATATGCATTGCTGATGCTGCTGTACCTGTCCCAAATACTGCCGCAAAAAGAATTGCTGCAAAAACACTTCTCTTCTCATTCTTAGTCATAATTAACCTCCATATTTATAAAAATTTTAATTCCTGCACCATATACTTATAAAAACTTTTATCTATGGCCTAAAGAATTATAAACAATTAAACCATTCCCTGAACCCCTCAACAGATACAGGAGCATCCTTATAATCTATGGTATTTCCAGGATACTTTTCTCTTATAATTTCATAAACTTGTAAAAGCACTGGTTTATGGAGGTTTGCTTTAGTTAATATTTCTTCTGATGTAAATATTTCCAATGGTGTACTATCAGCGATAATCTCTCCTCCCACCAGTACAATAACCCTGTCAGCCCACCTGTATGCAAAATCCACATTATGGGTTGAAATAATAACCGTTTTACCCTCTCTTGTAAGCTCTGGCAGAAGTTTTTCAAATATTAAAGAATTTTCAGGGTCTAATGATGCCATAGGCTCATCAAATAAAACCACCTCAGGCTGCATCACTATAACACCTGCAATAGCAAGCCTCTTCTTTTCACCACCGCTAAGATAATGCGGCGGCCTGTCTTTATATTCCCATAATCCCATATACTTTAAAACTTTCTCAGTCATTTCTTCAACCTTATCTAAAGAAAACTTTAAATTCATCAGCCCAAAAGATACCTCACTTAAAACAGTTGAGCCTACAATCTGGCTGTCAGGCTCCTGGAAAACATAACCTACACTTTTCCTAAGTTCATTTATATTTTTTTTAACTATCCGGTTTCCATAAAGAAAAATCCCGCCACTATTACAATTATACACACCATTTATATTTAAAAATAATGTAGACTTTCCTGCACCATTTGGTCCAAGCACAGCAATCTTTTCACCTTTCTTTATACAAAGGTTTATATCTTTTAAAACATTATTTTTATTATCATAAGAATAATATAAATTCTTTATTTCCAATATAATGCCATTAAAATCCTCTTCCATTTAGTTTCCTCCAGTATTATAAAAAAAGCTGCAAAAATATACAAACACAATTAAGAGAATAAAATACAGCACAACTACTGATAATTGTAACTTTGTACATTTCCTTTTTTCTGTATAAAATTCCAGACATCCGTTATAACACCGTGCTTCCATTGCATCATAATAAACCCTTGAATTTCTCATTGAAACAATTAAAAGATTTCCAAGCATCATACTGAAACTTTTACATGAAGCAGTAAAACTACTATACCCAAGCCTTGCCATGCCAGCATTACGCATTTTATGTACTTCATCAAATAAAATAAATATATATCTGTACACAAGATACATAAGTTCAATAAAAATACCAGGAAAATGCAATTTCTTAAATGCTGTAACTATCTCTCCTGCTGGCGTTGACAAAGTAACCAGGTACATTGCACTTACAGCTCCAAACGCTTTTAATACAATATCTAACATCTCTTTCAAACTCTCTTTTGTAACATACAAATATGCAAATCCAATATCCAGGTAGCATATGCCTTGTACTTCTTTAGAAAACCCGGTACCAACAGCTATACTTCCAGCCAGTATAAACAAAGCTGGAATTTTAATAGCATGCAAATATTCCTTTACAGATAACTTTGCAATATAAATATTTACAATACCCATAAAAATAAATGTATATAAAGATACCAGAATATTTTCTGATAAAATCACAGTTATAATAGCAGCCAGTGCAAACAGTAATTTACATTCTGTATTCCAGTTCCTTATAGCAGAATTATAAGCCTGGTAATCTATTGAAAAATTATTATGTACATGCATATGGCCTCCAATAAGTTATAATAAAATAAAAAACCTCCCAGCCACAATACGCCAGAAGGTTTTTAGGTATACGAAACAAAGACATAAACATAATTTTTAAAAAAATGTCTATATCTATCTAATAAATCCAGTTACTCGTGGTTTATAATTCTTCATTTAAGGCAGGTCTCCTGACTTAATATCTGTTATTAATAACACAGCTATATACAGCCTTCCCAGAATACCAGTGGCATAATGTATACAACTTCCATTTCACAGTGACGAGTTCGTACAGGTTTCTCACCTGTTTCCCTTTTCACCAGCAACTCCTTGCTATCCCAAGCAACTTATTGCTGGCACCTTAAATGTATTTAATTGTAAATTAATAATTAATATATATTCTATGATACTATACTTTTTTCTAATTAATGTCAAGTAAATTATCAGCTGTATTTCACAAAAGTTACCATTTACAACTAACATAAACAATTAATCCCAATATAAGCTTTTAATTTTACTTAATTCCCATATTCCAATAAATGTCTTATAACTTTCAACCTTGTAACCTGCTAAAACTACTAATGCTACTGCCCCGTCAGCCATTTCATCTTCATCCATAATTCTGCTCTTATATTGTTTAATTATCCTAATTAAGTCCATTCCCTGCCTCAACCAGTCAAACGGATATTTCCCTGTTATTTTGGCTAGACTTCTTATGTATCACAGTTTTACTAACTTAAGATTTCATTAACAGCCATTCCAAAATTATCAAAATCCTCTTCCTTTATAACATTTAACAAAGATACAATTTTCTGTTGCACTTGTACTTCTGCAGTATTAACAGCATTTTTTAACATATTTCTTGCAAAATCATTATTTAAACATCTGTATATTATAATCTTTGCCCAGCCAGAAGCTTGTTCCAGCATATTAGCAACTCCTAAAACAGTAAAACCAAATGCTTTTTCAGATGAAAATATTTCTATCAAATGTATTAACCCAAACATTACTTCATCATTCCTTGTATTATCATCAAATACTTTACATAAACCAGGAATATCTTCTTCCTTAACTACTTTTGATATCTCATTTAAAGCTTTCTCAAATTTTTCTATTTCTCCATTTGTACGCATTAACCGGTTTTTATACAATTCTTCTATTAATATTTGCACAATAATCCTCCATACTGTACCTTTTACGGCACAAATAATATAACAGTATAACCCCGCTTTAGAAATATAGATAAAATACTGTTGTATATTAGCTTAACCATCCAGTAAACCAGAATCAGCTGCCCGGAAATCTAGCGGTAATACATATTTTCCCAATAATATGCCCATTAAATTCCTCTAATCTTTCTGCTGGAATCCATAATTCTTTATGATACCTGTCTCCAACCTGATGAATTTCAAACTGTTTACAATAAATATCATCAATTTCAAACTTTGTTACATATCCTTTATGGTCATCATTATATTTTACATTCCATCCAGACGCAATTTCTATTGCATACCGTTCATCTAACACCGGATAAAAAATAGGCTGTTCTGGTAATCTTGGCGGAAACTTACAATAATTACTTTCTTTTATTAATTCTAATTCCTTTGTACCAACAGGTCTGTATAAAATCATTTTCTCCACACTTTCTATTTAATTTACCTTACCGGTTCTTTTTATCAAACTCCTTTAACTGTTCCACAGCTTTTCCTAATTCTGCATTTGAAATATATGTATCTATAACATCCATTTCCTCAAGATTATGACAAGACTCTTCTATTATATATTCTAATCTGGCAGATAAAATTCTAACCTGGGCTCCATCACTAACCATAAATATAAAATAGTCATTATCTAAAAATTCCCATGGTGATATATCATAACCACAATTTGTTTCATCAGGACTATCTGAAAAACCTTTTTGTAAATGCAAATAAATGCCTTGTTTTTTTCCATAGAAAATATTTCCATATCATTCACAGGATTTTCTAATTTTTTTATTAACACAGGTATTTCAACATTTAATGTAGCATTTAAAATTTTGTCTGGAATTAAAACACCATTAACCCCAATAAATAATAGTCCATTATTAAAACTTTTATCAATATTCCACTCATCAACAATATCAATTATTATAGAAAAAGTATATGGATTTCCTATTATCATATTTATCCAATCATTCTAATATATTATTTTAATATATTTTGCTTTACAACCCGCCTTCACATTCTGTAATTTTAGAATCAGTAATTTTCCAATATATTATTCCATCTTCTTCATAACTAAAAAAGAACATACCATCTATTTTATTATTTCTTCTTAATATTTCCTTTATCTCTTCTTTAATAAATTCTAAATAATACTCTTTAATATCTGCCCCATAAAAAATATAAGATGTCCAATTTATAATTTCCTTCTGGTAACACCAGCCTTTATTATATAATTCAATATTATCATTATTAAAAATACTTCCAAAATCTGATTTAGGTTTATAATCTGAAATAATTCTTTTTATTCTTCCAACCTGGCTGTCTTCACATTCAAGCCAGCCTTTTACAGATACATAT
This sequence comes from uncultured Lachnospiraceae bacterium, assembly GCA_948794795.1. Lineage (GTDB taxonomy): Bacteria > Bacillota > Clostridia > Lachnospirales > Lachnospiraceae > Butyribacter. Next base: position 37,119 of record CAQGLR010000007.1, on the reverse strand, counting down.
CTTGACATATAAATCCTTCCTTTTTACATTCAGATACAATACCAAACCATACAATCTAGCTTGTTATAAATTATCTTTTATCATATTCAATTACAAATATCTCCCAAATAATATTAAAATAACCCCTACTAATAATTACATATAATATCTAAAAGCAAACCTGCCTGTTTTCTACAAATCTTCCATTCTCCTGCGTAGAACAGAGCCTCTTCTGTCCATAATTCCTTTTTACCAGACATCTCATCCAGCATCCTGTCTATAGATTCTGCCATAATATACTGTTCTTTTGTTATCCAACCACTTTCTAATAATTTCTTTGCATATATCATACCAATATCACTAAAATCGCTTGCAAGCTCATCTGCAACAACCGTCCCTTGCAATATAGCAATTTGTTTATTTGCATCCATAGATATTTGCTTTAAAATATCTATAAACCTTTCATAATATTGCATTACTTCTTCTATATCTTTTTCCAACATCTTTCTACATAATATTTATATAAATCCATTTTTTATATTAAATAAAAAAACGCTCTTTTTGCGTTTTCCGGGTTGAAACTATAATTATTCTTAGGCTGCGTTTTTTGCTGCCTTATAATGATTTTTCAACTTAACATTTCTATAAATTCTGAAAACGAATCTGCCACTTTATATGTAACTGGTTGAAATTCATCTGATTCTTCATGGTTCCATATACATATACTTGGATTCTCTCCATCTTTAGTAAAATCAAAACATAAATAATTACCTGCAAACAAACTTGCTACTGGTATCAGTTCATCTACTTCTAAATATGGATTATCTGTAAGCCGGGTATCAATTTGTGATAAAACTACAGCAATATCATAAATACCAATAGATGAAGTTTTATAATTATTTATAAAACCAAGAAATCTTTCAATAACATAAACATTGCCATTAAACTCAAATTTATTAGTAATTGGTATTCCAGTATTATATTTTTTTATAAAACCAATATAACTTTCTGGAAACTTTACACCACTATACTCTTCCAGTTTTTGTATTTTTTCTGTTATATCTTCATTAAGTACAGTATCTAAATTTATTTGCATATAAATTCCTCCCTCTGTTCAAGATAGCTAAATAGTATATCAAAATCCCAAAATATTATGGTACTTCTCATAGTAACTTTCAATCCTGTTCCTGGCAATCCCTGTCTTATATCCTTTTTCTATTTCATCAGAATAAATACTGGTATCAAACGGCAGAAAATGCCCTTTCCCAGCCTGGACAATTTCAAATGTATTACTATCAACGCATTTTATATTCTGCATCCGCTCCATAACTTTTCGTATCTGGCTGGGAACTGGTCTAAGCAGACCTTCACTTTTTGCTTTTGGAATCTGCATTTTTTCATAAAACTCTTGTATATCATTTACTGTAAACTGCCCTATTCCATAATAATGGAACATCAGAACAAGTTCCTCTATCTGTAAACTAAATGGCGAACAGTCAAAACCAACCTCAACTGATTTACAATAATAAATAACTTCCTTTATATTTAACTTTGCCCAGTCCATATTTCCCCCAAACTCAATATCTACATCCGCATCTATATAATATAAATAAACTTATACATCCTCACTTTGCCTTTACATAAATACCTTAAATTTTCTTTTAGTATACTTTTCCTTGATTTTCTTATCTTTCCCAATAAGAATCCCATACATAGACAGAAACTAGATATAATTACATTTTATCTTATAATAATAAGAAAACCTGTCCATCATGGTTACATATAACAGCATTATTAATTTGTTTTGTACAAATTGCAATATCAATCCCTTCACTATATTTATAATTAATACGTTCTTTCATAAAAGCAACTATTTCTTCACGTCCAGAAATATATAATCTTTTAATTATCCCTGCGGGGTCAAGATACACAACATAAAATTCCTCATACATCTTAAAAAAATCCTCATTATATATATCTTCATTTAACTCAATCCACTCACTAAAACTAACACTGTCAAGCAACGAAAATATACTATCTATAATGGAACTATCTTCAATTTGTTTTCCTGGTATAATATTATATATCTTTTTATTATTCATAAATACAAACCCCAATCATTATCTATGTAATAACTATTGCCAGCTCCTATTATCTAATTTTAGTACTTTTTCTCTGTTTTGTATAACATTTTACATTTTTTTCAAAAAATAAATGCATTTGTACCGTTTTCATATACTACACTATATACATGGCTGCTGGCTAGTTCATATACCATTTTATAAAATAATATAAATTTCTCACCAAAAAATATAAATTAAATAGAATACCACTTAAACTCCTTATCAATCAAATCAAATTTAGCATACTGGTATAACAAATCTTTTTCTTCTTCTAATGTTAATAAGGCATACCATGCCCCATATTGGTTTTCTATATACTTTAACTTTAGTTTTTCTAATATACTAATCACTTCAAGATACTCATCATTAAGAATTCCTTTAAAACTATTTTTCCATTTCCTTAATTTTAGTTTTAACTCACTTTCACTTATCTGATAAGATTTAGCTTCATTCTTATTTAAATAAAAATTAGAATCCGTAACATATTCAATTATTTGTTTTAAAATTGCATCTTCAGTATTCTTTGCATAATAAATTCCATTTACTTCCCCTCTTTCACATAGCCCAACAGGATATTCTTTATTTTCATTATTAACAATCCATACCCATTTATCACCACCACCAGTAATGGCAAATGGAATTATAAAAGGATTTTCTCCGTTATCATATTCATATTCCTTTATCCGGTCTATAGACATCCATTCCATATCATTTAACCATAAAAAAGTTTTTAATTCAAAAAATCCTCTCTGGTCCTTTTTTTGATATATTAATGGAATTTTATAAGCTTTATCAATCATTATATACATCCTTATTTCTATTAATATACTAATATCCTGTTCTTTATTTTATGAGATTTTACAATACTATCTTATAAAAATCCATCTTAATTAAAAAATATATAAACCAATGGAAAAAACATAAACATGTCAAGTTAATATATTGTTAATTATGTAACATCTGTATAAGTTCATTAAAACTGTTACATACAAATTTTTTCGTGTTAAAATTTTCGTGTTCCCAAAATACAATTTTACTTTTATTATCCATAAAATCATAACAAAACAAATTGCCAAAAGGGTCTTCTGCTATTGGTATTAATTTTAAATCTTGTAAATATTCCGTTTCCTTAAAAATATTAACTATAAAACTTTTGTCATCTTTACAAAAACTAACCAAGTTATTTACAACTTCATAACTTCCATTAATAGTAATAACATTGGGATTTGGATAACCTCCATCATATTTTTTTATTGCAGATAAAAAATCATCTGGAAAATTCACTTTTAAAATATTTTTTACATAATTTATTATATCATCTGTTATTATATGCCCCTCACAATTCCAATTCATCTTAAAACTCCTTTTATTTCACTTATTTTATATACTTTGCTTAAAGACTCATAAATGCTTCTTCCAAACTTTCTACATAACAATCATATTCTATATTTCCATTAATATCTTTTCGTCCCCTGTACCATATATTTCTTTCCTTTTCTGTATTCATCAAGTAAAAATTATAAAATTTTATTATTGTATAAGGTATTATTTTTTTATATCTCTGTTTTGCAAAAAATTCTATTTCTGTTTTTTCAAAACACTCATTATATAAATAATCACCATAATCATTAAGCACAAAACTTTCACCTTCAATATATGGTAATATTTCATAATCATTATTTGTATATTCCGTAAGGATTCTTTTATCCTCATTAGATAAATCCGTATTTAACTTATACAAAATTAACCATTTCCCCTCCTCTTTATTACCTGTATATAAAGTATAATAAAAATCTATATATTTTTTTACCTCTTAAGTATAATTTTTTATCTTCTATATCTAATAATACTCATAATTTTATGTTTAATATATATATAATCCTATACAAATACAGAACTTGCTTTCTAATTATTTTTTACAAATAAATATCCTATATAAACCCATTTAATATAGACAATACTTTATAACCATATTGTACAATATTCAAAATCATCTTCTCCAAGCCCAATATCAAATAATAAGTTATTATTTGTATCAATTGCTGTAAAATCCAATGAAGAATTCCCAGAATAATAATCTATAAAATTACATAAATTACTAACTTCTAACTCTAGCCACCAATAACTACAATTAAACCCTGGAACCAGCCATTTGTAACTATCCGTTTGTAGTTTTAAATATTTATATAAATATTCTACATATTTATAATTTTCATCTCCTATTTCTTTTGTTGTCAAAACTGGAAACTCTATTTTATAAATACTATCCAAAGCATCTTTATATTTTGGATAAATATCAGCTCTCTCATAAATATTAATTACCGATACCCCTTCCAGGTTATTAATCTCCTCTTTAATATTTTTTAGCCTCATCCTTTCTATTAAGAACTGCTTTCTATCCATATTACTTCTCCTTGCACAACCAACCTGTCCATCTATAAATAACCAATTATAATATTATAGCTTATATATAAATTAATATTAATTTGCTTATTTCCAAACTAATACTTTATACAAACCATAATTACAATCTGGAATTTAATCTACTATAATAATTCATTATTTTTTATCATATTAATAGCTATATGGATTTGAGGATATTTACTTATCTCATATTTATTATTTGTTATATCTATTATACTAAAATTATTATCCCCATATTTTGTAGTTCTCAAATATTGAATAACTTTTATATCTTTAGATACTAATATTCCATATTCATTTTCTTCTTCATCCTCAATAAATGAAACTAATGCAACACATTTTGTATTAATTCCTTTTTCACTTAAAACATTTCTTAAATCTTCCCATTCTGGATTATTTTTTAATAATTCTGTCAACTCCAGTATTTCCTGCTTATACAATTCATCCAAATTATTTTACCTGCCCTTTTTATTTTATAACTGTTTAGTCCATCACCATCAATACTCTTTATTCTATCCTTCTCTTTTAGAAAATTATAACTAAACCAATAAAAAATTCTTTAAGTTTTCAAAATTATCAATATTTTCTATATTAAATATACTATTTTTTAAATTTAATATATTATCACTAAATTTATCAATAAAATTTTTGTTACTAGAATATACTACTATATTATAATTAGCATATATAGGTACTTTAAATAATATTAACTCATATTTTTCTGCCAATTGTTTTATACACTTTAAATCAACTGGATTAAATGAACACTGTCCAAATAACACTGAAAAGTTCTTTTCATTAAGCAAAACACCATATATATATTCCTGGATAAAATCAATACTTTTTATTTCTTTAAGTTCAGCAATATATATATTATAAAATCCATCTAATGAAAATAATACATTGTATTCTCTATTTATTTTATCTATAATGTTTTTATTTTCCCTGGAATTAAATATTCTTATTATTATGTCTATTTTACCAAATTCATCTTTTATAATATCTAATATTTTTTCTTCAATTTTATATTCAATATTATTAAATCCAATATCAAAATCAAAGTCCATATGTAAAAAGCTGTCAACATTACTATAAGCTGATAAATATAAACCATAAAACTTCAAATTTTCTTTTACCATATCAAAAGGAAAGTATCTATTATATTGCATCCCATTTTTATTAAAACTAAATATATTTCTCCTGTCATACATAAAATTTAATTTGGTCATATTATAAAAGTATTGCTGGTAAACCATAATATCATTAAACTTATATATCTGTATCCCCTCATTCATATTACTTTTCCTTCTTCCAGAACGTATTGGCAAACTATTTTTTACAGGATGTAATCTGTAATTTACTAGATATTTGTCCTATTTAAGAACATCATGCTTTTCTATATTAATTATTTTACCTTTAATAAAAAATGTCCTGTTTAAATAGCATTATTATAATCCAGGTCTAAATCCCATCACTTTTACATATTATATTTAGATGACAGCCTCTTAATTCCGTTTTACCAACACTAACTTCTGCTTATCAATAGCTTTACTTATAATTCTGCAAATATCATTACATATATCTTTTTGTATATTATCTTCTATTACATCTTTAACATATCTAATTTGTTCTAATGATTCTTTTAAATAATCCATAATCCAATAACCTGGTTCTAGTTTCTCCCATGGAAAATCAATATTTTGATGGTAAGCTAAAGCCACATATTTTCCATCTTTATTTAATGGAATTTTTGATAAAATATTATCAAAATCCCCTTCCCAGATTATTATTTTTTCTTCAATTTTATTTGAATTTGTATTCTTTAAGACTATTTCTATATTGGGGTCTTGTAATTCTGCATATAGTCCAGAATAATCTTTAAAATACATAATAATACTTCTCCTATTATTAAATATAATATCTAGTTTTAAAAACATCTAATTATTTAAGTTTACATATACCTCTTTTTAATAATAAGCAAATTATTTCTAACCTCTTCATCAGTTCCATTTTCTTCTATATAAATTTTACATGCTAATTCCAAACATCTTATATACATTTTAAAATCTATTTTTATATTAATATCATTCAAGTAAAATTCAACTCCATCTTCAAAATAACCATCTTCATCCTCACTATCAAAAAGCGATGGCAAATTACAGCCTAAAACCTCATCTCCATAACTAATATCTTTGGATAGAGTATCTAATATATCCTTAAAACCACTTCTAATCATCCAGTCAAAAAAGGCAATAACTACAGCATATTCTTCTTTATCTTCAAAAAATAAGTTTTCAAATTTTCCTTCCATTTTCCACCTTTTTAATATTTACATTATACGTAAATCTTCTAGCATATCAATTTTTAAATATTCATCCGGTTTATTCAACATCTTTTATTCCATGCTTTAATAATAATTAAAATAATTCATTATATAATTTTAAAATAACTTTTTTTACATAAATTAATTGTTGTAACGAAACAATCCCTCGGAAGATATCCTTATATTCTTGAATAAACTTATAATATTCTTGAACATAACCTTCATTTTCAAATCCGTTAAAAACAGGTGTTACTTTCATAACAATACTTCCACCATAATAATATATCCAAGTTGCATATTCCAAACTTACATAACAACAATACTTTTCACCTGTCCAATATTCCTGGTTATCTAAACTCCAATTATCTTGAATCTCATTTTCATAAATACTCATATAATAATTATTTAATAATATTCCTAATTTACTTTCATCCAAATTATTATCTAATATAACAATATTTCCGCCATACTGCTCTGTTATACTTTTTAATGACAGTAAATTATCTTTAAACAATATTATAGATTGTCCATCAAAAACCAACTCAACACACACATCTGTATAATAATCAAAATCCATTTCATCTAATAACAATATTAATTTATACTTCTTACTTTTAATAAGTATATATTCTTTTTCCATTTCATTATTTTTTCTTTCCTCTTAATATTTAACTATTCTTACACTATTTATGATATGTAATTATAACTTTTAATATATAACCAAAAGATCATTATCTATCTCACCATCAAGCCTGTATTGTATATCATAATATCCAATAACCTTATCTTTATATACTATGTTAACATTAACTAATACACAGCAATGCTCATCCAAAGGCCAGCTATGGTTTCGGAATATTACATTATCTATATAAAGTTCAACATCTTTGTTATCATAATTATAAAAACTATTACTAAATATTTTAGGATTATCCTGCTGGCAGGTCTTTATTGCTTCCCAAAACAATTTTTTACTTTTTTCTATAAGGTTATTATCAGCCACTATCCTTGCCAGGTATTCAAATAACATTTCTACTCCTTTTAAAGTTAAATATTTTCTATTTACAAGTTAATAGAATTATAATATAATAGCAGATGTAAATCCAGGCAAGTAACCAGCCAGGTTGTTAAGCAATCACTATACTAACACTCCTTTTTTTCTAAAACTGTTAAAACTGTCCTTTCCCGTTTTACCATACGTAACAAAAAAGTCATCATCATACTCCCCATCAAGGCTGTAATGTATATCATGATATCCCACATTTTTACCATTATACATTATATTAATACTAACCGTTACACAACACCAGTCATCCGAAGGCCAGTTATGTATTAAAAATGATACATTATTTATTTCAATGCTAACATTGCTTTTGTTATAATTATCAAAATTTTCAATAAATTCTTCTGGATCTTCTTCTTGATAAGCCTTAAGTACCTCCCAAAACATTTCTTTACTTCGCTCTATTAAATTATTATCAGCTACTATTTTTGTTAATTCTTTAAATATCATTTCTTTTACCCTTATTTAATATCTTCAACTACAAAAAAATCAAATATAATTATCCAGTGTATTACTACAAAACATTTATTATACCTTTAGTAAATAATCATCTTCAATTTTACCATCTAACCCATAAAATGCTGAATATTCTGCAAAAGTCATGTCATCATATTCCAGCCTTACCTTTGCTGAAATATACTTATATATATCATCCTCTTCACGGTGCCATTCATTAATAACATAGGCAACACTATGAAATACATATTCTACTTTATCTAAATCCATATCTTTAAATAATTCGTTAAAATCTTCTTCTTCCTCCTCCTTATATCCGCACATATAAAATTCTAAATCTTTCATTACCATATCTTTTATATTATGTTTCTCTAACCACTTTTCTAATTCCACTATGAATACCTCCCAAAACTATTTAATTTGTTCCTTTGCCAAAACTTTCATAAATCATTTTTCCACATATGCTTCTTTTATTATTATTTTAACCCCCCCCTTTTTATTCTGCCGTTTCAAACATCAAGAATTATAAAAATTTAGAATACTAAAAAAACTAAATAGTATAAACATAATTTAAGAAGCTAAATAAATTTCTAATTCTTGAAATGATTCTATACATTCTCCAATATCGCCAAACCATTCCTTTAACTTATTTATTTCATCTACTGCCAGAACCAATTTCCCATCTGTATTAATTCTTCTATTAAATATCTCTTCTGTTAATCTGGTCTGTTCTTTTGTCATTTCATAATAATCTTTCCAATACATTTTTGCATCATTTTCACTATATAAAAATGGCATAATTATGTTCTCAGAAATTCTAAGTATTTGTTCTTTTGACTGGGCAGAATAATTCATACCTTCACTCCCCCAGAATGCAGCGGATATAAACGGAACTGTTTTTCCATTATGTTCAATTAACATATATTGCAACGCTTCTTTATTGGCTAAATCAATAATCTTTGCATCTGCTCCATTTAAAATTTCTGATACATGCTGGTCTGTATATGGCTCGTATATATTATTATTTTGAATAACACATATATACTTATCTTCTGCAAAAGATATTACGCCTCTTACACCCTCCATATCCTGAAAATTATAATTAGAAGCATCCCATGATTGTCCAGCAGATAAAAAGCCATATTCTCCGGCCATAACTGCATGCGCTACTGATGCCATCACACATCTGTTATAAAGAGTATTATAATCTAAAAACTCAAATATAGTATTCATAATCATTCTGCTCCTGTTTATTCTATTTTTTTATTATATCTTTTGATATGATTTAACAATTTTAATAACTATATGCCAATCTGTATCTTTTAACATAATTATAGTAATAATTCCATTCATCAGGTTATGTGGTAACACTTTTCATACCTTTTAATTTTAAAATATTGTTTATATAATAACCAATATTTTTCCAATAAATATCATCAAATCATTTTAACAACAAATCTGATTTAATCTTCATAACAAAACTTAATCTTACTATAAAATATATCAAAATAATTACTACTATTAACCCCATTACTTTAAATTTATTACTATTTAGTTACAGATTTCTCTAATCATCTATATATAAATCAACATTAAATATTCTCTGTCCTTTAAGTGGATGAATTTCTTTAAAAGAAATCCCATATTTGTTTGGAAAATTATTTATAACATCATCTAAGGATAAATATTTATATACATTTTCATATTCACATACTTCCATATCCATATTTTCTTCTGCAATTTCATATTCGTAAACATAATATATATTTTCTTTTTTCTGTACAGCATATTCATACCAAAAATACTTTTGTCCTTTTTTAACCTTTTTGTTTACTCCCATCTGGATACCACGTTCAATTATATTTAACACTTATTATCACCTCTGCATCCTGAATTCTAATATTTATTTCAGACCAGCTGTATAAACTATTTATAAAAATTAATTAGTGAAATTTTTATTACACAAAACAAATATGTAATATATAAATACATTAATATAAACCATTTTATACTCCAAAGATTTATTAATATAAGATACTTTTAAATTTCTGTGTAATCCATATTTAAAATAACATTTTTTCAAATTCCGTCTTAATATCTCCGCACGCAACATTCAATTTTCCTGCTGGCACTTGTTTAATAGTATAAATATTAATTAGCTGGTTAAGCCAATTATCATTGTAATCTAAAATATACGCCTTACACATTATTTCAAAATCATCTGAAATAAATGCTGCCATATCACCATCATTTGTATATTCATAAACTTTTAAATAAATGCATTCTCTAACTTTATCTATCTCAAGTAAATAACTTTCTTCTATTAAAATATCTTCAAAGTAATCAAAAACCCTTATCCATTCATCATCAAATTCTTTTTCATCCCTCATATCCAAAAAACTGCTTATATCAATATTTCGTAAATAGGCCTTATCAAATATTTTATTATTTTTTATATTATTTATTAGTTTTAGAAACATATAAACTCCTTCTAAATATAATTATATTTATATCTATAGTATAAAACTGGATTTTCCTTTTATAAAAATTAATTTCTATTATTTTAACTTTATCATTATAATTTATAATATAAAATTATTTTAAATATATTTAAATCAGTAAAGAACCTGCCATTAACATATTCCAATTATTTTTTCCATACAATACTTCCATCATATAATGTAATTAAAGCTGGCTGGTTCTCTACAGATATTTCAATTAAATCATTTATATTACAATCTTTATCTTTTAAATTTTGAATAATTTTTTTTATTTTAACTGCACAAGCATAAAACTCCCTATATCTAATGTCTTCTTCATCTAATCTATTATCAGTTTCATAAATTGTATCTATTATTCCCTCTAACACTAACTGTCCGTCTTCACACTCCAATTTTAAATATGTACCATTTGGATATTTGCTTATCTCCCTTATCATTTCGTCCATATCCATAAAAAGACCTCCATATATAATAAATACCCTTCCATATTTTATTATATCATTTTTTCAAACGTATTAACATAAAAAAGTTATTTGTACAAAAAATATTAACATCATAAAACCTTATGTTTAACTGCCCTCTTAAATAATAGGATACTGGCTTATATAACACCATACCAAAACAGCTGTTTTAAAATATACTAAATACTTATATTTTACTTCCAATAGTCTATTTCACTATTATATTTTCTTCCAACATAACATTCTTTTTCAAAATCATATGACAAATACCCATCTTCATCCAAATAATAAACATCTTCATCATAAAAAGCTATTATTGTTTTCCAAAATGAACTAATATCATAATGTATAATTTCTATTTCATCATCTTCAACCAGAACTATACATTCAATATCACTTTTTATTGCATAGGCATAATAATTACTGGCATAATCAGCTAAGAAAGGAATAATTATTTTGAATTCTATATTATTTATGAATTCTTTTTCATATTTTTCAATTATCTCATCTACTTGCATTAAACGGAATCCAGGAATAAAATCAAAAAATACTTGTTCATTTATTTCTGGTTTAGTACCATTACAAACACTATAAATTTCTTCAAAAAAATTTGGTAAAAACCCGAAATGCTTTAACCATTTTCCCTTGAAATCTAAATCCACTCTATCCAGCATTTTCAAATATCCATTTCTCATACTCTCTGTTTTACTTAGAAAAATATTAATGTTATCCATAAATTCTCCTTAAATCTATAATTCCAATCTCAAATACATCATTTTTTATATTATTTTTGAATGAAAATACTACTTCTTAATAAAAATTATTATACTCTTACTTTTATCAAAAAGAAAACACAAACCGTGAGAATGAATTTTCAAACATGCCCTAGCCCTATCTAATATTTATTTCAATATTTTCAAATATATATTTGCCACTAGCCACTAAAGGATTATTTATATTTATAATATAATTACTTTTACCATAAGACTCCAAGCTATCCGGAATTAACACTTCTTGTTTTATTTCAATATCTGTTACACCATGAAGCAAGTTAACAAATTTCAATATAAGTTCTAATATTTGTTTATGTGATTTATCATTCAGCTTTCCTTCATAAACCACATTATCAAATACATCACTTGAGGTATAATGTTCTTTTTCATCATCATCAATAAACATAATTTCATTATTATTAAAAAATATTGCTGTCTGTGTACCATAAAAGCTTATGTAAAAGTTTTGTTTAGTACCATCAAATGTAATATAATCAAAGTTATCTTTACAATTTTCTTCTACATATATATCATCTACCAAATAACAAACTTCCGCCCACTCTTTTGTTTTATCAGTTAAATAACGTTTAATTTCATCATTAGTAAATTCCATAGACCACTTGGAACTATTATTTATCATTAAAATTCTGCTCCTTTAATAACCTGCTTTTTACTATGTATTTTTTATTCTAAGTGTCACTTTAACTAACTTTCATTTTTTATATATTTTTAATAAATATGCAATATATCCCTAATGGACTATATATGCCTTTATATTCCTCATCCCAGAACACATCAATTAAAACCATTTTCTCTTTCAATACAATAGTAAAAAAATCTTCTCCATATAACTTAAATAATTCTCTAATTGCCAGGTTAATATTAAAAACTTCTACTTCATACCATTTATTACTTATATCTACAGGAGATGGAATTAACCATTTTCCATTATTTTGGATTTTTTCTACTACATTTTTTAAATTTTCTATATTTATTTCATCCTCATTATCTTTAAATATAATTTTCTCTGGCTTTGAATTATAAGTATTTACATATTGTAAAACAACTCTTATTCTATTTTTTGTTTCTTCATCTACAAAACTACGAAAATGCAAGTCATTTAAACTGTTTATCATTATTTGTTCTTTTATTTTATTTTGTTTAATAATTATTTGTTCTCTCCGGTTTAAATATTCCAATTTTCTATTTCCTCTCAATACCTTGCTTTTAAACCTATGTAAGAACTACTTACACCTATTGACACTTGCCCTGTTATCCTTTTAACGCTTAATGGGTATCCTGTTTTAAATTTGTTCCACATTTCTCCATATTAATTAACATTTATAAGTTTTCATCGTAAATATCCAGATTTTCTACTAATATTACTATATATTTGCTTATTAATGCTAAAATCCGGTTATCATAATTAGTTTCTATTTCTATAATTGAATTACCAAATTGAAAAGTAGCACACCCATATTCATCATATCCTGTTAATAGTAATGTAAGATTAATTTTATTATCATATATCCCTATTTTATATTCTTCAGTTTTACTTATAATTAATTCTTTATAACTATATAATTTACTAATATCAAATTCCACAAAATATTCTTTTTGAAATGGTCTGGTGTCTTCTTTCCATATTCCTCTTCCCTCCCCATAATCTGTAAAAAAATATATCTGTTTATCTAATATTCTATAAATAAATATTTTCATTTTTTAAATATTTTTCCTTACTTTCCTCTTTTTCAGTTTTGCTATGTTTATTTTTGATTTTCTACACATATCTGCAAGTTCTTTTTAATCCACCTTTTACAGCATTTATTATTTTTTTAATATCGTGATGTATATGCTTTGTATACTGCGGTAATACCAGCCTCATTGTATATGTTATATATATCGTATTTTTACTATCTAGTAAAACTGTCTTTCTAAAAAATACATAATTTATAATTATATTTATTTTATTAAATTTATTTTCATATAGATAAAAATAATAAATGCTTATATATTATCTGATTCACAATAACTTCATATAAAAGTTACCTATTATATCCTTAAATTCTTTTCTTTCTTCTTCCTCCAGCCACTCATATTTCTTATTTTTTTCTAATGAATCTAATAATATTGTAATAATCTCATTCTTATATTTTTTTATCTCATTTTTATTTACTGTAGATAATTTTTCCAAAAGTTCTCCTTCATATAATTCTCCTGAAAAAGGATTTTTTTCCAAATAATACACAGCTTTAAAAATTGCAATATCCATAAATTGTTTTTGTCTAATCATTCTCAGGACATCGGCTATTTCTATTTCTGAAATCGTTTTTTCCAGTAAACCGTTGTACCATTTCTGCAACGGATATATTTCCCCTTCTGTTTTGATACTTTCACATTTATATATATCTTTAAGCTTTCTATTATCCAACATTATTTTATACCTACAAATAGTTTAAATAATTTATCTATTTTATCAATATTAGAATTTGCTTTATTTAATCTATCCTATAATATTTTACTGCCCATATTAGATAGTTTAACCTCATTAAGTAAGCCCTTTAAAATACCCACTTCTTAAGCGGTGGGTTGGATTTACCAGGGCTTACTTAGTCTAGCAGCTAGATTCCTGCAAAGTGGCAATGAGGTTATAAGCAAGTAGCGAAACGGATTGCCAATATCCGCTTGACTACTTTTTACACGAACAGCATATTTATAATTTCTATTTATCCACACCTATTTTAAAATATTTGAAACTTTTTTCAACCTAATATGTATATATATCAAAACCTATTTCTGTTTCTAATTTTCCAAAATAAGATATGGTAAAAGAAGAAAGAACTATTTCTGGCAAATACATTGTTTCTGCGTGAACTGTAATACACAAACTTTTCTTTAAATTGTTTTTTTTACAAAATTCATATATTTCCCATTCTTTTCCCTTTATCTGGACTATTATTCTATTAATAGGTATTTCTAATTGTTTGCATAAATTTTCTTCTTGGGATATACACCATACATACCTGGGTTGTAATTCTTCTGGAATTTCTGGACTATTTTTTACTGTTTCCGGCCAGTCATCTATATTTCTAGTTCTGGTTGGAAATATATTTATCGTTTTTGTTAATTTTTCTATGTCTAAATTTTTTCCTTCTATTACAAAATCTACTTTAATTTTAGGAAATTGACTCATTTTTATACCACTCCTTCTGCTTTAACCAAAACATAAAATAATAGAAAAACAAGCAGTATATGAATAATTTTCTTCACATAATCTTTAGATGTAAATATTTAATCATACCATACTAATATCAGGCTAATACATAACACCTTTTTTCCACAAAATATAATATCCAGTTTTTTACATGAAAATTATATATTAATGCCAATCCTTCATATCTTATTTATCCTAACTCCTCTTGCTTTGGTGGACGTACATACTTAATCATATCTCTGCTGCATGCCCCAAAAACTGAATAATTTTCCCTTGCTTTATTTAATGTAATTCCTCCATTAGAACAGCTTGGCTCTTCATCAGAAATAATAAATGAATCATTTTCCCAAAAACAAACAGGACAAATAAAACCACAATCCTCATTTGCAGGAACTTTGTATGTATAAAATCCGCAACATGGACAAGAATATTTTTTAACCATATTAATCTACACTCCTCTGTGAACTACCCATTGTCTAAAGCCAGTGGGATTACAGTAGCCTTATTTTTTAATATTAGCTATTCATTCAATTTTTATATTTCTCCAATCCATTATTTTCACATTACATTTTCATAAGATATAATAGCTTTATCAGATACCCAAATAATATACTTACCATTTTTTAATTCCAATTTCATCATCAGCAGTACATTTCCTCTGGTAATAAACTAAAATAATTACATTGCCTGCCTATCTATTCACTTCGTAAACAATGTGTGATACTGTTATCTTTTAATCATATTCAACATATATAATTCTTTCATTTTTAACAGCTATATTAATAAAAAAAATTAATTGCTTAATAACTTCCTTAGATTCTTTGATAATTTCTTCATCTATTTTATATAATAATTTCTCATTAAAACTTTTTAATTCTTCTAGTACAATATGTGGATATTTCATCTCCCATCTATTATCATAAAATCCATCTTGATTAAAATAACATTCAATAATTCCATTTTTCTGGAATTCCTGGTTAAAACACCCTTCTAAAATTGTATCAAAAAAGCCAATCCAAATAACTATACCATCCTGATTGCCATTTTCCTCACTCCATACTTTCACTTCTCCTTCCCCTTCATATCCTTCATAATATCTTTTATCCAACATATATATTTAGCCTTTCTAATGTCTTTTATCTGGTATATTATAATCTATTATAAATCCTATTCTATTTTTCCATAAACAATTGTTCCCTCGTGATAAAACTCAATTACTTCCTTAGTATCTTTTGATAATATCCATGTATCAAAAGATACAGCTAATATATCATCTATATTCTCAATAATTGCTGCTAATTTACAACTAACACATGGTATATCTTTCTGGTCCCAAATAATATAATATTCATAACAATCCTTAAAAATATTGTATATATCATAAATATCATTTATTGTAACACAAAAATTTATACTATTCCAATCAATACAACCATAATATGTAAATGGAAAATTATTCTTTATCTTGCCAAATAAAACTTCTGACTCTTCTAAAGAAAGTATACTGCACTCATTTAATAAATTTATACATTCTTTAAATAAAATATTATTCTTCCAATTTAACTCTTGCACCCTTAATTGATTCTTTTCTTTAAGCAACTGGTATTTTTTTCTTTTTTCTTCTTTCATTTATTGCCTCCTAATTCCATAAATCCAGTATACTTTTATACTCCTTAAGATGCAGCATATATTATGCAGAATACTTTTTCAACTTCTTTAAACCTTTTAAAACTTTTCTTGATTTCTTAGCCAGTGCTATTGTATCACCAATACCAGGTATTAAAACATATAAGTATGTATTTTAATAAAAATACTTTACTGTTCTGATTTAACCTTCTTAACAGCTTCTATCCAATCATTCCATATTCCAGGATCCATTGTTTCTTCATTGTCTGTTAAAAGCATATCTCCCAATAACCCTCCAACGTCATCTGAACCTGTCCTGTCATAAAACTGCTCTAAAAAATATTGCATTGCCATATATGCTTCCTTTATTGTCATTTTAATCTCCTTTTTCATTATCTCTAACATTAGCCCATATCTGCCTGCCAGACTTTTGCCTCTTTGTGCAATATCTTTAAATACTCTTTGCTTCTATATCCTATGACCGTCACATATATCAATAGTTGTGAAATCTACAAACATACTTTTTTACACTGCTTCTACAAATAATAAGTTTATGTATTCTGCTTCTACATTACAATATCCTGATATCCTATTTCTTCTACTTTCTCATCAACAAGACAAACTCCTATACCATTTTCATCGTCCCATGTACAATCAAAAGTTATCCCACACTCTCTTCCATCATAAGCTCCTGAATATGGAATAACAATTCCAGCTAATTTTATATTCTTAACTAATTCTTGTATTGTTTCAATCAAAGGATATTCCTCATTTATTTCAATGTCATAACCCAATTCATGTCTTATTACATTATAATAATTTAAAATTTCTTGTAACAATATATCTTGCAATCCATTCCATTTCTTCATTAAAATTTTATATGCAATATATTGTTCCTCCTCAAATTCTCCATCTTCATCTCCATCAACCATAAGAACTATTTTATTCTTTTTACCTAAGAACTCAATTTCAATATCCTTATACCATATATAATCATATTCTAATTCTCCGAAAATTTCATTATTTATACTCATTATTTAATCTCCTTTTATTTGTTAACAAATCCTCTAAATTTAAATACTCCCCCTTGGAGTTTATTAGTTTTGAGGTTCATAATCCAAGCATAATGCGCATATAAGCATGTTGTAAACATGCCTTTACATGGGTAAACATTTAGAATTGCCAGAGCCAAAATACTTGTCCTTCTACTGTAAACAGTATGGTATGCTGTTGTTTTTATTTCATGTATATTATATCTTTTTGAAAGCTTTTCAAACAATTAATTCTTTAAGCTGAATAAACAACTTTCGATACTACGTTTTAATGTTATATTATTTAATTTATCAAGATTTAAATATTCTTTTTCAAAGGACTTACCTTCAATAGGAAAACATTCATAATCCCATGCACCATCATCTGAATATAGTATTCCCTCTGTTAAAACAGCTATAGCTATAGCTAAATAACCATAATATAAGTTAACTACAGCCGGCTGCCCCATTGTCCTTTTAACTCTCCATGAATAGCCTGTTTTCAAACTATCCCATATTTTTTTCTCCATAAATCTAGCATTTTCATTTATTTTTATTTCTTCATTCCAAAATTCCTCATCTATTTTTTCTATTTTATCATAAAATACATATATTTCACCTTCTTCATTTATATTAAATATTGTATATTTCCCCTCATTTGAAGTTAAAAATACAGGTTTTTCACATTTTTTACTATCAAATGACACCTCTGTTATTTCACATTTAATATCATATACTATATTTTCATTTTGAATAAATCCATTAAATAAATTAATTGAATATTCATTGACTTCTTCACATTTAGGAATTTTTTTAGTAGTTGGAAATATTTCAAAACTAATACTCATTTCTATCTCCCATTTATTCTCTTAAAAACACTTTATAATACACCACTTTACAACTTTTCAAAAAAGGAAAATGTCATCTTCTTCTGTAACAGATAATGTAAAAATTTCCAGTTTGCTCTTAATTATCAAATTAGGAAGCAGGTATTTTATACCATTTTTCCCAGATAATATCGAAAACACTATGAAAGCAACTGCTATTATGAATACCTTAAAATAACTGGTTACGCAACAGTAATTTCATTTATAAAAGCAGCAAACTGATATTTTCCAATAAATATATTATTAATCCCAATATAAACTCTTAACTTTACTTAACCTTCTATTTCTAATAAATAACTCATAATCTTCTATCCTGCCATCTAGTGAGAATACTAATGATACAGTTTCATCTATATCTAATGACACAATACTGCTTGGTTCTATTTCAGAAAAAACTCTAAAAATATTAAATATTTCATTTAATTTAACTACTGTATCAATCCACAATGTATCTGCATAAATAAATATCTTTTTATTCTTAAAATTTATTCCATATGTATTCACATATATTTCTGCATTTTTATCTATTTTCTTTATCTTTAGAATTACATCATTTAATTCCTTTAGTTCTTTATCATCGTCAAATACAAATTTGCAATTTTCTTTAAATAAATTATTAAAAAACAAATCATATTCTATAAGAATACTATCATCCAAAATTTTATTTTTATACTTATTAATTAGATTTATTAAATCCATATTTATAAACCCACATTTCTGTAAAAATAGTTTTTGGGATTCTCCATCTTCTACACTTCCACGCATCCAATATGTATTAAATTCGTCAATTAATAATTTTTTAACAACTTAATATCAGTTACACTTTCTTTACTTCCACATGGATCTTCAAAAATAACTTTTTTCATATTTTTCCTCATTTCTGCGCTGCTTTTTTCACATTCCAAGTTTGTGGATGCAGCACAGACACAAACTTGCAGAGTGAAAGATTTGAAAAATCTTTCACTCTTACTACTCCTTTTATAATGAAAATTAAGCCATAGATAGTTAATAACAGTTTTTTTAATTATTTTTTACAAAACTCATATATTTTCCGCTCTTTTTAATTTATCTGGGCTATTATTATAGTAATAGGTATTTCTACTTGTCTGCATAAATTCTCTTCTTGGGATATACACCATACATACCTGGGCTGTAATTCTTCTGGAATTTCTGAATTATTTTTATTGTTTCTTCTAATGCATCTTCTGCATTTAGAACTAAACCTTATGAACAGAAAATATAGTATAATTTACAAAAACATTTATAAAGTACTATTCTGTATATCTAATAATACTTCCTTTGTAAATTCTTTTACATCCTCATCTAGTATTTTTCTATATTCTTTTTCCAGGACATAAACCACTTGTTTTTTCTTTATATTATTTAATGCTAATTGTGCTATTGCAGTTATTGTTACTAATTTAATATCTTCATCCTCTGATTGTAATAAACCAACTAATGGATTAAACAAACATTCTAATGGAAAATTTGATGAAATTTGTATTCCCCAATATTTCACACCTTCATGTATACTATAGAATGTTTTTAATAAATGTGACAATACTTTTTTACTATCATACATTAATATAACATCCTCCACCATCTGATATACACCAAACCCATCTTTTCCTCCAAATGAATTTAAAAATAATGGAATACATTTTTCATCGGGATTATTAATAAAATACTCCCTAACCTCTTCATATCTCTTTATCTCACTTTCTTTCAATTTATCATCATTTGGCATTGGCTGATGTTTTTTTAAAAAAGAAAATGCCTCTGTTCTTGTAATCATTTCTCAAATCCTTCTAACACTTTATTTTGTTTTATTAACTCTTTTAACTATGCATTAATCACATTTCTATCATATCCGGCTTCCTTTAATAACAGCATAAATTCTTTAGGTTTAACAATTTCAAATCCATACTTTTTATTTTTAAACAAATAAATATCTACACATACTTCATAAATTTTTTTTAAATCACTTGGTAATTTAACATTTTCACCTATTATTGGAATCCCACAAGCCGGATAAACAAAACATTCCTTTGATTTTTTACTTTCATCAATTAATTCTAAAATATATTTTATCTTATAATTTTTTAATTACATGTTATCAATTTTTTCTAATATATTATTACTTTTTTTAATCCATTCTTCTTCTTTCATAATCCATTCCTCTTCAGATAATTTTAAATCATCCCAAAAAGTAGTAGCATTTATAACTTCTCCATTTCTATCTGTTAAAGCTAGAGTAGAGCTTGCTTTACCAAAAATCAAATATGGACAAATACTGTTTATTTTTTCTTCATTCATTAAACAATTTACATTTATATTACCAATACCAAATTTACAACATTTTGGAATATTATCATCCTTATCCTCTTCTAAATTATAAATACATTCCGCTTCAATCATTATATGTTTCATTTTTATCTTAACCTCCATATTCCTTGAATATACTTCGTCACCCTTCTGTATTTCCTGTATAATTTTATAGCAAATTTTCACAATACCATTCTGGTTTCAAAACCGAAAAATCGTCTATATAATGCTTTAATTCTAATTCCAATGCATCTATTCCTTTTATATCATCCTTATAAATTTGACTTGATAAATCGTCTTCCGTTACATCCCAATGATTAATATAATAATCAACGGATATTTCATAACATCGTAATTCAAAATATATATTATTTAAAGTATTATTATTTAGAACTTTTTTAAGTTTAATTATCTCTCCATTAACACCATAACTATAACCTTGGATAGTTAAAAATTTTCTTAAATTAAAGTTAATTGATTTTAATTCTGTAGCAAGTTTAACTCCTGTACATAAATTATTTATTTGTTTTATGTCCAATTTCAAATTACTTACCTCCTGTATTACTAAAGAAAATTCTAATTACATTATCTTTCTTTGGATGAATTGAATACATAGCATCCATACCTGTTACGTTTTATAACTTTTTCCTTGGCCATTCAATCTTGCTTCTTAATTATTAAGTTGAAAAAAATTTTCATAATTTAAATTTTCGGACAACCTTTCAAAAAAAATTAATATCCTGATCTGAAATATATTTACATCAATTCATTATGCACAAAAATATCCTGTATGTTACTATTTGTTACAAAGAAATTGTTTATATCAATAAACTACAATATAAAAACAACTTTATATCTTCTATTTAACAATCTTCATAATACCATTTATTAGCTTCTTTTATCATTTCATCTAAACTTTGCTTTGAAAAAACAATTTCACTGTTACCCGAAATAAAAAACAGCTTCATCCAGTAACCATCATTTTCACAAAATGCTTCTAATGCTTTATGAATATTATCATACGTTAATTCCCTTACAATAACATCTGGGGCTGAAGCTGGAACAAAATTTAAACCAAGTTTTTCCATGTAACTAAAATAAAATAATGGTGTACATATTGTCATAGTAAGATACATTCCTTCAGTTGTTTCTACTCTGACATTAACTTTACCATTTGATATATCTGGAATTTTTTCTAATTGTGTTAAATAAATAATACTTTTAATTTCCATAACAAAAACCCTTCCTAACTTATGTAAACTTTTTCAATTTATAATATTTTTATTTATATTACAATCTTCCAATAGGATGATAGCAGATTCATTAAAACAAATATATTTTATTAATTTATTCATTCTCATAATAACATTTATTAAACTTTTCTATTATTTGATTTAAATTCTGTTCTGAAAAAGCACCATCATGATCACCTGAGAGAAAATATATTTTCATAAAATAACCATCATTTTCACAAAAACTTTCTAATGCTTTACGGATATTATCATACGTTAGTTCCCTTACAATAACATCAGGTGTTCCAACCGAAACATAATTTAAATTTTCCTTATCCATATAATCAAAATAAAATAATGGCGTACATACTGTCAATGTAAAATGCATTCCCTCAGTAGTTTCCACAAAAATATCAATATTATCATTAAATGTATCTGGAATTTCTTCTAATCTTGTTGGATAGGTAATATTTTTAATTTTCATAATTATAAACCACCTTTCTACAAAAAGTACCAATAGTATTATAAAACCTTTATTCTAATAATCTTCCGCCTATTTTTTATATGCAATACTTTCCTCTTAGGGTGCTGGCATACCACAGAAGCAGAAGAAATGAATGACGTGTATATATAATGTCAACCTTTCATAATTATATAGACTCATTCCTTACAGACTTCTCTACATATGCCTGGTTCTCATCTTTTTTATGAATATTATCCGGACAATATCACCTTTTTTCCCACAAAGTATAATATCCAGTTTTTTACATAGAAATTATATTATAACCAAGCAGCATGGCAAATCATAAATATCCACTTGATTATTAATTCTAAATAGATATTATGGATATATATTAAAAAACCCTTATTATAATACTATTTCCAAAAACTATTACCCAGACAATCTAAAAATCAAAAGGGTCCGCACAATTAAAGTCTTCTTCACTGTCACACTGGTTCTCATTAATCATTTCTAAAAAATTCTCTATTGTTTCTTTTAACGCATCTTCCACACTCTTACCAGAGCCTACTCCTGGGTCATCATTTATTAAAAGATTTGTATATCCTGTATATACTCCTTTCTGGCTTTCAAAAATTTTAACCTTAAATTTACTATATGGAGTCTTTAATAATTCACCAACATTAAACTCACCAACACATTTTTCAATATTAGCTATTCCCTCAATTTTTATATTTTTCCAATCCAAGACTTTTACCTTACCTTCCTATAAGATATAATAGTTTTATCAGGTGCTAAAATAGTACATTTACCATTTTTTTAATATCTAATAGCATCTCCAACATATTTATGTAATTGAACTTTTTTAGCTCCCTTCAAATTCAGCCAAACCCTTTTAAACAAACCAATTTTCAATAATTTCATTACCATACATTGGAATATACCAATTATTAATCCAATCATTTTTTTTAACCATTTCTCCAATTCTTAATCCATTTATTCCTGAATGTATAAAAATATTTTGCTTTCCATAATTTTCAGTATATGTATTAATTTGTATTGCATCACATACAATACTTTTCTTATTAATTTTTTGATTAATACTACCAATTTTTTCAACATAATAACCAGCTTCTGGATAATTTATAATAAAATTTCTTAAATCAATTTTATAAGCTACATCCAAATCTGTAATATAATCAATATTATCTTTTATTGTAATTTCTATTTTTCCCTCACTCTCAATATCACATAATTTTAAATATTTATCACCAATTTCAAAATAAACACAACCAGTATCAAGAATTAATTCATTATCAATCCCTTCATCAATTGGAAATGACCAAATACATACTAATTCTCTATTATAAAATTGAGAAATTTCATTTTTTATTCCCATATATTTCACTACCCTTTACATTTGTACTATTATAATAAATAAAACAGAAAATTCACAGTTTTACAATCAAGATAATATCCTTCCCCCTCACTTTCATCTTCATGATACCAATAATAAATCTTGCCATACCGTTCTTCTTGCATTCCCATACAAAGTAAATCACCTGAGACAGAAACACCGATAGGAAGGTTTTCCCTTCCATAATTAAATATATATTTCTTAGCTTCCTTTATAAAATTGCCAACATATAAAAAATCAATACTACAAAAACCATCTACAGGTGTAATTACTGATTTCTCAATTATTGGAAATCTATAATCATCATTAATGTATCCTTCCATATAGTTCATTAAAAAAAATTTATATTCTTTAGGAAGTTTTATATTATATTCATCTTCAAAAGCACTTACTTCTTCATCTGACAAACTATTACTGCTATTAAAAATTTCCTTATCTAGAATTTCTTCTAATTTTTTTCAATTTCTTCCATAATTTTTATCATTCCTCTCTTTATTCAAGACATAAAAATTTGCACAAAATAACGTATTAACAAAAAATTTTATCACGCAAAGTAAATATATACTATATAAATACATTTATTTTTAGTACACATTTATTCAACATTTTGGGCACAAGCATTTTATAACCATATTACACAATATTCAAAATCGTCTTCTGGACTATCTATATCAAATAAAAGTTTATTTCTTGTGTCAATTGCTGTTAATTCGACCGGAATATTACCAGGATAATAAAAATCTATAAAATTACACAAATTATTGATTTCTAGCTCTAACCACCAATAACTATTATTAAAATTTGGAATTAACCAATTATAGCTACTAGTTTGTAATTTTAAAAGTTTATATAAATATTCAATATATCTATATTTTTTATCCCCTTCTGCCTTTCTAGTAAACACTGGAAAACCTATTGTACAAATGTTTTTCATTTCCTCTATATATTTTTCGCAAATATCAATACGTTTATAAACATTTATTATTGATATTCCCTCTATGTTATTAATTTTTTCTTCAATTTTTTTTAATTCCATTTCATCTATCAGTACCCGTCTTCTATTCATTAGTACCTGTTTTCTATCTAGTTGTTCTTTATCCATATTAATATATCCTTATTCCTTATTTTTTACCTTTTCTATAATAAATATGATAATACCTATCTTTTGCTTCGCCATCTAATCTTATATTAAGATACTTTTCTTTTTTAAAATCATATGTATGTGAATTGATATTTTTCTTTCCTTTAGGTTGTCCTGTATGAAAATGAAGCCCTTTCTCTTTATTGCTAGTATGATCAACCACTACCCTTATACCATCTGGAGTATCATACTCATAATATCTTCCATAACCTGTTGGATTATCCTGAGCATATTTATAACCAGCCCTTCTAACGTCACCTCCAACTATCCACTGTTTCTTAGGTTGCTGACATCTAGATACACCTATTCTTTTTTTAACCTACATCATTGCCTCTTTTCTATATGGCAGTTCTTTTCCGGTCTTATGTTTGTACTTCTTTTTATGTTTTGAAGTAATATGCCTCACTTTATGGTTTCTTAGCCAGTGCTATTGTATCACCTCCGTCTTCTATATCCTTCTGTTACAACCCTTTGTGCCTGTTTAATTCTCTTTAACCAGTTTTGCCTTCATGTCAATATTGCTATTCAGTTTTATGGAACTTCAAAATTAAACTTTAATTTGCTCCTTTAAACTTTCAAAATTAATATAAGAAATTTCTGTACCCGTTATAAATTCTGCTATATACACGTCAACATCTGTAAAATCATAAGGATCCTCTATTTGTAATACCTTCTTAACATTGGCAACGGCCTTTTTCAACATTTCATTTCCTTCTTTAAACTTTAATTCACTTAATAAAATCCCCCCTAAATCCCTGTATGGATATACAAACCTATCATATATTTCTATAGATTTCTCTAATAATAATTTCTGGTTCTTTATATCTTTGTCATATTCATAGTATAATGATTGTAAATAATAAATAATAGCTGCTTTTTTCTCATCAGCACAACTAGTTTTAACCAATCTTTTAAACAGTTCTTCATTTATAAAACCAAAACTATGCCATCTAATCCCTGTTTCTAATATTATTGCATCTATATTACAAGGATCTATATTATAAATCTGGCTGATACATTGTAACGCACTTTCATAGTCTTCAAATGGAAATTGTAATTCTGTTAAACTAAGCTTTAACCATAATTGTATATTTTTAGGGTTTATTTCCAGCTCTTTTTTTATAATACTCTCCGTTTCCTCAATATTCTGGTTATTAATTGCTTTTTTTAAATCCATATTTAATTCCATATTTATATATCTGCCTTTCTGTTAAAAATGCTAAAAAATTACCAAACAAATAATTTTATAAATTATTATTTCTTTTTCTATAAATGAAAAATACTTTGTTTACTACGTTTCCTCTTTTACCAAGCAATCTCAACATTTTAACCTTAAACTTATATCCTAATAAGGAATAGTATTTCCCATGTCCGCCCAGACCACCCTTTAAACATATCAAAATTTATCATCTATATTACTAAATAGTTTATGAACTCTTCCATTATGTACATAAACCCTTACTTCCCCTATAAAGTATGACGCCTACTCTTTTACATTTTACTTCTAGATTTTCTTTTTTTTGCATCAGATTTTTGACATTCACTAATGTCTATTTCAATATTATTCTTGCACGCAAATTCTTCCAGCTGGTCTAACATATTAGCAGACATAGAATGGTGATGTAAATCAACTTTCTTAATATTAGGATATTTAATTAACCCATCAAGTACTATCTGGCCTCCCCTGTCACCAAGTAAACCATTTGCCAGACTAATTGTTGTTATCTGTGAAATATATTTACTATTAAATACTATTCCTGCAATTTCATCTTCATAATGACTCTCACCAAGCCCAATACATTTCAGATTTGGAAAATAAGATTCTGCAAGAAAACTATTTATGTTATCCATATCCCCGTCAAATCCATATTCATCAATACCAATATCCAATAAAAGAGTTTCTAAGGCTGGAAGTTCTGCCTTTTTAATATCCTTTATTACGCTTGATGGAAGCCCTGCACAAATAATTTCAAAATGTTTTAAATTAACATGTATTATATTTCCAAGCACAAGATTCTGGCTGCCTTTAATTATAAGTTTTTCAAGTTGTGGCATAGCCTCCCAAAATTTTGTATAATCTCCTTGCAAAATATCCCAGACCTGATATTCATAATAATTTATGTCACCAATAAATAAACTTTTTATTTTGGAAAATCTATCCTTATTTACCACAATATTATCAATAATTTTCTGGGAACTCTCACTAGATACGTCTCCCCAGCATCCTATTATCACTTCATCAAGTAATATAAACTCTTCATCAGAAAGGATATCATTAAACAGCGCACTACTAACCTTATTACCATCTTTATAACCACCATCATTATTAAAAAAACGTTTACTATTATACATAAATCCCTCCTTTTTATTTCTAATACCAGTAAAACAAATCAATAAACTTATTTCACAAATTAAAAATAAACCAATATTATATATATTAATAATGTTCAAAAATTGTAAGCTGGTATTAAAAAATATAACATATTAATAATTATTAAATATTAACCAATATAAAAATTAATATTTATAATAATAAATTTGAAAACCATTTACTTACTACCAGTTTCCATCATCAGCAGGAAGATCATCAGGCTTAATCCATCTTATTTTAGGAGTTAACTGACCATTAAAAAGATTACCAAAGAAGAACAAGCTTATAGACAATTTAATTATATCAATATTTTATAAAATTTACAACTTTTGTAAAAAATTTATTACTTATATGGAACAACAATACATACTGGTGACAAGTCTGTTTTAATAGAGTATGCAAAATACTTCTTATCCGTCACATTTGAAGCAGTAACAATGGCTCTGGGAATAATCGTCTGCAATGCCTTTATCAATGGGGCTGTTGGCATTTACCGGGGATTATGCGGATTGGGCAAAGACGTTGATTTATCTGTGTGAGATGACGTTCAGTATTATCCTGGCCGTAGGCAGTGTGAAAGGGGCACAGAGCCTTACCTGTATGGTGTTAGGCTTGTAAGGAAGCTTTAAATGTATGAAGCGTATCGGAAATGTTATCTGGAGTCAGGAAAAATACCGGATAAACAAATGGAAAATATGATACTGGATTATGTATTCCGTAAGATTGATGATGCTGGAATCTGGATACCAGATGGGGAGATTTATCATTATTACCATAGTATGAAAAATAAACTGTCAAAACATCTGAAAAAGGAATTTGTAATTGTATAGTCTGCTGTATTTGTGTATAATATGTTTAGACAAACAGCCGGAGCAGTTAATTCTATGAAGGAAAGGCGGTGTTTAATATGTCAGTATTACAAGACCAGATTGTCCAGAAAATCAGTGGGCTTTCGGAAGAAAATCTGCAATTTCTATTAGAAATGATAGACCGTTTCATGCAGCCTGAGACTAAAGAAAAAAAGGATATGGCAATCACAAAGAGGATTGGAATTGCCAAAGGGCAGAATCTGTATGATGACGATTATGATTTTGACGAGATGAACCCTGAAATTGCTAAAATATTTGGAGTGATGGAATGAAACTGTTATTAGATACACACATTATTTTGTGGGCATTGGATGATAACCCTAAATTACCGGAACAGGCAAAGGTTTTGATTATGAATGCAGGTAATGATGTTTACTATAGTTCTGCCTCTGTGTGGGAAACGACAATCAAATATATGTCAAAGCCGGATAAAATCTGGCTCAGTGGTTCTAAATTATCGGAACTGTGCAGAAAAAATGGGGTATCAGATGCTGCCAATTACAGATAAGCATGTAGGGGCATTGGAAACGCTGGTATTCCATAATGAGCATCAGGTGAATAATGATCCTTTTGACCGGATTATGATTGCCCAAGCGAAAGCAGATGGAATGAAGTTTGTCACACATGATTCTAAGATTCCATTTTATAATGAATCCTGTGTGATAGCAGTATAGTAAAACAAAACAGGATAGGAAAAAGGATTATTGCCGTAGCATGATAGTCCTTTTTTTGTGTCAGAAAGTGAGGGAATATGGTAATTGATATTAATAAAAACAGTGATAATTATAAGGAAACGGTGTTGCTTGGACTGACCGCAAAGCAACTAGTCTTCTTTGCCAGACTTGATTTCTGTGCCATTTGGTATCCTTAATTCTATTATTGCAATTTTATCATTATAATTTACAATTTCAGATCATTTTAAATACATTTCAAATTACTGTTATTTAAAATATATAATTTTATTAGTCCAAAAAATCATCATCAAACTCAATTTCTATATCATCAATATTAAATAATTCCATTGTATTTTTTTCAAAACTTAATATAAATTTACAAAAAGACTCCGTAACAAGATAATATCCTGCTTTTTCCTTTGGAAACAAATCTTTAATTTGCTACAATTAATAATCAGATATTTCATAACATTTTACCATAACAACTTTTCAAGCAAATATTTAATGCATATTTTAACTTTTAAACTTATACTATTAATAAAAATCAGCCAAAATCAAATACATTAGTTTAATTTTAAAGTTCATCATATGCATCACCTATATATTCAAAATTATCGTCTAGCCAATATAAACTTTTACCCTTGCTTCTAAATAATCTTTCTATTAATTCTGTAAAACTTATTGCAATAACTGAACATTCACCAACTACTCCATGCCTATCCCAAAAACTATCATAACATCTCCCATTTTTCTCTTTACATAAATCAATAGTAATATAATTATCTTCACTATCTTTACAAATAATATACCATTTTGATGAAATATCTTCTTCACAAAGTTCTCCAATAATAAGTGGGTTAGCCAGCACAAATTCTTTAGGTTTAACAATTTCAAATCCATACTGTTTATTTTTGAACAAATCAATACCTCCACATACTTCATAAAATTTTTTTAAATCACTTGGTAATTTAACATTTTCACCTATTACTGGAATTCCACAAGGCGGATAAATAAAACAGTCCTTTGAATTTTTAATTTCATTAATTAATTCCAAAATATACATCTTTACCTCCTGTCTATTTTAAATTATAAATATAACTATTAAATTCATTATAATATTTTTTTCTTGCTGATACTGGTACATTTGCTGCATCAAACATTCTCTCTGATAATGATTGTATTTCTCTTAGTTATATATTTTTCCAATTAATTTTCCCTCCTACCTTTTTTCCTGTTTTTTCAAACAGCCAATCTCTATAAACTGCTTTTGTCATTGCATGATGTTCTTTAGTTAGTGCTATAGATGTTGATTTACTTGCTCTTGATTTATATCCTTTTATATTATTAGTTGCCCACACATCTAAAACAGCATGATGATTTTTTATTCCTGTAATTTTATCACTATAATTGACAATATCAAATTCTTTTATAACTTCTTTAACTTCTCCATGTGTTTTTGTTCTACTATTATGTACATAAGCCCTTATTTCCCCTACAAAGTATGACGCCCACTCTTTTACATGGAAGTTATACACTGGTACTGGCTCTTCATGTCTTTCTTTATACAATCTTAGTTATACAGGTCATCCCGTCCATTGTTTCTATGGCATCACCTTCACGCAGGTTAATAGCTGTCCCCCATCCCTGTCCTTCCACATAAACAGGATGGTATGCCGTTGTTTTAATCTCCTCTTTCCCATCTATCCATACATGGTAAATTGTATGTGCTGTTGTGCAGAATACTTCCTCCACTTCTTTAAACCCTGTTTCACCAGTTTCTGCATTCCTTGAATATACTTCGTCACCCTTTTGTATTTCCTTTATAGTTTTATATCCATGCCTTGTATAAACTAATGTATCGCCAGTAAAGCACCTTCCATTAACACATTCACCTTTGAGCCATTTTTTAATATTATTAAAAGCCTCTTTGGGATTTTTCAGCCAGCCCTTTACTTTTGATGCCCCTGTTTTTGCTTTGCCTTTCAGTACACCAAAAAGTGACTTCATATCCTTTGCTTTGTCCAGTGCATTGAACCCTTTTAAACCTTTTAGGCCCTTTAAACCTTTTAAAGCCTTTCCCGATTTCTTAGCCAGTGCTATTGTATCACCAATACCAGGTATTGCAGATGCCAGGCTTAACCCTGCATCAAGCCAGTTACCCTCAGCGGCATAGAGACCGGCATTTGCCAGGTCTGCCACTGCACCTACACCCGATATAAACCCTGCCACGTCCAGGGACACCATGGATAACATCTGAATGTTCCTTTACAAAGGATGTTATACCACTTAGAAAGCCCATATTAACAACTTATCCTGCTTTATCCTTCTGTTACATCCCCTGGTACTTGCTTAATTCTCTTTTATCAGTTTTGCCTTCATACCAATATTGCCATCCAGTTTTATGGAGCTTCCGCTGCATTCCTGTTCAAATTTGCTTGATGCAAACAATGACATATTCTTCCTTTCTCTGTAGTATTCTAAATTTTGTATCTTTGCATTTTAATCTTATTCAGAAATCCATGAAGACTTTTGGGTACTGTAAATTTTAGAAATTCCTGATATTGAAAATCAGAAAATACTATGTTCCCAAAGACACAAAATTATTTACACCCTTATTTTCCCGAATAATATCTAAGACACTATAAAACCAACTTCTATTATGAATATCTTAAAACAACTGATTACGCAACAGGAATTTCATTTATAAAAGTTGTAAGTTTATGTTTCTTAATAAATATACTATTAATCCCAATATAAACTCTTAATTTTACTTAATCTTCTATTTCTAATAAATGACTCATAATCTTCTATCCTTCCATCTAATGAGAATACCAACGACACAGTTCCATCTATTGTTTCATTTATATCTAATGACACAATATCACTTGGTTCTATTTCAGAAAAATCTCTAAAAATATTAAACATTTCATCCAATTTAACTATCGTATCAATCCACAATGTATCTGCATAAATAAATATCTTTTTATTCTCAAAATTTATTCCATATGTATTCACATATATTTCTGCATTTTTATCTATTTTCTTTATCTCTAAAATTACATCATTTAATTCTTTTAGTTTTTTATTATCATCAAATACAAACTTGCAATTTTCTTTAAACGAATTATTAAAAAACAAATCATATTCTATAAGAATACTATCATCCCAAATTTTATTTTTATACTTATTAATTAACTC
This sequence comes from uncultured Lachnospiraceae bacterium, assembly GCA_948794795.1. Lineage (GTDB taxonomy): Bacteria > Bacillota > Clostridia > Lachnospirales > Lachnospiraceae > Butyribacter. The sequence goes on along the minus strand of CAQGLR010000007.1, from coordinate 4,571 downwards.
TATTAAATCCATACTTATAAATCCACCTTTCTGTAAAAATAGTTTCTTGTGTTCTCCAACCCTTGTATTCTGTAGCTTTCAAATCATAAAAAAACAGCTTTTGTAAATACTTCTGCACAAATTTCAAATATAAAAACCCATATTCATATAACAGAAAAATACACCAAAGATTTTTAACATACCATAAAGACTAAAAAAGTAGTGTTCTGAATTTTGTGCCTTTGCATTTTAGTCTTATTCTTGAAACCAAGTGTGGACAGAGCTCACGAAGCCTTTTATATACTGAAAATTTTAGTAATTACTAATATTGGAAACCAGAAAACACCATGTTCCAAAGACACAAAATTATTTACACCTTCAATAAAACAATTTAAAGCCATATCCCCTCCCATACTACCTGAAAACTTAATCTATAAATACTAAAAACTCTATGTATTTAATGCACAAATTTTTACTTTTTAAATTCTGGTAACGTCTTGGCATACTTTATTGCCTCTCTTATTCCTTTATCGTATTTTTTTCCAAATTTTTTGCGAATATCAATTATATCTAACACCATTCTTTGTCTTGCATTTAAATTACTATCCGCTTTCATTGTTTTCTTTCCTCTTCCTCTATAAGTTCTAGTCAATGCATGATCTTCTTTAGTCATTAATAACGCTGGTCCTTTATTCCTTTCTACTCCTAATTCTCTCATATAGGCATTCTGCGGAAAATGATGTCCCACTTCATTAGCTCCCCTGCCAGCATCAACATCTTTAAAACTACCTCCCAATACTTTTTTTGAACCATGCACTTTGCCATTATGTACATAAACCCTTACTTCCCCTACAAAGTATGACGCCCACTCTTTTACATGGAAGTTATACACTGTTACTGGCTCTTCATGCCTTTCTTTTACAATCTTAGTTATACAAGCCATCCCTTCCACTGTTTCTATGGCATCACCTTCACGCAGGTTAATAGCTGTCACCCATCCCTGTCCTTCTACATAAACAGGATGGTATGCTGTTGTTTTAATCTCCTCCTTCCCATCTATCCATACATGGTAAATTGTATGTGCTGTTGTGCAGAATACTTCCTCCACTTCTTTAAACCCTGTTTCACCAGTTTCTGCATTCCTTGAATATACTTCGTCACCCTTTTGTATTTCCTTTATAGTTTTATATCCATGCCTTGTATAAACTAATGTATCACCAGTAAAGCACCTTCCGTTAACACATTCACCTTTAAGCCTCTTTTTAATATTTTTAAAAGCCTCTTTCCTGTTTTTCAGCCAGCCCTTTACTTTTGATGCCCCTGTTTTTGCCTTGCCTTTCAGTGCACCAAAAAGTGACTTCATACCCTTTGCTTTGTCCAGTGCATTGAACCCTTTTAAGCCCTTTAAACCTTTTAAGCCTTTTAAAGCCTTTCCTGACTTCTTAGCCAGTGCTATTGTATCACCAATACCAGGGACTGCAGATGCCAGGCTTAACCCTGCATCAAGCCAGTTACCCTCAGCGGCATAGAGCCCCGCATTTGCAAGGTCTGCCACTGCACCTACACCTGGTATAAACCCTGCCACATCCAGGACACCATGGATAACATCTGAATGTTCCTTTACAAAGGATGTTATACCACTTAGAAAGCCCATATTAACCACCTCCTCCTGCTTTATCCTTCTGTTACATCCCCTGGTGCATGCTTAATTCTCTTTTATCAGCTTTGCCTTCATGTCAATATTGCCATCAAGTTTTATGGAACTTCCGCTGCATTCCTGTTCAAATTTGCTTGATGCAGACAGTGACATTTTCTTTCCTGCAGATACCTCTACATCCTGTGAGGACGAAATATTCATTTTCTTTGCACTCTTTATATCCAGGGTATTTTTACCGTCTACAGAAATTGCCTTGCCAGATGATATGTCCACACCCTTGCCGCCGCTTTCAAGCTTTACTTCATTGTCTTTGCACTTGATTTCCAGTGTCTGTTTTGACTCCGTTTCAAGCTTCTGGTCTGCAGTAATCTGGAATTCATTGCTTGATTTTGCTGTAAACTTCCCTTTGCTTGTTATGTCTATGGTGTCACCGCCTGTTACTTTTACAGGCTTTGTTGCAGACATTTCAATTCCAGTTGATGGTGTTTCAAACTTCATGCTGTTTTCACGGCATGTCATTGTAATGGAATCTGCTGCTGTAACAGATAAATTCTTGCCTGCATTAATACTGAAATCATTTGCACTTGTCATGGAAATCTGGTCACCGCTGTTTACTGTAACACTTCCGCCGCTTGTTACCTGTACCGCTTTGTCTGTAATAATCTCCACGCCACTTTTTTCGTTTATCTTTATATAAGTAACATTATCATTGGCCGTAATAAGTATTTCTTCCTTGTCAAGCTTGATTTCTTTGCCATTTGGTGTACGCAGGTACTTTACTTCTGGGTCTGCTGTCTTGTCTGTATCCTCTTTCCTTACCGACTGCACCGCATATGCCTGGTTCTCATCCTCTGTAGGGAATACTATCTGGACAGTGTCACCTTTCTCAGGCATTACATACCATCCTGTATGCCCTTCTGCGGAATAACCTGTTGCGTAAGGGAACGGGTATGCCTTGCCCTCATCCTGGCTGTCATCAATGGCAAGGTGCACTTTTACTGTATCCCCTTCTGCTTTTAACACAGTGCCATCCAGTGTAAGCCCGCTGGCATATGGGTGGCTGGCCTTTTTTACAGAAAGCCCTTTCTTAGTTGTAAGCCCGTAACGGCAGCTAAAAACGGATTCATCCAGCTTTATGTCCACTTCCTTTACATACAGTTCTTTCCCGTCCCGTTTTACCATATCACCTATTTCAAAAGCAGCATGGTCTGTATCCAGGGTGTATTCTGTTGCATCCTTTTCTTCATATGAAAGTCCTTCACACTGTGACATCTTCCTGTACCTTGCTACCTTTTTCCTTATGGCAAAGTCACCACCAGTACCCACATCATCCTTATACTCTTCACCCTTCTTCACACCAAATGCAAACTCTGGCTTTTTACTTTTAGGGTCTGGTACAAGAACACTGTTGCTGTGTGATGCAAGACGTTTTAAAAATTCCCAGTCTGTTTCCCTGTATTCAAGCAGCAGGTTTCCAACTTTCTTCTCTGGGGCATTACACTCTGCTTTACCACTTGCTTCTTTTGCAAGCTTTTCAGCAATGTCTTTATAGCTTAACCCCTTTTCCTGGAAAGAACGTTTCTTCTTCTCCAGGTCAAGTTTTATTGTCCATGATACTGCTTCTGCTTCCAGGTAATAAACCCCGTTTTCACAGACTACGCCAATGCCAGAAGCCACGCCGCAGAACAAAGTCTTCCCTTCCTCTTTAAGGGTTATTGCCTTTTCGTCCCAGTCATCATCAACAAGCCCTGCTTCTCCGCCCTCTTTCAGCACACCACGTATACTTAACCTTGCATGTTCATTAACCTTCTTTGTAAGATGCAGCTCAAGGATGCGTTCTAGCGCAAACGGCTCCACCTCATATCTTCCCACTTCCTGCAGTTCCATATGGTATCCACTCCTTCCAGTACCCTGCCGCACTGCCATTATCAGGCAGAACGTACAGTCCCAAGCATCTGCACAAAAAGTTCCTTCCATACATCTTTATCTTCATCCAGGCAGTTACAGCCGCCCATCAGCAGCCGTCCTTGTAAAGATGTAAAAAACATTATATTGTAAATATCTGTATCAATAGCTGGCGTTACAAAATCAAACCATGCCAGCCTGCAGTTTTCTGCTTCTGCTGTGTTTTTCTCTATAATTCCAGAAGACGGGTGCAGCCTCTGCACTATCTCTCCCATATAGTCACGTATTTCTTCTTCCTGTCCTTCTTCAAGCCGGTCTGTCTTATGGGAAAATGTAACATTTATTGTTGTCCCAGGATTGGTATAAATTATATCCGGCCTGTTCTCATTAGGATATTTAAGCCTTGCCATCTCCCCGCTTAATGGACCAAAGCCATCTGGAAGCCACATCCATAACATCTTTTTAATAATTTCCCTCTCCCTGAATTCAAGCACCTGGCCATCTGCCAGGACTTTTCCTTTCCTTATATCCTTCTTTGCTTCTGCACGTCCTTCACGCAGAAGGGCTATAAAGCCTTCATCTCCATATTCCTTCATATCTGGGTCTCCTAACCTGCATATGCCATATTTTTTGTAACATAATCTTTTTATTGCCCGTCATCTTCTATTTTAAGTATTCCTGCACCTACAGGACAGATTGCCTTAGATTTATCAAGCAGTGCTGGCATGCCATTTACCAGCACATCATTCTTGCCATTCAGCCACATGGCACATGCTGGCACACATGGCATTGTAGTTGTCTTGCATACACCAAAAGGTCCAACATTGACAAGCGGTATACAGTCTGCTATATTTGCCCTGTCCTTTCCCCTAAGTTTCACACTCCGCCCTGGGGTTGTACGCAGAGGTACTTCAACTGAACCCATGCTGCAGCTTACCTTTGCCCCATTTACTACATAAGAACCACCCATTACTCCACCTCCTAGTATAATAATGGTGTACTCAATCAAGAGTACTTGTTAATAAGTTTC